>NZ_PGGV01000036.1:1443-6278 GCF_002798405.1 Glycomyces xiaoerkulensis | reverse complement strand
GGCAAGGGTTTCGGTGGTTCGTTTTCGGGGCCGGTGTTGGGTCGTCGGGGTGTGTTCGCGTTGGGCGGGTTGTCCGCTGGTGCGGGTGTGTTGTCGGCGTGTGGTGGTAATACCGGGCGTGGGGAGGCCGATGGTGACGGTCCGGTGTTGTCGCAGTGGTATCACGAGTACGGGGAGGCCGGGACGCAGCAGGCGGCGTTGGATTATGCGGCGGCGTATCCGGATGCGCGGGTGGGGGTGGAGTGGATCCCGGGTGATTACGATGCGGCGTTGTCGTCGGGGCTGCTGGCCGAGGACGAGGCGCCGGACTGTTTTGAGAGTCATCTCAATCGGGGGATGGTCGAGGCCGGGCAGTTGGAGCCGTTGGATGACCTGGTCGCGGATGTTATCGATGACATTCCGGAGTCGGATCTGGCGCGGAATACGCTGGATGGGACGGTGTACGGGATTCGGATGATCGATGATCCGCAGTACATCGTGTATCGGCCGAGCATGTTCGAGGCGGCCGGGATCGCCGGGCCGCCGGAGACGTTCGATGAGTTGGTCGATATGGCCGTGGAGTTGGATTCCGGTGAGGTCAAGGGCATCGATTTCGGTGAGGCCAGCGGGGCCGACCGGTTGGGTCAGCACATGATCCACAGTCTGGGGTTGTCGTTCATCGGCGCCGACCGGCAGGCGGGGTTCGATGATGCGCGGATGGCCGAGGGGGCGGGGTCGGTGCGTCGGTTGTCGGAGTCGGGGGCGCTGCTGCTGGGGGCGCCGACCGCGTGGTGGGATCCGTCGTCGATGCTGCAGGGGTTGACGGCGATGTCGTGGACGGGCCTGTGGACGATGCCGGCGCTGTTGGAGGGGTTGGGCGATGATATCGGGATCTTCCCGTGTCCGGGCTTCGCCGGGGGGGCGCCGACGGTGTTCAACGGGGGCTGGTCGGCGTTTGTGAACGCGAACGGCCCGAATGTGGAGGCGGCCAAGGCCTTCACCAAGTGGTTGTGGGTCGATCATGAGGAGTTCATTCTGGATTGGTGCCTGTCGTACGGGTTCCATATCCCCTCGCGGTTGTCGCTGCGGGCCCAGGCCGATGAGTTGACCTCGGGGCCGGCGGCGGAGGCGGTGGCGATCGCCGATGAGTTCGGGTGGGCCGAGGATCCGGATTGGACGCCGGCGATGAACACGGCGGTCAACGACATGATGAGCAACATCGTCATCGAGGGGGCCGATCCGGAGGAGGAGTTGGCCGCGGCGGTGGCGACGGTCAACGACGAGCTCGACGGGATCTTCGGGTAGCGGGGCCGGCGGTGACCGAAACCGAAACCGAAACCGAGACCGGCACCCCCGGCCCCGGCCCCGGCTCCGGCTCCGGCCCTGGTGCTGATACCGGGGCCGGGGCGGGCCGGTCGGGGGTGTCGTGGCGTGCCCGGGTCGGCCGGCGTCTGGGGAGCCGGGGCGCGGCGTTCTGGTATTTCGTGGGGCCGTTCCTGGCCGGGTTGGTGATGTTCACCTATGTGCCGGTGGCCTGGTCGGCGTTTTTGTCGTTTTTCGATGCGCGCAACACCGTGACGCCGGCGGCCGAGGACTTCGTGGGGTTCGCCAATTTCGCCTCGATGTTGACCGATGCGAACTTCCTGCGGAGTCTGTGGACGTTCACCCTGTTCGCGGCGATCATCGTGCCGGTCACGTTCGCCGCTTCGCTGGGGTTGGCGTTGGCGGTCAACCGGGTTCGGGTGGCGCGGGCGTTCTTCCGGTCGGTGTTCTTTCTGCCGTTCGCCTGTTCGTATGTGCTGGCCTCGCTGGTGTGGAAGATGTCGATCTTCACCGGGGTGCATTACGGGCTGGTGAACACGGTGCTGGGCTGGTTCGGGGTCGGGCCGATCGCGTGGTTGAACGGGAATGATCCGCCGTGGTTCTGGCTGGTGATCGCGACGCTGCGGTTGTGGATCCAGTGCGGGTTCTACATGATTCTGTTCATCGCCGCGCTGCAGCAGATCCCCGAGCATTTGTATGAGGCGGCGTATGTGGACGGGGCGAAGCCGGGGCGGCAGACGTTCTGGCATATCACGCTGCCGGGGCTGCGGGCGACGTCGGTGGCGGTGCTGATGCTGGTGCTGATCCAGGCCTATCAGGCCTTCGATGAGTTCTGGAACCTGCTGCCGAACTCGGGGAACGTGCCCTATGGGCGGACGCCGTTGGTGTATTTGTTCCATACCTCGTTGGGGACGGTGCAGGATCTGGGTCGGGGTTCGGCCGGGGCGTTGATCCTGGCGTTGTTGATCGCGTTGGTGACGCTGTTCCAGGGCAAGGTCCTGGGCTTCGGCAAACCGGAAGGACGGTGAGGGCGATGGTGGCGGCTGGTGTGAAGGGCCGGCGGCGGCCGGTGGGCTACCGGCCCGGGGCCGGCTCGGCCGCCTCCCGGGCGGCCAACCTGGTCGGCCTGTCGCTGCTGGCGGCGGTGTTTCTGGTGCCGTTCTATCTGATCGTGCGCAATGCCCTGGCCACGACCGAGGAGATCACCGCGCCGGGGTGGATGTGGTTTCCCTCCTCGCCGGCGTGGTCGAACGTGGCCGAGTTGTTCAACGATCCGAAGGTGCCGATGGGGCGGAGTCTGTGGAACTCGGCGGTGGTGGGGGTGCTGACCACGGTCGGGACGCTGTTTCTGTGTTCGACCGCCGGGTACGGGCTGGCCCGGATCTCCCACCGGCATGCGAACAAGATCTTCTATGCGATTCTGGCGACGTTGATGGTGCCCAGCGCGATCACGTTCGTGCCCAGTTTCGTGCTGGTCTCCAGCCTGGGGTGGGTCTCGGATCTGCGGGGGTTGATCATCCCGCCGTTGTTCAACGGGTTCGTGGCCTTTTTGTGCCGGCAGTACTTCCTGAGCTTCCCCAGAGAGCTGGAGGAGGCCGCCCGGGTGGACGGGTTGGGCTACTGGGGTGCGTTCTGGCGGATCGTGATGCCGAACTCGAAGGGGTTCATGGCCGCGATGGCGGTGATCACGTTCGTGACCTCGTGGAATGCGTTCCTGTGGCCGTTGGTGATCGGGCGGTCGCCTGACTCGTGGACGGTGCAGGTGGCGTTGTCGACGTTTCTGACCTCGCAGTCGATCAATCTGCCGCAGTTGTTCACCGCCGCGGCGGTCGCGATCCTGCCGCTGGTGTTCGTGTTCTTGTTCCTGCAGCGGTATCTGGTCCAAGGCGTCGCCCAAACCGGACTCAAAGGCTGAAGCCCTCGAACCCGCCGCTCGATCGCCCCCCGAGAGCAGTGGGGCCGGTGCCCGCCCGGATCGTTGACGGGCGGGCACCGGCGGCGAGCGGTGGGGCGGCTCGGTCGATCTGATCACGGCTGCGGTGGTGTCAGCCGATATGCATCTTGGATCCTTTCGCTCGGCTCGCCTGCTGTTCCGCCCCGTCCGCCGCAGTCCGGCGCACTTCGGTCCCGTCGGCGATGCGTCGGCGCGGAGATCCTACAACGGTTTGTCGAAGGGATTGACTTTTCGTCTCGAGCGTGCTTATGGTGATTCAAGCCTGTCAATACGTCCGACAGGCGGGGTCCGGATCCGCTACAGGAGTTCCACCTCGAACCGCGGGCGGCCGACCGTCGCCCGCAGCGTCCTTGTTAGCGATAACTTTTCATCTTCGCACTCGCTCGCCGACCCCATGATGTTAGCGATCACTTATACACGTCCCATCGATTCGACCCACGAAAGGAGCAGTACATGACCAGCGTCCTATCCCGCTCCGGCGCCCTAGTGGCCGCCGCATGCCTCCTGGTCGCTTCGTTCCTCGTCGCCACGGCGAAGGAAGCGACCGCTCAGGAGTCCTATACCGGGTACCTGATGGCCCACTTCACCGGCGAGAGCTCGAACGGCGAGCAGGTCTACCTGTCGCACAGCGACGACGGGCTGCACTGGAACGACCTCAACAACGGCAACATCGTCCTGCGCTCGACGGTCGGCACCCAAGGGGTCCGCGACCCGGTGCTGATCCGCTCGCCGCAGGGCGACCGGTACTGGATCATCGCGACCGACCTGCGCATCGCCTCGGGAACCTCCTGGGAGGACGCCTCCAACAACGGCAGCACCTCGCTGGTGGTGTGGGAGTCGACCGACCTGGTCAACTGGTCGGACCCCTGGCTGCTCGACGTGGCCGGCTCCATCCCCGACGCCGGGAACGCCTGGGCCCCCGAGGCCGTCTACGACCCCGACAGCGGCGACTTCGTCGTTTACTGGGCGACCCTCTCGACCGTCGACGGACTCAAGAAGCACCGCATGTGGTACGCGCACACCAGCGACTTCCGGAGCGCGTCGACCCCGCAGTTGTACATCGACCGGCCCGGTAACGAGGGGATCATCGACACGCAGATCATCGAGGTCCCCGACAGCACCGGTGGCTGGCGCTACTACCGTGCCTCCCGCGACGACCAGATCACCATCGAGGCGTCGAACTCGATCCTGGGCTCGTGGACGCGACTGGGCGACCTGTCGCATCTGGGGCTGGACGGCGGCGACGTCGAAGGCCCGATGTGGTCGAAGTTCAACGACCGCAACGAGTGGGCGCTCTGGGTAGACCAGTACGCCACCGGCGGCGGCTACATGCCGCTCGTCTCGAACAACCTGGGCGACACCCAGAACCTCCAGACGACCGGGAACTACGACCTCGGCGGCACGCACAAGCGGCACGGATCCATCATGAGCCTCACCGCTTCCGAGGAGTCGGCCGTGCTCGACCGCTGGGGTGGTGGCGGTGGTTCGGTCGTGGAGATCCAAAACCGCTACTCCGGCCTCTGCCTCGATGACTACGAGTGGGGGACCGAGGACGGCGCCGAAGTCCGTCAATGGACCT
>NZ_PGGV01000036.1:0-1393 GCF_002798405.1 Glycomyces xiaoerkulensis | reverse complement strand
TGCAACGGCAACGAGGTCCAGCAGTGGGAGATCGTCGACGCCGGCGGCGGCTACTCCAACATCGTCAACCGCTACTCCGGCCTGTGCCTGGACGACTTCGAATGGGGCACCGAGGACGGCGCCGAAGTCCGCCAATGGACCTGCAACGGCTCCGAAGTCCAAGACTGGACCATCGGCTGACGATCGTTCCGCACCGGTGGGCGCGAACGTTTCGATGACCGAGGCGAGTCCGCGTCGCCGATCGAGGGCCCTTCCACCCGTGGTGCAGCAATGCTCTGCCATTCCGGGCGGGAGGGCCCTCGCCGGATTCAAGCCGGATCGTCCGGTCGACGCCGGGTTTCACCTGCTCGGGGTTGCCGCCCGTTGCATGATCGTTATGAGCCCGTCCCTGAAGAGGCTTGACGTGATCGATAACATGAGTAAGGATTTGAGCGATAACATCCTCTGGGATGGATTGAACTCCTCAAATCTCACCAGCATGAAGGGCAATGATCATGCTCAGGAAAGCTATTGTCGGCCTGGGGGCCGGCGCGCTCTTGTTCGGCTCGGCCGCGTGCGGGGCCGACGACGGGGACGGCTCGGGCGGCGACTCGGGCGAGGGCCTGGTCGTCGGGTTCGCTCAGGTGGGCGCCGAGTCGGCGTGGCGGACGGCCAACTCCGACTCGGTGCAGGCGGCCGCCGAGGCCGACGACCGGATCGACGAGCTGAAGTTCGTCGACGCCCAGCAGGAGCAGGAAAAGCAGATCGAGGCGATCCGCAACTTCATCACCCAGCAGGTCGATGTGATCGTCCTGGCCCCGGTGGTGGAGACCGGCTGGACCGACGTGCTCGGCGAGGCCGAGACCGCCGGGATCCCGGTGGTCCTGGCCGACCGCGGCATCGAGGCGGCCGATGAGGACCTGTACGTCACCCGGCTGGGGTCGGACTTCGTCGAGGAGGGCCGCAAGGCCGGGTCCTGGACGGTCGAGACCTTCGGCGGCGGGGAGACCACCCGCATCCTGGAGCTGGAGGGCACGGTGGGGTCGGCCCCGGCCAACGACCGCAAGACCGGCTTCTACGAGGTCCTGGACGGCGAGGGGCTGGACTATGAGCTGGTCGATTCGCAGTCGGGCGACTTCACCGCCGAGGGCGGCAAGTCGGTGATGGAGACCTTCATCTCCACCCACGGGCTGGAGGAGGTCGACCTGCTGTACGCCCACAACGACGAGATGGGGCTGGGCGCGATCCAGGCGATCGAGGAGGCCGGGTTCGAGCCGGGCACCGATGTGCAGATCATCATCGTCGACGGTTCCAAGGCCGGGTTCGAGGCCGGCGTGGACGGCAAGGTCAACTACATCGTGGAGTGCAACCCGGTCTTCGGCGACCAGTTGATGGACGTGGTCGTCCAGGTCGA
>NZ_PGGV01000035.1:1416-47900 GCF_002798405.1 Glycomyces xiaoerkulensis | reverse complement strand
TTAGTACTCCAGTGAGAGTTCAGGTTGTGAGCTGCGGGGATGCCGTCGCTGGGCGCGGGACGGCCGCCGTGATCATTGTTGTTGTGAGGCAACTGAAGAGCACGACGGCCGCTTTGGCGAGTGTAGACGTGGGCCGCTGGCGGTCTGACCTGGACGCGCTGTGGGCGCGCCTGGCTTCGGCGTTCCGGCGGATCGAGACCAGGCAGAACGCGAAGCGCCTGACGCAGGCGATGATGGCGCATCTGGAACGGCGCAACTGCTGGACCCTGGCCGAGCATGCAGGCGAGGCCGGGCCCTGGCGGTTCCAGCACCTCCTCTCCCGTGCGAGCTGGGACGATGCACAGGTCCGGTCCGAGATCCGCGCCTGGGCGTCCGAGCAGCTGAGCACCGGAGCGGGCCTGCGGGTCCTGGCCGTGGACGAAACCGGCGATGTCAAGAAAGGCGATCGGACGGTTGGGGTGCAGCGGCAGTACTCGGGGACGGCGGGCCGGATCGAGAACTGCCAGTTGGGGGTCTACCTCACCCTGGCGACCGCGGCCGGGCACGCGCCGGTCGATGTCCGCCTCTACCTGCCGAAGTCCTGGACCGACGATCCCGGGCGGTGTGCGGCGGCGGGTGTGCCCGAACAGGTCGGCTTCGCCACCAAGCCCGAACTGGCCGGCGATATGATCGAGGCCGCGCTCGATGCCGGAATCGGCGCCGACTTCGCTGTCGGCGACGAGGCCTACGGCGTCAACCCCGACCTGCGCGCCCGGCTCGAAGCCCGCGGCCTGCCCTATGTCCTGGCCGTCGCCTGCACTACCCCGGTCGCTGTCGAAGCGGGTAAGACCACCGCCGCCGAAGCCATCGAACAGGCAGGAGTCGCCTGGCAGCCCCGATCGGCCGGAGACGGCGCGAAGGGCCTGCGGTGTTATGACTGGGCCTGGATCGATCTCGTACCCGAACGCGGCGGGCACGCGCATCTGCTGGCCCGCCGGAACCGGCGCACCGGCGAACTCGCCTACTACCTGGCCTGGACCCTCACAGCAGTCCCGCTCCAGACACTGGTCACGGTCGCCGGGATGCGCTGGAGGATCGAGGAGACCTTCCAGGGCGCCAAGGAACTCGCCGGACTCGATGAGCACCAAGTCCGGACCTGGACCTCGTGGCACCGGTGGGTCACCCTCGCGATGCTCGCCTACGCCTTCCTCGCCGCGACCCGCGCCCGCGAATCCGACCCGGACGAGTCCGACATGATCCCGTTGACCTGCAACGAAATCCGCCACCTGATAGTCAGTGCAGCCGCGCCCGACCTCAACTGGCAACACCGGCTCCGCTGGTCGACCTGGCGACGCCGCCACCAAGCCACCGCGAAACAGCTCCACTACCAGCGACAACTCACCCTCGCCGCATGAAACCCGAACCTACAACTGGAGTACTAACCGGCCTCCTTGTTCATCCGAAGCCTCGTCACTTATTCGTATCGGCGTTGTGGTATCAACCTGCCATTTCGACTGAGCAGATGCACCTGCAGTGCGAACGACTTCCATGAAGCACAGACTAAATTTGGCTGCGCTAACTGCTCGATTCTTCCGAATCGACCTCGACAACCAATTCTATTAGATCGCCATTAAGCCTGAATCCAGTTGCTGAACCGGGATTTGTTGGAGAATCATAGACAGCCGTAAGGACTTCGACGGCATCCTCAGCGATGTACCCTTGCATTCGCAGTTCATTACTCAACCTTATAATAGGTCGTGTAAAGCCGCGAAGACTTCGATTCGTATCGTACCCAGCCAACTCGTACACCTGCTCTCGGCTGACAAAGCCGTTTCCGAATGCGGCTTCATGAATTGCCCATTCTTGCGGGAAACGGTCTTCGAGCATAAGTCGCTCAAAGAGGATGGCAATCCCTTCCTTGGTCCATCCTCCGGTCTCCGATTCTGTTAGCCTCTTGTCTGCTCGCTCGATATCCTCGACAGATTCATCCCTTACTTGAATGCTCAAGGTCGCCTTCGCATGAATCATCAATCCTTTCGGTTGAAGCATAAACAGGCGAACTCCAGCTTCCTCCTTCATTTCTTCTACCAGGTCCGGATGCGGGCCTCGTGTTTGACCATGTGTTCGCCTCCACCAGTCTTCTTTCACATCTGCAGTCACGATCAGGACATCACGCTTGCTTTGCTGGGCTTCGATTAGAGTTTGAGCCCATAGGAGGTAATCTCCTGCTCCTTGCTCTTCTTTTTTGCTTTGGTCCTTGAATCCCGGAGGCTTCCTCATATCAAAACGCTTCATGGCCTCTGTAATCTTCTCTTGTCGTGTCTTCTCATCGAATGGCGAACCTACACTTCCATCGAGTATTTCACTCAACGCCTGAACGATCGGGTCTTTCCGAGTGTCAAGCATTTCCTCCACGGATTCATCAGGTGCAGACGCACTCACTTCATTAATTATTGGCACGAAGCCGCTATCCAGATCATCTATCAGACGATCCGCATGATCTCGATCTAGGTCCACTCGATTTGTCCAGCGCCTAAAAGCATTCTTGACTTCGTCGATCTTTGATTCAAGTTGCTTCATCGTTTCTACTGATTCTTGTGGATCTTTCAGGACTGATTCACGCGCTCGCCAGAATTCGCGAACAACCTGATGCGGAACCCAGATTCGATCTTTAAGCGCTCGAAGAACTGACAGAAGATCAGCCCTCGTCTCTTCTCGGTAACGGTATAGATGCAATAGCACATTAGTATCGATTACTATAATCCCGTCCTGAAAGATCGCTTGATAGTCACGAGACGAAGGCGTCCGATATGCCTCAAAATCATCAAATATTCCTCGGTTTCTTGACAAAGAATCGGGCGCTGCTTGGAAGTCACCGGAGTTAGGTTTAGATACTGCCATTGTCCTATTATCTCATGACGGATCGACGCACCGTCAAGTATTGGTGCTCGACTTCGTGGGTTAGCCTCGATTCTTCAGCGTCTCTTATGGCTTGAGTGCCGATCTGTCTTGTGCCGGTTTGTCCTCGTCCGTGTGACGAAGTCCCGGACCAGGGTGCGGTCCTGGCTGCCGCCAGCGGGTGTCGCTGCTGGATGCGGCCGCGGTCGCTCCTTCCGGCGGCGGGTAGTCGGCATGGGGGTTCAGGTCAGGTGGCCGGTTCGGGCAGTTCGGTGAGAGCGGCCCAGGCGGCGGCGAAGTGTCTGTTCCAGGGCCGGGTGTCGGCGAGTCTCAGGGTTCGTTTGCGGGCGTGGTGAACCAGTCGGGCGCCGGTGGTGTAGATCTTGGCGCGGATGGTGGCCGCCGGTTCGGCGCCTTCGAGTTCGGACTCGCCGGCGAAGCCCAGCAGGCGACTCCAGGCCTCCACATCGGCGGCGATGTTGGTCGCGGGGATCCAGGCGGTGTTGACCTGCCAGGAGGCCGAGGGGAGGTTGCCCAGCCCGGTGGCCTTGCTGCAGCGCACCCGGTCTTCGACCTCGGCATGGTCACGGCCGACCGCGTCGATCCACTGGAGGGTGTGCGAGCCGCCGATGCCCTTCAGGCGGCTGATGTTGGTCGCCGTGGTGGCGTAGACGTACCCGGTGGACCGTTCGAAGCCGGTCGCGCCCATCGCGATCGCGCACGCCGTATACACCAGCGCTTGGGTCCGGTCGACCCACGACGACACCGACGAAGCGGCCATCCGGACCGCCAAGGCCCTGGCCAGGCCGCACTTGTCAGCGGCCAGCCGTAGCAGGACCACCCCGCTGTTGCCGACCTGGCCCTGCCCCGAGGCCTCCACGTCCAACCGCCGAGACCAACCGCTACGCTGCACCAAGAAGGTGTCCCATGTTCCCGCGACTTGTGTTCTAGACACTCACATCTTCGCAGGTGACGGGGCACCTTTCTTCATGGGAGTCCACCAGAGACGTTGCAGCCCTGAATAACTGAGGTTAGTACTCCAGTTGCAAGTCTGAGGCTTGTACACCTGGGCCTGTTCGAGAAATGAGGGAGCCTTCAGTCAGTCTTGTTGTGCTGCAACGAAACCGACCGCTGGAGGCTCCAAGTGTTAAGGGTACCTGCCCACGCCACGCTCACCGACAACCAGTGGGAGCATGCACAAACGGATCCCGGCACCAGCAGCGACTGGACGGCCGATCACCAGGTCACTGCGAGTGCTGATCGACGCCATCGCCTGGCGGGTCCGGGTCGGCGCGCCCTAGCGGTTCCTCCCCGAGACCGCATTCGGCCCCTGTAGGAGACCGAGACTTCCCGTGACCAAATAACTCGGACAGTCAGACAGTTACAACTCGTATCACGTGATCCAGGTTGGTTATCATTGGGTATGATCGGAACTGCCTCGTCCCCGCCCCGGCCACCCGCAACTCCGAGGCGGGCTCCGATTAGTTATGGCGGGGGCGCGACTCGGCTCCGACAATGGGAATAGTGAGGACACTCCACTTGCACGGCCGGACGCAGGCCTCATCGTGATCGAACCCTTCAGCGCCGCCACCCTCGGCGGTCTCGTCATCGACACCTCCAAGGCCGCGGTCACCAAATGGTTCGGCGCACGCATCGCGATGGGATTCAATCTTGAGCGAAGAATCCTGGGTATACCTCGGAAATCTTAGCTTCCCATCCTGAGTACGCCTGCTCATCGACCCCGTGATAGTTCGCGCATTGCGTCAATGATGAATAGTAAAGCGTCAGAGAAAGGCGGAGAGTCTTCTCGACCTGGGAAGTCTTCAGTCCTAGAACGCCGACGTGGTAAGGATGGCGGTCAGTGCCGGCCACAGCGGTAAACCCTTGTGGGTGAGAGGTGACGGCGAGGAGATTATACAGAGCCTCACCGTCGATCGACAGCTCATTGGCCCTAGCCCAATTCATGAGCGCGTCGGTCCAACTGATGTATGTCTCGCCTGCAACGTTCCATGTTGATGGCTCATTCTCGAAGGTTGCTGGGTCGAAAAGCTCCTTCGCCTCCCGCTTCATCGCCTTAGATTTCTCTTTGTCCTTGGCCTTCTTCTCCCGCGCTACTCCGTCCGATGGCTCAATGAGTCGACTGGGCACAAGGTGGTGGAGACTGACGAGGTCCACGAGATAAGCGCGTGCGCACCTGATCTTGTGGTCGACGGTTGGGTCGAGGATCCAGGCGATGCGTCCGGAGCGCTCGGCGATCGCCCGACTGATGACACACATTGAGTCGAACGAGTGGTAGGGGTCTGCCGTAAGCAGCGCGAGCGATCGACAGAATCCAGCCTGCTCATGGACGAACTTAAGAGCAAGGGCCCTTGGACGCAGGCAGTGCTGCGAGTCCTTCCATTCTCCGGAGGGACCAGCGAGCGTCATCGCCGCATCCATTGCGGCCTGCGAAGGACGATTCTCGTCGATATGTAGGGCACCGCTCTGCTGCAGCGATCGTAGGATCGAAAGGCTTTCGTTGAAAAGCCCCTGTATCTCGAGCATCCGCGCGCGCAGGGCGGACTCAGCGGAGTTCACCATCCATGGATGGTAGCACCATATCGTGATTCGACCTGGTTAGTTCGCCGACGCGGGAGGTACCTGTGCCCCCTCCTCGATCGGCTCCAATCGCCGTTCGCGGCTATCTGCTGCCTGGCCTGTGCGCCGCCGCTGTGTCCTTCGCCGAGATAGGTACAGCTCTACAGCCCGACCGACGTACGGAGAGCGATGTCCCGAGCGCGCGGTCGACATCGACCACATCAGACCTGGTGACGACCACCGGGATGAGAATCTTACAACATTCAGACAGTTACATCTCATATCAGATGATCTGGTCTTGGTTATGACTGGTCATGACCAGAACTCCCCCACCGCTCTGCCTCCCGTGACTCTGGGGTGGTCGCCGAGTCGGTGCTTCGGGGGACGCGCTCGGCTCTGTCGCCGGGTATGGTGGGGACGCTCCACTTGCACGCCGGAGGTCGCCCGCATCGTGATCGAGCCGTTCAGCGCCGCCACCCTTAGCGGACTCGCCTTTGATACCGCCAAGACCGCGATCGGCAAATGGGTCGGCACACGCATCGCAGAGAGCCTGGACACCACGCTACGCAACCGGCAACTCAAGCAAGGCCTGCCTGCGAAGGACCAGCAGACCGAGCTGACCGCCGTGATCCGGGCAGCGGTCGACCTGACCGCCGCCGAACTCTTCCCCGACCAGCAGCGACTGCAACGGCTCTTCTGCAAGGAACTCCTGGCCAACGAGCCGACCAACTGGCCGCTGGTGGGCGGCTCCGACCTGACCGATCTCGTCACCGACGTCCATGCCTGGATCAGCGAGAACGACCCCCATCCGGGCTCACATCAAGATGCCGATGGCCCCGCCGCGCATCAGTACCTGTCGGTGCTGTGCCGCAACATCATCCTCCAGTTCGGGTTCCGAGCCGAGAACAACGGCACGAAGAACACCATCCTCTACCCCAGATGGAACCGCTTCTGGATCACCGAACTGTTCACCAGCATCGAGGCGACTGCAGCGCCACCAGCCGCAGCAACCGAGTTCCGCAACGATTTCAGCGCCCCTATCGGCACCGTGATCCAAACGCAACAAGTCACCCTGGGCTCCCGCCCTGAACCGCCGACGACCTGGCCGCGCCGCATCGGCGCCCTCCCCCCGATAGCCGCCGCGCACCAGGCTCGGCAGGTCGACCTGGAACTGGCCGACGCGCTCACCGAGGACGGCACCGCCGTGGTCTGCCAGATCCTCGCCGGCATGGGCGGTGTCGGCAAGACCCAGATCGCCGCTACGTTTGCTCACCGGCAATGGGGCAAACGCGCAGTCGACCTGCTGGTGTGGATCAACGCCAGTGCACGGGAGTCGATCATCGCCGCTTTCGCACAGGCCAGCAGTGAACTGTGCGGCACCGATGGCGCCGACAGCGATGTAGCTGCGCAGCGCTTCCTGGCTCGGCTCGACGGCGCGGACGCGCCTCGGTGGCTGATCGTCCTCGACGACCTGACCGATCCGGCCGACCTGGGCGGGCTCTGGCCCCCGAACAGCGAGTACGGCCGCACCATCGTGACCACCCGCCGCCGCGACGCCGCCCTCGAGACCCGTGCCCGCAAACGCATCGACGTCGACCTGTTCACCCCGGACCAAGCCCTCACCTACCTCACCGAACGCTTCTGTGGTGACACCAACCGCCTCAACGGCGCCGCTGACCTCGCCCACGACCTGGGTTACCTCCCGCTGGCCCTGGCACAGGCCGCTGTCTACATCCTCGACCAGCCCGGAATGACCTGCGCAACCTACCGCGACCGCCTGACCGACCGGACACTCACCCTCGACCAACTCAGCCCCGACACCCTCCCAGACGAATATCCCCACACCATTTCCGCCGCCCTCCAGATCGCCATCGAACGCGCCGACCGATACGAACCCGTCGGCCTCGCCTCCCGGCTCCTTGCCTTGGCGAGCCTCCTCGACCCCGCCGGCATCCCCGCCGACCTCTTCACCACCATTCAGCACACCGTGCAACCAGACGTGGACCCGATACAGCACCAGAGCGGAGGCTACTCCGGCCCGCCACCACTACCACCGAGAGCAGTCACCGACACCCTCGCCCGCCTCCACCGGCTGAACCTGATCGACCACGACGGCACCACCATCCGCATCCACGCCCTCGTCCAACGCGCGGTCTGCGAAGAGTTCAACTCCGACCACGACAGACCACTGGTCCACGCGATTGCTGATGCCCTCATCTCGATTTGGCCGGATCCTGAGAACGACCCTGCCATCAGTGCAATGCTCCGCTCCAACACCATGCGGCTGCGCCACCTGGCCGATCCAATACTGCTGGACTCCAAAGCTCATGCGGTCGTTTTTCAAGCAGGAATGAGCCTCGGAAGAGCCGGCCAGGTACACCAGGCGGTCCAATACTTCGACCAGCTTCACACCAGTTGCGAGCTCCGACTTGGATCCGAACACCGACACACTCTCACTGCCCAAGCTCAGGCTGCCCGGTGGCACGGCGAGGCTGGCAACGCCGCCGAGGCGCTCGGCGCATTCGAGCGACTGCACCGCAAGCAAGTCCAAGTCCTCGGTCCAGAAGACCTCGAAATCCTCACCACGCGCGCGAATCTTGCTGAATGGACTGGGGCATCAGGTAGACCGATACAGGCCGCTGCCGCCCTCGAGGTTCTCGGCGACGACTCCGCGCGAGTACTCGGACCTGAGCATCCGAATACGCTCCGCACGCGCTGCAACCTCGCTCGTTGGCGAGGGCACGCTGGAGACCCGGCACGAGCGGTCGAGGATCTGGAATTGCTCGTCGAAGACCAACATCGGATCCTCGGTCCTGACCATCCCGATACACTCCGAACTCGCAGCAACCTTGCCTCCTGGCGAGGAGAGACCGGGGATAACGCCGGGGCGGCGACGGCCTTTGAAGATCTGCTGATCGATCGACTCCGGGTCCTTGGGTCCGACCACCCACACACCCTCCGCAGCCGCAGCAACCTAGCACGCTGGCAGGGAGCCGCAGGCAATGCCTCTAGGGCCGTTCAGATGTTTGAGGCGCTACTTGAGGACTGCCGTCATCTCCTCGGATCCGACCACCCCGACACGCTGATGGCTCGAGGCAATCTCGCTCGATGGCGTGCCGAAGCCGGAGACGTCGGAGGAGCTGTCGCAGAATTTGAGGACCTACTGGCTGATCGACTTCGAGTTCTTGGGCCCGACCACCCGCATACTCTGCGCTCACGCGACAACCTTGCACGTTGGCAGGGGCACGCCGGGAATCCGACTCGATCCGCTGCAGGATTCGAAGAACTCCTCGACGACTGCACACGGGTGCTGGGCCCTAACCATCCTGCGACACTCAATGCACGCGCCAACCTCGCTCGATGGCGTGGCGAGGCCGGAGACCCGGCCACGGCTGCCAGCGCATTCGAGGAAGTGCTCGCACTTCACCTAAATGTCCTCGGTCCCGACCATCCTGCAACACTGAGTGCGCTCGGCAACCTTGCTCGATGGCGTGGCGAGGCCGGGGACCTCGTCCGTTCAGTCGCGCTACTGACAAACGTGGTCCAAGAACATCGCAGGGTGCTCGGCCGGTTCCACCCCCAGACACTCGCAGCCAGACGGATGCTCGCAGACTTTCGAGGGCAAACCGGGCACACGGTCGAAGCAACCTCAGAACTCAATAACCTTCTATGCGATTGTCTAGAGCTTCTTGGGCCAGACCATCCCGACACACTTTCGACCCGTGCCAGCCTCGCCCGCTGGCGTGGCGAGGCCGGCGCCCCCCGCGAGGCCGCCGATGCTCTCCAAGCCCTCCTAATCGATCAGCTCCGCATCCTCGGCCCCGGCCACCCCTTCAGTCGCGCTGTCCGAGCGGATCTCGACTTCTGGCGCGGCGTCGCGGACAGTGAAGACGCAATCGATCCATAGCAGGCCCTCACGCTGGGAGCCGGTAGACGGATCGGAGACTGATTTCGAAGCGCTTCGCGAGCTCTCGCTTTGATTCGCCTGCTCATACCGCCGCCAACAGGCGCTCGTAATCCTCTGGATCGAGGCGGTCGCGGATTGCTCGGGGCTTACCGTTGCGGCAGTCGCGTGCGAGTTGGGAGAATTGAGGTACTGGTTCGTGCCAGTCTCGGGCGTCGATCGCCACAACAAGCCGCCGCAGACGTGCCAATGGCCTTTGGAACTGGCGTTATGAGGTGCAATAGGAGACCAAAAGGTCCACGATGGTGTGGTCGCGCCAGTGGCATTTGCATAGAAGGGCCTCTGAGACCAGGCGAACACGGCGAGCATGATGATGTGGCATGGAATAAGCTGATCGCGGCACGGAGTTCGTCTCCGTCTCGACCATAGGTAGCTTCGATCTGGAAGCCGGTCGCAGAGTCGTATTTGGGCAGGTCACGGGCGTGTGGGTCTGTGACAAGGCCCGCCCGCCCTACGTCACAGACCCGTGCGTCACCGGTTTGACGTGCGGGTCTTTCACTTTCTGGGCGTTATGCCCGCTCACCCGGCAGCCCCCGCAGCGTCCGCGACGCCGGATCGTAGGCCGACTCCACCCGGAGCGCCTCGAGTTGAAGCCCGACCGAATATGCGTCTCGAACCCGCCTCAGGACTCCTCCAGCAGGTCCAGGACGTACCACTCGCTGGTGCTCTGCTTGACGCGCCTGGTCAGCATCGTCGTGGGCGTTCTTGAGCTTTCGGTGGGCGACCACGATCGGTTCGTCGGCGACCGGCAGCCAGATCTGCTCTTCCTTGAGGATGGCAGCGAGCCGGCAGTTCGCTCTGTACTTCGGCGAACGTGTCACCGACCAAGCCGAGCAGTAGTAGGATCAGAACCGACCACCTTGACCCACAAAGGTTCTCTCCCGCCCGACTCGCTCAAGTCTGCCCTTCGGTGATGATTGAGGCGTATCGGTACTCCGGTATGGGTACTCGACGAACTCGGAAGTGCAGCACCTTCGAAAGCGGGTATAGCGGTGTTCAACGTGCTCTTGGCGGCCGTCGGTCTGGTGGCGATTGCCGTGGCGGCGCTTTCCGGCCGGCTGCGCAGGCTCCCGTTGTCCGAACCGCTCCTCGGTCTCGTGCTGGGCATCGTGCTCGGCCCTGCGGCCACCGGGCTCATCGCGCTCGAGCCGCTCGCCGGCCATGACTCGGTGCTGCATGAGGGTTCGCGCATACTACTGGGGATCACCGTGATGGCCGTGGCCCTGCGGTACCCGTTCTCAATCGCGCGGTCGAGGCTGCGCCCGGTTCTGTTGCTGCTGGCTGTGGCGATGCCGGCGATGGCACTTATCACTGCGGGACTGTCGGCGGCGATTCTGGGGGTCGGACTCGGTGCTGCTGCCCTCCTGGGCGCCGCGTTGTGTCCCACCGATCCGGTCTTGGCGTCCAACGTGGTGACCGGGGCCGCGGCCGAAGAGGACCTGCCCGCACGTAGTCGGCAACTGCTGTCCCTGGAATCGGGTGCCAACGACGGTCTCGCGTTGCCGCTGGTGCTGGTCGCCATTGCCATCGCCGGTCCACTCTCCGGCGGCAGCGCGGTTGTAGAAGTGCTGTGGCAGGTTTCCGGCGCGATCGCCGTCGGTGCGAGCATGGGTTGGCTCGGCGGTCGCGCGATTCGGGCCGGAGAGGCGCACGGCGCTACCGAATCCGGCCCGATGCTGTTGTTCACCGCCGTTCTCGCCTTGGCGGTGCTCGGGGTGTCCGGACTCCTCCACGTCGATGGCGTACTCGCGGTGTTCGTGAGCGGCTTGGCGTTCGGGGCTGTCACCACCGGCAAGGAACGGCGTGCAGAAGTCTCCATCGACGAAGCGGTCAACCGCTTCCTCGTCCTACCGCTGTTCGCCGTCTTCGGAGCGATGTTGCCCTGGCAGGCGTGGACCGACCTCGGCTGGCGTGTATGGCTGCTGGCTGGGGCCGTGCTGGTGCTACGCCGCTTGCCGGTGCTGCTGCTGCTTCGTCGTCCGTTGTCGTTCGGCTGGGCGGATGCGATCTATCTGGGCTGGTTCGGACCTATCGGTGTGTCGGCGCTGTTCTACCTGATGGTCGAGGCCGAACGGTGGGGATCGGATTCCACGGTGCTTGCCGCAGGCGCACTGGTGGTGGCGGCCAGCACCGTCGTCCACGGGCTCACCGCGGCGCCGGGACGTGTCGCGTACCGGGGAGCCACCACTGGCCGCAGACACGCCGCAGCACAACGCCCTTTATCGGTGCCGGTGAAGCTGTGGCATCCTGGTCGTGATCGATTGGAGCGCAAAGGGTTTGGCATCAGTCGGGTTGAGGGAAGGAGGAAACTCCCGGTAGAACGGCGAATGCCACTTCTGCCTCAACGACCACCAGGAGCCCCGGTTGCGGTTCTGCCCTGCCTTCCTCCCGCCGTCCGGCTCGACCCTCAACCGAGTTGCCCGACTCATCCGCACCCACCGCAAGACCATCGGCTCCCGACGGCGAGCCCTCGACCACGGCACCCAGACCCTGCTCGCCCCCGCCTACCTGCGCAAGGCCGAGGCACTGCGCGACCTCGCGGCCCGCTTCGGCATCTCGGCCGCCACCGCATGGCGGCGCACTCGCGTGACCATCGACCTGTTCGCCGCCCGCGCCCCGGCATCCGCGCCGCCCTGCAGCACACGAAGCGCCCAGATGGGCCTTCGTAATCCTCGACGGCCCCCTGGTCCACATCGACCACAACCGGATCGAGCCGTCCTGGTCCGCAACGACTTCGACCGCCGTGCTCGATAAGCCGGTCTCACCGCCAAACGGTGCGAGTGTGCGTTATCCCGAACCCATGGCGAGCGAGGTTGTCATGGCTGGGCGAGGCATAGGCGGCGGTGACCACAACGAGATCACTCTCCTCGCGCGCGTCGGCCAGGCGCCGGTTGATGAGCGCGGCTTGGCAGCCCCGCCTTCGGAAGTCCGGCAAGGTCGCCGCCCCGGCAAAATAGCTCACACCGCCGTGCGTGAACAGCGCCCCCGCCGCTGCCGGATGGCCGTCGACCAGGGCCACATATCGCCGCAGCCCTGGCGTGGCATGCTCGATCGCGAGCACCTTCCGGAAGGTCACCTCGCTTGCAAGCGCTTCATAGCCGCCGTACAAGACGTCCAAGTACCGTTCATCGCCCAACCCCACCTCCTGGACCACCACCGCTGAGCCGGGGGCTGCTGGAGCAGGCCGCGCATGCAAGGTGACGGTGGGTGCCGCCGGTGCCAGGCCGGCGTCTAGGAGCGCGCGGTGCAACCCGGTCGTGGCATCGCCCGCCCACACCTCAAGGGCCGGTCGCACGTCGGTGTCGGCATAGAACCCGATGACCTCATCGAACATCCGGTGATCCGCCGACCGATACCCGCGCACCTTGTTGTACGGCACGCGCTGCGGAAGCACCGGGAGACGAGTCGCCACCGACGCCCCGAACCGGCGAAACGCCGCGCTCGGATCCACACCGGCAACGGCCGTGAAGTCGAGCTCGGCCTTTCGCGTGATCACCGCCTCGGCCCGCTGGGCCAGGTCGCTCCACATGTGCCCAGTCTCGCCGACAGCCCTTGCCGGGTCGCAACAGGCTCACTGTGCTCGGCGGGTGAGTCGGCTACGAGTCCGTTCACAATTGCGCCGGGGACGGCGCGGCGCGCATTGCTCCGGCTTCTTCTCGCCCACCGTGCCTCTACCGCTCCCGGACGGCGTAGGTCAGGTGCGTCACTCTCGGGGATGGTTCGGCGCCGACCGGCTCCAGTGCCACGCGATCGGCGTCCACGCCCTCGAACAGGCGGACGCCGGTGCCGAACAGCACCGGTGACAGCGCGATCGAGAACTCGTCGATCAGGCCGGCGTTCACATACTGCAGGATCGTCGCGCCGCCGCCGGCGATCCGGACATCGCGGTCCCCGGCGGCCTCCCGGGCCTGGTCGAGCGCGGACTCGATGCCGTCGTTGACGAAGTGGAAGACGGTTCCGCCCGGCCGCTCCCACCGGTCGCGCTGCCCGTGTGTCACGACGAACACCGGCGTGTGGAACGGCGCTTCCTCCGGCCACGCATGCTCGCCGGCGTCGAACATGCGCTTGCCCATCACGCTGGCGCCGGTGCGCTCGAACGTCTCCCGCACGATGTCGTTGTCGCGCCCCTCCTCGCCGCCCTCGCCCAGCTTGAGGTTCTCTCTGAGGAACCGCTGCGGGAAGAGCCACTGCTGCAGCTCCATCCACTGCCGCCCCATCAAGTCCTCGATGGACTCGGGTGCGATGAACCCGTCCAGGGACATCGACACGCTAAAGAACACCTTCCCGGCCATCAGTCCTCCGCTCCCTTCCGAACGATCTCGGTCACGTAGGAGGCCAGGTTGCCCAGGGTCTGCCGGCCGCCCTCGATCGCGTGGTACTTCTCGACCGCCTCGTCGCGCAGTTCCTTGGTGCCGAACACCGTGCGCATCTCGATCCGGGTCGCCGAACCGTCGGGCTCGAACGTCAGGACCGACTCGAAGGCGTTCGGGTCGCCGCGGAACTCACCGTGCAGTAGCGCGATCCGCTCCGGCGGGGCGAGCTCGGTCCAGGTGATCCACTCGTTGTAGTCCGTCCCGTCCGGGCCGTGCATCACGAAGTCCCACTCCCCGCCGACGCGGAACTCGAACGACCGCGTGGTCGTGGTGAACCCCTCCGGCCCCCACCACCGCGACAGGTGCCGCACCTCGGTGAACGCCTCGAACACCAGCTCCCGTGGGGCATCGACGACCCGCGTGATGACGATCTCGCGGTCAGCCGTCGCCGAGGGCCCCGACTCCCCTCGTCCCGTCGCACTCATCGGCTACTCCTCCTGCCTCGCCTGCTTCAAATCCTGCACGTATGCGTCCAGCCGATCGAAACTCTCGTTCCAGAACCGCTCGAACCCGCCGGTCCACTCGTGAACCGCTCGCAGGCCACGCGCGTCGAGACCGTACAGGCGTTGCTTGCCTGCCTTGCGGTCATGCACCAGCCCGACCTCTCGGAGCACCCGCAGGTGTTTGGACGCCCCCGGCTGGGGCAGCCCCAGCTCTCGGGCCAGCTCGACCACCGGCCGCTCACCCGCCCGCAGCAGCACCAGGATCTCCCGACGCCGCGGCTCTGCGATCGCGTTGAAAACGTCCGACGTCGTCGCTGCTCGTGCCATGGCAACTATCATATACCCATATGGGTATGCGTCAAGTCGGGTCTTGTCGGATGACGATCGCGACCCTGCCCCCGACTCGGCTCAGCGTTCACACCGGCAAGATGAGGCCTTCCCCATCCCGCTGGGGTCTCGACGCCTGCTCCGGGGCCGAGGCGACAAGCCGGCAATACGGGTCGGACGAGGAATCCGGGCACGTCGGTCAGGTGACCCGGTACGGGCTGATAGCTGCACCGAACTCGCAACAGTCTCGGTCATAAGCGGCCTCGGTCGGGAATCCGGTTGCGGACTTCGTTGTCACCGTTCAACGCAGTTGAGCGACCAGCCGCAGCAGGAGAGGATACGGAAGCCTGCGGGGGCGCATCTGATTGACGGTCCCGGCTATGTAGAGATCGCGTTCAGGAATGTGGAAAAGCACGCTCCCGAAGGCGCCGGAGTGGCCGATCATCGTCGGGACCGAAGTGAACGGCGACTGCCAACGGGGCAGACGGAACCGCATGATCCCGGTTCCGTATTCGATGGGGTCGAAGCGTGAGAACACCGGGTTCCATCGCGCGGTCATCTCGGCCAGGTACTTCGCGGGGAACAGCTCGCCCCCGATGAAGGCGCGGAGAAACCTCAGCTGGTCGCCCGCTGTCGATACCACCGCGCCGTCCGGAGGGAACGACGCGATCGATTTGGGGATGTGCATCGGCGCACGGCCGTGCCGGATGGTTGCGACCTCGCCGTAGCGATCCAGCGTGTGCGGGGTGAACAGCCAGGTGTCGCGCAAGCCGAATGGTTCGATGATCCGATTGCGGATGGCGTGGTGATAGCTACCGGTGCCGACCACCTCGATGACGCGTCCGAGCAACTGGTAATTGGTGTCGCAGTATTGCGCCTTACCGGGTGTCGAGGGGGCGAACCCGCTCGGCAAGCGCCTCGCCCTTTCAAGGAGGTCATCCAGGGTCCAGGCGTCATCGGCGCGAAGCATGTCATCCAAGAAGGTGGTGCCGTCAGGGTGCTGCTGCTCGAAATAGTCCGGTATCCCGGAGGTCTGCGCCAGCAGTTCGCGCACCGTGATCGCCGTGCCGTGATCGTGGCCGCCGTGGGTGTTCAGCCCCCGCATCGTGTCCTCACCGAGCAGGTCCGCGACGCGTGTGTCGAGTGTCAGAGCCTCCTCGTCGCGAAGCTGCATGATCATCGCGGTTGTGTACAGCTTGGTGATGCTGGCGACGAAGTACGGCCGACCGGTGTCTCCGTAACGCCAGGTGAATCCGGTGGACGGCTGTTCGATGGCGAGACTCATCGCCGACACCGCGGGCTTGGCCGCATATCGGGTTGCGATGCGATCGAGTTTGGCTGAAAGGGACGGGCTCATGGCGTGCTCCGTTCCAGTCCTCGTTCGGTGGCGTCGAGCCACTCGAGCTCGGTCTTGGCGTGAGCGATGCCGTTGGCGAGCGTGGCCAGCCGCAGCACATGCCCGAGATCCGCACCGTTCTCGGGAACGGCGATCGCCTCCAACGCCGCGAGCTGCTCGTTCACTTCCCGCCGGCGGGCGTCCAGGAGTTCCCGTATCGCCTCCACCGGCAACCTGTCCGCGAAGAACAGGCGCGCCAGGAAAGGTTCGCGCGAAGGCGGCGCCTGCAGCGGCGACGCGAGCCACTCGTCCAGCTCGGACAGGCCCCGATCGGTCACGCTATGCAGATGCATGTTGGGGCGCTCGGTTTGCGCCACGGTGCGGCGGGATGCCAGGCCGTCATTCACGAGGCCTGTGAGGGTGCGGTACACCTGCGACTGGTCCGCCGTCCAGAAGTGCCCGACGCTCTCGTCGATGGTCTTCTTCAGGTCGTAGCCGCTCATGGGCTGGATGGACAGGATGCCGAGGATGGCGTGCCTAAGCGACATGAATAGATGCTAGCACACATATATGTAATATCTTATATTGGTTAACTCATGTAGATGCGCCTTGGCACAGCGGGAGCCGGGCACTCGGGCGCGAGGTCGGGTCCTCCGGCTTCAAGTAGGTGGCGGTCGATCCGAGTTCGGGCCGTGCGGCTCAAGGGCGGACTCGGGCGGCGGGACACTCCCTCGATCCCCTCGCCTTGGCCGAGGGCGGCGAGCCGGCTCGTCATCCCCTCGTCCTCGTGCCGCGTGAGGTGGCGGCGGCACATGTACGGCACCGCGACTCCTCTCGGCGTCGAGGCAGCGACACCCGAGTCCGGCATCCGGAAAGGTGCTCGCCCACCAACGGAACAACGAATTGGGTATCCGTATATCCGCAGGTGAGCGAACATCTTTCGCTATGGGAGTCCATAAGGGATGCTTCGGCCCCGAGACGCCGGGCGGTGGTACCCACCGCTCGTCGGGTCGTGACGTCCTGTCACGTCGGGTGGCGATCGCCCGGGTCAGGCCGTGTTCCATCCGTCCGGTCGGCAGGCTCAGCCGCCGGTCGGTGCGGTCGGGATCACCGGCTGGTCGGCGAACAGGTCGAGGTTCATGCCGACGGCGATGAGCAGGCCGATGCCGCCCAGAATGACGCCGCCCAGCGCGAGTGCCTTCACCCAGGGCCGCGTGTCGACTGACAGGCCCCACAGCACCAGCAGCACTCCTCCGCCGAGGAGCATGGCGAGCAGTCCGAATGCACCATTGGTGAACGCGACGGTGCTCCACGGCGCGCCGTAGAAGAGCTCCATCTGGTCTACGTCGGCGCCGCTGCTGGAGTCGATCTGCCCGATGATCTCCCGGCGGGCGTGGAGCTTGTCGGCGATGGACGTGCCGGTGAGGGATACGAGCCCGAGGGCGGCGCTCACGAAGGCGAGGGCGCCGGAGACGAATCCGCCTTCGGCCACGGGGGCGGTCTCAGCCGCATCGTCCTCCTCGGTGGTGTCGAGGTCTTCTTCGTTCTCTTCCGGTGTCTCCTCGGCGTCGGTTTCGGAGTCGGACGTATTGGCTGAATCGTTGGACATGAGTGGGACCCTACAGGCGGTATTCGGGGAAGTTTATGTGGGTCCCGCCTGCTCACAGATGGGTTTTCATTCACAGATATCGATGCACTTGGTAATGGCCGACCGCACCGGAGTAGTTCGCCGACCGCCCGGCCGAATCGGTCCGGATCGAGATCCGGGTTCCAGGCCCGCTGCAGCAGGTAGCCCTGGAGGACGGCGATGAGGACCCCGGCGGCCTGGTCGGCATCGGTGCCGGGGCCGATGTCACCGTGGCGCCGCGCGGTGGCGATCCTGTCCCGCAGCGCGGCTCGGACGCCTTCGAGCGCGGCGCCCATCGATTCGGCGAGCGCCCGGTTGCGCAGCCCTTCGCTCCAGGCCTGGACGGCCAGTCGGGAGCGTTCGTCGATCCGGCCGAGCGCTTCGAAGGCGGAGGGGAGACCGGACATCAGTTCCGCGAGGGGCGCGTCACCGTCGAGCGCTGCGCGAACCACCGACTCGATGTGCCCCATCGCCTCGACCGAGATCGCCTCGATGATCTCGTCTTTGGCGCGGAAGTACCGGTAGACCGCGCCGGGCGACAGGCCCGCCTCGTCGATGATGTCCTGCATCGAGGTGCGGTGGAAGCCGGCGGCGGCGAAGCGGCGGGCGGCGGCGTCGAGGATCTGGTCTCGCCTTGCGGCGAGGTACTCGGCGGAGACTCTTGGCATGGATCCGATCATAAAGCGAATGTTCGCTCTTGACCGGCGCGGGCGGCTGAACTAGCTTTTAAAAAGAACGGTTATTCGTTTTCTATTAGTGAGGTGTGGTCATGACCCATACTGCGGTCCTCATCGTCGGCGCCGGTCCCACCGGGCTCACGCTGGCCTGCGAACTCGCCCGGCGCGGCGTCGACTTCCGCCTGATCGACAAGCACGGCGACGCCCAGAGGCTCACCAAGGCAGCCGCGCTCCACGCCAGAGCCCTCGAACAGTTCCGCGACTTCGGCGCCGCCGACCCGGTCATCGCCGAGGGCCGGCGCGTCGACGTGCTCTGGCTGCGCACCGGCCACCGCGACCGGCTCGGCGTCGACTTCCGCGTCCTGACCGGCGACACCGCCTTTCCGCACATGATCGACCTGCCCCAGTACCGCACCGAACAGATCCTCACCGAGCGGCTCGGCCGACTCGGCGCGGCGCCCGAACGCCGGACCGTCCTCCGGGCGCTTTCGGCGCGTCCGGGCGGCGTCGAGGCCGAGCTGGAGGGGCCCGATGGGGCCGAGACGGTCACCGCCGACTACGTCGTCGGCGCCGACGGCGTCCACTCCACCGTCCGGGACCTGGTCGGGCTCGGGTTCGAGGGGTCGGCCTACGCCGACCCCTGGGTGCTGTGCGACGCCGAGATCGACTGGCCGCTGCCCCGCAACGAGATGACCTTCTCGGCCGACACCGAGGGCATCTACGGGGTGTTCCCGCTTCCGGGGGCGCGCACCTACCGAATCGCCTACACCCAGCGCCGCACCGCGAGCGGCGAGCCGACCGAGCCCAGCCTCGCCGACGCGCAGGAGGCCATGTCCCGCAGCGGCATCGAGGGCACCGTCCGGTCGGCGGGCCAGTTCTCCACGTTCTCCCTGGCCCACAAGCAGGCCCCGCACTACCGGGCCGGACGGGTCTTCCTGGCCGGGGACGCAGGGCACGTCCACACCCCGTTCGGCGGCCAGGGCCTGAACCTGGGCGTCGGCGACGCGGTCAATCTCGGGTGGAAGCTCGCCGAGGTCTGCGCCGGCCGCGCCCCTCTCACGCTGCTGGACACCTACGAGATCGAGCGCCACCGGGTGGCGCGGCAGGTGGTGTCCATGACCCATCTCGGCGCCGAGGCGATGCTCCTGCGGGCCGACCCGCGACGGCACCTGCGCGACGCCGTGTTCGGGACGCTGCGGCGGAGCCGGGCCGCCCGCGCCTTCGCCGCTCGACGGCTGTCGCAGCTGGCCCACAGCTACCGCGGCACCGGCGGAGCCGTGGAGGGGAGCGCGGGCGCGCGCTTGCCCGATCCGGAGCTGTTCGACGGGGTCTCCGGTGAGACCGCCCGCCTGCACGGGCTGGTCTCGGCCGAACGGCACACCCTGGTGCTGACCGGTGAGCGTGCCGGACCGCTGCTGCGCCGGGCCGAGGAGTTGTCGTCCCGGCTGGACCGGGATTGGTCGGCCCCGGTCGACACCCTCGTGCTCACGTCCGACTGGCGCGCCGCGAACGCCGGCGACGACCGGGTCCGGATCGTCCTCGACCGCGAGCACCGGGCGGCGCCGCTCTACCGGGGCGGGGATCGCGCCTATCTGGTCAGGCCCGACCGGCACACCGGATATGAGGGGCCGGCCGACTACGAGCGCATGAAGCCCTACCTGCGTCTGGTAGCCGCCTCCCGAGCGGGGGTGCGGGCATGAGCACCGTGATCCCGATCCGCTTCACCCAGGCGACGCTCTACGCGGTGCACGGGCCGGCCGGGACCGCCCTCGTCGACACCGGTCCGGCCGGAAAGGAGGCCGCGGTCGTGCGCGCGCTGCGCCGCGCGGGCATCGAGGAGGTCTCCCTGATCGCGGTCACGCACTGCCACCCCGACCACATCGGCGGGGCCTCCGCTCTGAGCCGCCTGCTGCGGGCCCCGGTCGCGGTGGGCCGGGCCGAGCGCGACTGGGCGGGCCGCGGAGACAGCCGCTTCTACGAACCGCTGCGTCCCTTCGGTGCACTGCTCGACAGGGCCATGACGCGCGACTACCCGCCCGTGGTCCCCGACCTGCTGCTCGACGACGGCGCCGTCCTCGACGAGTTCGGCATCGGCCTCGACTGCGTCCACGTCCCGGGCCACACGCCGGGGTCGACCGCCTTCGTCCACCGCGAGTCCGGAGCGGCGTTCGTCGGCGACCTCTTGGCCGGAGGCATGCTCGGCGCCCGGCCGAGGCCGCCGTTCCTGGCCCAGGAGCGCGAGCGGATCGCCCCGTCGGTCCGCAAGGTGCTCCAGACCGGGGCGACGCAGTGGTACTTCGGCCACGGCCGGGCCGCCGGTGCCCTGGACGTCCTCCGGGCGTGGGGACCGGTCTGACGAAACCGGGGCTAGGAGGCGGGATCGCCGCACCAGGTCCGCAGCGCCGACTCGATCGCGCTGCGCTCGGGCGGACCGGACCAGGCGGCGTGGCCGTCGGGCCGGACGAGGAGAGCCCGCCCGTCCTCCCCGGGCAGGAAGTCCACGCGGTCGTCCCATCCGGGAACCGCGGCGGCCCCGAGGAGTGCGAACCGGCCTGCCCGCAGGTGCTCGAACAGGCGGGTCCCGTCGTCGAAGCGCCGGTCGGGCACGCGGGTGCCCACGATCCGATCCTCGCCGCGGAGCCGGCCGTAGGCGATGCCGAGTCCGGAGACCTGCATGGTCGCTCTTCTGGTGACGGCGGCCGAGGCCAGGATCATCGGTGCCACGGCGTCGCGCACGGCGACGGCCGTCCGGGAGCGCGCGGTCGCGATGCGGGCCATGCGCCCGCTGGACTTCAGCACCGCCGCCCCGACCGGGTGCCGGTCGGCGTGGTAGTGCTCGAGCACGGCGGGGTCGGCGCCGCGGGCTACCGAGGCGAGCCGCCAGGACAGGTTGGCGGCGTCCTGCAGTCCGGTGTTCATGCCCTGGCCTCCGACGGGCGTGTGGCAGTGGGCGGCGTCCCCGGCGAGCAGGACGCGGCCGACCCGGTATTCGGGGACCTGGCGCTCGTCGGAGTGGAAGCGGGAGATCCAGCGCGGCGCGTGCATTCCGTAGTCGGTGCCGAAGGCCTGCCTTGCGGCGGCGGCGATCTGCTCCAGCCGCAGCGGGGCGTCGTCGGCCGCCTGATCGGCTCGGCTCCAGGCGGTGATCCGCCAGTAGCCGTCGCCGAAGGGGGCGATGAAGGCGAATCCGTGCCGGTTGGTGCGGACGACCGGTTTCGCCGGCGGGTCGGTCAGCTCGACGTCGGCGAGCATGATCCCCTCCATCACCGGGCCGCCCGGGAACGGCAGGCCGACCAGGTCGCGGACGGTGGAGTGGACGCCGTCGCAGCCTGCGACGTAGTCGGCGCGGAGCCGGACGGTCTCGCCTCCGGGACCGGCCGCGGTCAGGTCGACGCCGTCGCCGTCCTGGGCCAGCGCGGTGACCTCGGTGTCGTGGCGGATCGCGACGCCGAGCCGGTGGAGCCGCTCGGTCAGTACCCGCTCGACGTGGGTCTGCGAACAGATCAGGACGTACGGGAAGGCGGTCGGCAGCCGTGACAGGTCGAGTTCGGCGTTGCCGAACGCGGCGACTTTGTCCATTTTGTAGGAGGTGTGGGACAGGAGTTCCCCGGCGAGGCCGCGCATGTCGAACACCTCCATGGTGCGGGCGTGGACCCCGAAGGCCCGCGAGAGGTTCGAGCGGCCCGCCGGGCGCTTGTCGAGGACGGTGACCTCGAGCCCGGCCTCGGCGAGGTCGCCGGCCAGCAGGAGTCCGGTGGGTCCGGCGCCGACGACGATGATGGACGTCATGGTGTTTCCTTCCGATCAGAGCGGGTAGGGGCCGAGGCGGCCCCAGGCGACGAAGGCGGCCGACGTCAGCAGGACGAGGTTGACCGAGATCGTTCGCGGCTCGCCGCGGCGCAGGTGGACGATGGCGGCCCCGGCCATGAGGGCCGCGATACCGGAGGCGGCCCAAGCGGTGAGAGCGGGCACGATGTCGAGCAGGGCCGGCAGCACGAGACCGGCCGCGCCGGCCGCTTCGAGCGCGCCGATGGTCTTGACGGCCGGTCCCGGAAAGTCCTCGACCCAGCCCATGCCTTCGCGTTCGGCGAGTGCGGCCTTGGGGCGGGCGACCTTCATCAGGCCGACGACGGCGAACAGCGCGGCCAGTACGGAGGCCGCGGTCCAGAGGGCGGTGTTCATCGGGATCCTTTCGCCGATGCGGAGAATATAGTTTCCATGGCAACCATTAGAACACAACTTGGTTTCCATGACAACTACCTTGGTAGGATGACGCCCGTGGATCCATCGGAATCTCTCGACGAACGCGAGCGGCGCGCCTGGTCGGCCTTTGTCGCCATGCGGCGCGACCTGGAGGCCGCACTCGCCCGCGGGCTCGCCCGCGACGGACTGTCCGTCAGCGACTTCGAAGTCCTCGCCCGCCTCGACGGGGTACCCGGTCGCGAGATGCGCGCACGCGATCTGGCGGCCGCGATCGGATGGGACAAGGCGCGACTGTCCAAGCATGTCGCCCGCATGGCCGGGCGCGGGCTCGTCGAGCGGCGCGAGGCCGCCGAGGACGGGCGCGGTCAAGTCGTGACGCTCACCACGCATGGGGAGCAGGTCATGGCCACCGCGGCGCCGAACCACGCCGCCGCGGTCCGGCGCCACTTCTTCAGCTTGATCGAACCCGACGAGCTCGACGTCCTCGAACGCGTCATGGAGCGGATCAACGCCCACGCGGCCGAGACTTCCTGATCGGTCGGGTACCCGCCGCGAGGCGGTGGCCGGCTCCGCAGCGTTCGCATTCGGGCACCGGGACCGGAGCCCGCGGCGGGCCTTACCCCAGTAGGCGCACTTCGCGTCCGGACCGGCGGGCGCGCTCGAGCTCATAGCCCCAGATCGTCGACGACCCGGGGGCACTCGATGCCGTTCGCGATTCCGCGGCCGGGACGTCCCGGCCGCGCAGGTCCGGGACAGCCGGCGCGAGGTGCGCCCTGCGGACCCCGCCGGACCGGAATGCGGCCATCGCCGCAGCGTACCGGTCGAGCGGGTAGATGTGGCTGGTGAGCACCTCGGCGCGGACCAGGCCGGATCCGAACAGCTCGGCAGCCCGATCGAAACCGTCCAGAACCCCGATCGAACCGGTGATGGTGATCTCCCGGTCCCGGATCCGATACGGCTCGATCTCGACGCTGACGTCGTGCGCCGAGGATCCGAACTGGAGGAAGGTGCCGCCCCGGCCGACCCGGGCCAATCCGTCGTGGATGGCGGCCGACGCACCGGTGCAGTCGATGACGACGTCCCAGCCTCGCGGTCCGTCCAGATCGGCGGCTCCGGCGGCGGCGACGCACCCGAGCTCGCGGGCGGCCGCCCGGGCTTCGGCGCCGGGATCGACCACCGATACCGAGGCGGCGCCGGCGTGCCCGGCCAACTCGGCCATGAGCAGGCCCGTGGTCCCCGCGCCGTACACGAGGTAGTGGTCTCCCTGGCGGCGCGGCAGCGCCTCGAAGCCGCGGACGGCGAGCGCGAGCGGCTCCACCAGGGCCGCGTCCGCCGGGTCGACCGACTCGGGCAGTACCGCGCAGTTCCGGGCCGGGGCCGTCGCGTACTCGGCCGCGCCGCCGTCGCGGGTGAGGCCCGATACGGTCCGGTGCTCGCACAGATTCCCGCGCCCGCGGCGGCAGTCGTGGCACGAACCGCAGCGGGTGGTGGGGTCGACGGCCACCTGCTCGCCGACGCGCGGGGCGGTGACGTCGGCGCCGACCGCGACGACCTCCCCGGCGAACTCGTGGCCGGGGACGATCGGAGGATCGGAGACCGAGTGGTCGTCCACGAGGAGCAGGTCGGTCCGGCAGATGCCGCATGCGGCGACCGCGACGACCACCTCGTCGCGTGCGGGGGCCGGATCGGGCACCTCGACGACCTCCACTTTGCCCGGAGCGCTGACCAGTGCGGCTTTCATATTTCCTCCAGTCGGAGCGGTCGTGGACGTGCAGTCTCAAGCGCGAATGAGGCGCGCGCCGGTCGCGAGGTACGGCGCCGCCGCCTCGGCGGACAGCCCGGAGTCGGTCACCAGGACCTCGAAATCCTCGACGTTCGCGAAGCGGCAGAACGAATCGACGCCGAACTTGGTGTGGTCGGCGATGAGCACTCGCCGCAGCGAGGCCGCCAGGGCCGCGCTCTTGACGGCGGCCACCGCCGGATCGGGCGTCGTCAGACCGTGCTCGGGTGTAATGCCGTTGGTGCCGAGGAAGCACAGGTCGATCACCATGTCCCCGAGCATCCTGGTGGCCCAGTGGTCGACCGCGCCGAGCGTGCGCCTGCGGATGCGGCCGCCGATCATCAGCAGGTTGACGTTGTCCATCGCCGCGAGGATGCCGCCGGTCTGGAGCGCCGAGGTGACCACGGTCAGCGTGCGGTCGCGCGGGATGGACTCGGCCAGGAGCTGCGCGGTGGCGCCTTCGTCGACGAAGATCGATTCGGCGTCGTCGAGCAGTCCGAGCGCGGCCCCGGCGATGCGGCGGCGCTCGGCGGCCATGGTGCCGGCGCGGGCGGCCAGTTCGCCTTCGAAGCCGAGGCGTTCGACCGGGATCGCGCCGCCGTGCACTCGGCGGAGCAGTCCGTGGGATTCGAGGACCTTGAGGTCGCGCCGGATGGTCTCGGGCGCCACGCCGAGGTCCGTGGAGACGGAGGCGACGTCGAGGCTGCCGCCGTCGCGGGCCCGAGCCACCAGTTGCTGCCGTCTCTCCTCGGGGAACATCGATCCTCCTCGACCATTGACGCCCGGGTGCGACTGTTCACGCCCGTTTCTGTGAATATTGAAGGGCATTCTCGGCCTGGAGGCAAGGGTGGATATCGATTACCGCTACTCAAGTTGCGGAAGTGTTACGAACGGTCATGGTTCGGGCGCCACAGCGGGCCCATACGGGCATAAGCGGGCGTCCGGGGGCGTCGCCTCAAAGGCGGACGGCGTCGATCAAGGGAGCGTGCAGGCCCGGGGCGCAGGCCAGGACGGAGGTCGACCCCGCCCCGAAGGCGCGGCCCCGCCCGTCGGTGACCGCCCCGCCCGCCTCCTGGACGATGACCGCGCCGGCGGCCACGTCCCACAGGTTGATCCGGTCGTGGAACGTCGCGTCCAACCGGCCGGCGGCCACCCAGCACATGTCGAGCGCGGCCGAGCCGATCATCCGGATCCGCTGGACCTGCGGCACCAAGCGCCGCAGAAGCGCGAGGCGCTCGTCGTTGCGCTCGTCCGAGCCGGCCCCGACCGCGAAGTCGCCCAAGGAAACCACCGCGTCCGCCAGCCGGTCCGGGCCGGCCGGGGCGAGCGTCCGGCCGTCGAGGGTCGCGCCGCACCCGGCCGCCGCGCTGAACCACTCACCGCTCTGCGGGGCCGCCACCACCCCGACCACGGGCGTCCCGCCGCGTGTCAAGGCCAGCGAAACCGCGTGGATCGGCGAACCGCGCGCGAAGTTGACCGTGCCGTCGACCGGGTCGAGCACCCATTCGAACGGCGAGCCGGAGTCACCGCTCCGGCCGCGTTCCTCCCCCAGCAGCGGAATCTCCGGGGTCGCCTCCGACAGGAACGCCCGGATGCCGTCCTCGACGGCGAAGTCGACGTCGGTGGCGAAGTCGCGGTCGCCCTTGCCGCTGATCGACCGTTCGCCGCCCGAGGCGGCCTCGATCACCTCGACACCGGCGGCCACGGCCCGTTCGGCCGTGCCCAGGAACCCGAGCAGTTCGCTCATCCCCGCGCCTCGCTCCCCCGCTACTCCGGACGGCCACCATCTTAGGGCCGCCGCCTCATTCAGCCGGGAGCCAAACCCGCATCGCGGCCGGGCCGCGCGTGTCGCGCAGGTGGAACGGGATCAGGGGGATCTCGGCGGCCTCCCGATCCCGCTCGGGGCCCGGCGACGCCCGGTAGGGCCAGGTGTCGGGGCGGCGATGGACATGACCGGCGACGGCGACCGCGCCGTCCCGCTCGGCCGGGGCGCGCCCGGTGTCGACGGAGAGGTCGGCGATGCCGGCGCCACCGGGCAGGTCCACCGATTCGGCGCACATCACCACCGGCCCGCGTTCGACCGCGGCGCAGCCGCGGACGGCGTCGATGCGCGGGTCGGGCCGGCTCCACCTGGGCGCGACCGGCAGATCGAGCCGCACGGTGTCGCCGGCGGCGAAGTCGCGGGTGAGGTCGGCCCGCCCCGGGGCGACCGGGCGGGTCCGGCCGTCCGGGTCGGTCAGCGTCGCGCCCTCGGCCCAGGCCGGGACCCGCAGGCGCAGCGTCCACGGCCCGGCCTCGTTGCGGTCGACGGTGACGGCGACCGCGCCGTCGTCGGGGTACTCGGTCGCGACCGACACCTCGATCGGGCCGCCGGGCAGGCGCGTGGACACGTTCGCGGGCATGTACTGGTGCAGTTGGAGCCCGCCGTCGTCGACGGTCGCCACATAGGCGGCCAGGGAGGCGAACGTCCGGGCCAGGTTGGTCGGGCAGCAGGAGACGTCGAACCACGGGGCGCGGCGGCCGCCGGCGGCGCGGTGCGAGACCTCCCCGGCCACGGGATCGGGGTCGGCGGTGCGCTGGTGGAGCGGATTGGCGTAGAAGAACGCCTCGCCGCCGGGGTCGACCGCTCCGGCCAGGACGTTCCACACCGACCGCTCGATCATGTCCGCATAGGACACGTCACCGGTCGCCAGGAGCAGCCGCCAGGCGGCCATGACCGCGGCAACACTCGCGCAGGACTCGGAGTAGGCCCGGTCCGGCGGCAGCGCGAAGTCCTCGCCGATCGCCTCGTCGGTGTACTGCGACCCCAGCCCGCCGGTGATGTGGGTGCGCCTGGCCAGCGTCCGGTCCCACTGGCGGCGCAGCGCTTCCAGCAGTTCCTCGTCCCCGGTGTCGACGGCGACGTCCACCGCTCCCGAGGCGAGGTAGAACGCCCGCACCGCGTGCCCGCGCAGCACCTCGACCTCGCGGATCGGCACGTCGTCCTGGTAGTAGTGGCGCCCGAAGCCGCCTTCGGCGAGCGTGTGGCGCCCGTGCCGGTCGATGAACAGCTTCGCCTGGTCCAGGTAGCGCCGCTCACCGGTGGCCCGGGCGAATTCGGCCAGCGCGACCTCGATCTCGGCGTGGCCGCAGATCCGCTCGATGCCGCCGGGGCCGAAGGTGTCGCAGACGTGGTCGGCGACCCTGCGGGCGACCCGGACGAAGCCGTCCTCGCCCCGGGTGCGCAGGCGGGCGACGGCGGCCTGGATGAGGTGGCCGAAGCAGTACAGTTCGTGGCCCCATTCGAGGTCGCAGTAGCGGGGCCGCTGGCCGGGGCTGCCGAACATGGTGCTGAGGTACCCGTCGGGCCGCTGGGCGGCGGCGACCCGCTCGGTGAGGCGGGTGAAACGCGCTTCGAGTTCGTCCGAGCCGGTGCGGCCGATCTCCCAGGCCATGGCCTCAGCGAGCTTGTAGATCTCGGAGTCGGAGAACTCGCGGCCGGACCGTTCGAACGGCGCGCCGGCGGCGGCCTTGTCGAAGTTGTCCAGCCAACCCAGTTCCTCCAGCCAGTGCAGGCAGTGCCGGATGGTGGTCTCGGCGTTGACGCGCTGGCGGCGGCCCCAGTAGCCGCCGGTGAGGCGGGTTTCGTCGAGCCCCAGCGGGCGCAGTGCGCCGCGGACCGGCTGTACGGGTGCGGGTTTGTTCATGTTGAGGTGACTCCCGGGCGGAAAAGGTTTTCGGAGCTGGCGCCGCCGAAATGTTATGTTCCGGTCCGCCCGGTGTCAATGCGAGGGCACCGACCGGCTCGGGGACGCCGAAATCCGGTGCGGCGATCGTTCCTGCCCTCGGCTATGGTCGACGCGACGGCGCCGGAAGCGCGCGGGAGCATGGGGACGAGAGGGGGACGCGATGGCCGGACCAGCCGGTTCGCGAGGCGCTCGCGCCGCAACCCTGTCCGATGTGGCCAAGCTGGCGGGCGTATCGGTGGCCACCGCCTCGAAGGCCCTCAACGGCCGCGACCATGTCCACTCCCGGACTCGGGCCCGGGTGCTGGAGGCCGCCGCGCAACTGTCGTTCTCCCCCAATTCGCTGGCCCAGAGCCTGCTGGCCGGCCGCTCCGGCACGGTGGGACTGCTGACTTCGGACCTGGTCGGCCGGTTCAGCCTCCCGATCCTGATGGGCGCCGAGGACGCCTTCGGCGCCGGGCAGGTCTCGGTGTTCCTGTGCGACGCGCGCGGCGACGCCATCCGCGAGCGCCACCACGTCCAGGCGCTCGTCAGCCGCCGGGTCGACGGCCTGATCGTGGTCGGCAGCAGCACCGATCCCCGGCCGGCACTCGCCGACGGGGTCGACGTCCCGGTCGTCTACGCCTACGCGCCGTCCGAGGCCGCCGGGGACCTGTCGATCGTGCCCGACAACATCGGCGCCGGCCGGATGGCGATCGAGCACCTCCTCGCCTGCGGGCGCTCGAGGATCGCCCACATCAGCGGCGACCGCGACTACAGCGCCGCCCGCGACCGCGTCGCCGGCGCGGCCGGCGCCCTCGAGGAGGCCGGTCTCGAGCCGGTCGGCGAGGTCGCCTACGGCACCTGGACGGAGGGCTGGGGGCGCGCCGCCGCGGGCCTCCTGCTCGACCGGAGCCCGGAGGTCGACGCGGTGCTGTGCGGCAGCGACCAGGTGGCGCGCGGCGTGCTCGACACGCTGCGGGATCGCGGCCGGCGGGTGCCCGAGGACGTGGCGGTGATGGGCTTCGACAACTGGGAGGTCGTGGCCACCGGGTCGCGCCCGCAGTTGACCAGCGTGGACATGAACCTGGAGGAGCTCGGCCGCACCGCCGCCCGGGCCCTGTTCGACGCCATCGACGACGAGCCCGCCCGCGGGGTCCGGACCATGGACTGCCGGGTGGTCATCCGCGGTTCCACCGCTCCGCTGTCCTAGTCGGACGCCCGGTGGCAGCCCGGCAGGTGGTCGTCGACCATGCCGACCGCCTGCATCATCGCGTATGCCGTGGTCGGCCCCACGAACCGGAAGCCGCGGCGCTTGAGCGCCTTCGCCAGCGCGGTCGACTCCGGTGTGGTCGCCGGGACCCGGCCCATCGAGGCCGGCCTGGGCCGGTCTGCGGGCGCGAACGACCAGATCAGTTCGGACAGGCCGCCGTCGAGTTCGCGGGCGGCGCGGGCGTTGGCGATGGTGGCGGTGATCTTGGCGCGGTTGCGGATGATCCGCTCGTCGGAGAGCAGGCGCTCGACCTCGCGGTCGCCGAAGGCGGCGACCCGGTCGATCCGGAATCCGTCGAAGGCGGCCCGGAACCCTTCGCGCCGCTTGAGGATCGTCAGCCACGACAGCCCGGACTGGAACGCCTCCAAGCTGATCCGTTCGAACAGCGCGTCGTCGCCGCGCAGGGGCCGTCCCCATTCGTCGTCGTGGTAGGCCCGGTAGATCTCGGGCTCGGCGCCCCAGGGGCATCGCGCCAGCCCGTCGGCGCCCACGATCACGTCTTCTCCCACTCGCTGCTCCTTTCCGAGGCTCCGAGGCTACGGGCCGGTCCCGACGATCCGGCGGCGGCGCAACGGGACGCGGGTCGGAAATTCGCACGTTTGAACGCTCTGACGGTTGCGCCGACCTTCGCCCGACAGTTACGATTCGAACACAGTCGGCGAATCCCACCCGTCGGCGAGCTCTGGCCGAGTTGATCCCCACCGGCAGCTCAACATCGACGAGACCAAAGCGACCCTTTGAGGTGACATATGAATACCCGCACGGCGATTCCGACCCTCTCCGGCTCCCGCCCGGTGGTCGGGCACGCGGTGGAGCTCACCCGCGATCCGCTCGGACTCTTCATGCGCGGCCACGGCGAGCACGGCTCGATGTTCCGCATCCGGCTCCCGCTGAAGGACACCGTGGTCCTGCTCGGCACCGACCACAACAAGCTCGCCTTCGACGAGACCGACCACAAGCTGACCATCCGCACCGCCTACCCGTTCTTCCTGCGGATGTTCAGCCCCGACTTCTACTTCTTCGCCCCCTACGACGACTACAAGCAGCAGCGGGGCGTCGTCCTCCCCCGCTTCCAGGGTCGGCAGCTCGACACCTACGTCGAGGTCATGGAGGCCGAGGCCGAATCGTTCATGGAGCGGCTCGGCGAGGCCGGCGAGATCTCGGTCCCGGACGACTTCGGTCCGCTGATCATGCGGGTTGCCGCCCGGTCCTTCCTCGGGGAGCGGTTCGCCGAGACGACCACCGACTGGTTCGGGGAGTTCCAGCGGTTCTCCGAAGGCGCCGACTTCGTCACCCCGGGGTGGCTGCCGGCCCCGCACCTGCTGCGCAGCCGCGCCGCCGGCAGGCGGATCCGCGAGCGGCTCCAGCGGATCGTCGACCAGCGCCGGGCCCGGCCCGGCGACGGCGAGGACTTCCTGGACCACTTCGTCGAGGCCGAGTACGAGGACGGCACGCCGGTGCCCGACGACATTCTGCTGCACCTGATCATCATGCTGGTGTGGGCAGGCCACGAGACCACCACCGGGCAGATCTCCTGGGGGATGATCGACCTGCTGCGGCACCCCGAGGAGCTGGACCGGGCGCGCGAGGAGATCGCCGGCGCGCCCGAGGCCATGACCGCCAAGGACGTCCGGAGGCTGGAGCATCTGGGCCGGTGCCTGCACGAGTCGGAGCGGCTGCACCCGGTGGCGCCGATGATGGTTCGCAGCACCGTCGAGCCGATGGAGGTCGACGGCCGCGAGATCCCGGCCGGGTCGATGGTGATGCTCTCGCCCGCGGCGACGCACCGGCTCCCCGAGGAGTTCCCCGAGCCGAACGCCTACCGGCCCGACCGCTACGTCGAGGACCCCGGGCAGCTCCGCCGCCTGATCGGGTTCGGCGGCGGACTGCACCGGTGCCTGGGGATGCGGTTCGCCTACCTGGAGATGACCGTGGTGCTGGCCCGGCTGTTCCAGCACTACGACTTCACGCTGCTCGAACCCGATCCCCGGCCGATCCCGGGCCAGGGCGCCAAGTGGCCCGAGTCGACCCGGGTGGCCTACAAGCGGATTTAATCGCTTGCCCCCTCGGCCGGGCACTGCGATCGTGGAGCGGATGCCGCGCCGTCCCCGGACCGGGCGCGGTCATGCAGCCCCGATGCGGTCGTGATCGGAGGCAAGTCCCGGTGACACCACGGAGGCCACGATGACGAACGGCGAATGGGCCGAGCAGCGTGAGACGAACCGCGCGATGTGGGACGAGCGGGTGCCCATCCATGCCGCCAGTGACTTCTACGACCAGGACGCCTTCCGGGCCGGCCGCGACGAGATCCGCGATTTCGAGGCCGCCGAGGTCGGCGACGTGACTGGCAAGCGATTGCTGCACCTACAGTGCCACATGGGGCTGACTGCTGTTGCTGGTTGTGTAGTCATTCATAGCTGAATGTTGTCATGAATTATTGCTGTTGTGAAGCTTTCTGATTGGGCTGCGCGGCAGGGGATCGCGTATCAGACCGCGTGGCGGTGGGCCAAGAGCGGCCGACTGCCGGTGCGGGCCTATCAGGCTCCGTCGGGGACGTGGATCGTGGATGAGCCCGGGACCGCGCCCGGTCGGGCGGTGGCGTACTGCCGGGTCTCCAGTGCCGACCAGAAGGACGACCTTGACCGGCAGGCCGTCCGGGTCGTCGAGGGCGCGAATCGGCGCGGCATCGCGGTCGCCTCCGTGGTCGCCGAGATCGGGTCGGGCATGAACGGGGGCCGCGGGAAGCTCACCCGCCTGCTGTCCGATGCCGAGGCAGCCGTGATCGTGGTCGAGCACCGCGACCGGCTCACCCGGTTCGGGTTCGAGCACCTGGAGGCCGCGCTGTCGGCGCAAGGCCGGTCGGTGGTCGTGCTCAACCAGGCCGAGACCGGAGACGACCTCGTACGCGAGGTGACCGAAGTGCTCACTTCCCTGTACGCGCGCCTATACGGCCGCCGGTCGGCTAAGCGCCGCGCTGAGGCCGCTCTGCGTGCCGCCGAGGCTTCCCATGTCTAAGCCGTTCGAGCCCCGCGAAGGCTGCGTAGTCCAGGCATATCGATTCACGCTTGACCCGAACGCGGGCCAGATCGAATCGCTCGCCTCGCACTGCGGGGCCGCGCGGGAAGCCTACAACTGGGCGGTCGGGTATGTGCTCGCCGCCTGGGACCAGCGGGCGGCCGAGGAGTCGTACGGCATACCCGGGACCGAGCGCACCCCATGGCGGTCCTGGTCCCTCGCCTCGCTGCGCAGGGAATGGAATCGCGTCAAGAAGACCGACCCGCGGTATGCGTGGTGGGCCGAGAATTCGAAAGAGGCGTACAACACCGGTCTGGCCGCCGCACAGGCCGCGTTCGACAACTACACGAAATCGAAGCACGGCAAACGTGCAGGCAAACCGATGGGCGTCCCGCGTTTCAAGTCGAAGCGCCGTGCCCGGCGTTCGTGCCGGTTCACCACCGGCACCATCCGCATCGAGCCCGACCGGCGGCATGTGACGTTGCCGCGCCTGGGTGCCATCCGTACCCATGAGAAGACCGCCAAGCTCCAGCGGCGCCTGGCCAAGGGGACCGCCCGCATCCTGTCGGCCACCGTGTCCCTGCACCGGGGCCGCTGGCAGGTCGCCTTCCAAATCGAAGTCGAACGCGCCCAGACCAGACCCGCCAGGCCCGAGGCCACGATCGGCATCGACCTCGGTGTCAAACACCTGGCCGTCACCGCCGACACCGACGGGGCCGTCGACTACGTCGACAACCCGAGCCACATCGATCAGGCGTTGAAGCAACTCAGGCGCGCCTCGCGGAAGGTCTCTCGCAGGCGCGGTCCCGACCGGCGCACCAGGCAGCAGGCCTCGAGGCGGTGGATGAGGGCCAACGCCGAACGCGACCGCATCCACCACCGAGTCGCGAACCTGCGCGAGAACGCCCTCCACCAGCTCACCACGCGCATCGCCGCCGAGTACGGCACCGTGGTGGTCGAAGACCTCAACGTCGCCGGGATGCTCCGCAATCGCCGTCTCGCCCGGCGGATCGCTGACGCCGGGTTCGGCACCATCCGCCGCCACCTGGCCTACAAGACCGGGTGGAACGCGGGGAACCTGGTCGTGGCCGACCGGTGGTTCCCCTCATCGAAGACCTGCTCGGGATGCGGCGCGGTGAAAGCCAAGCTGCCGCTGCACGTCCGAGTGTTCGAATGCGACACCTGCGGCCTGCTCACCGACCGGGATGCGAACGCTGCACTCAACTTGGCCGCCCTCGCGGCGGCCTGCTCGACTGGTACCGGAGTGGCCGGAGACCAGGCAGCGCAAGCTGCGAAGCCTCGTGGAGCCGATGTAAGACCCGCCCAGCGGGCCACCGGCGTCGAAGCGGGAGACCGTCGTCAAGACACCGGGCAGCAACTCGGTGAACCTGTCACGGACCTTCCGAGCGGAAACGCCCGGAATGCTGATATCCGACTACGGAATTAGCAACGGCAGGACACGCTGTCGTGGGCGCGGCGAGGAGCGGCGAAGGTCATCGGGCTCGACTTCTCCGAGCCCGCCCTCGAGGTCGCGCGCGGCCTGGCCGCCGAGGTCGGCCTCGGGCCCGACCGGGCCGAGTTCGTGTGCTCCGACGTGTACGAGGCGGCCTCGGCCGTCCCCGAGGCGGATTACGACATCGTCTACACCAGTACCGGGGCCCTGGACTGGCTGCCCGACGTCCGCAAGTGGGCCGAGGCGGCCGCTTCGCTTGTGGCTCCGGGCGGGTTCCTCTACCTCGCCGAGTTCCACCCGTTCACCCACGTGCTCGGTGACCACAGCGGCACGGCGATCGAGCACGGCTACTTCCGGCCCGGTCCGGTCGTCGAGGACTTACCAGGCACCTACGCCGACTTCAACGCGCCGACGGTGCACAACCTGAGCTACGAGTGGATGCACACGCTCGGCGACATCGTATCCGCTGTGGCCGCGGCCGGTCTGCGCCTCGAGTTCCTCCACGAGCACGACATGACGCTGTTCCAGCGGGTCTCCGAGCTGAACGAAGGCGCGGACGGCTACTGGCGCATGCCAGAGGGACGGCCTCGCCTGCCGCTGATGTTCTCGCTCAAGGCGAGCCGGAGCCGAGTTCGATCTCGGCCCGGCAAGGCACCCGGGTACGGTCCAGCGACGTGAAAGGCGAGCGGTCGGTTGTTCCGCCGATCCGAGGTTCGCGGTGTGAGCGGGGACAGTGGTCCTGTGCGAGGGCGGCCGTACCATTCGGACATGAGGGTTCGCAGTTCACGAACAATGAACGTGCCGGTCGAAGCACTCTGGGCTTTGCTGTGCGATTCACGGATGACCGTGCCGCATCGCTCGCCGCTGTTCCGGCTCGGCCTGCCCCGGCCGGTGGAGTGTCGGCTGCCCGACGGCGACGGTGGTGTCGGACAACAGCGGGAATGCCGGGCGGAGGGCGGCTCCGTGCTCCAAGAGATCACCGTCTGGGAGCCGCCGGTCCGGCTGGAGTTCCGAATGGTGCGCACGAATCTGGTGCACCGATGGTTCTTCGACACGATCGTCGAGGAGTTCAGGCTGGCACCGGTGGACGCTTCCACCACCCGGGTCACACGGACCACCTTGGGCCGGATCAAGCCGCGGTTCTATCTGATGTGCCCGCTCTTCAAACTCGGCCTGCGCCAAGTCCACCGCTTCGTATACAGGAACTGGGCCTCGGCCTGACGCCACTGGGCCGGGAGCCACGGCGGACCAGGTGAGACGACCGCCCACGCTTCAGACCAACAGGCGGAACGTGCCGTAGGCGACGCTGACGACCACGGCCGCAGCCGAGACGGCCGCGGCGCAGGCCGAGAACAGCCAGTCGGCCGGGCGCATGCGCTGGATCCGGGCGTGGGTCCGCCGGGCACCGGAGTCGAACCCTCGGGCGTCCATGGCCGCCGCCAGCCGGCCGGCGCGGCGCATCGCTCCGACCAGGAGGGTGAACATGGTCGAGGCGAACAGCCGGGCGCGGCGCAGCGGATTGCGCCCGCCCTCCATACCGCGTGCCCGGCGCGCGGTGGTGATCTGCTGCCACTCGGCGCTGAGCAGCGGCAGCAGCCGCATGGCCGCCAGCGAACCGATCGTGAAGCGCGGCGAGGTCCGCAACTGCTGGGTCAGGGCGTCGGCCAGATCGGTCGGGTCGGTGGTGGCGAAACCGAGCACGCCCGCGGTCGCCGCCACGCACACCCGCAACCCCAGCGCCATGCCGTCGACCAGGGCGTCGGCCGTGATCTCCAACGGGCCGAACGACAGCAACTCGGCTCCGGTCTTCTCTGCGGCGAAGACCGTGTTCACCACCGCCACGGTCGCCCCGGCGAACCACAGCCACCTCAGGCGGCGCGTCAACGGCCCCAACCGGACACCGCTGAAGGGCGTCGCGACCGCCAGCGCCGCCAGCAGCAGGAGCGGAGTCAGCCAGTCGGCCGCCAGCAGCGCGGTCGTCGAGACGGCGACGACGGCGAACAGCTTCGCGATCGGGTTGGTCCGGGCGATCGGCGCGTCCCGGTCGCAGACGGGCGCGAAGGTCAGCATCGGCTCGCCTCGCCGTCGACCTCTCCGGCGCTGAGGGCGAGTTCGCGGTCGGCGAGCGCGGCGGCGAAGTCACGGTCGTGGGTGACGGCCATGACCGCGGTGCCGGCGTCGCGGATGGCGGCGGTCAGGTCGACAAGTTCGCTCCAGGTGCGGCGGTCCTGGCCGAAGGTGGGTTCGTCGAGCAGGAGCGCGTCCGGGGCGGCGGCCAGCGCGCTCGCGACAGACAGCCGTCGGGCCTCGCCGCCGGAGAGGGTGTGCGGGTTGGCTTCGGCCAGGTGGCCCAGGCGGAGGCGCTCGAGCAGTTCGGACACGCGGGCGTCGGTGCGGTCGCGGTCCCAGCCGGCGGCGTGGGGTGCGAAGGCGAGTTCGGCGCGGACGGTGGCGGTCACGAATTGGTGTTCGGGGTCTTGGAAGACCGAGCCGACGCGGGTGGCCAGGCGCTGGGCGGGGAGGCGGTGCAGCGGTCGGGCCTCGCCGGGCACGGTGGCGGTGCCCAGGTCGGGTTTGAGCAGGCCGCCGGCGAGGAGGGCGAGGGTGGACTTGCCGGATCCGTTGGGGCCGGTGACGGCGAGCATTTCGCCGGCGCGGGCGGTGAAGTCGATGCCGCGGACGGCGGGCCGGTCGGCGCCCGGGTAGGTCTTGGTGAGCCGGTCGCCTCGCAGACAGGGCCGGCCGGCGCCGTGTCCGGGGCGGGTCGGCAGGGGGATGCCCGGGACCCAAACGCCTTGGTCGGCGAGGGTGGGGCCGTGTGCGGCGAAGACGGTCTCGGGCGGGCCGTCGGCGAGGAGCCCGCCGCCGGGGTCGAGGGCGATGACGCGGTCGATGAGGTCGATGATCTCGCTGATGCGGTGCTCGACGATGACCATGGTCGCGGAGGTGTCGGCCAGTGCGGCTTTGAGGCCGCGGCGGATGGCGTCGGCGCCTTCGGGGTCGATGTTGGAGGTGGGTTCGTCGAGCAGGATCAGGCCGGGGCGGCGGGCGAGGACGCCGGCGAGGGCGAGCCGCTGCTGCTCGCCGCCGGAGAGGGCGTGGGTGGGGTGGTCGAGGGGGTAGGGAAATCCGACGGTTTCGATGGCGTGGCGGACGCGCGGCCAGATCGCCTCGGTGGGGACGGCCTGGTTCTCGAGGCCGAAGGCGACGTCGTCGCCGCTGCGGGCCATGACCAGTTGGGTTTCGGGGTCTTGGAAGAGGATGCCCGCCGCGCCGCGGCGGTCGGCCGCGTCAGTGCCGTCGAGCAGGACTTGGCCGCGCTGGTCGCCGGAGTCGGTGGTCAGCAGTCCCGCGAGCGCGGCGAGCAGGGTCGACTTGCCGGACCCGGAGGGGCCGAGCAGGAGGACCCGCTCGCCCGGTTCGATGCGCAGGTCGACGTCGGAGACGGCCGGGGAGCGGCGCCCGGCGTGGCGCCACGTGAAGCCGCGGAACCGGACCGAGATCACGGCCGCTCAGATCCGGCGGCGGTCGCGGCCGACCGGGAACCGGTCGAGCACTCCGGTGGGGAGCATGGCTTTGACCAGGGCCTTGGAGCCGAGGCCGGCGATGAGGGCGCCGGAGAGCATCGCGATGCCGACGTAGGGGACCTTGAAGGTCCACAGTCCCAGGTCGGGGTACCAGTAGTAGACGTCCCACATGGTGCCGGCGAAGCCGGCCAGGGCGCCGCCGATGACGGCGTTGAGGTGCCCGAAGTGGCGGTAGCGGCCGGCCGCGAACGGCAGCTCGCCGCCCAGGCCCTGCAGGAGCCCCTGGTAGAGGACGGTGATGCCCCACTGGGAGCCGAGGAACAGCGAGATGGAGGCGGCCAGGGCCTCGGTGAAGACGCCCGCGCCGACCTTGCGGACGATGAGCGGGGCGAGGACGGCGGGGATGAGCCAGAGGCCGTAGACGATCGCCGACAGCGGCGGGTAGAAGTTCAGGAGCGGGTCGATGCCCTCCCACACGAAGTTCCAGGCCCAGAAGACCACGCCGAAGGCGACGGCGAGGACGGCGCAGGTGACGATGTCGAGGGTGCGCCAGCGCGAGCCGGCGGCCAGGGCGGTGCTGTCGGTGGCAGGCATGGGCGTTGCCTTTCGGGTTCGCTTGGACACGACGCGACAGCGGTAGGCGACGACTCCCTACGCCGGTGTTAACCGGATCAGGTTCGAGGGTCTGCGGGCGGGCCCGCACTCTCAGCCGATCGGCTCCCCTGTCGTTCTCGACGGTAGCACCGTGCGGCGGCGCGACGGCGTGTCCGAGGCGGACCGGTGGCGAACGACGCCTCCGGGAGGGGCCGATAGGCTGCGCGGATGGCGACTGAGGAGGACTGGGAGCTGGTGCGCCGGTTGGTGGCCGCGCTGCCGGAGGGGACGTGGACCTCGTACGGGGACCTGGCCGAGCTGATCGGCACCGGGCCGCGGCAGGTGGGGGCGTACATGCGGGACGGGGACGTCCCGGGCGCCTACCGGGTGCTGACCGCGCGCGGCACGGTCTCGGAGGGGTTCCGCTGGTCGGACGGCCGCCCCGGCGACGAAGTGCCCGATCTGCTGCGCGAGGACGGCGTGAAGGTCGACGCGCGGGGCGTGGCCGATCGGGATCAGCGGATGTACGTCTACGACCTGCATCTGCTGTCGATGGAGCTCGACGATTGACTAGTGCGCGGCCGTGTCGGGTTCGGTGAGCCGCCAGGATCCGAAGGAGACGGTCAGGCCGGCGCGGGCGGGCGCGCAGCAGAACGGCCCGGCCTTGGCTTCGGCGGCGGGGTCGAGCGGGGCGAGGCGGACCAGCCGCCACGGCTCGTCGTCGGCCTTGGCGCGCACGATCACCGAGTCGGCCACCCGGGAGGCCCGGACGGTGACCTCGCGTCCGGCCCATTCGGGGACCGGAGCGCTCGACCAGTCGGAGTTGCCGTCGGTCACCACCGCGCCGACCTGGAGGACGCCGTCGGCGAATTCGAGTCCGGTCTTGATCCAGTGTTCGTCGCCGACGCTGATGAACAGGCCGGCCTGGTCGAACTGCTCGGAGAAGTCGGCGGTGAGGGCGACCTCGACGGCGTGCTCTCGGTCCCAGTCCTCCAGCAGCGCGTGCTCGCTGCCGTGGACGATGCCGTAGCAGGTGTGCCGCCAGGCGTCGCTTCCTTCGACCGCCGTCACCTCCAGGCGGCCGTCGGCCTCCTTCGCGGCGGCCGGCAGGGTGGTCCAGGTTCCCGATTTCCACGGCACTTCGATACTCACGCCTCAGAAGCCTACTGGTGGTGCGGGTTGTCGCGCCAGGCCTGTAGAAAGGTTGGCATGTCGGGAACCGGGAAGACCATGGAGTCGGCCTCGCGGGACGAGGCCGAGGCGCTGCTGCGGGCGCTGGCCGGGGACGGGGCGCGGCTGCGGGACGATCAGTGGCGGGCGATCGAGGCGCTGTGCGACGGCTCCGGCAGGCGGGTGCTGCTGGTGCAGCGCACCGGCTTCGGCAAGTCGGCGGTGTATTTCGTGGCCACGGCGCTGCTGCGGCGGCGGGGTGCGGCGGGCGGGGCGACGGGTGCGGGCCCCACGGTGATCGTGTCGCCGCTGCTGGCGTTGATGCGCAACCAGATCGAGGCGGCCGAGCGGGCCGGGGTCCGGGCCCGCACGATCAACTCCGCGAACCCGGAGGAATGGGACGAGGTCACCGAGGCGATCGCGGCCGATCGGGTCGACGTGCTGCTGATCAGCCCCGAGCGTCTCAACAGTCCGGCGTTCAGGGACCACTGGCTGCCGAAGCTGGCCGCCGGCTGCGGGATGCTGGTGGTCGACGAGGCGCACTGCATCTCCGACTGGGGGCACGACTTCCGGCCCGACTACCGGCGCATCGCCACCTTCATCGACGCCCTGCCCGGTTCGGTGCCGGTGCTGGCCACGACCGCGACCGCGAACGCGCGGGTGAGCGAGGACGTGGCCGAGCAGTTGGAGCATGCGGGTGCGGAGACGCTGGTGCTGCGGGGCAGTCTGGACCGGGAGTCGCTGCGGCTGTCCGTGGTCGACCTGCCCGACAACGCCCACCGCATGGCCTGGCTCGACCAGCGGCTCGCCGAGCTGCCGGGTTCGGGCATCGTCTACACGCTGACGGTGGCCGCCGCCGAGGAGGTCGCCGAGTACCTGACCGGGCGCGGCTACGCGGTCGCCTCCTACACCGGCCGCACCGACAACGCCGAGCGGCTGGCGCGCGAGGAGGCCCTGCTGGGCAACGAGCTCAAGGCGCTGGTGGCCACCAGCGCGCTCGGCATGGGTTTCGACAAGCCCGATCTGGGTTTCGTGGTGCATCTGGGGGCGCCGTCGTCGCCGGTGGCGTACTACCAGCAGATCGGCCGCGCCGGTCGGGCGCGCGAGCGCGCCGAGGTGATCCTCCTGCCCGGCCGTGAGGACCGCGCCGTCTGGGAGTACTTCGGGTCGCTGTCGTTCCCGGCCGAGGGCGCCGTGCGCCGGACGTTGGAGGTGCTGGCCGAGGCCGGGGGGCCGATGTCGACCGCGGCGCTGGAGACGCGCGTCGACCTGCGGCGCACCCGCCTGGAGATGATGCTGAAGGTTCTCGACGTCGACGGCGCGGTCCGGCGGGTCAAGGGCGGCTGGGAGGCCACCGGCAGGCCGTGGCGCTACGACGCCGACCGGTACGCGAAGGTCGCGGCCACCAGGGAGCACGAGCAGCGGCGGATGCTCGCCTACCAGGCCACCGGGGACTGCCGGCTGGCGTTCCTGCGCACCGAGCTGGACGACCCGGGTTCGGAGCGGTGCGGGCGCTGCGACAACTGTACCGGCGAGCGGGTCGAGTCGGCGCTCGCCGAGGAGGTCGTGGGCGAGGCCGCGGCGGCGCTGTCGCGTCCGGGCGTGGTCTTCGGGGCGAAGCGGATGTGGCCGACCGGCCTGCCGGCGATCGGGATCGACCTGAAGGGCCGGATCCCGGCCGGCGAGGGCGCCGAGGACGGCCGGGCGCTGGCGCGGCTGTCCGACATCGGCTGGGGCGGTCCGCTGCGGCGGCTGCTGGCCGACGGGGCCGACCGGGAGGTCCCCGAGGACGTGTTCGGGGCGGTGGTGCGGGTGCTGGCGGCCTGGGAGTGGTCTGAGCGGCCCTCGGCGGTGGTGTCGATGGGTTCGCTGACGCGGCCGCGGCTGGTGGACGGCCTGGCCGAGCGGCTGGCGGCCCTCGGGCGTATGGACTACCTCGGTGCGCTGGGGCGGCCGCCGGGCGCGGCGCCCGAGCCGCGGCGGGCCAACAGCGCGCAGCGGCTCCGGCAGGTCCTCGAGCGGTTCACCGTGGATTTCGCGGTGCCGGAGGGCAGCGTGCTGCTGGTCGACGACGTGCGCGACAGCGGTTGGTCGCTGACGGCGGCGGCCAGGCGGTTGCGTCTGGCCGGGGCGACGGCCGTCTACCCGATGGTCCTCGCCCTGCAGGGTTGAGCATGGCGGTGCCCGGCGGCCGATCCGGCCGCCGGGCACCCCGGGTGCGGTTCAGAGCCGGTCGGCCAGCGCCGGATAGTAGCCGCCGGAGTGTCCGGCGGCGTTCGGGTGGTAGGACTCGCCGATCGGGAAGGTGAGACCGTTGATCCACTCCGGAGTGTCGCAGACGGCGTGGTCGTCGAACCGGTCGCGGACGTCGACGTAGGTGAAGCCCGCCGAGGCGGCGGCGCTCTCGATCACGCCGGAGAGCAGGTCGGCGCCCTGGTTCATGCGCTCCTGCTCGGCGATGCTGATGAGCCCGAACGCGTCGCAGGTGTCGTGGGCGCCGAACAGGCGCGGGTACCCCAGGACGTACACGTCGGCGCCGGGGGCCCGGGAGTCGATCTCGCCGTAGACGGCGGCGAGCCGTCCGGGCAGCTCTTCGGTGGCTTTGCGCTCGGCCTCCTCGATGTCGCCGGTGCAGTCGTGGGTGGGGGCCATGCAGGAGATGACCGCGTCGACCCAGCCGATGTCGTTGCCGCCGATGGTGACCGACACCAGGTCGGTCCCTTCGTCGAGGCCGTCGAGCTGGTCGGCGAGCAGGTCGTCGGTGGTGGCGCCGGAGCAGGCGGCGAAGTCGAGGTTCAGGCCGTGGTCGGCGGCGATCAGCGACGGGTAGGCCAGGTCCGAGCGCTGGCAGCCGGAGTCGGTATAGGAGCCGGTGCCGGTTCCGGAGGAGTAGGAGTCGCCGAGGGCGGCGTAGTCGACCGGTTCCTGGGCGTGGGCGGCGGTCGCCGGGAGGAGGGACAGGGCCAGCGAGGCGACGGCGATCGCGGCCGTGCGTCGGTTGGTTCGCATGGGCGGCAGCTCCGTTTCAGGTTGTGAACGACGGGCGTGACCATATAGATAACCAGTCGGTAACATTCGCGGAAATGCCGGAACGGTACATGTCGGGAAATTGACCACCAGACTTCGCTCATTCCGCCACACCGGTCGCATCCGGCGCATACGCCCCGGATCGGCGAAGCCGATCCGCCCGTGCCGCCGCTCCCTTAGGCTGGCGGCATGAGCGGATCCCCCGCGCGCCGCCGCGAGACCATGTCGGACCAGGCCCTCATCGAGGGCACCGGCGCCGACTGGAAGACGTGGCTGGCGATCCTCGACGAGCGGGACGCCACCTCGCTGAAGCACGCCGCGATCGCAGGCCTGGTGGCGAAGGAGTACGGCGTCGACGGCTGGTGGGCCCAGTCCATCGCCGTCGGTTACGAGCAGGAGCGAGGCATGCGCGAGCCCGGGCAGCGCTCCGACGGGACCTACGAGGCCTCCGCGTCCAAGACCCTCCCGGTCGACGCCGCTTCCGCCTTCGAGTGGGTCGCCGACCCCGACCGCCGGCGCATCTGGCTCGACGACCTCGAGCTGTCCCAGCGGACCGCGTCGCCGCCGAAGTCGGTCCGCTTCGACTCCTCCGACGGCCGCCGGGCGCAGTTCACCTTCGAGCCCCGGGCCGAGCGCAAGACCGCCGTGGCCGTCCAGGTCGGCAAGCTCGCCTCGGCCGAGGAGGCCGCTAACGTGAAGGCGGCGTGGAAGGCGCGACTGGCTCGGCTGGCGGCGGCGATCCCCCGCTGACCCGGGGCCCCGCCTTGCCGCGCGACCGCGCGATCGCCACCCCGAGCAGGCACAGGACGCCGCCGCCGAGGGTCAGCCACGCGGGCACCTCCGACAGGAACAGCCACGACATGAGCACCACCAGCGCCGGGATGATGTACGTGGTCGCGCCCATCCGGCCGGCGGTGGTGTACTTCAGGGCGTAGCCCCAGCTCAAGAACGCCAGTGCGGTCGGGACCAGGCCGAGGTAGAGCACGTGGAGCGTGGCCGCCGAGGGCGCGGCGTCCAATTGGGAGAACAGCCTCGGCGCGAACGGCAGGAACAAGACCGCCGCTACGGCGTTGCCGAAGGCGGTGAACTGGAGCGAGGTGGCGTGGCGGAGCGTCGGCTTCTGCACCACGACGCTGATCGCGTATGTGACCGCCGAGACCACGCAGAGCAGGACGCCGAAGACGGACCTGCCGGTGTCCTGGGACATCGACAGGCTCACGACCGCGACGCCGGCGAAGGAGACGGCGATGCCGACGAACAGGCGCGGGGCGAAGCCCTCCCGGAGGAGCCAGCCGCCGAGCAGCGCGATCAGGATCGGGCCGATGTTCACCACCAGCGCGGCGGTGCCGGCGTCGACCAGTTGCTCGCCCCAGTTGAGGGCGAACATGTACACGCCGAACCAGAGCACGCCGGCCGTGACGATGCCCGGCCAGGCGCGCCGGCCGGGCAGGCCTTCGCGGCGGACGCCCCAGATCAGCAGCAGTACGACCGCGGCGATGCCCGAGCGGCCGAGGGTGACCGGGCCCGGGTCCACGTGCTGGACGACATAGCGGATCGACACGAACGCTGAGGACCACAGCAGGACCGTGAGGCCGGCCGCCGCAGCCGCCCGGGCGTTGAATGTCTGGCTCATGCGGTGAGAGGGCTTTCTCCAGTTGGGGTGCGGTGCCGGTGCGGCGCCGCCGTAAACCTAGCACCGGGTGCCGACGGGACGGAACCGGAATTCCCTCCCGGGCGTCGTAGGGGTATGACGAGAAGAATGACGCTTTTGCGAATCGCGCCCGCCGCCGCTCTGCTCGCCGCCGCGGCCTGCGGGGCGGGCGAGGACGCCGACGACGACCGCCCGGCCGGCGGCCCCGGCCCGAACGGCTCCGGCGCCACCGTCTACCAGGGCGCGCTGACGGTGATCGAGACCCCCGACCACGGCCCGCAACTGGCCGGGGCCCTCGCCGAGTCCTACCCGCCGCAGGGCGGCGGGCTCGACGTCGAAGGCTGGGACTGGGACGAGGTCGAACACGAGTCGTCCCAGGGCACCAGTTGGGGCGACTACCTCGTGACCGGCACGTTCGACGGCGAGGCGTTCGTGCTGACCGAAGACCCGGTCCACGCCGACGAGGTCGACATGGCCGACTACCCGCACCTGCAGTACACCGAACCGGACATCGACCCTCCGGCCGAGGAGCTGGGCGCCGAGGAACTGGACGGGGTCTACGGGGACCTCTCCGAACGGTTCCCGGCGCTGGTCCTGGGCGGCTGGGTCGACCAGGACCAGCCGGTGGCGGTGGTCGAGGTGGTGCTGGTTACCCCCGAGTTGGCCGAGCACGTGCAGCGGTCCTACCCCGAAGGCGCGGTCGTGCTGGTGCCGATGCTCGAACCGGTATCCGAGTAGCCGGGGACGGGGCTCCCTTGGGTCCGGCCGGTGGACCGCGCTCGCCGATTGTGCGAGAATGACGCGATCCACCTCGGACCCAAGGAGCAGACCCTCGTGCGCCGCAAGTCAGCCACCACCACCGTCCTCAATGCGCTGCTCAAGCCGGCATCGGCGGGCCGGCGGCACCCCGATCGGGCCTTCGACGGGATCGTAGAACGGGCCGAGCGGCGCACCGGCGGCGACGCCGCCGCCGTCCCCGAGTTCGTCGAGGACTTCAGGTTCCTGGTCCGCAGCTTCGTCGACGGCACGGGCCTGAGCCCGATGGGCTGGCAGAGCGTGGTGTCCGACATCGGCAGCCGCCTGGAGAACCGGCTGCGCGTCCACCGGCTCATCGCCGAGCATCCCGAGATCGCCGACGAGCCGATCGAGCGGCCGGTCTTCATCGTGGGGCTGCCCCGCACCGCCACCACGTTGGCCCACAACATCATCGCCCAGTCCGACGGGCACCGCGGACCGAAGCTCTGGGAATGGTTCTTCACCGACATCGATCGCGGCGAGGACGTGGAGCGGGGCCACATCAAGGACACCCGGCGCATGGTCGGCACCTTCATGCGGCTGGCACCGGCGTTCAAGGTCATCCACCCCCTCGACGCCGAGAAGCCCGACGAGTGCAACTACCTGCTGCCGCACGGCAGTACCCATCTGGCCCGGGTGCTCATGCCCGAGTACTTCGAGTGGACGAAGGAACGCGACTGGCTGCCCGACTACGAGTACCTCAGGCAGGCGCTCCAGGTGCTCCAGTACGGGCGCGAACGCAAGCGGTGGATCCTGAAGTCCCCGCTTCATCTCGAGCACCTCCCGGAGCTGCTGAAGGTGTTCCCCGGGGCGACGATCGTGTGGACCCACCGGGACCCGGTCACCGTGCTCGGGTCGCTGTGCTCGATGGTCGAGACCACGCAGTTGCTCCACGTGCGCAAGCCGGACCTGCACGGCATCGGCCGGATGTGGCTGGACATCCAGTCGGCGGCGATCGAGCGGGCCCGGGCCGCGCGCGTGGCCGGCCCGCGCGAGGCGTTCGTGGACGTGCCCTACACGTGGCTGGCGGCCGAGCCGCACGAGAAGGTGCCGAAGCTCTACGAGATGCTGGGCGCGCGGTGGACCGACAAGGACGCCGGGAACCTCGACAACGTCCTGGCTCGCCCCGGCATCGGCCGGCAGCACGAGTACGAGCTGGCCCGCTACGGCCTGACGCCCACCGACGTCGAAGAGGCCTTCGGCGACTACGCCGGCATGGTCCAGGCGATGCGGTTCAACTAGCCGGGGACCGTTCGGCGGTGGCGCGGCTGAGTCGTGGCCTATCGTCAGGGCATGTCGCAGAGCACTACTCGCCTTGGGGCACGGCAGATCGACCTGGCCGATTGGCGGTGGGTACTGGGGGCGCTACGCGCCCGGTTCGATACCGGTTCGTTCGCGGCCGGTGCCGAGTTCGTCGCGGCGGCCGGGCGGATCTGCGATGCGGCCGGCCCGCACCCCGAGGTCGACCTACGTGCACGGCACATCCGGCTCGCGCTGCGCAGTGACGACCTCGGAGGGGTCACCGAACGGGAGGTCCGGCTCGCCGAGCGGCTCAGTGCTCTCGCCTCCGAACAGGGACTGGACCCGCGCCCGGACCGGTTGCAGGAGCTGGAACTCGCCCTGGACACGCCCGCGTCGGAAGCCGTACGGCCGTTCTGGGCGGCCGTCCTCGGCGGTGGCGAGGCAGGCGGCGAGATCCTCGACCCGGCCGGACGGCTCCCGCCGTTGTGGTTCCAGGCGACCGACTCGACCGCGCCCGATCGGCAGCGGTTCCACCTCGACGTCACGGTCCCGCCGGAGGTCGCCGACCGGCGGATCGCGGCGGCGGTCGCCGCGGGCGGACGCGTGGTGGACGAAAGCCGGGCCCCCGCCTTCGTCGTGGTGGCCGACCCCGACGGCAACAAGGCCTGCATCTGCACCGAGCTAGGGCGCGAGTGAACCGTTCAGATTCTGTGTTGTTTTGTGACAGAACCTGATCCTAATAGGATTGACCAGCCGCGGTGGCTGGTCTTCCCGCAGCGGTACCACTGCCAGCGGGGCTGGTCTTGTGTGGTTTCTGTCGGGCGTTGGTGACGTGGCCCGGCGACTCCA
>NZ_PGGV01000035.1:0-1366 GCF_002798405.1 Glycomyces xiaoerkulensis | reverse complement strand
GAGGACGGCAGCCACCGGTCGGCCACGACCAGGGTGCCGCCGTTCCAGGCGGTCTTGTATTCGAGCCGGCGGCGGATCCGGCCGAAGGCCGCATCGGCGATCCGGCGGGCGAGCCTGCGGTTGCGCAGCATCCCGGTGACGTTGAGGTCTTCGACCACGACCGTGCCGTGCTCGGCGGCCAGGCGCGTGGTGAGTTTGTGGATCGCGTCGCCTCGTGCGTCGGCGACGGACCCGTGCAGCCGGTTCAGCCGCTGCTTGGCTTTCAGCCACCGCTTCGACGGCTGCTTGCCGGGCGCGGGGCCTTGTTTCCTGGCCAGCGACCGGTTCGCCTTCCGCAGCTTGTGCTGGGCGGCGTCCAGATGCTTCGGGTTCGGGACGAATTCACCGGTGGACAGCACGGCAAGGTGTTTGACGCCCAGATCGACGCCCACGACCGAGTCCGGGCGGGCCGGAGTGCGTTCGCGTTGCTCGATTTCGCAGGTCAGGGACACGTACCACCGGCCACCGCTGCCTTGGGTGAGGGTGGCCGACAGGAGGCGGCCCGTGCCGCGCCGCAGGTGCCGGTCGAGCTTGCGCGTGTTCTCGCAGGTGCGCACGGTCCCGATCCGGGGCAGTGTGAGGTGCCGTCGATCCGGTTCGAGCCGGATGGTGCCGGTGGTGAACCGGCACGAGGGCCGGGAGTGCTTTTGTTTCGGCTGCGGGAAGCCCATCTTGGGTCCGGCGCGTTTGCCGCGCTTGGACGCCTGCCAGTTCGCAAGTGCCATCGCGAGGTCGGCGCAACCGGCCGCGTAGACCTCTTTGGAGTTCTCGGCCCACCATGACGTGCCGTCCCCGCGGCCGGTGGCCGCCTCCTTGCGGGCGTTCCAGGATTTGCGAAGCCCGTAGGCCGACCAGTTCACATACGGGGTCAGATCGGCCTCGGCCAGGCCGTAGGTCCGCTCGGCCTCCCGCTGGTCCAGGTTCGCCCGCACCACCCCGAGCATGTGGTTGAACGCGAACCGCTTCCCACCGCAGTGGGAGCCGAACGCCTCGGCCTGCACCGGGGTCGGGTCGAGCGCGTACCGGTAGGCCTTGATGACTTTCACGACGCGGACTCCGAAGCGGCTTTCATGGCGGCCCGGGCGCGGCGCTGGGCCGACCGGCGGCCGTACAGGCGCGCGCACATCCAGATCAACACCTCGGTCATCTCCGGCACCAAGTCGTCCTCGACCTCGGCCTCATCCAGCACGACAATGGAACGGCCTTGCGCTGCAAGCGCGGCCTCCACCTGCTCGAACCCGAACCTGGCCAGCCGGTCCCGGTGCTCGACCACGATCGTCGACACCGAAGCGTCGGCCAGCAGCCGCCGCAGCTCGACCAGGTTCCC
>NZ_PGGV01000034.1:89314-90731 GCF_002798405.1 Glycomyces xiaoerkulensis | reverse complement strand
GGGTGGGTGTTCGTGGCCGGGTGGTCGGCGGTTGCGGTGGGGCCGTGGCGGGAGGGTCGGCGTCGAGTGTGAATGATCCTCGTATCCGGTTGGGCCCCAAGTTGTCCGGTGCCGAACATGAAGACTCTCTCACTCGTACGGGTGATGCCATATCCGTCATCGTTCCGTAACATTGAGTAGTAGCACAGGCGATCTGAATCGGTCTGCTTGTTCGAATCTCGATGAGGGGGTGTGCGATGGCGGCGACCGGGACCCGCAGTACCAGGGCCGAAGCCCTCCGCACCGACCTCGACGACGCGGCGGCGCTGATGAACTCGGTCCATGCCCAGGTCTTGGGGCGGGTGATCGAGGCGCTGGACTGGAAGGTCCACCGCGACCTGGACGGGTTCGCCTCGCCGTTGGAGTGGCTGCGGACCGGGTTCGGATTCCACTTTAAGGTGGCCGCCGACATCGCCGTGGTCGCCAAGTGCGCCCGGAAGTTCGCGGTGCTGGCCGAGGCGGCGGCCGCCGAGCGGGCCCGGATCGATCTGGTCGCGGTCGCCGTCCGCCGCCTGGAGCGCACGAAGGCCCTGCGCGTCTACGCCCGGGTGCCCTACGGCGAGGCGGTCCCCTCCCCGTGGGGTGGCGACGTCACCTGCTCCACCCCTGAGCACTTGATTGCCGAGTACTGCGCTCATGCCACCCGGGCTGAGCTGATCGGCTACCTCGACCGGATCGAGGCCGCCCTCGATGCGGGCGAAGAGCTGCTGGACGGGCTCTCCGAGCAGTCGCTGCAGCGGGTCGATCTGGTGGAGCTGCCCAATGGCATGTGGTCGCTGGAGGGCCTGCTCGACGGCCAGACCGGGCGGCTGTTCGCGAAGCTGCTGGAGACGGCCGTGCCCCCGCCCCGGGCCGACGAGACCGACGAGGACGGGGTGCTCCCTCCGGCGGCCAACCGCCGGGCCGAGGCCCTCCACCAGATGATCGCCGCCTACGGGGCCGGTCCGGCCGCGCCGACCCGGCACGGCCACACCGCGACGCTGAATCTGACGGTCGACCTCGCCACCCTCCGGGGCGAGGACACCGGGCGGGTGCCGCTGATGGAGGGCCGACCGGTCTCGGTCGCCAAGGCGCGCCTGCTCGCGTGCGAGGCCGGGGTCGTCCCCATCGTGTTCGACTACACCACCGGTGAGGCGGTGGAGGTCGGGGCCTACCGGCGCCTGCCGGGGGCGAGCCTGCGCCGGAAACTCGAGGCCGAGCAGCAGGCGGGTTGCGCTTGGGTCGGTTGCGGGCGGCCGGTCTCCTGGTGCGAGGCGCACCACCTCGTCGAGTGGTGGCGGGGCGGGCCCACCACCGCCGACAACCTCATTCTGTTGTGCCGCTTCCATCACGGCCGGGTCCACACTCCTGGGTGGAGTGTGACCAAGACCGGCCCGGG
>NZ_PGGV01000034.1:0-89253 GCF_002798405.1 Glycomyces xiaoerkulensis | reverse complement strand
GCCGAGTGGGGGCCGGGACTGGCCGCAGACCTCCGCGACGCCGCCGCAGCCAGCACCGAGGCCGACTCGCCCGACCTGGTCCCGCCGCCCGGTGCACGGTTCATCGACCTGGCCGAGGTCGAGTCGATCACCGGAACCGCACCCGAGACGTACTCTCCACCAGCGACGAATCCGCCTGCGATCACAGGCGAACTCCACTCGGCCGACGATTTCATTCCCTTCTTAGGCCGCCCGCCGCGGGCAACCGCGGCGGGGAGCAAGGCCGATACCGCCGAGCCCGAACCGGGAACACCCGGTCGGGCACCTCCCCATGCGCACAGCCCCGCACCACTCCAACCCCACCACCACGGGCCGATCGCCCCACCGTGACCGCCACGGCCTCACGCCCAATCGATCGGACCCGACCACGAACACGCACTCCGACCGTCCTCCCACCTCGCTGTCGCCGCCTCGTCCATCGGCACCATCCACGACCCGACAGCCGGAGAGTTTCACCGCCTACAAGCGGGCCTTGTGGCCGGTCGGCCGACCGACGACCTCAAGGGTTGCAAGGGGGCCAGAACTACAAGACTCCCGAATACGACCTGCCCGTCGTCGCCGCGTCGCACGTTGCTGGCTCTCCGACGCGAACTCCAGTCCCTATTCGTCAGTGAGTCGCCGATGGAGGCGCTTCCGGGCGTCCTGGTCGGTCAGGAGATCGCGGGCGGCCAGCCAGGCGGCTCCCTTGACCGGCTCAGCGGCGGTCACGAGTTCCGAATCCGGCCGTTCCTCGGCGAGCCGCCCCCGCAGCGCTACGGTCACCGGCGTCTCCTGGGACAGCAGGCTGCCCGCGAGCACGATCGGCAGGCCGTTGTCCGCCACCGCTCCCGCGGTCGCAGCCAAGTGTCGGACTGCTCCGTCCACGATGCCCCCGGCCAGCGTGTCCCCGTCCTCCGCGGCCTCGCACACCACCCTCGCGAAGCGCGCCAGGCGGACCGGCGAGTCGGCCATGCAGAGGCCGACCACCGATGCCGAGGTCCGCGACGACGGCGAGATCTCGGCGATGACCGCCTGCACCAGTGGCCCACCCGGACCGTGCCCGTCCAGGTGCCGCAGCGTCGCGGCCACCGCCTCGCGTCCCATCCAGAACCCCGATCCGGCGTCGCCGAGCAGCCAGCCGTGCCCATCGGCGCGCTCGGTCACCTCGGTGTGCCCCCGCACCGCCAGGGCCACCGCGCCGGTACCGGCGATGACGATCGTGCCCGCAGGCTCGACCGTGCCCGCCGCGAAGGCGGCCACCGCGTCGGTGACGAGCCGGACCGGTGCCTCGACGCCCAGCGCGCCGCGCAGCTCCTCGCCGGAGCGGCCGGGCTCGGCCAGCGACAGCATCCCGGCCGCTCCAGCGCAGACCGCGCCGATCCGATCCGGGCCGATCGGCCCGCGCGCGGCGCGCGACGCCTCGGCCATGCGCCGGGTCGCCTGCTCGTGCTCCGGCCCGACCAGGTTGGCCGGCCCGGACTCGCCCGTACCGAGGACCGCGCCCTCGCCGTCGAGGAGCACCGCCCGGGTGCGGGTTCCGCCCGCGTCGATACCGAGGAACAAGGGTGTCTGCATGACGGCATTCTCCTCGACGGTCGTTACCCGACCGCAGTCCGATCATCTGTAATAAAAATTCTTGAGGTATTGACATATGCCTGTCATGGATAATAGTTTTTCTTGAGTTTCGTAAGTGAGGGAGGCCACACGATGCCCCGCAGCGGTGCGGAAACGCCCGACGACGTCGAGCGCTCGGCGTCGCCGGCCGGCGTGCTCGAACGCATCCGCCGCCAGTCCGGCGAGCTCTCCGAAGCCCTCACCCGCGTCGCCGATCAGGTACTGGCCGACCCCGAGGGTGCCGCGCACGCCACGATCATGGACCTGGCCGAACTCAGCGGAACCTCTCCGGGAACCATCACGCGATTCTGCCGCCACCTCGGCTACGACGGCTACGCCGCACTCCGCGTCGCCATCGCCACCGAGACCGGCCGCAACTCCGCCCGAACCGAAACCGGCTGGGACGTCAACATCGGCCAGGAGATCGAGCCCGACGACCCCCTCGACCGCGTCCTCAAGCAACTGATCACCGTCGACGCCGCCATCCTGCGCGACACCGTCGAAACCCTCGACCTCGAAGCGGTCGAACGGGTCGCCGGCGCCGTCTCCGACGCCCGCCGCGTCGACGTCTACGGGGTCGGCACCAGCGCCATAGTGGCCCGCGAACTCCAGATGGGCTTCTACCGCACCGGCGTCGCCGCCTGGGCCTGGACCGAGGTCCACGACGCGCTGGCCAGCGCCGCCCTCCTGGGCAGGGACGACGTCGCGATCGCCGCCTCGCACTCGGGCGCGACCGCCGAGACCATCGAGATGCTCACCGAGGCCGCCAGCCGCGGCGCGCTCACCGTCGCCGTCACCGCTTACCCCGACTCGCCGATCGCCGAGGTCGCCGACGTGTGCCTGGCCTCGGCCACCCGCCAGACCGGGTTCCGCGCCGACCTGCTGGCCGCCCGGCACTCCCAACTGCTCGTCGCCGACCTGGTCCACATCGCGGTGGCGCAGCGGAGGTTCCCCGAAACGATGGAGGCCCTCGAGTCCCGCGCCAGGGCCGTCGTGGGCCACAGACCACTGAGACCACGCGCCGATTTACAGAACCCAAGGAGCAGAAGCCCATGAGGAAGCCGATACCCAACCCCCACTTCAGCCGCCGCGGCCTCCTGGGGACCTCCGCGGCCGGACTGGCCGCGACCTCCCTGGCCGCCTGCGCGACCAGCGGCGGGGACGCCGACACCGAGGACGTCGAGGTCGGCGGGGACGATGAGAACCCGTTCGGGGTCGACGGATCCGCGCCGCTCGACGTCGTCATCTTCGACGGCGGCTTCGGCAACGAATACGCCGTCAAACACCAGGAGATGTACAACCGCCTCTACCCCGACGCCGAGATCAGCCACCTGGCCACCCAGCAGATCGCCGAGACTCAGCAGCCCCGCTTCGCCGAGGGCCGGCCGGCCGACGTCATCGACAACTCGGGCGCGCAGGAGATCCCGATCGACCAACTCATCAACGACGGCGAGCTGGCCGAATTGACGCCCCTGCTCGACGCCCCCTCGTTCGACGACCCGAACGTGACCGTCCGCGACACCCTCCGCGCGGGCTCGCTGGAGAAGGGCACCTTCAACGGCGAGGTCTACGCGCTCAACTACGCCTTCTCGGCGTGGACGATCTGGCACGACAACAAGCTGTTCACCGACCACGGCTGGGAGGCGCCGACCACCTGGGACGAGATGCTGGAGCTGTGCCCGGACATCCAGGCCGCCGGCATCGCGCCGTGGGTCTACACCGGCGTGCATCCGGTGTACCTGTACGACATGTTCCTGATGCTCGCCGGGCGCCACGGGGGAGTCGACGTGCTCAAGGCCATCGACAACCTCGAGCCCGACGCCTGGGGGCACGACTCGGTCGGCATGGCCGCCGAGGCGATGTACAAGCTCTGGGAGGACGGCTACGTCCTCGAGGGCGCGCCGGGCCTGGACCACATCCAGTCTCAGACGGCGTTCAACAACCGCGAGGCCGCGTTCATCCCGGTCGGGTCCTGGCTGCCGAACGAGCAGCGGGAGATCGCCCCGGACGACTTCGAGTACGCCCCGATCGGCGTGCCGTACCTCGAAGGCAGCGTCCAGCCGGGCCTCATCAGCGCCGGCGGCGAGGAGCCGTTCATCGTCCCCGACAAGGCGGCCAACAAGCCGGGCGCCTACGAGTACCTGCGCCTCATGCTGTCCCAGGAGGGCGCGCAGATCTTCGGCGACACCGTCTCGGCGGCCACCGTCGTCGAGGGGGTCGAACTGGACAACCTGGCCGCCCAGCTCACCGACGAACTGGTGTCCAACCCCGACGACCTGTTCCAGCCGCAGTTCCGCTTCTGGTACTCGCGCATGGACGAGGAGGTGCGCCCCGCGCTCGGCTCGCTCATGTCCGGCGAGTCCACTCCCGAGGAGTTCCTCGACCGGATGCAGACCGTCGCCGACGAGACGGCCGACGACGACTCGATCGAGCACTTCACCCACGACTAGCACGGAGCAGGAGGGCCTGGGAACCGGAGAGCAGTTCACCCATGAGACACGGAAAGTACCCGTTCATCCTGAGCTTCCTGGCGCTGCCGGTCGGGCTGTACGCCTGGCTGGTGCTCGTGCCGTTCGCCCAGGCCTTCCAGATATCGTTCACCGACTGGAGCGGCTCCACCAACCAGTTCGACTACATCGGGTTCGACAACTACCTGAACCTGTTCAAGGACGAGCGGTTCGTGATTCCGGCGATCAGGAACACCGGCATCATCCTTCTGGTGCTGCCGCTGGTCACCATCGCCATGGGCCTGTTCTTCGCGTTCATGCTGAACATCGGGGGCAGGTCCAGGCAGGGGCGCATCGAGGGCGTGCGCGGGGCCCAGTTCCACAAGATCGTCTTCTTCTTCCCCCAGGTGCTCTCGCTGGCCATCATCGGGATCCTGTGGAAGCAGGTGTACGCGCCGCCCGGCTTCGGCGGCCTCATAGCCGGCGGGCTCGAAGCGATCGGGCTGCCCGCGCCGGACAACGGCTTCCTGGCCGACAAGGACCTGGTGCTCGCCTCCGTCATCGGGGTGCTGGTATGGAGCGCGGTCGGGTTCTACCTGGTGTTCTTCTCCTCGGCGATGGCCTCGATCCCGCGCGACTTCTACGAGGCGGGCATCATCGACGGCGCCGGGCGCTTCCAGTTGTTCTTCCGGATCACCCTCCCGCTGCTGTGGGAGTCGGTGCAGACCGCCTGGATCTACCTGAGCATCATCGCGCTCGACGTGTTCGTGCTCATCTACATGATGACTCCCGAGCGGGGCGGCCCCGACGGCCGCAGCGAGGTCGTCGGCGGCGTCATCTGGAAATACGCGTTCAAGCACGGCGAGCAGGCCTTCGCCTCCGCGCTCGGCGTGGTCCTGTTCTTCGTCGCGCTGACGCTCGCGGTCGTGGCGCTGCGCATCGGCAGGCATCAGCGGATCGAGTACTGAGGAGCGAGCATGGCCATCCGGACCCCCGAACAGACCGAGCCCGCGGCCCCGCCCGCGCGCCCCGAGCGCCCCGCCCCGACCCGGACCGAGGGCCGGGTCATGAACGTGTTCTCCCACGGCTTCCTGTGGCTGTGGGCGTTCATGGTGGTCGTCCCGGTCGTGTGGGTGCTGGTGGCCTCGTTCAAGACCGAGCGCGAGATCGCCTCCGACCCCCTCGGCCTGCCGGCGACCCCGCAGTGGGAGAACTACGTCAACGCCTGGAACAACGGCAACATCGGCGACTACTTCCTCAACACCGTCCAGGTCATGGTGTTCTCGGTGACCGGCACGATGCTGCTGGGGGCCATGGCCGCCTACGTGATCGCCCGCTACAGCTTCCCCGGCAACCGGGTGCTGTACTTCGTGTTCGCCGGCGGCATGATGTTCCCGGTCTTCCTCGCGCTGTTCCCGCTGTTCAAGACCCTCCAGAACGTCGGGCTCCTCAACACCTATCCGGGCCTGATCCTGGTCTACATCGCCTATTCGCTGCCGTTCACCGTGTTCTTCCTGACCGCGTTCTTCCGGACCCTGCCGACCGGCGTCGCCGAGGCCGCCCTCATCGACGGCGCCGGGCACTACCGCCTGTTCTTCCAGGTCATGCTCCCGATGGCCAAGCCGGGTCTGGTCGCGATCACCATCTTCAACATCATCGGCCAGTGGAACCAGTTCCTGCTGCCCCTGGTGCTGCTCAACGACCCCGAAGACGCGGTGATCTCGCAGGGTCTGGCCAACCTGGCGCTGCGGCAGGGATACGAGGGCGATCCCGGCGCCCTGTTCGCCGGTACCGTCATGGCGATGGTGCCGATCTTCGTCGCCTACATCATCTTCCAGCGTCAGATCCAGGCCGGACTCACGGCGGGAGCGATCAAGTGACACGAGGAGAACCCACCCCATGACCAGAGCCGGAATGGCGGCGATGATCCTGGCCGCCGCGCTGGCCTCGGGCTGCACCTCCGGGGCCGAACCCGAACCCGAGCCTCCGGTGCCGACCGACGACCGAATGTTCGGGCCCGACTCCGAATACGAGACGCCGACCGCCGATCTCATGACCGCCGCCTCCGACCGGGAACTCGCCGCGGTCTGCGACGGCCTCGAATCCGCGTTCGACCGGCGGGAGTCCGATGCGGAACGGGACTCGCACTCCGAGGAGGGCACCTGCACGTTCAACGTCCACCCCGGCTCCGACGCGGTGCCGGCCGAGGAGCTGTACACGACCGGGATCGGCGCGGCGCTGCCGGTCCCGGTCCACGTCTGGACCGACGGTTCGGGTTCGCGCGTGGGCTACTTCGATCCCGCCCAGATGGTGGCGGCGGTCGACGACGCCGATCCGGGTGAACTGGGTGCGAGCCTGAGCGAGGAGGTGGGGGCCGCGGTCGCCGACGCGGCCGGCAGCGCCCCGGAACCGGGCGCGTCGGCCGACCTGACCTACACCCGGATCGAATCCGATACCGCGCCCCTCGACCTGCTCGAGGCGCTTGAAGGCACGGCCGAGGCCCGCGGTCTGGCGCTCCTCGGAGCGGGAACCTACGACTCGGGCGGCGGCGGATACGACGGAGGGACGCTCACCTACCGGGCCGCCGGCGACGGCTCCCAGGTCTACGCCTCGGACCTCTACGAGACCTCGCCCGCGATCGGCGTGGCCGACCGGTTCAAGCTCCACGTCTTCACCGAGGCCTCCGGCGACGGGTCCATCGCCTACTTCGACCCCGCCCCGCTGTTCGGCGCGGTGGGGGAGGACTTCACCGACGCCGGCTACGAGCTCAGTGCGCTGCTGTCCGACGTCGGCTGGGAGGCCGCCGCCGCGGAGTGACCCGCTCCGGGGCCGGGCGCGGGCTGTGTCCGCCGCCTCACCCCGGACCCGGACGTGGGCGCGCCGGGCTTGAGCAGGCATAATCGAGAGGTTGCGCTCAGGCGCACGCTCCATCGGACCACCGGTCCGATCCCCACCGGGGTAGAGAATCGAAGCGAGTCGGCCGAGAGGCCGGCGTTGAGCAGTGAAAGGAATCAGTCTCGTGGCTGATCAACAGCAGCAAGGCGGCCGGGACGGCGGCGATCGCCGCGGTCGCGGCGGCCGCGGTCGAGACGGCCGCGGCCGCGACCGCGCGGAGAAATCGCCGCACATCGAGCGCGTCGTCACCATCAACCGCGTGGCCAAGGTCGTCAAGGGCGGCCGCCGCTTCGCGTTCACGGCGCTGGTCGTCGTCGGCGACGGCGAAGGCAAGGTCGGCGTCGGCTACGGCAAGGCCAAGGAAGTGCCCTCCGCCATCGCCAAGGGCGTCGAGGAGGCCAAGAAGAACTTCTTCGACGTGCCCCGCATCGGCGGGACCATCCCGCACGAGGCCCTCGGCGAGGACGCCGCCGGCATCGTGCTCCTCAAGCCCGCCTCCGCCGGTACCGGTGTGATCGCGGGCGGGCCGGTCCGCGCCGTGCTCGAGTGCGCCGGCGTGCACGACGTCCTGTCCAAGTCGCTCGGCTCCTCGAACGCGATCAACATCGTCCACGCGACGGTGGCCGCGCTCAGGCAGCTCGAGAGCCCGGAGTCCGTCGCGGCCCGCCGCGGCATGCCGCTGGAGGACATCGCTCCCCAGGGCCTGCTGCGCGCCCGCGCCGAGGCCGCCCAGGCCCCGCAGGCGTAAGGGGGATCTGAAGCACATGGCAAGTCTCAAGATCACCCAGGTCCGCTCCACCATCGGCGCCAAGCCGAAGCACCGGGAGACGATGCGGACCCTCGGCCTGCGCAAGATCCGCCAGTCGGTCGTCAAGGAAGACCGTCCGGAGTTCCGCGGCATGGTCCACAGCATCCGTCACCTGGTCGAAGTCGAGGAGGTCGAGTAGTCATGGCGATCCGCATTCATGACCTGCAGCCGGCTCCCGGCGCCAAGAAGGCCAAGACCCGCGTGGGTCGCGGTGAGGGCTCCAAGGGCAAGACCGCTGGGCGCGGCACGAAGGGCACCAAGGCCCGCAAGACCGTCAAGCCGGGCTTCGAGGGCGGCCAGATGCCGCTCCAGCGGCGCATCCCGAAGCTCAAGGGCTTCAAGCCGTACAACAAGACCGTCTACCAGGTGGTGAACCTCGACCGGCTGGTCGAGCTCTTCCCCGAGGGCGGCGCGGTCGGACCGGCCGAGCTGATCGAGAAGGGCGTTCTGAACAAGAAAGAGCTCATCAAGGTCCTCGGCTCCGGCGAGGTCGAAGGCGTCAAGTTCGACCTCAGGGCGCACGCGTTCTCGGCCTCGGCCACCACCAAGGTCACCGCCGCCGGCGGCACGACCACGGTGATCGACAAGAAGACCGGGGAGCCGGTCGGCCAGTAGCCGCACCGGCCGTACCCAGCTCGAACGTGTGATCCGCGAAACGGGCCGGAGTGTACTCCGGCCCGTTTCGTCATGGTGAATGCCGAATGCTCTGCGTCTGGCAACGCCTGCTAGGCTCCCGTATCGAGGACCACCGTCTACCTCGGCGTGTGAGCCCCTCGCTTGGACCAAGAAAACACGCCCACTTGCAACCGCGTCGGGCGCCGCAGCCAGCGGACCCGGCGGAGGCCCCCCGGTAGGGGCATGTTCAGGAGGAACTGCTTTGCTCTCCGCCTTCATCAGCGCGTTTCGGACCCCAGATCTGCGCAAGAAGATCCTGTTCACCTTGATGGTCATCGCGCTGTACCGTCTTGGTGCGCAGACGCCGAGCCCCGGCATCGACTATGCCGCGGTGCAGAACTGCCTGGACGCCGCCCCCGACGACGACACGGGCGTGTTCGGACTCCTGAACCTGTTCACCGGTGGAGCGCTCCTGCAGTTGTCGGTGTTCGCCCTCGGCGTGATGCCCTACATCACCGCCTCGATCATCATGCAGTTGCTGACGGTCGTGATCCCGCGCCTGGAGCAGTTGCGCAAGGAGGGCCAGCCGGGGCAGGCCAAGATCACCCAGTACACCCGGTACCTGACGCTCGGCCTGGCCCTGCTGCAGGCCTCCGGTTACATCGCGCTGGCACGCTCGGGCATCCTGTTCAACACCGAGTGTCCGACCCCGATCCTGCCCGACCTGTCGGGCACCGATGCCGGCGCGCCCTACTGGCTGTCGGTCGTCTCGGTCGTGGCCGTCATGGTCGCCGGCACCGCGATGATCATGTGGTTCGGCGAGCAGATCACCGAGCGCGGGGTCGGCAACGGCATGAGCCTGATGATCTTCGCCTCGATCGCCGCCCAGATGCCCGGCCAGTTCTGGGCGCTGCGCGAGTCCGAGGGCTGGTTCATGTTCGCCTCGATCCTCGCGGTCGGCATCGCCATCATGGTCGCCGTCGTGTTCATCGAGCAGTCCCAGCGGCGCATCCCGGTCCAGTACGCCAAGAAGATGGTCGGCCGGCGCATGTACGGCGGCACCTCGACCTACATCCCCTTGAAGGTCAACCAGGCCGGCATCATCCCGGTCATCTTCGGTTCCTCGCTGCTGTACATCCCGACGCTGTTCCTCCAGTTGAACCAGAACACCGAATCGGGCTGGGCCAGCTTCGTGGACCGGCACCTGATCAACCAGGGCTCGTGGGTGTACATCCTGACCTACGCCGCGCTGATCATCTTCTTCACCTACTTCTACGTCTCGATCACCTTCAAGGTCGACGACGTCGCCGAGAACATGAAGAAGGCCGGCGGGTTCATCCCCGGCGTGCGGCCCGGCAGGCCCACCGCGACCTATCTTTCGCGAGTCCTGTCACGCCTGACCTTCCCCGGCTCGCTGTACCTCGCCACGATCGCTATCCTTCCGAACCTGGCCATCATCGCGTTCGGCAACCAGCAACTGTTCGCGCAGTTCCCGTTCGGCGGCACCTCGGTGCTGATCATGGTCGGCGTCGGCCTGGAGTCGGTCAAGCAGATCGAGTCCCAGCTGATGCAGCGCCACTACGAGGGCTTCCTGCGATAGCAGGGAGGGAGGAGCACACTTGCGACTGGTATTGGTAGGCCCGCCCGGGGCCGGCAAGGGCACACAGGCGGAGATCGTCGCCGGCGAGCTCGGCGTCCCCAAGATCTCCACCGGCGACATCTTCCGCGCCAACGTCTCCGGCGGCACCCAACTGGGCCTGGAGGCCAAGCGGTACATGGACGCCGGCGACTTGGTGCCCGACGAGGTCACCAACAAGATGGTGGCCGAGCGGCTGGCCGCCGAGGACGCCGCCGGAGGCTTCCTGCTCGACGGCTACCCCCGCAATACCGAGCAGGCCGAGGTCCTCGACCGCATGCTCGAGGCCCAGGGACGGGCGCTCGACCTGGCGCTGGAGTTGACCGTCGACGACGACGAGGTGGTGCGCCGCTTGTCGGGACGCCGCGTCTCGAAGTCCACCGGCAAGGTCTACCACCTCGAGTTCGACCCGCCGCCCGACCCGGACTCCGACGACCTCTACCAGCGCTCGGACGACCAGCCCGAGACGATCAAGAACCGCCTCAAGGTCTACGCCGAGCAGACCGCGCCGATCGTCGGCTACTACGCCGAGCGCGGCAAGCTCGTGCGCATCGACGCCGTGGGCGGGGTCGATGCGGTCACCGAGCGGGCGATGTCCGCCATCCGCGCCGACGCCGAGTAGCGGATGTTCCGCCGTCGCCGCCGGGCGATCCAGTACAAGACCCCCGAGCAGATCACCGGGATGCGGGCCGCCGGGCTCGTGGTCGCCGAGGTCCACCGGGCCGTGCGCGAGGCCGCGGGGCCCGGGGTCTCGACCGCAGAGCTCGACCGGATCGCCGAGGACGTCATCCGCGGTGCCGGAGCGGTCCCCTCGTTCAAGGGCTACGACATCGGCTCCGGCCCCTTCCCGGCCTCGATCTGCTCGTCGGTCAACGACCAGGTCGTCCACGCCATCCCCTCCGAGGAAGCGGTCCTGTCCGAGGGCGACCTGCTCTCGGTCGACGTCGGGGCGGTCCTCGACGGCTGGCACGGCGACGCCGCCATCACCATCGAGATCGGCCGGGTCGCCCCGGAACTGACCGCGCTGCGCGAGGCCTGCGAGGCGTCGATGTGGGCGGGCATCCGGGCGGCCGCCACGGCCAAGCGCCTCGGCGGCATCTCGAACGCCGTCGAGCGCGCGGTCGAGGCCGCCGGGGACTACGGGATCGTGACCGGCTTCGGCGGCCACGGCATCGGCACCGAGATGCACCAGGACCCGCACGTGCTCAACTACGGTTCGCCCAAGGAGGGCCCGAAGCTGCGGCCGGGCCTGGCCTTGGCGATTGAGCCGATGATCACCTTGGGCGAGCCCGGTACCGCCGAGCTCGACGACGGCTGGACGATCGTCACCGACGACGGCTCGGTCGCCGCTCACACCGAGCACACGATCGCGCTGTGCGAGGACGGGGTCTGGGTGCTGACCGCTCCGGACGGCGGGGCGGCGATGCTGGGGGACCGGGTCGCGAGCATGGCTCTTGCAAGATGACAACGTGATGTCATAATGGTGTCATGACTGACGAGGACGGGATGCTGCGCATCTCGAACGCCGAACGCGACGAGGCGGTCGAACGGCTGCGGCGGGCCACTGGGTCTCGCGCGGGCTCGGCCGTGACTGCTGAGGCCCGCGAGCGCGGATCGTCGGAGCGTCCAGATGGGTGACATACTGTGCCTGTGAGCGACGACCGAGACAACCTTCGGATCTCGAACGCCGATAGAGACCAAGCAGTTGCCCTTCTCCAGAAGGCCCTCGACGAGGGGCGCATCGACCTGTCCGAGTTCGACGAGCGGACCAAGTCCGCTTACGAGGCGAAGACGAAGGCCGAGCTCGACCTGATCTTCGAAGACCTTCCGGTGGACCGCTCGGCGGACCTGGCGGTCCACACGATCGACCTGACCCCCGCCGAGCGTGCCCGGCGCGAGCGGGAGTCCCGGAGGCGGGTCCGCCGGGGCGCGCCGCCGATCCTGAATCCCTTGATCATCACCGCGTGCATCACGGTCACCATCTGGGGGCTGTCCTCGCTCGCGAGCTGGCAGTTCCAGTATTTCTGGCCGGCCTGGCCGCTGGGGATCATGGGCGCGATCGCCGTGGCGCAGTGGCTCACCGGCGAGACCGATGACGACGATGACGACGACCGCGGCGGTTGCTGACGCCGCCGCCCGCCCCGAACACCCTGAAGGAGCCCTCCCGATGTCCTCTCTCGATCGATACCGCGACCGCGGCATGCGGATCGGCGATGCCGAGCGCGGCGCCCTGTCCGATCTGCTGCGGTCGTCCGTCGACAAGGGTTATCTGACGCTGGAGGAGTACGAGAAGCGCGTCGAGACGGTCATGGAGGCCACGACGCTGGGCGACGCCGAGGAAGCGCTGCTCGATCTTCCCGCCTACCAGGCGATCCTGGATGCGGGCGAGTCCGGCCCGAGTCCCACGCCGCAGTGGGTGAAGTGGCTGTGGTTCGGGATCTCTATCCCGATCGGGATCAATGTGGGCGTCTGGGCCTTCGTGTTGGCCCTGACCGGCAACACTCAGTACTACTGGTTCCTGTGGGTGGCCATGCCGCTGCTGGTGGTCGCCGGAGCGCTGACGGTGGCGGAGCGGACGATACTCCGGCCGGCGCTCGACGAGAAGCGCCGCAAGCAGCGCGACCGCCGGAGGTACGAGCGCTGAGTCCGGGATCGGTCCGGTCCGTCGCATGGCCGGCGGGGGCCGGTCCCGCTCCGGCCCCCGCCGGCCGCTCTGTGCCCGCCGGCGGCGGGAGGCCGCCGCGAGCGGGCACCGAGGTCGGCGCGTCCGAACCTAGCGGACGGATGCGACACGAAAGCGAGCCCCGCGGTCGCCCGCGAGGCTCGACTTCATTTGGGGTGATCGACGGGGCTTGAACCCGCGACCTCCTGGACCACAACCAAGCGCTCTACCAGCTGAGCTACGACCACCAAGATTCGGCTTCGCAAGGATATCCCTGCAGCCGCGCACAATCATAGCCAGAGTTCGGCCGATTCCGTCAACCGGGTCAGGTGTCCGGCGTCTCGGTCCCGAGATCCGCGGCCGCCTCCTTGGCCCGTTCGCTGCCGGGGCCCGGCAGCGCCACGAACACCGTGCGGCGGTAGTACTCCAGTTCCCGGATGCTCTCGGTGATGTCGGCCAGCGCCCGGTGGGCCAGCCCCTTGGCCGGCTGGTTGTAGTACACCCGCGGGTACCAGCGGCGGGCCAGCTCCTTGATCGAGGAGACGTCGATCATCCGGTAGTGGAGGTGGTCGTCGAGGCGCGGCATGTACTTGGCGATGAAGGTCCGGTCGGTCGCGATGGAGTTGCCGCACAGCGGCGCCGTCCGCGCCTCGGGCACGTGCTGCTTGACGTACTCCAGCACCGCGTCCTCGGCCTGCTCCAAGGTGACCTCGGAGGCCCGGACCTCTTCGGTGAGCCCGGATTTGGCGTGCATGTCGGTGACTACCGGGCCCATGTTGTCGAGGGCGGCGGCGTCGCAGCCGACGACGATGTCCACGCCCTCGTCGAGGGGGGTCAGGTCGGGCTCGGTGACGAGTACGGCGATTTCGATGAGGGCTTCGGTCTCCGGGTCGAGGCCGGTCATTTCGCAGTCGACCCACACTAGGCGTTCTTCAGTCACGCGCCAAACTCTACGCGCCGGCGTCCCAGAACGTGATCTTCGACAGGGCAGCACCAGGCGGACACGTTGGGCGACGTTCCGGGAACGCTCGGTGCCGGGGATCCGACCCGAGCCGGCGAGAAAATGTGTTGCTCGTCACTGCTACGGTCCGCTATGGTGCAGGCATCAGAGAGTCGCCGCCGATGCGGCCGGAATCCCCGTGATAAGGGCCGCATTGACTCAATCTCTCGTCTTTTTCAAGGTAACGCGCGTGTTCCCCTATAGATTGAAGGTTTGCGATGAAGCAGGCCCGGCAATACCGTGACCATGGCCGATGGGCGCCCACCTCACCTGGGGTTGAGTGATTCCCATCTCAACGGCATCATGAGCGGTCCGGACCCCCGTCTTGGATATAGGAGCCGTGAACGAGTCCTTCGGAGGAGGAGGGCCAGGTTACCGGACCGGAGCGGCGGCCCTTCCCGCCGGAGGGCGCCGGAACCGCATCGGTTTTGTAACCGTGGCGTATCGAACACCCGGGCACGGAATTCCACGCGACGAAGCGGTCGTTGTAACTGATGTACCGCCCAGGCGGTACCGGGGGACGAGGAAGCTGGAGGAGACCTTGAGCGTGGAGACTACGACTACACCCACCCTCACCACCGAAGAGGTCGCTGAGGAGCGAGATCTGGTAGGTGTGTACCTGCACGAGATCTCCAAGACGCCGCTGCTGGACGCGGCCGCCGAGGTCGACCTGGCCAAGGCGGTGGAAGCCGGCCTGTTCGCCAAGCACCTGATCGGTGAGGGACGAGCCTACGAGGACAGCACCGAGAAAGAGCTGAAGCGCCTGGTCGAGGAGGGCGCGCGCGCCAAGGAGCAGTTCATCAAGGCCAACCTGCGCCTGGTCGTGTCGATCGCCCGCCGCTACGTGCGCTCCGGCATGCCCATGCTGGACCTGATCCAGGAGGGCAACACCGGTCTGGTCCGCGCGGTCGAGAAGTTCGACTACCAGCGCGGGTTCAAGTTCTCCACGTACGCCACGTGGTGGATCCGCCAGGCCATCAGCCGCGCGATCGCCCAGCAGGAGCGCACCGTGCGCCTGCCGGTGCACCTGGTCGAGGACGTCAACCGGATGCGCAACGTGACCCGCCAGCTCACCCGCGAGCTGGGCGCCGACCCCGAGCCCGAGCAGATCGCGAAGGCCCTGGGCGTCACCGTCGAACGGGTCAACGAACTCGTCCGGTGGAGCCAGGACACGGTCTCGCTGGACACGCCGATCGGCGACGACGGCGACACCAACCTCGGCGACCTGGTCGCCGACTCCGACGAGCCGAGCCCGGAGGACGTCGTGCTCGCCGGAATGGAGCGGCAGCGCATCGAGATGATGCTCAACCACCTCGACGAGCGCTCGGCCGGGATCGTCAAGGCCCGCTACGGGCTCGAGGACGGCCGCGAGCACTCGCTGACCGAGGTCGCCCACCGGTTCCACCTCTCGAGGGAGCGGATCCGGCAGCTCGAGATCCAGGCGCTGGCGCGCCTGAAGGAACTGGCCAACGACCAGGTCATGGCCGAGGCCGCTTGACTGCGAAGAAGACGTTGAGAACGGGCCGGGGCGTAAGCCCCGGCCCGTTCCGTGTCGTCGGCTAGAAGCTCCGGAGCGACGCCGGAGGCGGCGGCGAGGAGAGGGCGGCCGCGTCGGTGGCCGGCCTCGCCCCGGCCAGGTACTCGGTCAGCTCGGCGCCGGCCAGCACCCGGCACGGGAACGGCGCCCCGGCGCAGCGGCGGCGCAGCGCGGCCAGCGGCGGCTCCGCCTCGGCCGCGACCGCCACGACGTTCCCGAACCGCTTGCCCCGCAGGACCGCCGGCTCGGCCATGACCGCCGCGTGCTCCCACACCTCCGCCGTCGCCGCGAGCGCGGACTTGAGGAACCGCAGCTTGCCGCCGTCGCAGAGGTTCACCGCGTAGTGGCCGCCGGGACGCAGCACCCGCCGGGCCTGGCGCAGGAACTCCACGGTCGTCACGTGCGAGGGGACCTTGGCCCGCTCGTACACGTCGGTGATGATGAGGTCATAGCACCGGTCCGGGGCGGTCTCCAGCGCCTCCCGCGCGTCGGTCCGGCGGATCTTCACCTTCACCCGCCGCGGCAGCGGGGCCTCGGCGCGCACCAGCGCCACCAGTTCGGCATCGGTCTCGACCGCCTGCTGGTACGACCCGGGCCGCGTCGCGGCCACGTACCGGGCCATCGCCAGCGCCCCCGCTCCCAGGTGCAGCACCCGCAGCGGCCGCCGCGGCTCGGCCATCGCGTCGACCAGGTAGGCGATCCGCTGCATGTATTCGGCATCCAGATAGGATGGATCGGCGGGGTCGATGGTGGCCTGTACCACTCCGTCGGCCACCAGGTGCATCAGATTCGGCCGGTCGCGGTGGGTCTCGAACCTCAGGGAGCTCACGGCCCCATTGTGCCCGACGGCCCCCGGTCGGACTGGAGGCGAGCCGAGGCCGCGATGTGCGCGATCCGGCGCAGCGCCTCGAAGACCGTCTCGCCCAGCAGCGTGACCACCACCGCCTGCTCCGCGTCCACGCCCTCGCGGCGGGCCGCGGCGATCGCCTCCATGTCCGCCGAGGCCATCCGCGCGGCCGCTTCGGCGCAGTGGCTCAACACCGCACCGGGGTCCGGATTCCCCAACCGGTAGTGCGCCGTCAGCGCCGTCACCAGCGCGTCCCGGTACATCGGCGGGGTGACCTCCGCCCAGCCGTACTCGCCCAGCAGCCGGTCGACCGTCTGCTCGGCGGCCTCGGCCGATTCCGGGCTGCTCAGCGAGAACCGCGGCTCGCGGTGGGTGGCCGCCAGCGCGGCCCCCATCGCCCGGTGGGGCGACCCCGGGTGGCGTCCCAGGATGGTGAGCACCTCGCCGATCTGAGCGACCGACAGACCGGCGGTCTCGGCCAGCGCGCGGATGAGCATGAGCCGATGGACGTGCGCCGGCCCGTACTCGACCACGTTGGCCTCACCGTGCGCCCCCGGAGGGAGCAGCCGCTCCCGCAGGTAGTACTTGATCGTGGCGGCCGGAACGCCGGTCCGCCCCGACAGCTCGCCGATGCGCATAAGACGGAGTCTAGGCCGGAAAACGCCGCGGCGTTACCGTTGAGCGACGGCGGGAACCCGGCCGACCCCGCCCCCGGCCCCCGACGCGGAAAGGCGCAGCCACATGGCAGATCCCCGCAATTCCCTGCTCGCCGAACTCCGCGAGGTCGCCGCGCGGCCGCTCCCCGGGTTCGATCCGGCGCTGGCCGACGACTACGCCGAGACCGGACGGCGCCTGCCCTACGAGCACCAGTACTTCGCGCGCCGCCGCCACCTCGCGGCGCTGGCGATCACCGGCGGGACCGAACCGCTCGACGAGGTCCTCGAAGCGGTGTGCGAGGAGCGGTCGTGGGCGCTGCCGGCCCACTGGGACACCGGGCCCGGCGACCCCCGGACGTGCGTCGACCTGTTCGCCTGCGAGACCGCCCAGACCCTCGCCGAGATCCTGCGGCTGCGCGGCGACCTCCGGTCGGCCGAGCGGGTCCGCGCCGAGGTCTTCGAGCGCGTCCTCGACCCGCTGTTCGACTCCGAGGAACCGTACTGGTGGGAGGAGCGGATCACCAACTGGACGGCCGTGTGCGCCGGCGCCGCCGGCATGGCCGCGCTGGCGCTCGGGGTCGACACCGACACCGTCCGGGGCCGCATCATCCCCGCCCTCCAGAGCTACCTGTTCTCGTTCGGCCCCGACGGCGGCTGCGTGGAGGGGGTCGACTACTGGGTCTACGGCTTCGGCTACTTCACCTATTTCGCCGAGGCCTGGCGGGAGGCCACCGGCGAGGACCTGCTGGCGGGGACCGAGGCCATCGCCTCCTTCCCGGCTGCCGTGCAGCTCTACCCCGGGTCCTTCGCGACCTTCGGCGACGCCCGCTCGGACGCGGTCCTGCCGACCGGCCTCATGGCGCGCCTGGCCGACCGGCTCGGCGTCGCTCCGCCCGCGATCGGCCGCACGCCGACGTTCGCGGACGACTACTGCGCCCGCTGGGCGCACCTCAGCCGCTCGCTCCAGTGGGGGCGCGAGCTGGCCGGCGAGATCGGGCCCGGCCGCGTCCTCCTGCCCGACGTCGGCTGGTACACCGAGCGCCGACCGATCGGCGACCGCATGTGGGCTCTGGCGGTCAAGGGCGGCTACAACGCCGAACCGCACAACCACCTCGACCTCGGTTCGTTCATCATCGCCGCCGACGGCGAGCAGCTCCTGTGCGACCCGGGCGCGGGGGAGTACACCGCCATGTACTTCGGCGACGAGCGCTACGAGCAGACCCACCCCTCGGCGGCCTGGCACTCGGTGCCCACCGTCGAGGGCGCCGTCCAGCAGCTCGGGGAGGACTCCCGCGCCGAACTGGTCGACACCGGCGACGGGCTCGACGTCTACGTGGACGCCTACGGCGACGGGGCGCTCCTGCGCAAGTTCGCCTGGGGCGAGGACGGCATCGCCCTCTTCGACGCCGGCCCCGAGATCGAGGAGTCCTTCGTCAGCCGCATCAAGCCCGGGATCGAGGAGCGGCGGGCCACCTGGATCGGCGAGCGCGGCACGGTCGTGCTCCACGGGATCGACCCCGAGACCGCGCGCGTCGAGCACGTCGACACCACCGACCACGACGGGGAGCCCGAACGGCTATGGGCGCTGCGCTTCGCCTTCGCCGGAGGCCTCCGCTTCGAGCTGCTCTAGCGGCCCGTCGGTCGCCGGCCCCCGGCGCGCGGCCGCGATCGCCTCGCTGGTGTGCTCGTACAGGCGTCCCCGCCGCCAGAGCGGCTCGAGCACCCCGAGTGCCGCCAGCGGCTTCGCGTGCCGCGGTTCCAGGCCCGAGAGGTAGACGGCGATGCCGCGGTGCTCCAGCCGCTTGATCGCGTCGGCCAGCACCAGCGCCCCCGACGCATCGAGCGTGGACACCCGGCTCATCCGCAGCACCACCACGCGCACGTCGGCGACCTCCAGCAACTGCAGCAGGAACCGGTGCGCGGCGGCGAAGAAGAGGGGGCCCTCCAGGCGGTAGGCCACGATGTGCTCGTTCAGGAGCGCCGCCTCCTCGTCGTGGTGGTCGTGCTGCTCGATCGGCTCGCGCTCGACCCCGGCCGCCCGCGAGATGCGCCGCAGCGCCAGCATCCCCGCCACGGCGATCCCGATCGCGACCGCCCACACCAGATTGAACAGGACCGTCGCCGCCAGGGTCAGGACCATGACCGTCGCGTCGGCGCGGGTCGAGCGGGCCAGCGCCAGCATCGACCCGACCTCGATCATGCGGACCGCGGTCGCCATGAGGACCCCCGCCAGCGCCGCCAGCGGCACGTGGGCGACGATCGGCGCCAGCGTGAGCATCATCACCGCCAGGATCGCCGCGTGCGACAGCGCCGCGAGCCGGCCGGCCGCCCCCGCCCGCACGTTCACGGCCGTCCGCGCCAGCGCCCCCGATGCGGGCATGCCGCCGAACAGCGGCGTCACCAGGTTCGCCGCGCCCTGGCCGAACAGCTCCCGGTCGGGGTGGTGCCGCTGATCGACGGTCATGTTGTCGGCCACCGTCGCCGACAGCAGCGATTCCAGTGCGCACAGGACGCAGACCGCGACCGCCGCGGCCACCAGCTCGGGCATCCGGCCCGGGTCGAGGAACCCGGTGCTCGGCGCCGGCGGCGCCGACGGCAGCGCCCCGATGACCTCGACCTCCGCCCGCAGGTACCAAGCGGCGACGGAGGCGAGGGCGACCGCGACCAGCGAGGTCGGAACCGCCGGCTTGAGCCGGGACCCGAGCAGGATCGACGCGGCCACCCCGGTCGCGGTCCCGACCGAGGCCCAGTCGGGATCGGCGGCGAACGCGAACGCCGCATCCCTGGCCCCGACCAGCACCTGGGAGCCCGAGACGGGGGAGCCGAGCGCCGGCGGGACCTGCTGCAGGAAGATGACCACCGCCACCCCCGCCGAGAAGCCCTCCACGACCGGCACCGGCACGTACCGCACATAGCGGCCCGCCCCGGTGACCGCCAGGGCGATCAGCCCGATCCCGGCCATGAACCCGACCGCGAGGACCCCGGCCTGGCTGTGGGCGGCCATCACCGGCACCAGCACCACCGCCATCGGCCCGGTCGGGCCGGTGACCTGGAGGTTGGAGCCGCCCAGCAGCGCCGCGACCGCGCCGGCGACCACCGCCGAGATCAGGCCCGCGGTCGCCCCGAGCCCCGAGGCCATCCCGAAACCGAGCGCCAGCGGCAGCGCGACGATCGCCACCGTGGCGCCCGCCAGCAGGTCGGTGTGCCAGTGGCGCCGCAGCGGCGCGAAGTCGGCCCGACCCGGCAGCAGTTGCCTGAATCGTCGTATTATCACCCTCGATGGCGACCTCGCCGCATGCATGGGCGTATTGTCCCAAGTCGGGACGGTAGAACGCCGTTTCCCGCGCCGCCGGTGGGCTTCGGAGGCCCTGTACGGAATGCGGCCCGCACCGTGCGCTCCCGTAGGATCGCACCCGTGCGCGAGCGAGGAGCAGAACGGGCGATCCGGCTCGGCGGCGCGGTCGTCGTCGCCGCCGCAGCGGTGCTCGCCGCGACCGTGGAGTCCTTCCTGGTGCCGTTCCGCCTCGGCTCGACCGCAGTGCCGCTGGCGGCGGCGCTGGCCTTCGCCGGGAACTGGGCACTGGCCGCGCTCGGCGTGTGGTGGACCCGCGCCCGCTGGACGGTGGTGCTGACCGCATTCGCGTGGTTCGCGGTGGTGCTGGCGGCCTCGATGCCGACCGAGGCCGGCTCGCTGGTGATCACCGCCGGCCTCAGCGGCTATTCGATGCTGCTGGCCGGGACCGCCGGCATCGCCGTCTCGCTGTGGCAGTATTTTCGTCCCGGGAGGGCGAAGACCTACGACACCCCCAAGTGACATCTAAGGAGTCCGGACCGTGAACCTCTTGAAACGCCTGCTGATCCCGCACTGGCCGTCGATCTACGGCTTCGGTCTGGCCCTGGTCGCCGCCAACCTGATCGGCCGGATCGTCGCCGGGCGCGTGGACGACGGCACCGAGCTCACGGCCGATGCCGGAGAGCTGGTCAGCATGATCGCCTACCTGTCGATGGCGGCGGTGGCGATCGCGGCCGGCCTCTGGTGGGGCGTGCGGCGGCGCCGCCAGGAGATCGTGCCCGAGCTGCTGCCGGTCTTCGTGGTGGTGACGCTGCTGTCGGTGCTGGTGAACCCGCTGATCGCGCGGATCGAGTTCCCGAGCGTGGACGGGATCTTCTCGCAGGTCGTGCTGTACTTCGTGTCACTGGCCCTGGGCGCCTTCATCGGGTACCTGGTGGTGATGGCCCTCGGTGTCGACCACTACGGACGCGAGCTGAAGGCCACCAAGCGCGCCTTCGAGAAGAAGGCCAATCCGGCCCGGGCAGCCTAGGCCGGCCCGCGGTACCAGTAGCGGTACCGCTCCTGGAAGCCCTGACGGCCGTATACGGACAGGGCCGCGTCGTTGTCGGCCTCCACCTGGAGCGCCACCCGGTGCGCTCCCGCGGAGGCGGCCCACGCCTCGAGCGCCCGGAGCACCTCGCCGCCCAGCCCCCGGCGCCGGTACCGCGGCAGCGTGCCGATCCCCGAGACCGCGGCCACGTCGCCCTCGATCGCCGCCCGGCCGCGCGCGGCCAGCACTCCGTCGCGCCTGATCTCGGCGAACGCCCGGGTCGGGCCCGAACCGAGCACCGCGGCGGCCGCCCGCGGCTTTCCCCGGCCGAGCTGCTCCAGCAGCTCCGGGCCGGGTTCGTGCGAGATGGCGACCTCGGGGGAGGCGTCGCCGGCCTCGACGGGCTTGGTCAGCACCGCGGTTTCGGCCTCGGCCGTCCAGCCGCGCTGGGCGAGCGCCCGGTCGAGGCGCCGCGCCACCGGCAGCGCCACCGAGACCAGCGGCCGGGCGCCGCGCGCGCCGTACCAGCGCTCGACCCGGCCGATCGCCTCCTCGAGCCCCGCGTCCGGCTCGGTCGGGGCCAGGACCGAGTTCGCGCGCCTGGAGAATCCCTCGGAGTAGCGTAGGAGCCAGCCGCCGAAATCCTCGGTCTCGACCGCCGGCCAGCTCGCCGCCAGTCGCCGTTCGAGCTCGAGGATCTCGGAGAACGGTGTGGGCTTGGGCGGTACCGGCCGGGCCGCCACCACGTCGGCTGCGTCCACGGTGACCACCGTCCCCGCGGGCGGCACGACCCGGAGACGGTCGGCGTCTATCTCGATAAGCTCACCGGTGACGTCGCGGTAGCGCCGGCCCGGAGAGGCGTCCGCCAGACGCATGCGGACCACGACTCGCCGGCCCACGTGCTCTGGTCCCAGCATCTGGCGTCCCCCTTTACCTTCGGGTCTACTACAACGAATAGGCTTTAACCTCATCGCAGCGCAATCCGCCCGATTGCGCGCAGTAGGAAGGACGACTCGTGACTTACATCATCGCTGAGCCGTGCGTGGACGTGCTCGACAAGGGCTGCATCGAAGAGTGCCCGGTCGACTGCATCTACGAAGGCAACCGGATGCTCTACATCCACCCCGACGAGTGCGTCGACTGCGGGGCGTGCGAACCGGTCTGCCCGGTCGAGGCGATCTTCTACGAAGACGACGTGCCCGAGGAGTGGGACGGCTACACCAAGGCCAATTACGACTTCTTCGACGAGCTCGGCAGCCCCGGCGGCGCCTCCAAGGTCGGCAAGATCGACCGCGACGACCCGTTCGTGGCCGAGCAGCCGGCCCGGTCGGAGTAGCCGAGCCGGTGGCCTACCGCCGTCTTCGCGGCGCCTCCCCGGCGCGGCGGCTGCCGCAGTTCCCGTGGGACCGGCTGGCTCCGTTCAAGGAGCAGGCGGCCTCGCACCCGGGCGGCCTGGTCGACCTGTCGGTCGGCACTCCGGTCGACGAGGTGGCGCCGTCGATCCGGCGGGCACTGTGCGAGGCGGCCGCCCGGCCGGGCTACCCGACCGTCGCCGGACCGGTCGAGCTTCGCGACGCGATCCGGTCGTGGCTGCACCGCCACACCGGAGTGGGCGCCGAGGTGGCGGTCCTGCCCACCGTCGGCAGCAAGGAACTGGTCGCGAACCTGCCGTCCCAGTTGGGCATCGGACCCGGAGAGGCCGTCGCCCATCCCGATGTCGCCTATCCCACTTACGAGATCGGCGCCCTGCTCGCCAAGGCCGACCCGGTGCCGGTGCCCGATCCGCGCGAGGCGGCCGGATCGCGGCTGCGCCTGGCCTGGATCAACCACCCGGCCAATCCCACCGGCGCGGTCGCGTCGGTGGAGCACCTGCGCGCCCTGGTCCGGTGGGCCCGGGAGAACGGGGTGGTGCTGGCTGGCGACGAGTGCTACCTGACCCTCGGTTGGGACCCCGACCGGCCGCCGGTGTCGATCCTCGACCCGCGCGTCAACGACGGCGACCTGACCGGGCTGCTCGCGGCCCACTCCCTGTCCAAACGGTCGAACCTGGCCGGCTACCGCTCGGCGTTCCTCGCGGGCGACCCGGCGCTCGTCGCCGACCTGCTGGAGGTCCGCCGCCACGCCGGATTCATGGTCCCCTGGGCGGTCCAGCGGGCCACGATCGCGGCCCTGCACGACGAGGAGCACGCCATCGAGCAGCGGCTGCGCTACGAGGCCCGGCGCAAGGTCCTGCGGCCCGCGCTCGAGGCCGCCGGATTCCGCGTCGACCACTCCGAGGCGGGCCTGTACCTGTGGGCCACGCGGGGCGAGGACTGCTGGGAGAGCGTGCGCCGACTGGCCGAACACGGCATCCTGGCCGCGCCCGGCGATTTCTACGGCCGGGGCGGCTCCGAGCACGTCCGGGTGGGCCTGACCGCCACCGACGCCGGCATCGCCGACGCGGCCGAGCGCCTCAACTGACCCGGCACGAGCGGACGAGGGGCCCGCGGCCGGATGCCGCGGGCCCCTCGCCGATCACGGCGGCCGCTACGAGGCCGGCGTCTCCGAGATCGGCTCCTCGGGCGGATCCGGCACGGGATCGTCCGGGAGCTCCGGCGCCTCGAGGTCCAAGCTCAGCACGACCTCCAGGACCGCCTGGCAGGTGTCGTACAGCGCCCCGGTGTCGGGCACCTCCGGCACCGCCGGATCGACGCCCGGGAGCTGCTCGGGCAGCCCCGGATCGGGCAGGCCCGGATCGCCCGGATCCGGGAGCTCCGGATCGGGCACCTCGACGCCGATAAGCGCGTCGATCGCCGCCTGGAGGTCGGCCAGGCATGTCTGCAGGTCCAGCAGCGCCTGCAGGTCGATCGCGCCGGTGATGTCCGGCGCGTCTCCGGGCACGCCCGGCAGTTGTTCGGACTGGACCGGCTCCGCCTCGGCGGACCCGGCCGCTCCCGCCGCCGGCGCCGCGGCGAAGACCGCCAGTGGAACGGCGGCCGCCCCCGCCAGGACGCCGCGCCAGAATCGACTTGCTCTGTTCGGTGTGGACTTTGCCATTCGGATTGACTCCCCCTGTGTGTTCGGTGGCTCGGCACCGGCGCGGCCGGCCGTCCGAAACGCCCGTCCCGTCCCCGGCGCCGAAGTCCCTACACCGACAGAACTATATGCATCATTCACGAATTTTGCGGGCATACGACGAAACGAACCCGAAATAGGCCCGCCCGTGCCTATCGTTAACCGGCCACGGCGCTACGGCCCATCCGCTCCGGCCCGAAACGATTGGCGCTTGTCGGAGGCGGGAGCCACACTTGACCTGTGACTGACTCGCTCCTGATCGGCCGGGACCACCCGGCCGCGGTCCTGCGTGCGGCGGTGGAGCGGACCACCGTCAGCCACGGCGGCCTCGCCCTGGTCACCGGCGAGGCCGGCATCGGCAAGACCACGCTCGTCACCGATGTCGCCGCCGCGTACCGGCGCGATTCGCTCACCCTGTTCGCCAGCTCGTGGGAGTCCGAAGCCGTCCCCGAGTACTGGCTGTGGACGCAGATCCTGCGCTCCCTGCGCGGCCGCCTCGGCGACGACGGATGGGACGCACTCCCGGTCGCGCCGCCCGTCGCCGCCCTCCTCGGCGGCGCCGAAGGCAGCCTCCCCAGCGAATTCGAGCTGTTCGACGCCGTCACGCAGGTCCTCATCGCCGCCTCCCACCGGCGCCCGCTGCTGATCGTCCTCGACGACCTCCACTTCGCCGACTGCGGCAGCGTCGAGCTGCTCAAGTTCGCCGCCCAGCACACCTGGTTCGAGCGGATCCTCTTCGTCGGCACCTACCGCGACACCGACATCGACGTCGGCCACCCGCTGCGCGCCAAGATGCTGCCGCTGGTCGCCAAGGCCACCATGATCGCCCTCGACGGGCTCGACGAGACCGGCGTGGCCGAACTGGTCCGCACCACCGTCGGCGACGCACCCGACCGCGACGTGCTCGCCGAGATCACCCGCCGCACCGGCGGCAACCCGTTCTTCGTCGAACAGACCGCCCAACTCTGGGCCACCGGCCAGCCGGTCGACGCCGGCACCACCGGGATGCGCGACGCCCTCCAGCGCCGCCTCGACCAGCTCGACGAGCGCCTCACCCGCACGCTGGTGCTGGCCTCGGTCGGCGGCCGCGAATTCCACCAGGCGGTCATGGCCCAGGCCGCCGGCATGGACGTCCACCGGATCGAGGCCGCCCTCGACGACGCCTGCCGGACCGGGCTCATCCGGCGCGAACGCGACCACTACATGTTCGTCCACGACCTGGTCCGCGAATCGCTGTACCGCAGCATCCCCGAAAGCGAGGCCGCCCGCCACCACGCCTGCATCGTCCGGGCGCTGACCGAGGACGAATCCCTGCAGAAGCACATGCACGCCGCCGAGATGTCCCGCCACGCCTGGCTCGCCGACGACAGCCTGGAGGCCGCCGCCGCCGTCGAGTTCATGGCCCGAGCCGGCGACGAGGCCAACACCTGCGTGGCCGGCTCCACCGCCGAGATCCACTACCGGCGCGCCGTCGAACGCTGCACCCCCGACATGGTCCGCCGCCGGGTCCTGCTGCGCCTCGAACTCGGCGGCGTCCTCAAGTGGCGCCGCCGCGACACCGAGGCCCGCGCCGTCTACGACCGGGCCCGCCTCGAGGCCGCCGACTCCGGCGACGTCCTGCTGCTCATCCGCGCGATCATGGCCTCTCCGCAGGACGAGCGCCCCACCGACCTGGTGCGCCTGAAGACCGAGGCGTTCGAGACCCTCGTCGGCGAGCCCCCCGACCCCGAGCTCGGCCACGAGGACCTGACCCGGCAACTGCTGCACAACTACATGCTCGCCGCCCGCGAACGCGGTTCCGACGACGACATCGCCTTCGGCCTCTGGGCGACCCACGCCATCCTGTGGGGGCCGGGCACCGCCGCCAGGCGCCAAGCGCTGGTCGAGGAGCTCGAAGAGGTCGCGCAGCGCACCGGCAGGGACGAGGACCGCCTCTTCGCCGCCTCCCTGCGCTGGGTCGCGCTCCTCGAACAGGGCGACCCGGCTTTCCGCAACCAACTCGAAGTCTTCGCCGGCCTGGCCCGGAACAGCGAGGCCGAGCACTGGCACGGCGCGGTCCACATCGACCGCTCCATCATCGACCTCCTCCAAGGCCGATACGAGGACGCCGCCGCGCGCATCGACGCCGCCAGAAGGCCGGGCGACGACCCGATGTACGAGGACATGATGCGGCTGCTCGAATGGCTGCTGCGGTTCGCCCGCGGCGAGGCCCCCGAACCGGTGGCGCACCCGTGGCCGCAAGGCTTCGGCCCCTGGGTAGCCGACGTCCTCAACGGACTGTCCGCGCTTCGGCGCGGCGACATCGCCCAGGCCCGCCGGGTCCACGACCGGTTCGCGGCCGACGCCGACCCCTACGACGCCTGGATATCGCTGCGGCTCCGGTTCGAGGCCGAACTCGCCGCCGCCGAACGCGACACCGAGATGATCGCCCGGCTCCGCCGCCGCCTGGAGCCCAACGAGGGCGAATGGCTGGTGGCGATGTGGGGGTGCGCCGTCAGCGGCCCCGTCAGCCACTGGCTCGGCGTCCTCGCCGCCGCACTCGGAGAGCGCGAGCGCGCCGCGAAGCACTTCGCCGCCGCGGCCGAGCAGGCCGACCGGCTCGACGCCCGGCCCTGGGCGGAACTGTCGCGCAAAGCCGCCGCCGACCTGGCGGGCACCGTGCCCACCCCCGTCTCCGACGACGTCGAATCGCTCTTCCACCGCGACGGATCGACCTGGACCCTCCGCTTCGACGGCGTCACCGTCCACTTGCCGCACACCAAGGGCCTGGCCGACCTGCGGTCCCTGCTGGAGCGGCCCGGCACCGAAACACCCGCGGTCGAACTGCTCGACCCCGAAGCCGGACCCGAGCTCGAGAACGACGCGCGGCTCGGCGGCGACGACCTCCTCGACGCCGAAGCGCGCACCAGGTACCGCGATCACCTCGAGACGCTCGACGAGCAGATCGACACCGCCGGCGCCCTCGGCGACGACGCCCGGGCCGCCGCCCTCGACACCGAACGGCAGGCGCTCATCGACCAGCTCAAGACCGCCACCGGCCTCGGCGGCCGCTCCAGGCGGCTCGGCGACAACGCCGAACGCGCCCGCAAGAGCGTCACCAATCGGATCCGCAACACCCTCAAGAAGATCGAATCGGTCCACCCCTCGCTGGCCGAACACCTGCGGGCATCGGTGTCGACCGGCTCGAGCTGCGCCTACCGGCCCGAGGGCGAAGCGCCGCGCTGGCGGTTCTGAGACCGGCCCGGACGGCGGAACCGGGCGGGCGCATCGCCCGCCCGGTCCCTCCGGGTGTTCCGACTCAGGTTTCTGCTAGTGGCGGTTGTAGGCGCGGACGGTCAGCGAGCCGAACACGATCACGAACGCGGCCGACCAGAGCAGCGTCGTCAGCACCGCGCCCGAATCGACCGCCCCGTCGAACAGGCCGCGCACCCCGTCCACCAACTGCGTGATCGGCGTGTTGTTCACGACCGGCTGCAGCCAGCCCGGCATGGTCGCCGGGTCGACCATCACATTGGACAGGAACGTCAGCGGGAACAGGATCGACATCGAGATCGACATGACCGTCTTCTCCGACCGCGCGATCAGGCCGATCCAGGTCCACAGCCACGAGAACGCGAAGCAGAAGACCAGCAGCAGCGCTACGCCGAGCAGCACCCCGTCGGGCCCGCCGGCGGGCCGGTAGCCCATGACCATGCCGGTCCCGAACATGATCGCCCCCGCGGCGGCGTAGCGGAACACGTCGGCCAGCAGGTAGCCGACCATCGGCGCGGCCCGCCAGATCGGCAGCGTCCGGAACCGGTCCGACACGCCCTTCTGGATGTCGATGTTGACGCCCATTCCGGTGTACATAGTGGTCATCACGATGCTCATGACCATGATGCCCGGCAGCAGGTACTGCAGATAATCGCCGGTCCCGCCGGCGATCGCGCCGCCGAACAGGTAGGTGAACATCAGCAGCATCATGATCGGGAACAGCAGGATGTCGAACATCTGCTCCGGCACGTGCTTGATCTTGAGCATCGCCCGCCAGCCGAAGGCCCGGGCCGCGGCGAACGCGCTCGGCGCCTGCGGCCGCTCGCCGACCGCGAGCAGGCCGCGCAGCCGCTCCCGCTCGACCGGCGCCGGCGCCTCTTGGTCGCCCTGCGGCTTCGTTTCGGTGAACGCCATGATGGTTTCCCTTCCTTAAAGTCGTGGCGGCCGGCTCAGGCCTTGACGCCGTCGGTCAGGGCGAGGAAGACCTCGTCGAGGCTCGGCTGGCCCAGGGAGAAGTCCTCGACGAGGATGCCCGCGCGCGACAGCTCGCCGAGGGCGTGCGAGCCCTGGGAGGCGGTGTCGTCGCCGGGGCGCAGCAACGCCGTCAGCGCCACCGGGTCCTCGTCCAGCTCGACCTCGGCCCCGATCGCCTCGGCCAGCACGCCGCGGGCGTGCTCGCGCTGGTCGGTGTGGTGCAGGCGCAGCTTGATCGACCCGGCCCCCACCGACGACTTGAGCTCGCCGGGGGTGCCCTCGGCGATGACCTTTCCGGTGTCGATGACCGCGATGCGGGCGGCCAACCGGTCGGCCTCCTCCAGGTACTGGGTGGTGAGCAGCACCGTGGTGCCCTCGGCGACGATGGTGCGGATGACGTCCCACACCTGGCCCCGGCTGCGCGGGTCGAGACCCGTGGTGGGCTCGTCGAGGAACAGCAGCTTCGGCGTGATGATGATCGAGGCGGCGATGTCGAGCCGCCGCCGCATGCCGCCGGAATAGCCCTTGACCTGCTTGCCGGCCGCGTCGGAGAGCCCGAACGCGTCGAGCAGGTCCCCGGCCCTGCCGCGGGAGGCGGGCTTGTCGTACCCGTACAGCCGCGACAGCAGCACCAGGTTCTCGAACCCGGTCAGGTCCTCGTCGAGCGAAGCGTACTGCCCGGTCAGGCTGACCCGGCTCCGCACGGCCGCCGGGTCGGCGGCGATGTCGTGCCCGAACACGGTCGCGCTCCCGGCGTCGGGGCGCAGCAGCGTGGCGAGCATGCGGACCGTCGTGGTCTTCCCGGCCCCGTTCGGCCCCAGGACCCCGTAAACGGTCCCGGCCGGGACGGCCAGGTCGACCCCGTCGACGGCCTTGACGTCCTTGAAGTGCTTGACGAGCCCCTCGGCCCGCACCGCGACCTCTCCTTGTGCCATGGTCTCCTCCTGGGCGATTCCCTGCGTTCACCCAAGAGGCGCTACACCGCCGCCGGGACCGCGCCTGAATCCCGCTACATCCGGTGTAGCGAGGACGGTAGTGACCTATCTCTCGTGGTGGAAGCGGCACTGGAGAGATTCCGGGTCAGGAGGCGAGGTGCTTGGGGCGGACCACCAGCCACATCACCAGGGCGCCGATGCCGGAGGCCACCGCGATCGCGGCCGCGGTGGTGTTCCAGGCGCCCGGCAGTGACAGCTTGAGGAAGTCGCCCACGAACGGGATGAACAGCGCGAGCGCGAAGCAGCCGCCGCAGGCGGCCACCAGGCCGAACTTCCACCAGGTGTAGGGCTTGGCCACGATCGCCAGGGCCGCCAGGGCGATCGAGAACAGCGTGATCGCGGCCGTGGTCTGCGGGAGGTCCCCGGCGGTGCCGTCGCGCGCCAGCGACAGCAGGTAGACGATGAACGTCGGGATCGCGCAGCACAGCCCCGCCGGTATCGCGAAGCGGAGCACTCGGCCGATGAAACCGGTCCGGGCCCGGTCGAACGTCGGCGCCAGGGCCAGGAAGAACGCCGGGATGCCGATGGTGAAGGCGTTGATGAGCGTCGCATGGCGCGGCAGGAACGGATAGGGGATCTGGTCGTTCCCGGCGATCCAGGCCCCGACCGCCCCCAAGGCGATGAACAGCGCCAGGGCGATGCCGTAGACGGTCTTGGTCAGGAACAGGTTCGCGACCCGCTCGATGTTGCCGAGCACGCGCCGGCCCTCGGCCACCACGTGCGGGAGCGTCGCGAACTCGTCGTCGAGCAGCACGATCTGCGCCACCGAACGCGCCGCCGGTGAGCCAGAGCCCATCGCGATGCCCAGGTCGGAGTCCTTGAGCGCCAGGACGTCGTTCACACCGTCGCCGGTCATCGCCACCGTCCGGCCACGCGCCTGCAGGGCCCCCACGAAGTCGCGCTTCTGCTGCGGCTGGACCCGGCCGAACACGGTGTTGGCCTCCAGGACCTCGGCCAGCTCCTCCGGGTCGTCCGGCAGGCGGCGCGCGTCCACGGTGTCGCCGGCGCCCTCCACGCCGAGCTGCGAGGCGACGGCCCCGACCGCGGCGGGGGAGTCGCCGGAGATGATCTTGACCCGGACGCCCTGCTCCTTGAAGTACTCCAGGGTCTCGGCGGCGGTCGTGCGCAGGCGCTGGCGGAGGACCACCAGGGCCTGCGGCCGCACGCCGGCGGCGCCGTCGGTGGTGGTGGCCGATTCGGCGGTCGCCAGCACCAGGACCCGCAGCCCCTCGGCGCCGAGCAGGTCGGCCTCCAGGGCGGCGGGGTCGTCCGGGGCCAGGAGCACGTCGGGAGCGCCCAGCAGCCAGGTGCCGTTGTCGGTGAACCGAACGCCGCTCCACTTGCGAGCCGAGGAGAACGGCATCGTGTCGATGACCCGCCAGCCCGGGTCGCCGTCCCCGTTCTCGCGGAGGTGGTCGGCGAGCGCCTGCATGGTCGGGTTCGGGCTGTCGTCGGCGGCCACCAGCGCCGCCAGCGCCTCGTCGGCGCCGGTCGCGCCGGGGAGCGGGCGGACGTCCTGGACGTCCATGCCGCCCTCGGTGAGCGTCCCGGTCTTGTCCAGGCACAGCACGTCGGTGCGGGCCAGGCCCTCGATCGCGGGAAGCTCCTGGACCAGGCACTTCCGCTGTCCGAGCCGGATGATGCCGACCGCGAACGCGATCGAGGTCAGCAGCACCAGGCCCTCCGGGATCATCGGGACGATCCCGGCCACCGTCGAGACGATGGTGGCGCGGAAGCCCTCGAGCTCCTGGAGCTGGCTGACGATGAGCAGGATCGCGATCGGGATGATCAGCCAACTGATCAGCTTGATGAAGCGGTTGATGCCGTTCTGCAGCTCCGAGTCGGTGCGGGTGAACCGGCTGGCCTCCTCGACCAGCTTGGAGGCGTAAGACTCGGTGCCGATCTTCTCGGCGCGGAACAGGCCGGTGCCGGCCACGACGAACGAACCGGACCGCACTTCGTCGCCGGGGGCCTTCGCCACGGGGTCGGCCTCGCCGGTCAGCAGCGATTCGTCGATCTCCAGGTTGCGCGATTCGGTCACCGGCCCGTCGACCACGATCCGGTCGCCCGGATGCAGCAGCACGCTGTCGTCGCGGACGATCCGGGCGGGGTCGATCTCGGCGGTCGCGCCGTCGCGCACCACCCGTGACCGGGCACGGTTGATCAGCGACAGGCGGTCGAGGGTGCGCTTGGCGCGCAGCTCCTGGATGGTGCCGATGATCGTGTTGGCGATGATGACGCCGGCGAAGAGCGCGTCCGGCCAGGAGCCGAAGACGAGCACGATCGCCGCGAGCACGCCGATCAGGCCGTTGATGGGGGTGATGAAGTTGGCGCGCAGGATCGCCGAGAGCGGTCGGCTGGTGCGGCGCTTGGTCTCGTTGACCTGGCCCGCTTCTTCGCGGCGGGCGACCTCTGCGGCCGTCAGGCCCGGGTTTCCGGTGAGCACGGGTGTCGTCACCTCGCCAGCTTATGCGATCGCCGCACGGTCGGGGTTCCGCCGAAGTACCGATGATCGGTCCCGGAGCTCCTTCGCCGGGACCACCGCCGGTCGGCCGAATCGCGGAGACGGGCCGGCCTCGCACCGGGGCGCTCCGCCCGAACGCCCGCGGTGCCCACCTCGTAGAATCCCTGACCATGGCCAAAGTACTCACACCGCAGAGCGAGGACTTCCCTCGCTGGTACCAGGACGTCGTCGCCAAGGCCCAGCTTGCCGAGAACGGCCCGGCCAAGGGCCAGCAGGTCATCCGACCGTCCGGGTTCGCGCTGTGGGAGCGGATGGTCGACGAGATGGACGCCCGCATCAAGGAGACCGGCACCGAGAACGCCTCGTTCCCGCTGCTGATCCCCGAGTCGTACTTCCACCGGGAGGCCGACCACGTCGAGGGCTTCGCCCCCGAGGTGTGGATGGTCACCCACGGCGGGGGGAAGGAGCTCGAGGAGCCCCTGGCGGTGCGCCCCACCTCCGAGACCATCATCGGCGAGTACATGGCGAAGTGGGTGAAGTCGTACCGGGACCTGCCGCTGCAGCTCAACCAGTGGTGCAACGTCATGCGCTACGAGCTGCGCACCCGGCTGTTCCTGCGCTCCTCGGAGTTCCTGTGGCAGGAGGGGCACACCGTCCACTCCACTTACGAGGAGGCGCACGAGTTCACGCTGCGCATCCTCCACGACGTCTACGCCGACTTCATGGAGACCGTGCTCGCCATGCCGGTGCTGCGCGGCATCAAGACCGAGGCCGAGCGCTTCGCCGGAGCGCTGAACACCTTCGGCTGCGAGGCGCTCATGCGCGACGGCAAGGCCCTCCAGATGGGCACCTCGCACGAGCTGGGCCAGAACTTCTCCCAGGCCTTCGACATCCAGTACCTGGGTTCGGACGGTCAGCAGCACCACGGCTGGACGACCTCGTGGGGCACTTCGACGCGCATGGTCGGCGGCCTGATCATGGGCCACGGCGACGACTCCGGGCTGCGCGTGCCGCCCCGGCTGGCCCCGGTCCAGGCCCACGTCATGGTCGTCAAGGACTCCGATGAGGTCCACTCGGCGGCCCGGAAGGTCTACGAGGAGCTCAAGGGCGACGGTGTCCGCACCCGGCTCGACACCCGCGGCGACGTCGCGTTCGGGCGCCGCGCGGTCGACGCCGAGCTGCGGGGCTACCCGGTGCGCGTCGAGATCGGCCCGCGCGACCTGAAGAACGGCGAGGCCACGCTGGTGCGCCGCATCGGCGGCACCAAGGAGAGCGTGCCGCTCGGCATGATCGCCGAGGCGGTCGCCACCGCGCTCGACGCCGACCAGCAGAGCCTCTATGACGAGGCCCTGGAGCGTCGCGAGGCGCTGACCGCCGACGTCTCTACCGTGGCCGAGGCGATCGAGGTCGGCCAGACCGGCGTCGCCAGGATCCCGTGGGAGGCCTGCGGCCTCGACGGCGAGGCCGAGGCCGCCGAATCGGGCGTCACCGTCCGGGTCCTGCAGCGACCCGACGGCACCGTCCCGGACGGCCTGGATGAGGCCGGTCTCATCGCCTACCTGTCGCGGGCGTACTGATCGGCCAGGTGCGCTACACTTCGACGCTGTACATGAGCTTTGGGACGGGTGCCCTCTCAACAACCGTGACGCAAAGCCAGGTCCTAGTGCCGCCGCGATCCAGCACATCTCCACTCTGGCAAGCGGCTGCGCTGACGTGATCCTTACTACAGGAGTTACAGGAACGTGGCAGTAAAGATTCGCCTCACGCGACTGGGGAAGATCAGAAGTCCTCAGTACCGCATCGTCGTGGCCGATTCCCGCACCAAGCGGGACGGCAAGGTTATCGAGAACCTCGGTATCTATCACCCGAAGGAGAGCCCGTCCCGCATCAACATCGATTCGGAGCGGGTCCAGTACTGGCTCGGGGTGGGCGCCCAGCCGTCGGAGCCGGTCAAGAAGCTGTTGTGCAAGACCGGCGACTGGCAGCATTTCAAGGGCCTGCCGGCCCCGGCCCCGCTCGAGGAGGCGGAGCCGAAGCCCGACAAGGACGCGCTCTACGCCGCCGCCCTCAAGGAGGTCGGCATCGACCCGGCCAAGGCGGCCGAGGCCGCCGAGGCGGAGAAGGCCAAGAAGTCCGCGAAGAAGTCGACTTCGAAGTCCAAGAAGAGCGCCGAGAAGCAGGACGAGTCGGCCAAGTCCGAGCCGAAGGCGAAGACCGACGAGAAGTCCGAGACCAAGTCCGAGCCGAAGGCGAAGGCCGAGGCCGAGTCCGAGGGCGAAGCCGAGACTGAGGCCAATGCCGAGTCCAAGTCGGCCGCGCCCGCTGAAGACAAAGGGGAGTAATCGTGTTGCGGCCAGCGCTTGAACACCTCGTCAAAGGCATCGTCGACCACCCCGACGATGTCAGGGTCCGTCTGGTCGACTCCCGTCGCGGCAAACGCCTCGAGGTCCGGGTCAACCCGGACGACCTCGGGACCGTCATCGGCCGGGGTGGTCGGACCGTCAACGCCTTGCGTCAGGTCATCGGCTCGATCGGAGGCCGCGGCATCCGAGTCGAGGTCGTAGATTCCTACTGAGTCTCGCCGCACGGCCCCGGAGTCCGCCTCCGGGGCCGTGTTCGTGTTGGGAGAGGTTGCACCGTTGACACAGGTCGTGGTGGGCAGGATCGTCCGCCCGCACGGGGTGCGCGGCGAGGTCGTCGTCGAGGTCCGCACCGATGAGCCCGAACGCCGCTTCCGGCCCGGCGCCGAGTTCCGGACCGGCTCCGGGACGCTGCGGGCCGAGAGCGTGCGCTGGCATCAGGGGCGCCCGATGCTGGTGCTCGAGGGCGTCCGCGGCCGCGACGCCGCCGAGGCCCTGCGCGGCACGGAGTTGAGCGTCGAGATCGATCCCGCCGAGGAGATCGAGGACGACGAACTGCACGACGTCCAGCTCATCGGTCTCACCGTCGTCGAGGCCGACGGAACCGAGATCGGGACGGTCTCCAGGGTCGACCACGGCCCGGCCCACGACACGCTGGTGGTAAGGCGCCGCGGCGAGCGTCCGGCGCTCATCCCGTTCGTCGAGGAGATGATCCGCGAGATCGACCTCGACGCCGAGACCGTCGCCGTGGACCTGCCTCCCGGCCTGCTGGAGCTGTGATGCGAGTCGACGTGGTCTCGGTCTTCCCCGAATACCTCGCACCGCTGGAGCTGTCGCTCATCGGCCGCGCCCGCGAGCGGGGCCTGCTCGATCTGAACGTCCACGACCTCCGGCGCTGGACCCACGATGTCCACCACTCGGTGGACGGCCCGCCCGCCGGCGGCGGCGCGGGCATGGTGATGAAGCCGCAGCCGTGGGGCGAGTGCTTCGACGAGCTGATCCCGGGGGAGGAGCGGCCGCATCTGCTGGTGACGAGCCCGGCCGGGCGGCCGTTCACCCAGGCGATGGCGCGCGAGCTCGCGGGCGAGCCCTGGCTGATGTTCGCCTGTGGACGGTACGAGGGCATCGACCAGCGGGTGGTCGACCACGCCGCCGAGCGCATGACCGTCACCGAGGTGTCGATAGGGGACTACGTCCTGTTCGGCGGCGAGGTCGCCGTCCTGGCCATCGTCGAGGCCGTGGCCCGGCTGCTGCCGGGCGTGCTCGGCAACGCCGCGTCCCTGGCCGACGAGTCCCACAACGACGGTCTGCTGGAGGCGCCCGCCTACACCCGCCCGGCCTCGTGGCGGGGCCACGACGTTCCGCCGGTGCTGCTGTCGGGCGACCACGGCAGGGTGGAGCGGTGGCGCCGCGACCGGGCGCTGCTGCGCACCGCCGCCGCCCGCCCCGACTTGCTCGCCGGTCCGGCCCGCGCTAGCCTCGACGAACGTGACCGGCGCCTACTCCGAGGGGCCGGCTTCGATCTGCCCGACGACTATGTGGCAGAGTAGTGAAGTTGCCGTGATGTGCGGATCGTTCAGGCCGGACCACTCGCGGCGAATGACTGAGCATCTTTTCTGAATCAACGAGGGTTGAGATCAATGAACGTTCTGGATGAGCTGAACGCTGCTTCCATGCGGGCCGACCTGCCGGACTTCCGTCCCGGTGACACCGTCCGAGTGCACGTCCGAGTGCAGGAGGGTGCGCGGTCCCGTGTCCAGGTGTTCCAGGGCGTCGTCATCCGCCGCCACGGCGCCGGCATCGGTGAGACCTTCACCGTCCGCAAGCTGAGCTACGGCATCGGCGTCGAGCGCACCTTCCCGGTCCACGGACCGATGATCGACAAGATCGAGATCGCCCAGCGGGGCAAGGTCCGCCGCGCCAAGCTCTACTACCTGCGCGGACGCAAGGGCAAGGCGGCGACCAAGATCAAGGAGAAGCGCGAAGCCTAGCCCGCGCCATACGCTTTCGGCCCCGGACCCGAGCGTCCGGGGTTTTCTCTTTGTCGGCGTTTTCCGTTAGGCTCGTCCGCATGAGACCCGGCCCCCCCGACGACGGCGCGCCCCCGGAGCGTCCGCGCCGCCGCATCGACTGGGGCCGGCTACCCGGACCCGGCGACCCGTCCGCGGGCGCCCCGCCTCCGCCTCCACCCGGCCGGCGTCCCGTGCGGCGCGGCGCCCCACCGCCCGGACGCGGACCCGCCGGGCCCCGGGCGGGCTCCCCCTCCGAGCGCGCCCCGCGCGTCGGCGACGGACGCACCGGCTCCCGGCCGCAGGTCACGGGATCCTACGACCGCGTCACCGGAACCCACCGGCAGTTCGCGGGCCGCCGACCGGCCCCGGCGGGCGGAGAACCGCCGAAGAAGGGGCCCGAGAGCCGCCTGTCGCAGCCTCACAAGCGCCATTACCTGTCGCTGTGGGTCGAGCTGCCGCTGCTGCTGGTGGTGGCGTTCTCGGCGGCGGTGCTGCTGCGGACGTTCGCCGTCCAGCCGTTCTACATCCCCTCCGGTTCCATGGAGCAGACCCTCCAGGAGGGCGACAAGGTCCTGGTCCTCAAGCTCACCTCCGTGCTGCGCTCCCCGCAGCGCGGCGAGGTCGTGGTCTTCCGCGGCACCGACCGGTGGGACCCGGAGTACCGGCCCACCGGTGGCGGCAGCCTCGTCTCCGACTTCACCACCGCCGTGCTCGACCTGGTCGGTCTGGCCGAGCCCGACGAGAAGGACTTCATCAAGCGGGTGATCGCGGTCGGCGGCGATTCGGTCGCCTGCTGCGACGACGACGGCAACGTGGTGGTCAACGGGATCTCGCTCCACGAGGACGAGTACGTCTACGACAACGCCCCAATGGACGTCGAGCCGGGCTCGTGCCACGCGCGACGGTTCGAGGAGGTGGCCGTGCCCGAGGGGCACGTGTGGGTCATGGGCGACCACCGCGGCAACTCCCAGGACTCGCGCTGCCAGGGCCCGGTGCCGGTCGAGAACATCATCGGCAGGGCCATCAGCCTGGTGTGGCCGACCGACCGCGCCCGGAACCTGGAGATCCCCGACTCCTTCGACGTCCTGGAGGACCCCGCGGACGGGAGGACCGAGGCGCTCCCCGCTCCGGGGAGCCATGCCCCGTTCCACGGCCAACTTCCGCCCGCCTTGCCCGCCACGGTGATGGGCGCCCCAGCGGTCGCGGCGCGACCGCGTAGACTCGCACCGTGATCGAAGAAGGGCAGACGCCGGGCGCCGACGGCGGTGGCGGCGCCGAGGAATCCTCCGATAAGCAACCCCGGAAGAAGAAGGGGTCGTTCTGGAAGGAACTGCCCATCCTGCTCGGGGTGGCCATCCTCGTAGCCGTGCTGGTGCGCTCGTTCGTCATCCAGACCTATTACATCCCTTCCGGTTCGATGGAGACGACGCTCGAGCTCAACGACCGGGTGCTGGTCAACAAGCTCGTCTACGACTTCTCCGAGCCCGAGCGGGGCGACATCGTCGTGTTCACCGCCCCCGAGTCGTGGCGGTCGAACTTCGACGAGGACGAGTTCATCAAGCGGGTGATCGCCGTCGGCGGCGACCACGTGGTGTGCTGCGACGACGACGGACGGATCACCGTCAACGGGCATCCGCTCGAGGAGGGCGACTACCTGTACGCCGACCCGCTGACCGGCGAGCGGGACGCGCCGAGCCCCGACGCCTTCGACGTCGTGGTCCCCGACGGCCGGGTGTGGGTGATGGGCGACCACCGAGAGGCCTCGGGCGACTCGCGCGAGCGCTACGTCCGCACCGGCGGCGACGTGGTCTCCTCGACAGTCGACGCCGACGACGTCATCGGCAAGGCGTTCGTGCTGTTCTGGCCCTTCGACAACGCGACCTGGTTCTCCGCCCCGGAGACGTTCGAGGGCGTCCCCGAACCGTCCTGACCGTGCTGCGTCCAGTTCAGTCCCGGATGCGCCGCGAGGGCGACCTGTACGCGTTGGAGGCGGCACTGCAGCGGCGGGGCCTCGGCCCGGTGGCCGGGGTCGACGAGGCCGGCCGGGGCGCCTGCGCCGGGCCGCTGGTGGTGGCGGCCGTGATCCTGCCGCCGCGCGCCCGCCTCGACGAGCTCGACGATTCCAAGCTGATGACGGCCGCCTCCCGCGAGCGCGTCTTCGAGCGGCTCGGGCGCGGCCGGGCCCACCTGGCGGTGGCCGCCTACGAGCCGGCCGAGATCGACGAGCGCGGGCTCGGGGCGTGCAACCTGGAGGGCATGCGGCTGGCGGTGGCGCGCCTGGCGGTGCGCCCCGGCTACGTCCTCACCGACGGCTTCCGGGTGCCGGGGATGCCGGTCCCCTCCTTGGGCGTGGTCAAGGGCGACCGGACCGCGGCGTGCGTGGCCGCCGCCGGCGTGGTCGCCAAGGTCACCCGCGACAGGCTGATGGAGGAGCTGGACGGCCGCCACCCCCGCTACGGCTTCTCCGGTCACAAGGGGTACGGGACGCGCGCCCACTCGGCGGCGCTGGAGCGGTGGGGTCCGTGCGAGGCGCACCGGCTGTCGTACGCGAATGTGGCCGTCCACCTGGACCGCGGCGCCGGCGGGCCAGCCGCGGGGCGCGCGGGGTCGGCGCGCACTATCGTGGGAACGGCCGTTGAGAAGGAGGAGCGTTGAGCGCCGAGGACCTCGAAAAGTACGAGACCGACATGGAGCTGCGGCTGTACCGGGAGTACCGGGACATCGTGCAGCAGTTCACCTACGTCGTCGAGACCGAGCGGCGGTTCTACCTGGCCAACGCGGTGGAGGTCCACGTGCGCGGCGCCGACGCCGAGACCTACTTCGAGGTCGAGATGCACGACGCCTGGGTGTGGGACATGTACCGGCCGGCCCGCTTCGTCAAGCACGTCCGGGTCCTGAGCTTCAAGGACGTCAACGTCGAAGAGCTGGACAAACCAGATATGACGCTGCCTTAGCCGGGAATCGGGACCGCGGCGGCGGGCGGGTTCGCCGCTAGGATGGTCGCGTGTCAACACTGCGCGACGTGATCAGCTCCCACACCTCCCTGTCGTCGAACTCCGCCGCCCATCTGCAGCGGCTGGTCGCCGAGTGGCAGCTCCTGGCCGACCTGTCCTTCGCCGACTTCCTGCTGTGGGGCGTGGTCGAGGACCGCCCGGGCCGGTTCGTCTGCCTCGCCCAGGTCCGGCCCACCACCGGGCCGACGGCCTACGAGGAGGACCAGGTGGGGCGCATCGTCGACGGCGAGGACGCCCGTCACCTGGGCATCGCCTTCGCCGAGGGCCGGATCCACCGCGAGGGCGACCCGGTCTGGCGCGGCGACGTCGCCGCCCGCCACGAGGCCATCCCGGTCCGGCGCCGCGACCGGAGCCAGGTGATCGCCGTAGCCGCCCGCGACACCAACCTCTCCGACACCCGCAGCCCCTCCCACCTGGAGCTCAACTACCTCAAGACCGCCGACTACCTGGTCCAGATGCTCACCGACGGCGGATTCCCGCCGCCGCTGCTGCCCGGCGAGCCGACCACCGCCCCGCGGATCGGCGACGGCCTGGTCCGGATCGGCGCCGACGGTCTGGTCCGCTACTCCTCGCCCAACGCCCTGTCGGCCTACCGGCGCATGGGCGTGACCGGGCACCTGCGCGACCGCGACCTGGCCGAGCTGACCCGCAGCCTGCCCGGCGACGGCCAGGCCGGCGCCGACATCGCCCGCCGCATCACCGAGGCGCTGGCCGGCGGCACCCCCCGCCGCAAGGAGATCGAGGCGCGCGGCGCCACGGTCCTGATGAGGGCGCTGCCGCTGCGGCCCGGCGGCAAGGCGGCCGGCGCCCTGGTGCTGGTCCGCGATGTCACCGAGGTGCGGCGCCTCGACCGGGAGCTGGTCACCAAGGACGCCACGATCCGGGAGATCCACCACCGCGTCAAGAACAACCTCCAGACCGTGGCCGCGCTGCTGCGGCTCCAGGCCCGCCGCGTCGGCTCCCCGCAGGCGCGAGTCTCGCTGGAGGAGTCGGTGACGCGGGTGGCCTCGATCGCGCTGGTCCACGAGACGCTGGCGCAGTCGTCGGACGAGTCGGTCGGCTTCGACCACATCGTCGACCGCGTGGCCTCGATGGCCGTGGAGGTCTCGGTGGCCGAATCGAAGGTGAAGCTCCGCCGCGAGGGCACTTTCGGGGTGCTGCCCAGCGAGTACGCGACCCCGCTGGTGATGGTCGTCAACGAGCTGATCCAGAACGCGGTCGAACACGCCTACCCGCCCGGACAGGAGGGCGAGGTCGTCATCGGCGTCGAGCGGGACGGCGACCGGTTCCGCGTCACGGTCAGCGACCAGGGCAAGGGCCTGCCGGAGGGCTTCCGGATCGCCGCCTCCAACCGGCTCGGACTGCAGATCGTCCACACGCTCGTCACCGGGGAGCTGCGCGGCACCATCGACATGCGGCCCCTCGGCGACGGCGGCACCGAGGCCGTGGTCGACTTCACCCTGCAATGACCGCCCGGTTCCAGGTACCGGGACGAGACTGTCGTTTCCCCGCCAGGTATGGCATGCTTGCTGGCATGTCTTCTGCGCACGGACTCCGACTCGTGGCACGCCGCCACGTGGATTTCTGCCGTGTGTCCAGCGCCGCTTGTCTGATGCGCGCTTAATCTCCGGCTCGCCGAGCCGTCGAATCGTGCCACACCCGTGTCTGCATCCAGGAGAACTGTGCCAACGCCAACGCGCAAACCCAGCCGCCCGAAGGGCCAAGGCCAATGGGCCCTGGGCCACCGGGAGCCGCTGAACAAGAACGAGCAGTCCAAAAAGGACGACAATCCGCTCAATGTGCGGCAGCGCATCGAGAACGTCTACGCGCACGCCGGCTTCGACTCGATCGACCCGGCCGACCTGCGCGGCCGCTTCCGCTGGTGGGGCCTGTACACGCAGCGCCGGCCCGGCATCGAGGGCGGTCGGACCGCCGTCCTGGAGGACGAGGACCTCGACGACCGCTACTTCATGATGCGCGTCCGCATGGACGGCGGCCAGCTCAGCCGCGAGCAGCTCCGCACCGTCGCCGGCATCTCCAAGGAGTTCGCCCGCGACACCGCCGACGTCACCGACCGCGAGAACGTCCAGTACCACTGGATCGAGATCGAGGACGTCCCCGAGATCTGGCGCCGCCTCGAGGCGGTCGGCCTCGACAGCCAGGAGGCCTGCGGCGACTGCCCGCGGGTCATCCTCGGCTCGCCGGTCGCCGGGGTCGCCGACGAGGAGGCCATCGACCCCACACCGCAGATCCGGGAGATCAACGACCGGTTCATCGGTGACCGGAGCCTGTCGAACCTGCCGCGCAAGTACAAGACCTCCATCGGCTGGCTCCCCGACACCCCGTACGACGCCAACGACTTCTCCCTGATCGGCGCCCACCACCCCGTGCACGGGCCCGGCTTCGACCTGTGGGTCGGCGGCGGCCTGTCCACCAACCCGATGTTCGCCAAGCGGCTCGGCGTGTGGGTGGCCCAGGAGGACCTGGTCGACGTCTGGCTCGGGGTCACGCGGATCTTCCGCGACTGGGGCTACCGGCGCCTGCGCACCCGCGCCCGCCTGAAGTTCCTGATCAAGGACTGGGGCCCCGAGAAGTTCCGGGAGGTCCTGGAGTCCGACGCCTACCTGGGCCGGAAGCTCCCCGACCTCGAGGCGCCGCCCGCGGCCGAGAAGCTCATCGACCACGTCGGCGTCCACCGGCAGCGCGACGGCAACTACTACATCGGCGTCGCGCCGGTCGCCGGCCGCGTCTCCGGCACACTGCTCGACCAGCTCGCCGACGTCGCCGAGAAGTACGGCTCGGACCGCATCCGCACCACGCCGCTGCAGAAGCTGCTGGTGCTCGACGTCCCCGGCGACCGCGTCGAGGCGGCCAAGGCCGACCTCGAGGCGATCGGCCTCACCGCCGAACCCTCGCCGTGGCGCCGCTCCACCATGGCCTGCACCGGCATCGAGTTCTGCAAGCTCGCCATCGTCGACACCAAGGACCGCGCCCGCGACCTCATCGCCGAGCTCGAGAAGCGCGTCCCCGAACTCGACGTGCCGATCTCGGTCCACGTCAACGGCTGCCCCAACGCCTGCGCCCGCACCCAGACCGCCGACATCGGCCTCAAAGGCCAGCTCATGATGGTCGACGGGGAGCAGGTCGAGGGCTTCCAGGTCCACCTCGGCGGCGGCCACGCCGGCGCGGCGAGCCTGGGCCGCAAGGCCCGCGGACTCAAGGTCGCCTCCGCCGACCTCGGCGACTACGTCGAGCGCATCACCCGGCGCTACCTCGACGGCAGGTCCGACGCCGGGGAGTCGTTCGCCCAGTGGGTCCACCGCGCCGACGAAGAGGACCTGAAGTGAGCGGCCGCGTCGTCCCCTACCACTGCCCGTACTGCGGGGAGGAGGACCTGCGCCCCTACGAGCCCGACAGCGACAACGACGTCGAGACACGAGGCGGATGGCACTGCAGCGACTGCACCCGGGTGTTCACCTTGAAATACCACGGGATGGCGACCCCCGCCGTCATCGCGCCCCCCGACACCGCGGGCGCCGCGCGCCCGAAGCTTTCAGGCGGACTGACTCCGCCGGACCCCGAATCGGAGTAATCGCATGAGCACCACGACGAACCGGGACCCCTTCGAACTCCGGGACCTCGCCGTCGAAGCGGGAGAGCGGCTCGAAGACGCCACGGCCACCGAGATCATCGAGTGGGCCGTCGGCGAGTTCGGCGAGCGCTTCTGCGTGACCTCCTCGATGGCCGACGCCGCCGTGATCCACCTCGCCGCCCAGGTCGCCCCCGGCCTCGACGTGGTCTTCCTCGACACCGGTCTCCACTTCCCCGAGACCCTCGAGGTCCGCGACTTCGTGGCCTCCACCATGGATGTCAACGTCCGATCCATCCAGCCCGACCAGTCGGTGCTGGAGCAGGACGCCGAGTTCGGCCCCCGGCTGTTCGACCGCGCGCCCGACGAGTGCTGCGCCCTGCGCAAGGTCCTGCCGCTGAACCGGGCGCTGGCCGACTACGACGCCTGGGCCACCGGCCTGCGGCGCGACGAGAGCGCCACCCGCGCGAACACCCGCGTGGCCGACTTCGACGTCAGCCGCAGGAAGGTCAAGATCTCCCCGATCGCGAAGTGGACCGAGGCCGACCAGCTCTCCTACATCGAGCGCCACAACATCCCGGTCAACCCGCTGCTGAGCGACGGCTTCCGGTCCATCGGCTGCTGGCCGTGCACCCGCCGCACCGAGCCGGGGGAGGACCCGCGCGCCGGCCGCTGGGCGGCCTTCGACAAGTCCGAGTGCGGTCTGCACGTCTGACCATGCGCGCCGCCCCGACTCCGGTCGTGCTCGTCGCGCACGGCAGCCCCGACCCGAGGTCGCCGGCGGTCGTGCGCGCCATCGCCGCGGAAGCCGGCGCGAAGGCCGGGTTCCTGGAGTTCAACGAGCCCGACCCGGTGGACGTGCTGTGCGCGCTGGCCGACGAGGGCGCCGAGCGCGCCGTGGCGGTTCCGCTGCTGCTGACCGACGCCTACCACTCCCGGACCGACCTGCCGCGGGTGGCGCGGCGGGCCGAGGAGGAGCGCACCGGCCTGACGGTGACCGCCACCGACCCGGTCGGGGATGCCTCCCTCGCCGCGGCCCTGGTCCGGGGTCTGCCCGAGGACGCCGACGGACTGGCGGTGCTCGCCGCAGGCACCCGCGTCGACGCCGGGCGGGCCCACGTCGGGGCCGTCGCCGCCGCGGCCGGCCGGAGGCTCGGGGTCCCGGCCGCGGCCGGGTTCGCCTCGGGCCCGGGGCCCGACGGTGCCGGAGCGGTGGAGCAACTGCGGGTGCAGGGGTGCGAACGGATCGCCGCGGTCTGCTACTTCATCGCCCCCGGCAAGCTCTGCGACACGGCCGTGGCCTCGGCCCGCTCGGCGGGGGCGTTCTGGGCCGGCGAGCCGCTCGGGCCGGCCCCGGAGCTGCTGGCGCTCATCGCCGCCCGGGCGGCGATGAACTTAGTCGTCCGCGGCGAACGGCGGGCGGCCGTCGCCGAATCCGACCGCCCGGCGCGTCGGAGGCGCCAACAGGAGTGCGGCCATCGCCGCCGCCAGGCCCCACGCGGCGAGGCCGTAGCCGTCCTGCGCGGCCTCGCGGAGGTAGTAGCCCACCGGCAGCCACAGCAGGGCCTGGAACAGCCCCTGAGCGATGATGTCGCGCGCCTGCATCAGCCGCCGGCCGATGAACCAGTAGTAGGCCGCCAGCAGCCAGGCGAGCACCGAGACTCCCGCGGCCCCGCCGACCGAATCGACCTCGCCGGCGATGATCCGAGTGACGCCCCACACGCCGGAGGCGGCCAGTCCGGCCGCGACGAGCCGGAACATGCCCGCAGCCACGATCACGGTCCAAGGGCGGCCCGCGTCACCGGGCGATTCGGTGACGGCGCCCATGTCGGCGTCGGTTTCGTTCACACCGCCACCGTATCCCGGGCTACGCTGCGCTTATGCACGCCCTGCAAGCAGCGCCTCGGCGCGGTCTGCTCATCGCCAATCCGAGAGCGTCGTCCACCTCCCGGCGCCGCCTCCGGCGCGTGGTCAAGAGGCTGGAGGAGGTGCTCGACCTGAACGTCGTGCACACCCGGCACCGCGGCCACGCCGAGCAGCTCGCCAGGCGCGGCGCCGAGAAGCGCTTCGACGTGGTCCTCAGCCTCGGCGGCGACGGCACGGTCAACGAGGTCGTCAACGGCATCCTCGCCGACGGCCGCACCGCCGGCGAGGCCCCGGTGTTCGCCCCCATCCCCGGCGGGTCCACCAATGTGTTCGCGCGGGCCCTCGGGCTGCCCTGGGACCGCCGCAAGGCGGTGGGAGCGATCGCCGAGGCCCTGGCGGAGGGTCGGACCCGCACGGTCAGCCTCGGCCGGGCCGTCGACGAGAAGGAGGACCGCCTGTTCACCTTCTGCGCCGGACTCGGCTGGGACGCGTCGGTCATCCGGCGTGTCGAGACCTATCGGCGCAACGGCCGCAACTTCGGGGCCCATTACGCGCGTGCGGTCATGGCGGAGCTGAACGAGCACGGGGTCGAGGGCGAATCGGTGGAGATCGGGCTGCCGTCGGGGGAGACCGACTCCTCGACCGGGATGGTGGTGGTCCAGAACTGCGCGCCCTGGACCTACTTGGGCACCCTTCCGGTGAATCTCAACGCGCGGGCGTCGTTTAATGCTGGACTTGACGTGTTGATTCTGCGTAAACTTGGGCTGACGGCTGCAGCCCGCACCGCAGCCTCGCTCTTGGTGGGTCGCGAGGGCCCTGACGGTAAGCATGCGGTCACGCATCACGACCTGTCCGGGATTGTGTTGCGTGCGTCGCTTCCGCAGGCCTTCCAGCTCGACGGGGACTATCTCGGAGAGCGCACGGAACTGGAACTCACTTCGGTTCCCGGGGCATTGCGGGTGGCCCGCTAACAACTTGGGAAAACCTGAGCGTGGGTGTTGACAAGTCGAACGGGAGCGGGCAAGGTTGATTTCGCCGCCTTGCTGGGCCAATTCAAGGCCCGCGGACGTCGCCGAGGAAGCCAATTCTTGGCTTGCAAGGCTACGCCTCGTAGGGCGGCGTTGAGACTTCACAAACGAATATCGTATTTTCGGTGCGTTTTGACCGGGCATTTGGAAGAGCATTGTGCCGCGTACTCAGTCTTGGCGACGCTTGCGGAGCCTTAACTTAGTCCAGTCTGAGTACCAGTGTGTCAAACCGGTTCGACTCGCTGTCAGCGCCCCCTCCGGGGGCCGTGTGGGAGCCGCCTCCGTGGGCCCGCGGTAGGGGTCCCGGCGGCGTCCGGAAGGCAGGCCCGTGAGTCTTTGTCGAGGTAGCGCGGTGAGTTCACTCACTTCATGCTGATTTCCGGGTCGAACCTCTTGACAAATGCAGTCCTTGTGAAAGTATTCACAAGGTGGTCGGGTCCAGGTGCGGGCCGTCGCAAGTCGAACGGCCGACCCGCGGCGAAGGCGGATGCTCTCGCTTGTGCCCAGGCGTTCAGCAATGACGCTGATGCGGTGGCGAGTGTCCCTCGTGCTCACGCCGACGACGGTTTCCGCGGTCGGAGACCGCTCACGGATCGTGAGCGCCCCGGGGCATCCCCGCATCTCGGCAACCGTCCTCAAAGCACTACTGGACGTGATTGCGCGACTAAGGAACCGAACCGCGAAACGCCCGAACCGCAAGCTAGTCACAACACCGTGTCAGCGAACTTCTGAAATTAAGCAAGGAGATGTTTGATGGATTGGCGCCACGAGGCCATTTGCCGTGACGAGGACCCCGAGCTGTTCTTCCCCATCGGGGACACCGGCCCGGCCTTGACGCAGATTGAGCAGGCCAAGAGCGTCTGCAGGCGCTGCCCTGTCACCGAGGAGTGCCTGCGGTGGGCTCTCGAGACCGGCCAGGACGCCGGCGTATGGGGTGGCATGAGCGAAATGGAGCGCCGCGAGCTCAAGCGTCGTTCCGGTGCCCTGCGCCCGCTGGCCGCGCAGGCCGGTTGAGCGCCGACGCTCGTTGGCAGTCCCCTTGAAGCCCCATCCCTAACATTTGAGACAGACGCTTGGACGGCCCGGCCCAGTGCCGGGCCTTCAAGCTGTCCGGGCCCGGAAACGCTCAGATCCGGTGCGCCTGCGTGTCGGCGTCGGCCTCGGTCGACGGCCGCTGCTGCCGGATGGTGATCGTGGACGCCGAGCCCTCCCGCTCGGAGGCGACCTCGTCGGTCAGCGCCCGCAGCACCTGCCACTGATAGGTGTTCGAGTCCGGCAGGTCCTCGCCGCCGAGGCGGCTCAGCACGATCCGCAGGTCCTCGGCCCCCACCTCCAGCCGGCAGCTCAACGGGTCCTCGGCGCCGCCGCGCCGCCGGAACGGCCGCGGACGGCCCGACTCGGGCGGGATCAGCAGCGTCACCGCCGCGTTCACCGCCGCCCGCAGGTCCTCGATCTCGTCCAGCGAGAAGCCCAGCCTCGTCGCCACCGCGGCGGTCGCCGTCGGAAGCACGGACAGGTAGTCGCCTGCCGTGGGAACGTCGAGCAGCAGCACGTCGTCGCGTTCGTCGCTCACCGGCATCGCCGCTCCTTGTACCGTTGTGTCCAGCTCCCGGACAAAGAATAGTGGGAGGCTCCCATGAAGGGGGACCGCCCCATAGGGTGAATCCCGATTCAACACGAAGCGCCCGGCGGCACCCCGCGGTTCCGGGGGCCGGCCGAGCGCCTCGCGGTGGTCGTCGCGCGCCGAACCCTATTTCTTGGTCTCCCAGAAGATCTCCGCGATCTGGTCGATCTTCGCCAGCAGCTCGTCGGCGACCTGCGGGTCGGCCGAGCCCTTGGAGCCGGTCGCGCCGGCGAGCTTCGTCGCCTCGTTGACCAGCACGTGAAGCTGCGGGTACTTCTCGAAGTGCGGCGGCTTGAAGTAGTCGGTCCACAGCACCCACAGGTGCTCCTTGACCAACTGCGACCGCTGCTCCTTGATCATCAGAGCACGAGTGCGGAACTCGGGGTCCTCGTTGGCCTGGTACTTCTCGCAGATCCCTTTGACCGACTCCGCTTCGATGCGGGCCTGCGCCGGGTCGTAGACCCCGCACGGCAGGTCGCAGTGAGCCGAAGCCGAGATCTGCGGCAGCAGCCGCCTGAACAGAGGCTTGAACATTGCCCCTCCAGCTTCTTTCCAGTGGGTGTGATTCCAACGCCGACCCTACCTCTCGCAGGGCCGATTCGGTGGGTACCCCTACAGTTAGAGACGCAACACCGGACCTCGGAAAGAACTCATTGGACAGTATGTTCTCCGCCGGGCCGGTTGCCCGCCTCGAAGACTCGCCCGACCGGAGGTCGATCACCGATGCTAGCCGCCTACGCCCGCAACGTGAACCCCGACGACCGCTTCTCGGCGCTCTCGGTGGGGGAGATCGATCCGCCCGAAACGCCTCCGGAGTGGACGCGCCTCCGTCTGGCGGCAGCCGCGGTCAACCACCACGACCTGTGGTCCCTCTCCGGCGTGGGCCTGCGGCAGGAGCAGTGCCCCATGATCCTGGGCACCGACGCCGTCGGCCTGACCGACGACGGCGAGGAGGTCGTGGTCCACTCCGTCATCGCCGACCCCTCGATCGAGGACGAGACCCTGGACCCGAAGCGGAGCCTGCTGTCGGAGCTCTACCCGGGCACGCTCGCCGAGAGCGTCGCCGTCCCCGCCCGCAATCTCCTGCCCAAGCCGGCCGGCTGGAGCGCCGCCGAGGCCGCCTGCCTGCCCACCGCCTACCTGACCGCTTGGCGGATGCTCACCACCCGCGGGCGCCTCCCGAAGGACGGCGCGGTCCTGGTGCAGGGCACCGGCGGCGGCGTCGCCAGCGCCGCGATCGTCCTGGCCCGGGCCCTGGGCGCCCGGGTCTACGCCGCCGGCCGCGCGCCCGAGCGCCGCGCCCGGGCCGCCGACCTCGGCGCCGAGGCCGTCGAACCGGGCGAGCGGCTGCCCGAGCGCGTCGACGTGGTCGTCGACTCGGTCGGCGAGCCGGTCGTGGAGCACTCGATCAAGTCGCTCAAGCCCGGCGGCCGCCTGGTCACCTGCGGTGTCACCGGTGGCCACGCGGCCCGGGTGGACCTGCGGCACGTGTTCTTCAAGCAGCTCGAGATCGTCGGCTCGACGATGGGCACCCGGGACGAACTCGCCGGACTCATCGCATTCTGCGAGGAACTGGACGTCAGGCCCGTGATCGACTCGACCCACGCATTGACGGACGCCGAGGCGGCCCTGCGTCGGCTGGATTCGGGCGAGGCGTTCGGCAAGGTGGTGCTCACTGTGTCGTAACTACGACTCTGGGGCGGGTTTCTGGGCCGTTCCGCCGCCGCCCGGGCCCGCGGGCCCCCACCCTGTTAGGTGACATCGAGCCGATGGGGGGCGACCATGTCAGTCGTAGACGGGATCAAGGACGGTCTGAAGTCCGCGCTCGGCACCGGGTGGGCCGTCGCCAAGAAGCTTGCGGTGAAGCTCGCGATCGCCGCGCTCATCGTGGCGGTGGTGGTCGTGATCGTGGAGCGGGGCGAGGGCTCGGCCGCGGAGCCCGTCGACGACTCGGGGTCCCACTCGGCGTCGGTGCGGCCGGCGATCCTGTCGACCGAGGCGGCGGGGGAGCAGCTCCTGCTGTGCCGCTACGAGGTGGACGCGATCTTCGGCGTCTCGGTCTTCACCGAGAAGGAGTGGACCTCGGGGCGCCTGGTCCGGCTTTACCACGATGAAGAGGTCCGCGGCTCCTGCTTTGCGCGCGAGGGCGGCAAGGCGCTGAGCTGCGAGGGCCTGGCCTGGGATTACGAGTGGATCAGGGTCCGGTCCGGCACGACGGTGGGCTGGAGCCCGGCCTCGTGCTTCGAGCGGATCGGTTTCCTGTGAGGAGGGAGCAGGTCCGGGGCGGGGCGACGGCCCCGCCCCGGACGTCCGCGGTCAGCGGCTGAGGCCGACTCCCGCGACACCCCTGACGATCTGCTTCTGGAAGATCAGGAACACGATCAGCAGCGGCAGCGCGCCGAGGACGGCGGCGGCCATGTTCTGGGCGTAGAACAGGCCGTAGCCGCCGGCGACGACGCCGAGACCGACCGGCAGGGTCATGATCGAGGGGTCGTTGGCGACCAGCAGCGGCCACAGGAAGTTGTTCCAGGAGAGGATGAAGGTGAAGATGCCGACCGCGGCCAGGATCGGCCCCGACAGCGGCAGGATGACGCTCCGCAGGATCCGGAGGTGCCCGGCGCCGTCGAGCGTCGCGGCCTCCTCGTAGTCCCGCGGGATGCCGTCGAAGAACCGCTTGAGGATGAAGATCATCACCGGGGCGACCACCTGCGGGAGCGCCAGGCCCCAGTAGGTGTCGACCATCTTCAGGGAGCTGACGACGTCGAACAGCGGGATGATGATCGCCTGCGGAGGGATCATGATCCCGGCGAGGATGACGCCGTAGATGGTCCTCTTGAACGGGAACTCGAGCCGGGAGAACGCGTAGGCGGCGAGCACGCAGAGCACCAGCGTCAGCACCGTGACGATGGTGGACACGACCGTGGAGTTGATCATCCAGGTCACGTGGTCGCCGCGTTCGAGCACGGTCCGGTAGCCCTCGACGGACCACTCGGGCGGCAGCCACCGGATGGGCTGCCCGAGACTGGCGTCGGTCTCGGTCTTGAATGAGGTGGACAGCGCCCACAGGAACGGCACCAGCCACAGCAGGGCCAGGAAGAAGGCGCTGATGTAGACCAGGGCGCTCCCGGCGGTGATGCGTTTGCGCTTTCTGGGCAGTGGTCGGGGCTTGGCCTTGGAGGTACGCGGCCTCGTGTCTACGGCGGTCACGTCAGTCCTCCTTCCTGGACAGCAGCCGGAGCTGCACGATGGCGACGATCAAGATGAAGACGAACAGGATGTAGGAGAGGGCCGAGGCGTATCCGACGCGCAGGCCGGTGAAGCCCATCTCGTATATGTGCTGGATGGCGACCTTCTCGGGCGAGAGGTTCGTGCCGCCGCCCGCCATGAGGTAGTACTGGTCGAAGATGCGCAGCGAGTTGATGAGCTGCAGCACGATGACGAGCGCCGTGATGCGTTTGAGCAGCGGGATGGTGATCCGCACGGTCTTCTGCCACCAGTTGGCGCCGTCGATGTCGGCCGCCTCGTAGACCTCGTTGGGGATGGCCTGCAGGGCCGCGAGGTACAGCAGGAAGTTGAACCCGAGCGTCCACCACACGGTGGTGATCACGACCGAGCCCATGGCGTGCTCCTGGAACACCCAGAGGTGGTCGCCGCCGAGGCCCCAGGCTCCCAGGTAGTGGTTGATGAGGCCGCCGTCGGGCTGGTACAGCCACATCCAGAGCATCGTCACCACCGAGACCGGGACGACGAACGGGGCGAAGAACGACAGGCGCAGGAACCAGCCCAGCTTGCGGGCCCGGTGGGTCAGCAGCGCCAGCGCCAGAGCGAGGATCACCAGCGGCGGGGTGCTGTAGAGGGTGAACTCGGCGGTGTTGAGCAGCGACTGCCAGGCCCGCTCGTCGCCGAAGGCCTCGGTCCAGTTGTCGAGCCCGATCCAGGAGACCGGGCGGCCGGTGAGGCTCTTGTCGGTGAAGGAGTAGTAGAGGCCGAGGATCATCGGCCACAGCAGGAACACCACGTACACCGCCGCGAACGGCAGCACGAACCAGAGGCCGGTCCAGGAACGCCGTTTCACCGCGGTCGGGGTGGGCGACGGGGGCTTGTCCGCCGTCGGCGCCGCATCGGGCGCCTGAGTGTCGGTTGTCATCATTGACGTCCTATGAATCGTTCTAGTCGACGGGATTCGGCTGTTCGACCAGCGTCTGCGCCTCGGCCTTGACGGCGTCGAGCGCCTGTTCCGGGGTCGTGTTCCCGGCGTACACGCCGGCCAGGACCTGCGCCACGCGGTCGGCCAGCGGTGCGGCCGAGCCGGAGAACCAGACGTCCGGGTCGTACTGGACGTTCTCGCTGACGCCGGCGTACTCGGCGTTGGGCTCGAGCGCCTGGTACTCGGCGCTCTCGGTGACCGGCAGATAGGCGGGGGTGTGCCCGGCGCCGGCGCCCCATTGGAGGCTGTGCTGGAGCATCCAGGAGATGTAGTCCAGCGTGGCCCGCCGGCCCTCGTCGCTCCAGAGGTTGTGGCGGGGGATGATGTAGGAGTGACTGTCGCCCTGGGTGCGGCGGTTGCCGAAGAAGTCCGGCATCTCGGTCATGGAGAAGTCCAGGCCCTGGGTCTCGTCGAACTGGCGGAACCGGGTGATCTCCCAGTTGCCGACCTGGACCAGTCCGCCGGCGCCGTTCTCGAAGTTGGCCGCGGTCTGGCCGCCGTCGGAGACGCGCGGACACAGGCCCTCTTCGGCCATGTCCCACATGACCTGGATGGCCGCGAGCGCCTTGTCGTCGTCGAGCTCGTGGCCGTCCTCGTGGAAGGCCCACTCGCCGTCCTGCTGGCGGTACCAGGCCCAGAACTGGCGCCACCCGGCGTTGGTGTCCAAGGAGGTCCCGTATTCGCCGGTGACGTCCTTGACCGCGCGCAGGAGGTCGAAGTACTCGTCCACGCCGTGGGTCTCCAGCAGGGTGCCGTCGTCGTTCAGTACGCCGGCCTGGTCGCATATGGTTCGGTTGTAGTAGTTGACCAGGGCGTGCGTGTCGATCGGGACCGCGTAGAGCTCGCCGTCGGAGAAGCAGCGGTCCCACATCGCCGGCGGGAAGTCCTCGGGGCGGAGTCCGGCCTCCTCCAGCTCGCCGAGGTCGATCGGGTCCATCAGCGTTGTCGGGGACAGGCTCTCGAGCCGCGAGAGGTGGATGGTGGCCACGTCGGCCGCGTTCCCGCCGGCGGCTCCCATGGTCAGCTTGGTGTAGAAGGGCGTGCCCCAGGCGAAGGTGGTGGCCTTCAGATCTATGCCGGTCTCGTCCATGAACTGCTGGTGCATGTCGGTCATGATCGCGCCGTCGGAGCCGGCCAGGAGGTTCCACTGGCGTACGACCGTCTGGTCCGACAGGCTGGTGGCCAGCGAGCCGCACCCCGACAGGCCGAGCCCAGCGGCGGCTGCGCCGCCGGCCAGGAGCGACCGCCGGGAGAGCGCGCCCGGCGGCGAGGGATGGTTTCGCATGTGTGCATCACTCCTATGTGACTGTTGCTGGGGTCGGTCAGCAGGCACGTGACCGTGACAACAGTTTTATCGATAAAGCGCAGCGCCGTCAAGAGTGAAGGGCGTGCCGAGCGCCGAATGGTGGCCCAATTGTTATCGATCTCATCAGCCACCGGGCGCGAAAGAGGGGGAGGCCCTCGGCCTCCCCCTCTTCAGATTGCTATGGATTCGACAGGCGCGCAACCCGATCGGCCGCTCACGGCTCCGGGACGGCGACGTCGATCAGCGCCTCCTGCTCCACGTCGTGGACCTTCGGCGACCCGGTCGCCGGCGCGGCGGCCGCGGGCCGGGAGATGCGCCGCAGATGGACCCCGTCGAGTTTCTCCAGCAGGTTGAGCGCGATATGCGACCAGGCGCCCTGATTGGCCGGCTCCTCCTGCACCCAGGCCACGTCGTCGGCGTTGCCGAACGCCGCGAGCTCGTGCTGGAGATCCTCGGACGGGATCGGGTAGAGCTGCTCGACGCGCAGGATCGCGGTGTCGGAGACCCCGCGCCGGCTGCGCGCGGCGGCCAGGTCGTAGTAGACCTTGCCCGAGCACAGCAGCACCTTCCTGACCTCCTCGGGCCGGATCTCGCCGGCGTCGACGGCGGGGTCGGCCAGGACCGGTCTGAACCGTCCGCTCGTGAACTCCTCGACCTGGCTGACCGCGGACTTGTGGCGCAGCAGCGACTTCGGTGTGAACACGACCAGCGGCTTCTTCACCGGGTCCAGCCCCTGGCGGCGCAGCAGGTGGAAGTAGTTGGCCGGGCTGGAGCAGCCGGCGATGCGCATGTTGTCGTCGGCGCACTGCTGCAGGAACCGCTCGATGCGGCCCGAGGTGTGGTCGGGGCCGGCGCCCTCGTGCCCGTGCGGCAGGAGCAGCGTGACGCCCGAGTGCTGGCCCCACTTGGCCTCGCCCGAGGTGATGAACTCGTCGGTGATGGTCTGGCCGCCGTTGACGAAGTCGCCGAACTGCGCCTCCCAGGCCACCAGCATCTCCGGGTTCTCGACCGAGTAGCCGTACTCGAAGCCCATCGCGGCGAACTCGCTGAGCAGCGAGTCGTAGACGAAGTACTTCCCGGTGTTCTCGCCCAGGTGCGCCAGCGGGGTGTACTCCGCGCCGGTCTCCTGGTCGATGACCACCGCGTGGCGCTGCACGAAGGTGCCGCGCCGCGAGTCCTGGCCGGCCAGGCGCACGGCCTTGCCCTGCATCAGCAGCGACCCGAACGCGAGCGTCTCGGCGAAGGACCAGTCGATGCTGCCGGAGGTCGACATCTCGCTGCGCTTCTCGAGGACCTTGCGGACGGCCTTGTGCGGCCTGAAGCCCTCCGGCAGCGTGGTGTGGGCCTTGCCGATCATGGCGACCGTCTCGGCGTCGACGGCGGTGTCGATGTCGGCCACCGGTTCGGGCTGGTGCCGCCACGGCACCGGTCCGGTCCGGCCCGCCAGGGCCTCCTTGGTCTCGCGGAAGACCCGCTCGAGCTGCGCCTGGTAGTCGTTCAGGGCCTCCTCGGCGTCCTCCATGGTGATGTCGCCGCGGCCGATCAGGGCCCGCGTGTACAGCTTGCGGACCGACTGCTTGGCGTCGATGACCTGGTACATCTGCGGGTTGGTCATCTTCGGGTCGTCGCCCTCGTTGTGGCCGCGGCGCCGGTAGCAGACCATGTCGATGACGACGTCCTTGCGGAACTGCTGCCGGTAGGCGAAGGCCAGCTTGGCGACCTCGCAGACCGCCTCGGGGTCGTCGCCGTTGACGTGGAAGATCGGCGCCTGGATCATGCGGGCCACGTCGGTGCAGTACAGGCTCGAGCGCGAGTAGGCCGGCGCGGTCGTGAAGCCGACCTGGTTGTTGACCACGGCGTGCACGGTCCCGCCGGTGCGGTAGCCGCGCAACTGCGACAGGTTCAGCGTCTCGGCCACGACGCCCTGGCCGGCGAACGCGGCGTCGCCGTGGATGGCCACCGGCAGGACGGTGAAGCCGTCCTCGCCGAGGTTGATCCGGTCCTGCTTGGCCCGGACGATGCCCTCGAGCACCGGGTTGACCGCCTCCAGGTGCGACGGGTTCGCGGTGACCGACACGGTGGTCCGGGCCTTGCCGTCGGGGGCGGTGAACTCGCCGGTCATGCCCAGGTGGTACTTGACGTCGCCGGATCCGCCGATGCTCTTGGGGTCGATGTGGCCCTCGAACTCGGTGAAGATTCGCGACAGCTTCTTGCCGACGATGTTCGCCAGCACGTTCAGGCGGCCCCGGTGCGGCATGCCGATGACGACCTCGTCGAGCTCCTCGTCGGCCGCCTGGTTCAGCACCTGGTCCAGCAGCGGGATGAGCGACTCGCCGCCTTCGAGGCTGAAGCGCTTCTGGCCGACGAACTTGGTCTGCAGGAACGTCTCGAACGCCTCGGCGGCGTTGAGGCGGCCGAGGATGTGCTTCTGGGCCTCCACCTTCGGCTTCTCGAACGGCACCTCGATGCGCCGCTGGAGCCACTCCCGCTCCTCGGGGTCCTGGATGTGCATGTACTCCACGCCGACGCGGCGGCAGTAGGAGTCGCGCAGCACGCCCAGGATGTCGCGCAGCTTCATCCGCTGCTGGCCGGCGAAGCCGCCGACCGGGAAGGTCCGGTCCAGGTCCCACAGGGTCAGCCCGTGCGAAAGGATGTCCAGGTCGGGGTGGTGCCGGATCTCGTAGTGCAGCGGGTTGGTGTCGGCCATGAGGTGGCCGCGGACCCGGTAGGCGTGGATCAGCTCGATGACGCGGGCGTTCTTGTCGATCTGGCCCTCGTGGGTCTTGGCCACGTCGCGCACCCACCGCACCGGCTCGTACGGGATCAGCAGGCTGCGGAAGATCCGGTCCCAGAAGTCGTCGCCGAGCAGGTACCGGTGCAGCGTCTTGAGGAACTCGCCCGACTCGGCGCCCTGGATGACGCGGTGGTCGTAGGTCGAGGTCACCGTCATGATCTTGGAGACGCCCAGGTCGGCGAGGGTCTCGTCGCTGGCCCCGGCGAACTCGGCGGGCACCTCCATGGCGCCGACGGCGACGATGAGCCCCTGGCCCTTCATCAGGCGCGGCACCGAGTGGACGGTGCCGATTCCGCCCGGATTGGTCAGCGTCAGGGTCGCCCCCGCGTGGTCCTCCATCGTGAGCTTGTTGTTGCGGGCCTTGCGGACCAGGTCCTCGTAGGCCTGCCAGAACTCGCGGAAGTCCATCGACTCGCAGCCCTTGATGGACGGCACCGCCAGGGTCCGGGAGCCGTCGGGCCCGGGCAGGTCGATCGCCAGGCCGAGGTTGATGTGCTCGGGGGTGACCAGCGTCGGTTTGCCGTCGACCCGCTTGTACGAGGCGTTCATGCCCGGATGGGCCTTCATCGCCTGCACCAGCGCGTAACCGATCAGGTGCGTGAAGGAGACCTTGCCGCCCTGACTGCGCTTGAGGTGGTTGTTGATCACGACGCGGTTGTCGAACAGGAGCTTTGCGGGCACGGCCCGGACCGACGTCGCGGTCGGGACCTCCAGCGAGGCGTCCATGTTCTGCGCGACCTTGGCCGCGACGCCCTTCAGCGGTTTGGTCACGGCCGAGCCGTGCTTGGCGGTGGGCTCCTTCGCGGTGGGGGCCGCCTCCCCGGGGGCCGCGGGCTCGGGGCCGGCGGTCTTGGGGACCACCTTCGGCTTCTGGCTCTGGGGGGAGGGTTCGCCGCCCCCCACGGTCTCGGCCTCGATATCGATCTCGGCCTGCTGGGACGCGTCGGCCTGGGGCTCGGGCCCGCCCTCGTCGGTGTCCTCGGCGCTCAACGCGTCCTCACCGAAGAACTCCCGCCAGCCGGGGCTGACGCTCTGGGGATCGGCGCGGTAGCGCTCGTACATCTCGTTGACCAACCACTCGTTGGCCCCGAAATCGGTCGACAGGTTGCCCGGAGTCGAACTCGACACAGCTCAATCGCCTCTTCTTTGCAGACGCTGCGTGGACGGGGGACAGGCAGTCCCCCGAACAAGGGTAACCGCGAGGCGGGAGAAATGTAGGGTCGGCAGCGCCCTTGCGGAACCGGTCACCCCGGGCTTCACCTCACGTTTCGTCACGCCGTCTGTGAGGCGCTCCGCTCCTTGGCCGCGCTGAGCTCGTGCCTTCTCTCCTGCGTCGAGAAGGTCTCGGTGGGCTCCTCGAGCAGCTCCTCGGCGCCGACGACGGTGAAGAGTCTGGTGATGAAGCGATTGGGGTTCACCACCGCCAAGTCCACGCCCATCTCGCGGGCGATCCGGTAGGCCACCACGATCGTGCCGATCCCGGTCGAGTCCAGCACCGTCACTTTGGCGACGTCGACTCGGATGGACGTGACGCCGCCCGCCTCCAGGGCGCCGGTGATCGTCTCTCGGATCTGGGGAGCGGTCGCGTAGTCGACCTCGCCGGCCAACTCGACGGTCACCACCCCGTTCTCGGTCGTGCCGGTCTCGATTGACAGCGTCATGAACTCACCTAACAAACTGGTAGGGCGTCACGGCCCGAGCACCGCAGGTGCTCGGGTGCGACACAAAGTCTATCCGACACCGTCGACCGAAGACAGTCCGCTGACACGACCGTCTGCCTCCGGCGCACCGGTGACCGGGATGACAACCGCCCGCGTCCCAGCGGCGGCTCGACGCCCCACCTCCCCCGACGTATGCTCAGAACCACCCTGTCCCGCGCCGTTCGAGCATGTGAAGAATGAGGTCCATGCCCCAGTCGACGAACACCGAGACCGAGGCCACCCTCCTGGTCGTAGAGGACGAGGAGAACATCTGCGAGCTGCTCGCCACCTCGCTGCGCTACGCCGGGTTCGCCGTCCACGCCGTCGCCACCGGCGACGAGGCGCTGCGCTCGATCGCCCGGCACCGGCCCGACCTGGTGGTGCTCGACATCAACCTTCCCGACATCGACGGCTTCGAAGTGGTCCGCCGCATGCGCTCGGGCTCGGACCGCACCCCGGTGCTGTTCCTGACCGCTCGGGACGACACCGCCGACACCGTCACCGGCCTGTCGGTGGGCGGCGACGACTACATCACCAAGCCCTTCGCGCTCGAAGAGGTCGTCGCCCGCATCCGCGCGGTGCTCCGCCGCAGCGTCGGCGAGCTGCCCCGGCCCGCGCGCCTCAAGTACGCCGACCTCGAACTCGACGAGGAGACCCACGAGGTCTGGCGCTCCGGCGAGGCCGTGCAGCTCTCACCGACCGAGTTCAAGCTGCTGCGCTACTTCATGATCAACGCCGGCCGGGTGCTGTCGAAGGCCCAGATCCTCGACCACGTGTGGCGCTACGACTTCCGCGGCGACGACGGCATCGTGGAATCCTACGTCTCCTACCTGCGCCGCAAGATCGACACCGGCGAGCCCAAACTCATCCAGACCCTGCGCGGCATCGGGTACGTCCTGCGGGAGCAGAGTCGTTGAACGTGCGCGATTTCGCCGACGCCCTCGGCAACCGGTGGGAGCGGGTGCCGCTGCGGGTCCGGCTCACCGCCGCGGTCCTGGCCCTGGTCGCCGGCTCGCTGCTGATCATCAGCGTCTCGACGATCCTGGCCCTCCACTCCACGTTCCTCGGCACCATCGACCAGGAGCTCAAGGACAAGTTCGAGACCCTCGGCCTGGACGAGGTCGCGGCGCTGAGCGACTCCGAGGGCTCCTCGCAGCTCGGCATCCGGCCCAATCAGTACATCTTCTCGATGCTCAACTACCCGGACCGCCGCCACGACCTGCCGCAGAGCCAGACCGACGCCCCGAACTTCACCCTGGCCGACATCGAGGCGCACCCGGAGGACGCGTTCACCGCGCTCGCCGCGGACGGCTCGGTCCGCTGGCGCGTGTACGCCGTCTCCGGCGAGCACCTGCGGCAGACGATCCAGGAGAACCAGGAGGGCCTCGACCCGGCACAGCAGATCGACTCCGCGCCCTCGTTCTCCGACTACTACGCCCTCTCCTACAACCTCAAGCACTTCGACCGCACCGTCGCCGGCCTGGTGTGGGTCGACGTGCTCATCGGCGTGGGCGTCCTGGCGGGCCTGGCCGCGCTCGGCTTCGGCCTGGTCCGCGCCAGCCTGGCCCCGCTGCGGCAGATCGAGAACACCGCCGCGATGATCGCCGCCGGCAACTACTCCCAGCGCGTGCCGCCCCGGGACCCCGAGACCGAGGTCGGCCGGGTGTCGATGGCCATCAACTCGATGCTCGGCAAGATCGAGAGCTCCATCAGGGCACGCGAATACTCCGAGGGACGGGCCCACGACTCCGAGCGGCGGATGCGCGAATTCATCGCCGACGCCTCCCACGAGCTGCGCACGCCGCTGACCAACGTCCGCGGCTACTCCGAGCTGGTGCGGGCCAATCCCGGCATGCCCGAGAACGAGCGCCAGCACTACATCGGGCAGATCGAGGAGGCCGCCAAGCGCATGGGCCTGCTGGTCGGGGACCTGCTGCACCTGGCCCGGCTCGACCAGGAGCGGCCGGTGGAGACCGAGCCGGTCGACCTGGCGCTGCTCGGCCACGAGGCCGTCTCCTCCCATTCCGTGGTCGCCGAGGACTACCGCTTCGAGTTCGAGTCGGTGCCCGGAGCGCCGACCGTGGTCGTGGCCGACCGCGCCCGGATGCGGCAGGTGATCGACAACCTCCTGTCGAACGCCGTCCGCCACACGCCGCCGGGCACGACCGTCACCGTCGCGGTCGCCGCCGAGGACGACGAGGTGGTGCTGCGGGTGGCCGACGACGGCCCCGGCATGGAGTCCGAGGTGGCCGACCGGGTCTTCGAGCGCTTCTTCCGCTCCGACGGGGTCACCCACCCCGGTTCCGGCCTCGGCCTGGCCATCGTCGCGGCCATAGTGCGCTCCCACGGCGGATCGGTCTCGGTCCGGTCCGAGCCCGGCGGCGGCACCGAGTTCACGGTGAGGCTGGACGCCGAATCGCAGGAAGATTAAAGCCGTTTAAGGCGTTTTTGCAGCGGACCGAAAGCCTCGGGACGCATGCTGCAATTCATGAGCAACGCCGACAGTGTCCCGGACCCCGAGCGGAACCGGGAACCAGAGAACACCGAAGGGGCCGCCGAGCCCCCGACCACCGCACACCCCGGGCCTCCACCCGCCCCGCCTCCCGGACCGCACTGGGGGCCGGCCGGGCCGCCGCCGTACGGTCCGCCCGCGGCCCCGCAGCGCGGCCGGGGCCGCCTCGTCGCCGGCGCGCTGGCGCTGGCCCTGATCGCCGGCGGCGCCGGAGGTGCGGTCGGATGGGCCCTGTCCGACCGCGAGAGCGCCGGGAGCACCAACGTGCAGTCGGTGTCGATGGACGCCGGATCCGGCATGACCTACACCGAGATCGTCGAGGAGGTCAGGACCTCGGTGGTCACCATCGTCACCGAGTCCGCCGAGGGCTCGGGGGTGGTCTACTCCGAGGACGGATACGTCGTCACCAACAACCACGTCGTCGCCGGCACCGAGCGCGCCGAGGTCCGGTTCGCCGACGGCGAGGTGGCCGAGGCCGAGGTCGTGGCCACCGACGCCACCCAGGACCTGGCCGTCCTCAAGGCCGACGGCGTCGACGGGCTGACCCCGATCGCCTTCGGCGACTCCGACGCGGTGCAGGTCGGGGACGTCGCCGTGGCGATCGGTTCGCCGCTCGGCCTGGAGGGGACCGTGACCACCGGCATCGTCTCGGCGCGCGACCGCTCCATGGCCCTGCCGGGAGAGGAGCCCCGCGGACTCGGGCGGCAGACGGGCCAGACCCTGACCGGGCTGATCCAGACCGACGCGGCGATCAACATGGGCAACTCCGGCGGCCCGCTGGTCAACGGCGACGCCGAGCTCATCGGCATCAACACCGCCATCACCTCCACCGAGTCCGGCAGCATCGGCCTGGGATTCGCGATCCCGTCCAACGTCGTGGCGGACGCGGCCGAGCAGTTGATCGAGAACGGCTCGGTCGAGCGGGGGTACCTGGGCGTGTCGCTGGCGGACACGCAGGGCAACGGGGCCATGGTCCGCGAGGTCGAGCCCGACTCGCCGGCCGAGGAGGCCGGGCTCGAGGCCGGCGACGTCATCGTCTCGGTCGACGGCACCGAGGTGGCCGGGGCCTCCGAGGTCGCCTCGCTGGTGCAGAGCATCGCCAGCGGCACCGAGGTCACCGTCGGCTACATCAGGGACCAGCAGGAGCACACCGTGGAGGTCACGCTCGGATCCCGGTGAGCGCGCCCCGGGGCGGCCGCCCCGGGGCGCGACTCGCGCCATCACGATCGGGCGGGCGACAGCTCCTTGGTGGCCGGGAGCAGCGCTGCGGGCGGCTCGCCGGTGTCGAGCCACTCGGCGAGCCGCCGGCGGTCGATCACGAAGACCCCGAGCTGGGCGGCGGTGGCCTGGTTGCGGGCCGCGTGGCGGATCCCGTGGAGGTTGGCGTTGGTGATGAGCACACCGGCGTCGCACGACCAGCGCGGCTGGATCTCGCCGCCGAGCAACTGGATGTGCCGGGCGCCCTCGCGCTTGACGGTGCGGTCGTCCTTCTTGGCGCGCACCACGATGCGGCGGCCTCCGTGGAGGGTGACCACGAAGTTGCAGCCGAGGGTGTTGCTGCGGTGCCCGAACTTTTTGACGCGCTTGGCGTCGAGGCCGACCAGCAGGCGGCCGATCATCGCGTCGAACATCGGGACCTGCATGTCGTCGACGCTCTTCATCAGCGCCTCGCGTTCGGCGTGGAGGGCGCGTTCTGTCGCGTCGCGGCTCCTGCCGCGGCTGCGCAGCAGCACCCATGTTGCGACCGCCGTGCCGCACAACAGGATCGTTCCGGCAACGAACCAGGCCCAGTGCTCGGCTATGAAGCCGATGGCGAAGTAACCGAGGATGAGAGCGGCGAGAACCGCTCCCGCTCTTGCGATCACGGACATGGCGGCCTCCACTGTGTGCATGACGGCGGGCTGCTGCGTTATGTCGCCTATGGTGTCACTACGAGTATCCGTTACTGTTCGCTCGTATGTAAGGTCACTGTCGGGTTCCGGACAGCCTGGATCCGCAGTCTGCATGTGCGCCGTGTCGCCGCATCGTGACCGGCGCGAATTTCCCCGCAAGAGGATAGTGGATACTGGCCGGGTGTCAACCACTTCGACGGGCGCTCTGGTGCTTCTCGGTGCGCCGCTGGGAAACCCCGAGGACGCCTCGCCTCGGGTGGCGGCCGAGCTGGCCCGGGCCGACGTCATCGCGGCCGAGGACACCCGGCGCCTCCGGCGGCTGCTGACCGAGCTCGGGGTGGCCACCCGGGCCGCGATCACGTCCTACTTCGAAGGCAATGAGGCCCCGAAGAGCGGCACCCTTCTGGAACAATTGTACGAAGGAAGGCGGATCGCCGTCATCACCGACGGCGGCATGCCGTCGGTCTCCGACCCCGGCTACCGCCTGGTGCGCGTCGCGATCGACGCGGGGATCGCGGTGACGGCCGCTCCCGGCGCGAGCGCGGTGACCACCGCGCTGGCGCTCTCGGGCCTGCCGTGCGACCGCTTCTGCTTCGAGGGCTTCGCCCCCCGCAAGCCGGGCGAGCGGCGCCGCGCCTTCGCCGCGCTGGCCGAGGAGCGCCGGACCATGGTCTACTTCGACTCCCCGCGCCGGACCGCCGGTACCCTGCGCGCCATGGCCGAGGCCTTCGGCGCGGACCGCCCGGCGGCGCTGTGCCGCGAGCTGACCAAGACCCACGAGGAGATCCGCCGCGGGACCCTCGCCGAGCTCGCCGACGGCGCCGAGGCCGACCCGCCGCGCGGGGAGGTCACCCTGGTGGTCCAGGGCTGGCCGGGGCCGGACGCGGCCGAGGCGACCCCCGAGGCGCTCGCGGGGGCGGTGGCCGACCTGGAGGCGGCCGGGGAGGACCGCAAGGCGGCCATGAAGCGGGTGGCCGCCCGCTTCGGCGTCCCGCGCCGGACCGTCTACGACGCGGTCGTCAAGTCGCGTTCTCGGCAATGACGCGGCGGACCTCGTCTCCGGGCGCGCCGAAGTTGCGCAGGGCCGCGACCAGGGCAGAGGTGTCGATGACGATCATGCTGCGCCGAGGTCCCGGGAGTCCTTGGCGGCCAGGATGTCGTCCATCGAGATCGGTTCGGCGCCTTCCTCTCTCAGCCGCTCGGGGAGCTCTGAGAGCGTCTGCCGCCTCCGGGCCGCGCCGGCCTTCTCGCGGATCAGTCGCAGCATGTACGCCTCGACGGACAGACCCCGGGCCTCGGCCTCGGACTCGATCTGTTCGAGGTCTCCTTCGGGAACCGAGTGGATCACCAGGTCGGACATGGAACGTTTGTACCTACCGGCGCCGCTCGGCGGCTTCTGCGACACGCTCACAGCTCGTCGAACCTGAAGGTCCTCCAGGCGATCAGCGCCACCGCCGCGGCGAAGGCGGCCAGGATCCCGACCTGGGGGAGCACCGCGGCGGGCGAATCGCCGTAGACCACCACCTGCTGCAGCGCCTCGTTGAGGTACCGCATCGGCGAGAGGTACGACATCGCCTGCACCCAGTCCGGCGACAGCGCCAGCGGCCAGAACGCGCCCGAGACGAATGCCATCGGCATCGTCACCAGGTTGCTCAGGCCCGCCGCGCCCGGTCCGGTCTTGGCGATGCCGCCGATCACGACGCCGATCGCCAGGAACGCCAGCGTGCCGGTCAGCACCAGCGGCGCCGCGAACCAGGTCCAGGACGACAGCTCCAGGCCGAACAGCAGCGCCGCCACCGCCAGGAAGACAGCCGTCTGCACCAGCGCCACGGCCAGGTTCACCGAGATCTTGGCGCCGACGAAGTTCCCCACCGAGGCCGGCGTCAGCCGCAGCCGCCGCATCAGCTTGTCGCGCTTCCAGTCGACGATCGTGCCAGCGGCGCCGAACACGCCCGAGATCGCGATGCCCCAGGCCAGGATCCCCGGCGCCAGGTACTGGATGGGCCGGGTCTCGGTGCCTTCGGCCGCGGCGGTGTCGATCTCCAGCACCGGCTCCCCGGGAGCCGCCGCCGACAGCCGGTCCACGTTCGCCCGGTCGACCAGCGCCGACAGCTTGCCCAGCGCGATCGCCCCGGCGGTCGAGTTCGCCTGCGAGTGGTGGATGGTCACCGATTGCCCGTCCTGGACCACGGCCGCGTCGGCCTCGCCGTCCTCCAAACGCGTCAGCGCCTCGTCCAGGCTCGCGGCCGGCTCGATCTCGAACTCGCCGGCCTCGGCCCGGTCCAGGACCGGGGCCTCGCCGACCTCCAGGACCCGCGGCACCGTCGAATCGGTCGAGCCGAACACGCTCGACAGCAGCACCATGAACATCAGCGGCAGCAGGATGGTGAAGAACACCTGGCTGCGGTCGCGCAGCCACCCCAGGCCGGTCGCCTTGAACAGGGCCAGATACGCCCGGGCGCCGCCGGGGCGCGCCCGCTCCGGACGCGCGGTCTCCACGGTCATTCCCGCCACTCCCGTCCGGTGACGTGCAGGAACACGTCCTCGAGGCTCGCCGTCCGCACCGCCAGGCCCTCCAGGGCACCTTCGGAGGCCAGGGCCGTCAGCAGCTTCCGGGCGTCGCGGGTCTCGAAGACCACCTCGTCGCCGTCGAGGACGAACTCATCCCCGGCGGCGAGTTCACAGACCCGGTCCTCGTCGAGCTGCCCGGCCGCGACCGTCACCCGGGTCGGCGCGTCGAGTTCGCGGATCAGCTCGGCAGGGGAGTCCACCGCGAGGATCCGGCCCGAGTCCATGATCGCGACCCGGTCGCACAGCGCCTCGGCCTCCTCCATGTAGTGCGTCGTGAGCACCACGGTGCGGCCGTCGGCGTTGATCGCGCGCATCAGGTCCCACAGGTTCCGCCGGGCCTGCGGGTCCAGCGCCGCCGTCGGCTCGTCCAGGAACACCAGCTCCGGATCGCCCACCAGGGCGCACGCGATCGAGAGGCGCTGCTGCTGGCCGCCGGAGAGCTTCTCGCACCGCACGCCCGCCTTCTCGGCCAGGCCGACCTGCTCGAGCATCTCGGCCGCCCGCTCCCGGCTCGCGCCGTAGAGCCGGGCGAACGTCTCGATCTGCTCGGTGACGGTGAGGAACTCGAAGAACGACGACGCCTGGAGCTGCACCCCGATGCGGGCGGTCAGCTCGGCCGAGTGCGGCCAGGGGCGCCGCCCGAGCAGCCGCACCTCGCCCGAGTCGGGCTTGCGGAGGCCCTCCACGATCTCCAGCGTGGTCGTCTTCCCCGCCCCGTTCGGCCCCAGGATGCCGAAGAACTCGCCCGCCTCGACGCGGAACCCCACCCCGTCGACGGCGCGGACCTCGCCGGTCCTGCGCCCGCGGTAGGTTTTGCGGAGGTCGGCGACCTCGATGGCGGCGTCCATAGCCACCAAAGGTATGCCATCCACCGGTGTGACGGGGTTCTCGCCTTTCATGCCCGTCGCGACCTGCGGTTTCGCCGCCTTCACGCCGCCCGCGGCCCGAGGGTGCGGCGAACTTCACGGCAGCGGCACCGCTCTCGCACGAGCGGGCAATCCTGCCGGTCGACAGTATCGGGCATGACAGCGACAATGCCTGACACCAAGACCGCGGCCCGCACCGGGTGGATCACCGACTGGCGCCCCGATGACGAAGCCTTCTGGCAGTCGACCGGGAAGAAGGTCGCCCGACGCAACCTCCTGTGGTCGGTGGTGGCCGAGCACCTCGGCTTCTCGGTATGGGTGATGTTCAGCATCGTGGCCCCGTACCTCGCGGCCGCAGGCTTCGACTTCACCACCGGCCAGTTGTTCTGGCTCACCGCCGTGCCGAACCTGGTGGGCTCGTTCCTGCGGATCCCCTACACGGCCGCCGTCGCGGTCTTCGGGGGCCGGAACTGGACGGTCATCTCCGCGTGCCTGCTGGCCGTCCCCACCGCCCTCCTCGCCTACTGCGTCATGACGCCGGGAACCCCGTTCTGGCTGTTCATCGTCGCGGGTGTCACCGCCGGTTTCGGCGGCGGCAACTTCGCCTCCTCGATGGCGAACATCTCCTATTTCTATCCCGAGCGCCACCGCGGTGCCGCGCTCGGCGTGAACGCCGCCGGCGGCAACATCGGGGTCTCGGCCGTCCAGTTCATCGGCCCGTTCGTGCTGGCCTTCGGCCTCTTCGGGGCCGCACAGGGCGCCACCGAGGACGGCACCGAGGTCTTCCTCCACAACGTGCCCCTGCTGTGGCTGGTCCTGGCGCTGTTCGCGGCGCTCATGGCCTGGAGGTTCATGGACAACCTGGCCGTCTCGCGCACTCCGCTGCGCCGGCAGGTGCCGGCGCTGGCGCGCAAGCACACCTGGATCATGAGCGTGCTCTACATCGGCACCTTCGGGTCCTTCATCGGCTACTCCTTCGCGTTCCCGCTGGTCATCCAGATCGAATTCCCCGAGTTCAGCTCGCTGTGGATCGCGGCACTCGGCCCGCTGGTCGGCTCCCTCTCCCGCCCGTTCGGGGGCTGGCTGGCCGACAGGTGGGCGGGCGCCCCGGTCACGAGCGCGTCGTTCATCCTCATGGGCGCCGGGGTCCTGGGCGCGGTGCAGGGCGTCGACGCGGGGTCGTTCGCCCTGTTCTTCACCTCGTTCATGCTGCTGTTCACCATGAGCGGCGTCGCCAACGGCTCGACCTACCGGTCGATCCCGGCGATCTTCCAGGCCGAGGCCGGCGCCGAGGCGGGCGGCAGGCCCACCGAGGAGGCCGTGGTGCGGGCCAAGCGGCTCACCGCCGCCGCGCTCGGCTGGATCTCCGCCATCGGAGCCTTCGGCGGGTTCCTCATCAACCAGGCCTTCCGCATCGCCAACGAGCAGACGGGCTCGGTCATCCCTGCCATGTACGGCTTCCTCGCCGCCTACGCGGTCTTCCTGATGCTGAATTGGTGGTTCTACCAGCGCCGGGTCCTGGCCGACCGGGTCCCGAGCCTCGCCCACGCCAAGGTCTAGCCGATCCCCGGCGGCTGCGGCCGCCCCGGAGGGGGCGGCCGCAGCCGCGCCGCGGTGAGGCAGTGCACAAAGACGCCCTCCCGCCCCTCCTCTCACGCTGCGGTTAACAACCTTGTGCGCCGATCGCAACGGCACCGCCACGGACGGCGCACGACCCTGCAACCGGGCCGCGCCACCGTTGCGTCCATGACCGCGACACTGATCAGAGAGACAGCGCCGCCGACGCCCACCGAGCCTCGCAAGGGGTGGATCACCGACTGGCGTCCCGACGACGAGGAGTTCTGGCGGTCCACCGGCAGGAAGGTCGCCAGGCGGAACCTCGTCTTCTCCGTCATCACCGAGCACCTGGGCTTCTCGGTGTGGACGATGTTCTCGATCATCGTCCCCTACCTGGCCGCCGCCGGGTTCGGCTTCACCACCGGCCAACTGTTCGGCCTGGTCGCCGTCCCCAACCTGGTGGGGGCGTTCCTGCGGATCCCCTACACCTTCGCCGTCGGCGTCTTCGGCGGCCGCAACTGGACCATCGTGTCCGCCGGACTCCTGGTCCTGCCCACCGGCCTGCTGGCCTGGGCGGTCCAGAACCCCGGCACCCCGTACTGGGTGTTCGTGCTGTGCGGCGTCCTCGCCGGTTTCGGCGGCGGCAACTTCGCCTCCTCGATGGCGAACATCTCCTACTTCTATCCCGAGCGCCACCGCGGCGCCGCCCTCGGCGTGAACGCCGCCGGCGGCAACATCGGCGTCGCGGTGGTCCAGCTCGCCGGCCCGTTCGTGATCGCGGTCGGCCTCATCGGCGCCTCCCAGGGCGCCGCGGTCGACGGCTCGGCCTTCTACCTGCACAACGTGCCGCTGCTGTGGATGGCGCTGGCGATCGCCGCCGCGTTCCTCGCCCGGCGCTACATGAACAACCTCTCGGTCGCCAAGACCACCGTGAAAGGCCAGCTCCCGGCCCTGAAGCGCAAGCACACCTGGATCATGAGCGTGCTCTACATCGGCACCTTCGGGTCCTTCATCGGGTTCTCCTTCGCGTTCCCGCTGATGATCAGCATCGAGTTCCCCGCGTTCGCCTCGATCTGGCTGGCCGCGCTGGGGCCGCTCATCGGATCGCTGGCGCGGCCGTTCGGGGGCTGGCTCTCCGACCGCACCGGCGGCGGCGCACCGATCACCGGCACCTGCTTCGTGCTGATGAGCGCCGGCGTCCTCGGGGCGGTGTCGGGCGTGGAACTGGGCAGCTTCTGGCTGTTCTTCGCCTCGTTCATGGCCCTGTTCGTCCTCGCCGGGCTCGCGAACGGCTCCGCCTACCGGTCGATCCCGGCGATCTTCCAGGCCGAGGCCGGCGCCGAGGCGGGCGGCAGGCCCACCGAGGAGGCCGTGGTGCGGGCCAAGCGGCTCACCGCCGCCGCGCTCGGCTGGATCTCCTTCATCGGTGCGCTCGGCGGCTTCGCGGTCAACCAGGTGCTGCGCGTCAGCAACGACCAGACCGGCTCGATGATCGGCGCGATGTACGTCTTCGCCGGCTCCTACCTGGTCTTCTTCGCCATCAACTGGTGGTTCTACCAGCGCAGGGTCTTCGTCCTGCGGGCGCCGAGCCTCGCGTACGCGAACGTCTGAGCCCCGGACCGGTCCCGGCCCGTCGCCTCACCCCCGAGGCGGCGGGCCTTTCCGCTGCCGCCGAACGGCAGACCTGGCCTTTAGCATCCCCGAAACATTCGCCACGTAACCCTGTAATCGCCCGCGGGCATACTCGCCGCATGACCGTGCGAACCACCCTGCCGATCGTCCGGACCGCCGACACGCACTGCCCCTACTGCGCCCTGCAGTGCGGCATGCGGCTCGAGGAGAACGAGGCGGGAACGGTCACCGCCTCCCCCCGAGGCGGCGGCATGTGCAAGAAGGGCTGGACCGCGCCCGAACTGCTCGACCACCCCGAGCGCATCACCACCCCGCTCCTGCGCGGGGAACCGGTCTCCTGGGACACCGCGCTCGACCACGTCGCCGACAGGATCCGCACCCTCCAGGCCGACCACGGCAAGGACGCCGTCGGCGTCTTCGGCGGCGGCGGGCTCACCAACGAGAAGGTCTACCAGCTCGGCAAGTGGACCAGACTCGCGCTGGGCAGCAAACACATCGACTACAACGGCCGGTTCTGCATGTCCTCGGCCGCCGGCGCCCTCAACCGGTCCTTCGGGGTCGACCGCGGCCTGCCGTTCCCCGCCGAGGACCTCACCGGATCCGACGTGGTCATGCTCGTGGGCGCCAACCCGGCCGAGACCATGCCGCCGTTCATGCGGCACCTGGCCCAGAGCGAGCTCATCGTCGTCGACCCCCGCCGCACCGCCACCGCCGAGGCCGCCCAGTTGCACCTGCAGCCGCAGCCCGGCAGCGACCTGGCGCTCGCCAACGGCCTGCTCCACATCTGCATCGAGCAGGGCTACCTCGACCACGACTACATCGACGCCCACACCACCGGCTTCGACGAGGTCCGCCAGACCGCCGCCGGCTACTGGCCGGCCTTCGTGGAGCGGACCACCGGCGTCAGCGTCCCCGACCTCTACGCCACCGCCCGGCTCCTCTCGCAGGGGAAGGTCGCGATCCTCACCGCCCGCGGCTCCGAGCAGCACGCCAAGGGCGTCGACACCGTCACCGCCTGGATCAACCTCGCGCTCGCGCTGGGGCTGCCCGGCAGGCCGTCGTCCGGCTACGGGTGCATCACCGGCCAGGGCAACGGCCAGGGCGGCCGCGAGCACGGCCAGAAGGCCGACCAGTTGCCCGGCTACCGCATGATCGCCGACCCCGAGGCCCGCGAGCACGTGGCCGGGGTCTGGGGCGTCGACCCCGATTCGATTCCCGGGCCCGGCGTCTCGGCGGTCGAACTGCTCCGCAAGTGCGGCGACGAGGTCAAGATGCTGTTCGTGCTCGGGTCCAACCCGGTCGTCTCGGCCCCGCGCGCCGCCCGCGTCTCCGACCGGCTGCGGTCCCTCGACAGCCTGGTCGCGTTCGACTTCGTGATGTCCGAGACCGCCCGGCTGGCCGAGGTCGTCCTCCCGGTCACCCAGTGGGCCGAAGAGGACGGCACCATGACCAATCTGGAGGGGCGCATCATCCGCCGCCGCTCCCTGCGCCCGGCGCCCGACGGCGCGCGCTCCGACCTGTGGGTCATCGCCGAGCTCGCCGACCGGCTCGGGGCCGCCGGCACCTACCCGACCGACCCCGAGGCCGTCTTCGAGGAGCTCGGCCGCGCCTCGGCGGGCGGCAGGTCCGACTACTCCGGGGCCACCTACGAGAGCCTGGGGGAGGAGGGGCTCCAGTGGCCGGTGCCGGAGGCCGAACCCGCCGGGACGCCGCGCATGTTCACCGACTTCGAGTTCGGCACCCCCGACGGCAGGGCCAGGTTCGTCGCCGTCGACTACCGGCACCCGGCCGAGCGGCGCGACGGCGTCTACCCGCTCTACCTGACCACCGGCCGGGTCCTCACCCAGTACCAGTCCGGTGCCCAGACCCGCCTGATCGGCTCGCTCGAAGGCGAGCAGTACCTCCAGATCCACCCGGACACGGCCGTCCGCAACGGCATCAACGAGGGCGACCGGGTGCGGGTCACCTCCAGGCGCGGCTCCTACACCGCCCCGGCCCGGCTGAGCGCCGACATCCGGCCCGACACCGTGTTCTCCCCGTTCCACTTCCCGGGCGCGGCGAACGCCAACGCCGCGGTGTCCGACGTCCTGGACCCGATCAGCCGCATGCCCGAGTTCAAGGTCTGCGCGGTCAAGATCGCCCCCGCCCCCGAGCGGTGACCGCGTCCGCTTGACGGCGGCGAGCGGCCCGGCAGCGCTGCGCGCCGCCGGGCCGCTCGCGTCTCACCTGAGCCGCTGGGGGAGCAGGAACTCCAGATGCTCGTCGGCGATCCTCCGCTCCTCGACCTCGACCGTGCCGTAGCGCGCCAGCTCGCCGACCACCTCGTCGGCGAGCTGCGGCGGGGCCGAGGCCCCGGCGGTGACGGCCACCGCCTCGGTACCCTCGAGCCACGCCGCGTCGATGTCGGTCGGCCGGTCGATCAGCCGCGCCGGCGTGCCGGCTGCCGAGGCCAGCTCCACCAGCCGGTTCGAGTTCGACGAGTTCGGCGAGCCGATCACCAGCACCAGGTCCGCCTCGTCCACCACCGCCGCCAGGGCGGCCTGCCGGTTGGTGGTGGCGTAGCAGACGTCGTCCTTGGCGGGCCCCTTGACCTCGGGGAACCGCCGCTTCAGCGCCGCCGCGATCCGTTCGACCTCGCTGACCGACAGCGTCGTCTGGGCCAGAAACGTGAGCCGCGAGGCGTCCTCGACCTCCAGTCGCTCGACGTCCTCGGCCCGCTCGACCAGGACCGTCCGCTCCGGCGCCACCCCCTTGGTGCCGACCACCTCCTCGTGGCCCTCGTGCCCGATCAGGATGATCGTGTCGCCGCCCTCGGCGGCCCGCCTGGCCTCGCTGTGGACCTTCGTCACCAGCGGGCAGGTGGCGTCAACCGCGTCCAGGCCGCGGTCGGACGCCTCGGCCTCCACCGCCGGGGCGACCCCGTGCGCGGAGAACACCACCAGCGCTCCTTCGGGCACCTCCTCCAGTTCGGAAACGAACACCGCCCCGCGCGACTCCAGATCACCGACGACATGGGCGTTGTGGACGATCTGGTTGCGCACGTACACCGGCGGCCCGTACCGTTCGAGCAGCCGCTCGACGATGTCGATCGCCCGCTCCACCCCCGCGCAGAAGGACCGCGGGGCCGGCAGCAGCACCCGCATCAGCATGCCCTCCCCACCGTGGTCGCGGCCAGTCCGTGCAGGGCGGCCACCGCCTCCGCGGACAGGTCGGCCGACTCCAACCGCGCCGCGGCCGAGGCGGTGAGCACGTCGGCCGACTCCCGGCTGGACCGGCGGCCGCCGCACGCCTCGACCAGTTCGGCCGCGCGATGGACCTGCGCGTCGTCGAGCGGGCCGGTTCCGGCGTAGAGGCGGGTCAGCTCTGCGGCCTCCGGCCGGCCCGAGCCGAGCGCGGCGGTCACCGGCAGCGATTTCTTGCGGAGTCGCAGGTCGGAGAAGGCCGGTTTCCCGGTCACCTCCGGATCGCCCCAGATGCCCAGCAGGTCGTCCACGTGCTGGAAGGCCAGCCCGAGGCGGAACCCGAAGTCGCGCAGCGCCGCGGCCTGCTCGGCGCTGCCGCCCCCGAACAGCCCGCCGAGCTCGGTCGCGCAGGCCATGAGCGAGGCCGTCTTCGCCTCCGACATCGCCGTGCATTCGGCGATGCCGACCCGTTCTCGCCGCTCGAAGCGGGTATCGGACAACTGGCCGTCGATGAGCGCGCGGACGGTCGCGGCCAGTGTCCCCGCCCCGGCGGCCACCCGCGACGGATCGGCCTCGCCGAGGACCTCGAACGCCAAGGCGTGCAAGGCGTCACCGACCAGCAGGGCCTCGGTGGACCCGAAGACCTTCCAGACGGTGGCGCGGTGGCGCCGCACGGTGTCGCGGTCGATGATGTCGTCGTGGATCAGCGAGAAGTTGTGTACCAGCTCCACGGCCACCGCGGCCGGCACGGCCGGCCGCCAGGCCTCGCGGTCGCCGGAGGCGACCGCCCCGGCGGCCAGCAGCGTCAGCAGCGGGCGCAGCGCCTTGCCGGAGCTGCCTTCGATTGGTGCTCCCTCGGGGTCGGTCCAGCCGAAGTGGTAGGACGCGACCCGGGAGGCCGGGGCGGGAAGCCGATCGACCGCGGACCGCAGTCCGAGGTCGATGGCCTCCCGCTCGGCGGTGAACTCGTCGGTCAAGACCGCCATCGGCAGCCCTAACGCCCCAGCTCGACGTTCTCGAGCACGCCCAGTGCGTCCGGAACCAGGACCGCCGCAGAGAAGTAGGCGCTGACCAGGTAGGACATGATCGCCTTCTCGTCGATGCCCATGAACCGCACCGACAGGCCCGGTTCGAACTCGTCGGGCAGGCCGGTCTGATGCAGCCCGATCACCCCCTGGTCGTCCTCGCCGGTGCGCATGCACAGGATCGAGGTGGTCTGCTCCGCGGAGATGGGGAGCTTGTTGCACGGCAGGATCGGCACGCCCCGCCAGGCCGGGATGTGGTGCCCGTGGAACTCTACCGTGGACGGGTAGAGGCCCCGCTTGGAGCACTCGCGGCCGATCGCGGCGATCGCCTTGGGGTGCGCCAGGAGGTACTCGGGCTTGCGCCGTCTGCTGAGCAGCTCGTCCAGGTCGTCGGGGGTCGGCGGCCCCGAGCGGGTCGGGATGCGCTGCTCGAACGCGGCGTTGTGGAGCAGCCCGAAGTCGCGGCTGTTCACCATCTGGTCCTCCTGCTGCTCGCGCAGGGCCTCGACGGTGAGCCGGAGCTGCTGCTCCATCTGGTTCATCGGCTTGTTGTAGAGGTCGGCCACACGGGTGTGCACCCGCAGTACGGTCTGGGCCACCGACAGCTCGTACTCGCGCGGGCGCAGCTCGTAGTCGACGAAGGTCTTCGGCAGGTCCGGTTCGCCGATGTGCCCGGAGGCGATGTCGATCGGGGCCTCGCCGTACTTGTTGGCCCTGGCCGAGGACCCGGTGCGGAACCGCTCGAAGTGCGCCGCCAGCGACGGGACGCGCTCGGACAGCTCGGCGACGGCCGCGGCCGGAAGGAACATCACCGTCGAGGGCACGGTGGCGCTGATGTCGCCGGTCCACTCCGGCTCGTGCTCGGTCAGCGCCCGCTGCCCGAAATGGTCGCCGTCGATCAGCACCCGCAGGGTCGACCGGTCGCCGTAGGGCCCGACCGCGGTCTTCTCCAGGCGGCCGTGGGCGATCAGGTAGAGCCCGTCGACGGGCTCGCCGGCCCGCGCCACCGGTTCGCCCGGTTCGAGCTCCCGCTGCTCGAAGCGCGCGGCCATCGCCGCGAGCGCCTCCTCGTCCTCGTAGCCGCGCAGCGCGGCGATCTCGGCGAGTTCGCCGGGGATGACGCGGACGGCCGCGCCTTCCTGGATGAACTCGACCTTCCCGTCGCCGACCGTGTAGGTCAGGCGGCGGTTGAGGCGGTAGGACCCGCCGTCGGTCTGGACCCAGGGGAGGATCCGCAGCAGCCACCGGGAGGTGATCTCCTGCATCTGGGGGACGGACTTGGTGGTGGTGGCCAGGTTGCGGGCCGCGGTGGTGCTGAGGCTGCTCTGCTCGGATCCGTTGTCGGAGTAAGGCGGCGGAGTCGTGGTGTCGATTGCCGAGTCGGTCATGGGATGCATTCCTCCCGTTAGGGCGTACGGATCGCTGTGCGGTTGTTATGGGTTGTGGTTGGACGGCGGGTCAGCGCCCGCCGTGGTCCGAGTCGATCGCGTCGAAGCGCTCGATCGCGGTCTGGTAGGCGGTCGGTTCGATGGCGCCGCCGCGGCTGAAGGGGAATTCGAGTTGGTAGGTCGCGAACAGCATCAGCGCGACCATTCCCGAGATCAAACCGACGACGATGAACTGGTAGAGGCGTGTGGGGGTGCCGAGGGTCAGCATCACCGCGAACACCAGGAGCGAGCCCGGCACGAGAACCGTCCACATCGCTCCCGACAGGCCCTGCCCGGCGTTGAAGAGGCGTTCGTATCTGGCCTCGGACACGGCGCGGACGCGGTCGCGGACGTCGCCGAGCCGGGCCTGCCGGGCCTCGTCGGCGGGCTCCTGGGCGGACACCGGCGCGTGCATCGCGTCCAGCAGCATCAGGCCCTCGGCGTCGACCGGTTCGATGCGCCGCATCTGGTCCCATTCGGTATCGACGACGTGCTCGGTGTAGGCGCGGACGGCCTCGCGGACCTCGTCGCGGTCGTCGTCGGGCAAGGTGTCGGCGGCCCAGTAGACCTCGACCAGGTCCCCGGCCTCCCGGTAGGTGATGTGGCCGGCTTCGTTCCGGTTCTCCCAGGCGGTGACGAGGACGAATGCCAGCACGATCGCGTAGAGGACGGTGATCAGCTCGAACAGGGTCGTGCCGATCTGGTTGTGCCCCTCGCGTCGGCTCGGCGGCTGCACCCTCTGGACCACCCACACGATCACGCAGGCCGCGGCCACGACGATCAGGGCGAAGGTCAGACCCTGCCACCAAATGGTCATTGACACCTCGGAATTCTCGATAAAGAATATTTGTCATGAACAGTGATATTCAGGGACGTAGCACTCGAATACGGCCGCTGCGGCGAGGGCTGGCCCTCGCTTCGGCGGTCCTGTTGACCTCGGCCGCCGCCGTGGCCTTCGCCCCGGCCGACCGTGCCGACGCGATCGACGTGGAACTGCGCCTCTGCCTCGACCTGCCGTTGCTGCCGCCGCTCCTGCCGTGCCCGGAGCCACCGCCGGAGCCGCCGTCTCCGCCGACGCCGCCCGAATCTCCCGCGCCCCCGAGCCCGCCGGAGCCGCCGTCGAGCCACCCCGAACCGCCGAGCCCGCCGGAGCCGCCGTCGCCGACATCCGTGCCTCCTTCTCCTTCGCCGTCGTCCTCGTCGCCGAGCCCTTCCAGTGCCCCGAGCCCTTCCACTGCGCCGAGTCCCGCCCCGAGCGAGACGCCCTCCCCCGAGCCGGAATCGAACTCCCCGTCCCCGCCCGCTCCGTCCCCGTCCGAGCCGCCCCCGAGCGACCCGGTCCCCCTGCCACCGGGTCTGGCGGTCAACGACCCGGATCCGGTGGCCGAGCTCGAATCGGAGGAGTCGACCGAGACCAAGCGCCGCATGATGGCCGTCCTGCTCGCCTTCGGCGTAACGACAGGTGCGGCCGCGGCAGTCGGAGGCCGGGAGAGGTGAGGCTCGGCCGCCGCAACTCGCTCTCGCGATAGCGGCCGCATTCGATGTGCCAGTTGAGGATCGCCGAGACCCAGTGCCGCAGATCCTCCACATAGGCGTCCAGTGAGGCTCGGGCGGCGTCATCGAGATCGAACCGTTCGACCACCTCGGGCAGTTCCTCGCCCGCGATGAGCTCGAACTGCTCGATCCGGGCCGAGATGAGGTCGGCGACCACCCGCATCGCCTCCTCCTCGGAGCAGCCGAGGAACTCCTCGGCCACCACCACGCCGTTGATGAACTCGCCCTCGAACTCGACCTCTTTCCGGTGGGAGAACAGGTCGTTGACGAAGCAGGCGGCGTTGACCGCGCAGGACTCCAGTTCCCGCACGGGCCGGGAGTCGTACACTTCCTGGGGCACCATCCTCCCGGTCGTCAGCCGCGCCAGGCTCATCGTCATGTCCGCGCCGAAGGTGTGCCGGCGCATCTCGATGTAGTCGACCGGATCGGGCACCCGGTTCTGGGCCTGCTGGTGCAGCTCCCACAGCCAGGACTCGAGCATCTTCTCGACGGCCCGCTTGAATTCCGCGCGCCCCGCTGGATGCAGCCCTGGGGCCGTGCGGGCCCACAGATCGGCCAGCCCCGCTTCGAGCGGGTTGCCGAGCGCGGGGACTTCCCCCGGTTCCAGCGGCATGCAAGCGGACAGCCGCCGGTTCTGCTCCACGGCCGCGGCGAACGAGCGGCCCCGGCCGAACACCGCCGGGTAGTAGTCGTCGCCGTAGGTGCCCCACGCCAGCCAGTCGGAGGACGTCTCCAACTCCTCCGGCGTTGCGTCCGGATCGATCCCGGCCGCGCACAGCGCCAGGTCGAAGATCTCGATCTGGTGGGGCGTCCACAGGCCCGAGCCGGGGCGCAGCGGATCCGGCACGGTCATCCCGACCGCGGCGGCCCACTCGATGTTGTGCCGCCGGGCGTGCTCCAGGTGCGGGTTCAGCCGCAGCTCGAACGGCATGTGGAACTCGGGCAGGGGGGAGGGGCCCACCGGCCGGAACGGCTCGCGGGCGTGCTGCCGGAGCGCCGAGGAGGCGACCCTCGCGGCCGAGGTGCCCAGGCCGTTCGGGCCGCCGAGGACCCGCTCGGCCGGGTCGTTCATGTAGCGGCTCGACCGCATGTGCCACTCGTGGCCGCCCGCCTGCCAGTCCTGGAGGCCCTTGGCGTACAACGCGATCGCGGTCTGCTCGTCGGGACGCAGGCCCCGATCGGCGCACAGGACCGGCATCTCGGTGAGCGCGGTGTTCTCGAACTGGTGCAGCCGGCTGGTCAGCACGTCGTTGACCAGGTCGGCCGCTCGCCGGGTCTCGCACCCGAGGAAGCGCTCGAAGACCAGGACCGCGTTGGCGTTCTCGCCCTCCTCGGTGACCTCCCGCTGGTAGGAGAACAGGTCGTTGCGCAGGTGGACGGCGTCGCTGAAGGTGTCGCGCAGGACCAGCAGCGGGCGCTCTCCGGCGATCCGGGACGGGACCTCGGCGCCGACGGCGTACTCGACCAGGTTGGCCGACCACGGCGCCCCGCCGACCATGCGGCGCATGGCGATGTACTCGATCGGGTTGGCCACCCGGTCGGAGGTGATGTTCGCCAGCTCCCAGAGCGACTCGAACAGGAGGTTCACGGTGCTAACGGTGAAGCGCCGCCGCCAGTCCTCGTTCATGTGCGGCGCAGTGCGCCGCCACAGGTCGTCCAGGCCGCGCTCGACCGGGTTCGCCGGTTCGGGCGTCTGTCCGATGTCGATCGGCATGAACAGCGGGATGCGGTCCAGGTAGGCTCGCGCGCCCACGGTGTCGCGGGTGCGCTTGAATGCCTCCAGGAAGTGGTCGTCGAAGAAGAACACCCACACGTACCAGTCGGTGATCAGCTCGAGCGCCTCGGCCGGGCAGTCCGGGTGCGTGTAGGCGCACAGCAGGCCGTAGTCGTGGCGCTCGAGATCGGCCTCGTCCCAGACGACCCCGCCGCCGGCGGCGGGGGAGTCGAGCATGCCCATCTCCTTGGCCCAGATGCGGGCGTGGGTGCGGGCCTGCTCCAAATGAGGGTTGAGGCGCGGCGGATACGGGAGGTAGAAAACGGGGAGATCGAACGGACGGTTTCGAGTCATGGGACTCCTCGGGCTCGAACAACCGGATCGCGTGCCCGTTCAATGTACGATCCGTTCAAACGATCTTGTATCCCCCGATTCAGTGACAAAAGTCCGATCTAGGCATGAGATGTCACCAATCCGACAGCGAATGAGATAGGGAAAGCTGTCGAGGTCGGGCTCCGAGGGCGTGAGGACTACTTAGCACGCGCGAAACATTCGCCGCGCGACTGTGTAACAGCGTCAAGCCACCCTGGAGGTCCGTCGAGGTCAGACAGCGCTGTCGCCGCGACTGCGCGGAGATCCGGACCCGAACCCGGTCCGCCGCGCCGCCAGCCGTCCCCAGCATCCGGGAGGTCCAGCGCGTGAAGGTCGCCATCGTCGGCTACGGCATGGCCGGCGCCCGCATCGCCCGCGAACTCGGCCGCCGCGGAGTCGAGGTCACCGTCTTCGGAGCCGAGCCCAGCGCCGCATACAACCGCATCCTGCTGTCCAGCATGATCGCCGGGAAGCAGTCCGAGGCCGAGATCGCCCTGCCCACCCCGCCCGATCACGTCGAACTCCGGCTCGGGCACGAGGTCAAGGAGGTCGACCTCGAGGCCAAGACCATCGACGGGACCGGCTTCGACAAGCTGGTCCTGGCCACCGGAGCCGACTCCTTCGTCCCGCCGATCCAAGGGCTGTCCCCGCTCCCGACCGGCGCCTACGTGCTGCGGACGATCGAGGACGCCCGCCGCATCCTCACCGAGACCGAGAACCGCGCCAACGCCGTCGTCCTCGGCGGAGGCCTGCTCGGCCTGGAGGCCGCCCGCGGGCTGGCCGGCCGCGGCCTCGACGTCACCGTCGTCCACGCCGCCGGCCACCTGATGGACCGCCAGCTCGATCCGCTCGGCGCGCAGGTCCTCGCCGACACCTACGACGACCTCGGCGTCCGGTCGATCACCGACGCCCAGACCACCCGCGTCATCCACGGCGACGACGGCCTGACCCTGGTCCTGGCCGACGGCCGCACCGTCACCGGGCAGCTCATGGTCGTCTCCTGCGGCGTGCGGCCCAACCTCGACCTGGCCCACTCCATGGGCCTGGAGACCGGCCGCGGCGTGGTCATCGACGACCAGTGCCGCACCTCCCACCCGGACGTGTTCGCCGTCGGCGACTGCGCCGAGCACCGCGGCATCCCCTACGGCCTGGTCGGCCCCGCCTGGGAGCAGGCCGACGTGGTGGCCGACCTGCTCTCGGGCGTGAACGAGGACGCCAACTACGCCGGGTCGCGCCTGGTGACCCGCCTCAAGGCCACCGGGATCGACCTGGCCGCGATGGGCCGGACCGACGGCGACGAGGTCGTCTCCTTCGCCGACCCCACCCGGGGCACTTACGCCCGCCTGGTCATCGACGAGGACGGGCGCCTCGCCGGAGCGGTCATGCTCGGCGACAACCCCATGGTCGGCCAGGTGGTGCAACTGTTCGACACCGGTGATCCGGTGCCGCACGACCGCCGCACCCTCCTGATGGGCCGGCCCGGCGAGTCGGTGTCGGTCGCCCCCGACTCGCCCGCGTCGATGGCCGACGAGGTCGTGGTGTGCCGGTGCAACAACGTGACCAAGAAGCAACTGACCGAGGCGTTCCACGGCGGCGCGCGGACGCCGGAGGCGCTGTCGGACGCCACCCAGGCTTCGACCGGCTGCGGCACCTGCGCCGACGATGTCGCGGGACTGTGCAAGTGGCTCAACGGAACCGTCGAAGGCATCGGCGAGGCCGCGGCGAGATTGAATGAGGTATCAGCATGAGCGACAAGCGATTGGTAGTAATCGGCGACGGCATGGTGGGCCGCCGCTTCCTGGAGGCGGTCGTCGAGCGCGACCCGTCCTGGCAGGTCACGGTCCTGGCCGAGGAACCGCGCCCGGCCTACGACCGGGTGCGCCTGTCGGCGTTCTTCGACGGCGTCAGCGCCGAGGAGCTCTCACTGGCCTCCGACCTGCCCGGCGTGGACGTGCGCCTCGGCGAACCGGCCCTCGCGATCGACCGCGAGGCCCGCCGGGTCGCCACCGCCGGAGGCGACTACGCCTACGACAAGCTGGTCCTGGCCACCGGCTCCTACCCGTTCGTGCCTCCGGTCGAGGGCAGCGACCTCGACGGCGTCCACGTCTACCGCACCATCGAGGACCTGGAGGCCATCAGGTCCCGCGCCGAAGGCCGCCGGCACGGCGTCGTCGTCGGCGGCGGCCTGCTCGGCCTCGAAGCGGCCAACGCCCTCCGCCTCCTGGGCCTCGAGACCCAGATCGTCGAATTCGCGCCCTGGCTCATGGCCCGCCAGCTCGACGAGGCCGGCGGCGGGGTCCTCAAGCAGCACATCGAGCGGCTCGGCATCGACGTCGCCTGCTCCACCGGCGGCACCAGGATCGAGCCGTCCGGCGACCGGCTGCGCATGGAGACCAATCAGGAGGGCCTCGCCTTCGACACCGACATGATCGTCTTCGCGGCGGGCGTCCGCCCTGCCGACGCGCTGGCCCGCGAGGCCGGCCTGGCGGTCGGCGAGCGCGGCGGCGTCGTCGTCGACCCCTCCTGCCGGTCCTCCGATCCCGACGTCTACGCCATCGGCGAGGTCGCCGCCATGGAGGGCGTCTGCTACGGCCTGGTCGCCCCCGGCTACGCGATGGCCGAGGTCGCCGCCGACCGGCTCGCCGGCGGCGAGGCCACCTTCCCCGGCGCCGACCTGTCCACCAAGCTCAAGCTGCTCGGGGTCGACGTCGCCCAGTTCGGCGAGATGGACGGCCCGCTCGCCACCACCTACCTGGACCCGGCCGAGGGCGTCTACGCCAAACTGGTGCTGTCCGACGACGCGCAGACCCTCCTGGGCGGCATGCTCGTCGGCAACGCCGAGCCCTACCCGCTGCTGCGCGCCAGCGTGGGCGGGAAGGTCCCCGGGCAACTGGCCGACCTGCTCTCCTCGGGCGAGGTCGAGGGGGCCCTGCCCGACGGCGCCCAGGTGTGCTCGTGCAACTCGGTCACCAAGGGCGAGATCATGGGCGCGGTCGCCGACGGCTGCCACGACGTGGGCGCGATCAAGTCCTGCACCAAGGCCGGCACGAGCTGCGGGTCCTGCGTGCCGATGCTCAAGCAGTTGCTCGCCGAGGGCGGGGTCGAGGTCTCCAAGTCCATCTGCGAGCACTTCGCCCAGTCCCGGGCCGAACTGTTCGACATCGTCAAGGTCACCGGCATCTCGAGCTTCAGCGAACTGATCGCCCGCCACGGCTCCGGCTCCGGCTGCGACCTGTGCAAGCCCGCGGTCGCCTCGATCCTGGCGAGCCTGGCGAACGGCCACATCCTCGACGGCGAGCAGGCCGCCCTGCAGGACACCAACGACCACTTCCTGGCCAACCTGCAGCGCAACGGCACCTACTCGGTCGTGCCGCGCATCCCCGGCGGCGAGGTCACGCCCGACAAACTCATCGTCCTCGGGGAGGTCGCCAAGGAGTTCGGGCTCTACACCAAGATCACCGGCGGCCAGCGCGTCGACCTGTTCGGCGCCCGCGTGGAGGACCTGCCGAAGATCTGGCGGCGCCTGGTCGACGCCGGTTTCGAGTCCGGCCACGCCTACGGCAAGGCGCTGCGCACCATCAAGTCCTGCGTCGGCACCGACTGGTGCCGCTACGGGGTGCAGGACTCGGTGAAGATGGCCATCGACCTGGAGCTGCGCTACCGGGGCCTGCGGAGCCCCCACAAGGTCAAGTCGGCCGTCTCCGGCTGCGCCCGCGAGTGCGCCGAGGCCCGGAGCAAGGACTTCGGCGTGATCGCCACCGAGGACGGCTGGAACCTGTACGTGGGCGGCAACGGCGGCTTCACGCCCCGCCACGCCGACCTGCTGGTGTCCGACGTGGACTCTGAGACGCTGGTCCGGACCATCGACCGGTTCCTGATGTTCTACATCTCGACCGCCGACCGCCTCCAGCGCACCTCGAAGTGGCTGGAGTCCCTCGACGGCGGCGTGGACTACGTCCGCGAGGTCGTGGTCGACGACCGGCTCGGCATCTGCGAGGACCTCGACGCCATGATGGCCAAGCACGTCGAGTCCTACACCGACGAGTGGAAGGGCGTCCTGGACGACCCCGAGAAGCTCGAGCGGTTCGTCTCCTTCGTGAACGCGCCCGACACGCCCGACCCTTCGATCGAGTTCGAGACCGTCCGCGGTCAGAGCTTCCCGGCGGGCACCACCGAACGTTCGCACGCCCGGCCGGTGCCGCTCGGCACTCCGGAACGACTCGGCTCGGAAAGGAGCTGACCCAGATGGAATCGATCTGCGCCTTCGACCGGCTCGTCCCCGGAAGGGGAGCCGCGGCCCTGCTTGCCGACGGCACCCAGGTGGCGGTGTTCCGGCTCGCCGACGGCGGCCTCTACGCGGTGTCCAATCGCGACCCGTTCACCGGTGCGTACGTGATGAGCCGCGGCATCGTCGGCGACCGCAGCGGCGAGCCCACAGTGGCCTCCCCGCTGCACAAGCAGGTGTTCTCCCTCAAGACCGGCCAGTGCCTCGACGACGGGGACCAGTCCCTGGAGGCCTTCGCCGTGGAGGTCGTCGGCGGCGAGGTCCGCGTCGGCGCGGCCTCGGATGTGAAAGCGAGCGCCTTATGGCCACCGCCCCAGCCCCGCCGAAGTCCGCCCCCGGAGAGCGCGCGCCGCTGGCACCGCTCACCGGCTACACCGTGGCGGTGACCGCCCAGCGCCGGGCCGAGGAGCTCTCGGCGCTGCTGGAGCGCCGCGGCGCGCGCACCGTCATCGCGCCCACGCTCCGGATCGTGCCGCTGCCCGACGACGAGGCGCTGCGCGCCGCCACCGTGGAGCTGATCCGGGAGGCGCCCGACGTGATCGTGGCGACCACCGGGATCGGCTTCCGCGGTTGGCTGGAGGCGGCCGAGGGCTGGGGCATGGGCGGGGACCTGCTGGAGGCGATGCGCCGCGCCGAGATCCTGTGCCGCGGACCGAAGGCCCTCGGTGCGGTCCGGGCCGCCGGGCTCACCGAGCGCTGGACCGCCCCCTCCGAGACCGGCGACGAGGTAGTCGAGTACCTCAGAGAACGCGGCGTGGCCGGTCAGCGGGTGGCGATCCAGTTGCACGGCGACCCGGCCGAGGACTTCATCCGCACCGTCCGCAGCGGCGGCGGAGCGGCGGTGCCCGTCCCGGTCTACCGGTGGACCCTGCCGACCGACATCACCCCCGTCCAGCGCCTGGTCGACGCCGTCTGCGCCCGCCGGATCGACGCGGTGACCTTCACTTCCGCTCCCGCCGCGAACGCCTTGCTGCGCATAGCCGGCGACCAAGCGGCGGACCTGATGGAGGCCCTGCGCGCACCGGCCGAGGACAGCGGCGTCCTCCCGGTCGCGGTGGGGCCGGTGACGGCGGCGCCGCTGACCCGGCTCGGCGTCGACGCGGTCCAGCCCGAGCGGGCGCGTCTGGGTTCCCTGGTCCGCACCGTGGCCGCGGACCTGCCCAAGCGGTCCCGCCGCGTCCGGCTGGCGACCGGCCACCGGATGGAACTGCGCGGACACATGGTCCTGCTCGACGACGAGCCCTACCAGCTCCCGCCCGCGCCGATGGCGGTCATCCGGGCGCTGGCCGTCGCCGAGGGGAAGGTCCTGTCGCGGGCCGAGCTGCTCCGGCACCTCCCCAGGGGCGCCGACGGCCACGCCGTGGAGATGGCGGTGACGCGGCTGCGGGACGCGGTGAATCTGCGCTCCTGCGTCGAGACGGTCATCAAGCGCGGCTACCGGTTGAACCTGGACACCTAGCGGCTCCGCGTCGTGCGCTCACGGCCGGTCGCACCAGGCCGCCGACGAGGGCAGTAGCAGCAGGACCACGATCACCAGGTTGAGGGCGATCCTGGTGTACGACGGGGTGTCCCCGCCGACCAGGGCGAAGGATGCGGTCGCGGTGCGGAAGAGGCACAGGCCGATGGCGGTCGAGCGGGCCCAGCGGAGGCGGAGCTGGATGCCCAGGCCCAGCAGGGCGTTGGCGAAGTGGGCGAAGGCCAGGATGAACAGGAGGACCGCGGTGACGGTGTTCCCGTCGGGCCGGGCGGTGTAGTCGACCCACTCGGGTCCGGAGTCGATCAGGCCGTGGGCGGCGGTGATCCACAGGATCGCCACCGTGGCGAGGATGGGGAACGGGATGCCTCGCAGCAGCGTGCCGGGTTTCTCCCGAGTGGCCATGGGGATCTCACTTCCGCGACCGGGTCCACCGCCAACAGTAGTGGGAAGCGACCGGCGCGGAGGCCGCGGGCGACCGGTCTCCACTGGGGAAACGTGCCCCAACCGGTGGCGCGGCCGCGGCCGGAACCGTACGATGGGCGCAGTCGACGAGAAAGACGGAGACCACCATGGCATATGGACAGCCGCCGCAATACCCGCCCGCGCCTCCACCGCCGCCGCCGCCGGGACCCAAGCCGCGGCCCGCGCCGGTCACCGCCGCCGTGTGGACGCAGTTCCTCACGGCGCTCGTACTGGTGCTGACCGCGGTCTCCATGTTCGCCGTCCAGGGCGCGGTCCAGGAGGAGATGGAGGAGCAGCTTCTCGACGATCCGGAGCTCTCCGGCATCACCTCCGACGACATCGGCATGCTCGTGACGGTGTCCTTCGCGGTGGTCGCCGCGGTCTACATCCTGTTCGCCGTCTTCTATGTGGTGCTGGGCCTGCTCAACAACCGCGGGAACCGACCGGCGCGGATCCTCAGTTGGGTCCTCTCGGGCATCGCCCTGGCCTGCTGCGGCCTCGGCGGCCTGATCGGCCAGCTCGGTTCCACCACCATGTCGATGGGCGACACCGAATTCGAGGACGAGACCACCCAGGTGGCCCAGGACGTCACGCCCGCCTGGGTGAGCACACTGGAGTGGATCACGCTGCTGTTCCTGATCGTCGGGTCGCTGCTGATCATCATCATGCTGGCGCTGCCGGCCTCGAACGACTACTTCCGCAAGGAGCAGCCGCAGCAGTTCCCGGGGCAGCCGCCCTACGGGCAGCAGCCCCCGTACGGGCAGCAACCGCCCTACGGCCAGCAGCCGCCGCCCCCGGGCCAGCAACCCCCGGACGAGCCGCCGCCCGGACCCGGCCGGCCTCCGCAACCGCCGCAGCAGTAACCGGACCGCGCCGACGGCCCCGCCGAACGGCGGGGCCGTCGGCCTGCACCGGCCCGACGCCGACGCCCGGGTTGGCACGGATGCGGGATACGACCGGGGCTCCGGCGGCCTACGTTGGAGTCACGCGACCCGCCGGACGGAGGACACCATGAGCGACTACGGCGAATTCGACGACAACATCGACTACGGCGACGAGATCGACGGTGCCGAGGCCGTCGAGGACTACGGGGACTCGGTCCTCGCCGACACCGACGGCGACGGCCGCGCGGACGTCGCCGGCTACGACACCTCCGGTGACGGGCAGACCGACACCTACGCAGCCGACACCACGGGGGACGGTCAGAGCGACCACTTCCAGATGGACCTCAGCGGCGACGGCGAGACCGACACCTCCGCGCGCGACACCACCGGCGACGGCCGGATCGACTACCTCCGCACCGACACCACCGGCGACGGCTACATGGAGACCCTCATGGCCGACACCGACGGCGACGGCGTCTACGACGTGGCGATGGCCAACACCGACGACGACACCGACTTCGACGAGGTCACCGTCGACGGCGAGACCGTGAGCATCGACGACGAAGGCGCGCTCGTCGCCGAGGAGGACCAGAGCGGCGACGGCAGCGCCGACGCGCGGGCCTACGACGTCGACGGCGACGGCGACGCCGAGTACTTCCGCTACGACACCGACGGCGACGGCGACTTCGAGACCCAGGTGGTCGACCGGGACGGCGACGGCGAGGACCCCGACGCGGTATTCGTCCACAATGACAACACCGAGACGTACGTCGACGAGGTGCGGTTCGGAGGCGACGAACCGGAGGACGGCCAGGGCCCGCTCACCGGCCTCCGCGGCCCGAGGGCCTGACGCGCCGTCCGGCCTTCGTTAGGCTGGCGGCGTGAGCGCTGACGAACCCCGCCTCGCCCAGCGGTACGCCCGGCAGCCGGCGAACGCGGCCGAAGCGGTGGCGATGCAGGCCGAACTGGCCGGCTGCGTCGTCGTCGCCGACAACGCCCGCGCGGTCGAGACCGTCGCGGGGCTCGACATCGCCTACGACAAGCACAGCGACGAGGCGGTGGCCACGGCGGTGGTCCTGCGGCGCGGGGACCTGGCCGAGCTCGACCGGGCGGTGGTGCGCGGCAGGTCCGAATTCCCGTACGTCCCCGGTCTGCTGGCCTTCCGCGAACTGCCGATGCTCCTGCGGGCGGTCGAAGCGCTCACCGCCGACCCCGACCTGTACGTCTGCGACGGCTTCGGCCTGACCCATCCGCGGCGCTTCGGACTGGCCTGCCACCTCGGGGTGGTGCTCGACGCCCCGGCGATCGGCGTGGCCAAGAACCCGCCGCACCTGCCGGTCGACGAACCGGGGCGAGCGCGGGGCGAGTGGACCTCGATCCGCGGCGGCGACGAGGTCATCGGCTGCGCCCTGCGCACCCGCGGCGGCGTCAGACCCGTCTACGTCTCGGTCGGCCACCGCTGCACCCTCGGCACCGCCCGCGAGCTCATCCTCGAACTGGCCCCCGGGTACCGCCTCCCCGAGCCGATCCGCGCCGCCGACCGCCTGGGCCGCAGCCACCTGACCCGGTCCTGAACCTACCTGCCGTCGGTTGCGATCGGAGTGACGTACTATCGTGTACGTACATTGCGGCCGGGGCCTGGGGGTGGCACTGATGAGTGAGGTGACGGTACGTGAGTTCTCACGCAATCCGAGCGCGTTCTTCGCGCTGGCGGAACGAGGTGAGTCGGTGACGGTGACCAAGCACGGCCAGGCCGTCGCGATGGTGGTGCCCGCGGCGGGCGCTCTGGGCAAGTACGCGCCCCTGGTGGCCGAGGGACGAATCAAGCTCAAGTCGTTCACCACCGACGACATCGACCAGATTTCACGCTTCGAACCCGAAGGGCCGGGAGATCCGGTAGAGACCCTTCTCAAGATGCGAGAAGAGGATTCGGATCTTGCTTTACATGGATGCCTCGGCATTGGTCGCGCTGTACATGGGGCGGGACAACGTGAAGGACTTGCGGAGTTTCCTCAAGGAGGGCCAGAGCGTCCCGATGGCGACGAGCACTGTCGGGTTCGTCGAGACGGTCCGGACCTCGAGCCGGCATGGACAGTTCCCGAGGCTGATGTCCGAGCTCGATTCCGCCGTGACCGAGATCCACTTGACCGACGAGGTCCGGGATACGGCGATGTACCTTCCCGGCAGGCTTCGTGCGTTGGACGCCATACACGTCGCCAGCGCGCTGAGCATTCAGGAGTATCTGACCGCCTTGGTCAGCTACGACCGCCGGATGATCGAGATCGCCCGCGAGCAGGGCCTCCCGGTCGCGTCTCCCGGAATGGACTGAACACCACCGGCCCCGAAGCGGAGCTTCGGGGCCGCACGCCTACCGGCACCCGGTTCAGTCCAGGCCGTGGGCCTTCCGCAGGTCTGCGGCCTCCGATTCGTCCAGGTGCGGGGACCGCAGCAGCTCCAGCGCCGCGTCCCGGTCGCCCATGTTCGCCCGGAACAGCGCCTCCACGGTGATCTTGTGCTCGGGCCGGTCGACCACCTCGAGTTCGGCGCCCGCAGCGACCTCGCCGGGCGCGGCCACCCGCAGGTACGCGCCGGGGCGGGCCTCGGCGGTGAACGTCTTCAGCCAGCCCCGCTCGCCGATCCAGCCGCGGAAGGTCCCGCACGGGATGCGCGGACCGGTGACCTCCAGGACCAGCCCGCCGGGTCCGCTCCAGCGCTCGCCGATCCGGGCCGCGCTCAGGTCGTGCCCGGTGACGGTGAGGTTCTCGCCGAAGCCGCCGTCGGGCAGCTTGCGGCCGAGAACCGACTCGAACCGGTCGTAGTCCTCGCGGGCGTAGGCGTAGACCGCCTGGTCGGTTCCGCCGTGATGCTTCAGGTCGCCGACCCGGTCGCCCGCGAGCCCGACCTCGCCGGACGGCTTCGGTCCGGCCGCGCGGACCGCGACCGGCCCGGCCACCGGCCGCTTGTCGATGCCGGTGAACTCGACGTCCTGTTTCCACTCGTTGGCCCGGGGATGGGCGATGTTGACCGAGATGATGCGCACGGAGGTAAACCTATGCCGCGACCGGTGGCGATCGCAATCGGATATGTCCGCCGCTCGGGTTAGGCTGTCACCGTGGGGGTCGGCACCAGGAAACTGTTCCGCGACGACGCGGTGGTGCTTCGCACCTTCAAGCTCGGCGAGGCCGACACGATCGTGTCCTGCCTGGGCCGCGGCCACGGCCGGTTCCGCGCCGTCGCCAAGGGCCTGCGCCGGACCTCCTCCAAGTTCGGGGCGCGGCTGGCCCCGTTCGGCCACGTCGACCTCCAGCTCATCGAGGGCCGCGGCGAGCTCCACACCGTCACCCAGGCGGTCGGCGTGCACCTGTCGGGCGGGAAGATCAGCGCCGACTGGCCCACTTACACCGCCGCCTGCGTCGTCGCCGAGGCCGCCGAGCGGCTCGTGCCCGAGGACCACCAGCCCGACCTCGGGGTCTTCCAGCTCACGCTCGGTGCGTTCCGGGCCCTGGCCGAGACCGGCCTGCCGCCGCTGCTGATCATGGACTCCTACCTGCTGCGCGGGATGAAGACCGCCGGCTGGGCGCCGTCGCTCAGCGAATGCGCCGCCTGCGGCAGGGGCGGCGAGCACCGGGCCTTCGCCGTCGCCGCCGGCGGAGCGGTCTGCCGCGACTGCCGCCCCGGCGGGGCTGCGGTCCCGACCCCGGCCTCGATGGAGCTCATGCGGGCCCTGGAGGCCGGCGACTGGCCCCACGCCACCGCCGCCGACGGCCGCGAGCGCACCGAGGCTGCCGGCCTGATCGCCGCCCATTTCCAGTGGCATTCCGAACGCCCGCTGCGCACCCTCAAGTACGTGCCGCACTGAGGTCGCTATACCGGCGGCACCCCATGCACCGTCATCGGACGGAAGTCTCGACGGTGATCATCGGGACTCCCTCAGCTCCCGCAGCGTCTCGACGATCTCCTCGGTCGAGATGGTGTCAGTGGCCGTCCGGTCGATCTCCGCGAAGATCTCCCCGTTCGTCGGCTGCGGGGCGTCGTGGGGCATCTTTCGGAGCAGGTATTCGTCGAGGGGCAGTCCCGCTGCCTGCACCCGCCGTTCCCAGTGGCGTCGAACCTCGACCGGGACCGACTCATCCCGCATGTCGTCCATGTCGTCATCGTGGTTCTCGAGCATCCGAGAAGTTGACTTCCTCCCTGGCCTGAGGGCCGAGGATTCCTACCACCCGCGAGGCTGCGGGTCTCGGTGGGTTCCCGCTTCGACCCGCTGTGCCCGGCCTCCCGGGTCTTATCAGCGGTCCACGGGCGTTTTACCTGTCCGCCTGCCCGGCGGCCAGAATGTTCCTTGCGGCGTTGACGTCTCTGTCGTGGGCGGCCCCGCAGGCGGTGCAGGTCCATTCGCGGACGCTGAGCGGCTTGGGGCCGTCCTTCGCCCCGCAGGCCGAGCACGTCTGGCTGGTCGGCAGCCACCGGTCGACCTTCGCGAAGGCGCGTCCGTACCGGGCGGCCTTGTACTCGAGCATATGCACGAACGCCGACCATCCGGCATC
>NZ_PGGV01000033.1:303679-486590 GCF_002798405.1 Glycomyces xiaoerkulensis | reverse complement strand
GGACTCCTTAGAAAGGAGGTGATCCAGCCGCACCTTCCGGTACGGCTACCTTGTTACGACTTCGTCCTAATCGCCAGCCCCACCTTCGACCACTCCCCCCGCACAAAGCGGTTGGGCCGCAGGCTTCGGGTGTTGCCAACTTTCATGACGTGACGGGCGGTGTGTACAAGGCCCGGGAACGCATTCACCGCAGCGTTGCTGATCTGCGATTACTAGCGACTCCACCTTCATCGAGCCGAGTTGCAGACTCGAATCCGAACCACGACCGGCTTTACAGAGATTCGCTCCACCTCACGGTATCGCCACCCGCTGTACCGGCCAATGTAGCATGCGTGAAGCCCTGGACATAAGGGGCATGATGACTTGACCTCATCCCCACCTTCCTCCGAGTTAACCCCGGCAGTCCCCCACGAGTCCCCACCACTACGTGCTGGCAACATGGGGCAAGGGTTGCGCTCGTTGCGGGACTTAACCCAACATCTCACGACACGAGCTGACGACAGCCATGCACCACCTGTCACCCCGCCCGAAGGACACTGCGTCTCCACAGCCATCGGGGTGATGTCAAACCCAGGTAAGGTTCTTCGCGTTGCATCGAATTAATCCGCATGCTCCGCCGCTTGTGCGGGCCCCCGTCAATTCCTTTGAGTTTTAGCCTTGCGGCCGTACTCCCCAGGCGGGGCGCTTAATGCGTTAGCTACGGCACAGAGACCACAAACGTGCCCCCACACCTAGCGCCCACCGTTTACAGCATGGACTACCAGGGTATCTAATCCTGTTCGCTCCCCACGCTTTCGCTCCTCAGCGTCAGCACAAGCCCAGAGACCCGCCTTCGCCACCGGTGTTCCTCCACATATCTGCGCATTTCACCGCTACACGTAGAATTCCAGTCTCCCCTACTTGCCTCAAGCCCGCCCGTATCCACCGCACGACCACAGTTAAGCCATGGCTTTTCACGACAGACGCGACGAGCCGCCTACGAGCCCTTTACGCCCAATAAATCCGGACAACGCTCGCGCCCTACGTCTTACCGCGGCTGCTGGCACGTAGTTAGCCGGCGCTTATTCGAACACTACCGTCACCGACCGAACACGACCGGCTTCGTCGCGAACAAAAGAGGTTTACAACCCGAAAGCCGTCATCCCTCACGCGGCGTCGCTGCATCAGGCTTCCGCCCATTGTGCAAAATTCCCCACTGCTGCCTCCCGTAGGAGTCTGGGCCGTATCTCAGTCCCAATGTGACCGACCGCCCTCTCAGGCCGGCTACCCGTCACCGCCTTGGTAGGCCATCACCCCACCAACCAGCTGATAGGCCGCGAGCCCCACCCCAGCCGCCAAAGCTTTCCACCACTGAACATGCATCCAGCAGTCACATCCGGTATTAGCCGCCGTTTCCAACGGTTATCCCAGAGCCAGGGACAGGTCACCCACGTGTTACTCACCCGTTCGCCACTCGAGTACCCACCCAAAGGCAGGCCTTTCCGTTCGACTTGCATGTGTGAAGCACGCCGCCAGCGTTCGTCCTGAGCCAGGATCAAACTCTCCAACCAAAACCAAACAACACCAACCACCACCACAACCGCAGCAGCAGCCAGCATCAAAGCATGCATCGAAGCAGACCTGACCGATTCCAAAAGGAAAAGACAGTCAAACAAACCAACCAAACCACCCCCAGCACAACACCAGGAACAGCCCAGCCAGCCCGCACGCTGACCATCCAAACACCCTGTTGAGTTCTCAAACAACACGCCACAACCGAGTCATTTCACTAACGTGATTTGGCCTCAGCCGGAGCAACCTCTCAACTCTACCAGTCCTCGACTCTTGCGCAAACTCCAGGTTGATTAACCTGCGTCACACACGAACGAGTCTCCGGTGAGTCTCTGAGATCTCCCGCGAATCAGTCTTCGGACCGCGCCTGCACTCTTCCGAGTTCGTCGCTGATCTCCGGTGACTTCCGGACCAGCCTCTCCGGCTGTCCCGTTCCCCCGCGGGCAAGAACAAATATACACGCCTTTAACCGACGCTGCAAAGGGGGGTGCCCCTTGAGGAGCGGAGCCTTGAACAGCACAAATGAACTGCGCCCCAATAGAGTGCAGGAAGGGCGACTCACCGTCACCGCTCCGGGGGGCCGAAAACGAAAGGGCCGGGGGCCGCCTTTCGGCGGCCCCCGGCCTATCAAAGCTCTGTGCGCTACGTCCTAAGACTCGCTCTGGACGATGTTCACCAGCTTCCGGCCGCGCTTGCTCGAGAACAGCACCTCACCCTCGGCCAGCGCGAACAGCGTGTCGTCGCCGCCGCGGCCGACCAGGTCGCCCGGGTGGTACTTGGTGCCGCGCTGCCGGACGAGGATCTCGCCGGCGGAGACCTGCTGTCCACCGAAACGCTTGATGCCGAGGCGCTTGGAGTTGGAATCGCGCCCGTTGCGGGAGCTGGATGCACCCTTCTTGTGTGCCATCGGTCAACCCCTTACTTCTTGATCCCGGTGACCTTGACGCGGGTCAACCGCTGGCGGTGCCCCTGGCGCTTGTGGTAGCCGGTCTTGTTCTTGAACTTGTGGATCTTGATCTTCGGGCCCTTGGTGTGCTCGAGAAGTTCACCGCTCACCGTGACGCCGGAAGCGTCGGTGACCACAGTGCCTTCGTCGACGAGCATCACCGCGGGCAGCGTAAGCGTGTCGCCGGGCTCGCCCAGAAGCTTCTCGACTTCGAGGACGTCGCCCTCGGCGACCTTGTACTGCTTTCCGCCAGTCTTGACGATTGCGTACATGTCGACGCTGGTCTCCTTGGGTCCTCCCCGTGCGGGGAACAAGTTCCCCCCGCAGGGGAACGGTGGCTGTCAAATAATTGCGGTGTCACACACCACGCGCGTTTACGGCTCCGCAGGCGTCGCCGTGGGCCCGTCCGATCGAGTCCGTGTGCGCCCCCGCGCGGGCGGGGAAGACGGAAGGCTCTTTGGGCCGCTCACTAGGCTACGTCATGTACGCGGAGACTCCGGCACGGGGATCGTCGCGGCGCCGCGAACGTCACAGTCCGCGGCGCCGTGCCCGGTTCAATCGGTGCCGGTCTGGGCCTCTGACGATTCCTCGCCCTCGCTCGAGGCGGCCGCGATCTTCGCGGTCGGCTCGGCGGCCGACTTGGTCTCCTGCTGCTTGGACTTGGATCCGCCGGACTTGGACCGTTCCTTCTTCTTCTTGCCGCCGCCGGAACCGCCGTTGCCACCGTTGCCGCCCCGCTTCTTCGAGCCGTTGCCGAGGATCTCGTCGGGGTGGACCAGCACGCCGCGGCCCTTGCAGTGGTCGCACGATTCGGAGAAGGCCTCGATGAGGCCCTGGCCGACGCGTTTGCGGGTCATCTGCACCAACCCCAGCGAGGTCACCTCGGTGACTTGGTGCTTGGTGCGGTCGCGGCCCAGGCATTCGGTCAGGCGCCGCAGCACCAGGTCGCGGTTGGATTCGAGGACCATGTCGATGAAGTCGATGACGATGATGCCGCCGATGTCGCGCAGCCGCAACTGGCGGACGATCTCCTCGGCCGCCTCGAGATTGTTGCGGGTGACCGTCTCCTCGAGGTTGCCGCCCTCGCCGGTGAACCGGCCGGTGTTGACGTCGATGACGGTCATCGCCTCGGTCCGGTCGATCACGAGCGAGCCGCCCGAGGGCAGGTAGACCTTGCGGTCGAGGGCCTTGAGGAGCTGCTCGTCGACGCGCTTCTCGGTGAAGACGTCCTTGGTGCCGGTGTGGTGCTTGAGCCGCGGCAGCAGCTCGGGCGAGACCGATTCGAGGTACTTGTGGATCTCGTCGTAGGCGTCGTCGCCCTCGACCACCAGCTCCTTGAAGTCCTCGTTGAAGACGTCGCGGACCACGCGGATGAGCACGTCCGGCTCGGAGTGCAGGACCGCGGGCGCGTTGCCCTTCTTCGCCTTGGTCTGGATCTCCTCCCACTCGATCTGGAGGCGGGAGATGTCGCGGGCCAGGTCCTCGGGGCCGGCGCCCTCGGCGGCGGTGCGGACGATGACGCCGGCGCCCTCGGGCACCAGCTTCTTGAGCGCGGCCCGCAGACGGGTCCGCTCGCGGTCGGGGAGCTTGCGGGAGATCCCGGAGGCGTTGCCGCCCGGGACGTAGACCAGGTGCCGACCGGACAGGGCGATATGGCTGGTCAGGCGCGCGCCCTTGTGGCCGACTGGGTCCTTGGTGACCTGCACCAGGACCGAGTCGCCGGGTTTGAGGGCCTGCTCGATGGAGCGGGCCTTGCCGGCCAGGCCGGTGGCGTCCCAGTTGACCTCGCCGGCGTAGAGCACGGCGTTGCGTCCGCGGCCGATGTCTACGAAGGCCGCCTCCATGGACGGCAGGACGTTCTGGACCTTGCCGAGGTAGACGTTGCCGACCAGACCCTGGGCGCCGGTCCGGGACACGTAGTGCTCGGCGAGGATGCCGTCCTCGAGGACGGCGGCCTGGGAGCGGCCGTCGCGGAAGCGGACGACCATGCGGCGCTCGACCGACTCGCGGCGGGCGAGGAACTCCGCCTCGCTGACGACCTGGGCGCCGCGGTTGCGTCCGCCCTTGCGGCCGTCGCGGCGGCGCTGGCGCTTGGCCTCCAGGCGGGTGGAGCCGGAGACGCCGCGGACGTCGTCGCTGGAGGACTTCTTGGGGGGCGTGCGGACCTTGACGACCACGTCGGAGTTGTCCGAGCCGCCCGACTTGGAGCGGTCGGAGCCCTCGGTGCCGGCGCGCTTGCGGCGGCGCCGCCGGCGGCGGGTGATCTCGGGTCCCTCGGACGAGGCCGACTCGTCGGAGTCGGAGTCGGGGCCCTCGTCGCCGTCGTCGTCCTCGTTGCTGTTCTCGGCGCCCTTGCCGCGGCCCCGGCCTCGGCGGCCCCTGCGTCCGCGGCGGCGACGGCGCTCTTCGGCGTCCTCGTCGCTCTCGTCGACCTCGTCGGCGGCCTCTTCGGGCTGGGGGTCGGGGTCCTTGGGGGCGGGCTTGGACTTCTTGCCCTGCTGGTTCTTCTTGGTCTGGTTCTTCTTGGAGCGCTTGGGCTCGCCCTCGTCGGGTTCGTCGGGCCCGTCGGCGCGCGGGGCGCGCTCGGTGCGTTCGACCTTCGGCGGCGGGGCGAACACCGGGACGGCCTGCGGGGCCGCCGCGGCGGCGCGCTGGCGTTCAGCGCGCTCCTCGGCTTCGGCGTTGGGATCGGGTTCGGGTTTTTGCGGCGCCATGAAAGTGACGGGTGCAGCGGGCACCTGCTGGTCGCGCGGTTCGTTCTCGCGCATGCGAATAAATCTCCATTCCAGCCGCCTCCCGGGCGCGTGACGCTCTTGGCGTCCGCAGCCGCACGGGCTCGGCATCAGTAGTGCGGCCGTCCCGCCACGGTTACGCCCACGAGCCGATCGCTCGGCTCCGCGCTCCGTGCCGTTCAGGCCGCACTGAAAGCCTTCAACTCGCGCCGGGAAAACACCTCTGCCCCGGCCGAGTGGTCGCGTCCGGCGCCGGCGGCGCGGACGGGACATCTTCGGGCCGCACCTCGTCATTGTGTGCGGTGCGACAACTTCGAGTATCGCACACTCCGACCCGTAGGCCGACCCCGACGGCCGTGCGGTGCCTCTTCTCTCAGTGCGCTGTGACACACCGAACGGTCCACCGGGGCCGCCGACGGCGCCCACCATCGGGGGAAAACGCACGACGCGACGGGTTTGGCACGCGCTGGACCTGGTCCGCATCAGATGCACTCGCTACGCTATATGGCGCGCGGCGGCAGCAACGCCGATACACGGAGGTACCGAAATCGCACTGCAGGTTGTCGACTCCGACGAGTCCGATGGACCCCCGGGTGGCGGGAAGCCCGGCACCTACCAGGGGCGGCATCGCGGTGCCGACCGGCTGCGCCAACTGGCCAGCGCCGGCGGCGTGCTCACCGCGATCGCGGTACTGCTGGCCGGGGGCGGCACCCTCCTGTTCTGGCTCTCCGGGTTCGGCGACGAGGAACCGCTGGTGCGGTCCGACCGGATCGGCGACCTGTGCGAGATGGCCGTCGACGAGGAGCTGCTCGGGCCGTGGGCCGACGCCGAGCAGGCCCGGGAGCCCACCGACCGCACCGAGGACGAGGTGCGGACCTTCGACTGCACCTATTCGGCCGAGCACAGCGGCGACGACGCCTACCGCCTGGTCACGTTCTTCGCCACCGTCCAGGTCTACGAGTCGGTCGCGGACGCGCGGGCGGCGCACGCGGGCGTACTCGAGTTCGAGGACTCCGAGGGCCACCAGACCTCCTCGGTCGGCGGCGTCGCCGACGAGGCGGCCCTGGCGACGGTCACCGAGGGCGAGGAGACCGAGCTGCGGCTGCACGCCCAAGAGGCGAACACGACACTCAGCTTGAACCTGTTCCTGACCGGCACGCCGCCCGAGGGCGGCGACGGCCCGACCCTGGCGAAGGATCTGGCATCGGGGCTCATCGGCGCGCTCCCCCGGGAAGGGAATTGACCGGCCCCCCCTTTAAGCTGGCCATGAATACCTCGGCGTCAAGTCGACACGCCGAGAATGAATCGTGGAGGATAACGTGAGCGCCACACCGCCCTTTGGCCCGGCCTATGAACAGCCGCCCGACGAACCACCGAGGCGGCAGGGGCCGAACCAGTGGCAGCCACAGGCGGGCAGGCCGCCCGCGGGGCAGGGCGGCCCCGGTCAGCCGCCGCCGGGCGGCCAGCGCCCGCAGGCGGGACGCCCCGGCCCGGCGGCCGGAGGCAGGCCGCAGGCGGGGAGCCCGGCGGCCGGACGCGGCCCGGCCCGGCCGCAGTACCAGTCGCCGCAGACCGGCGGCATGCCGCAGTCGCCCCCGCCGCCCTACGGCCCCCAGCCGCAGCAGCCGCCGCAGGTCGATGCGGAGGAGCTCTCGCCGGAGCCGTTCGAGGAAGCCGCGTTCGGCGCCGGCTCGCAGGGCGACTGGAGCGGTGAAGCGACCTCGACCATCGGCCGCCTGGGAGCGGCCAAGGAGTCCCGTTCTCGGCGGCGCACCGATTTCCAGAAGAAGCGCAGGCGCGCCCGCAAGTCGAGCCCGATCCCGAAGATCATCGCGGCCGTGGCGGTCCTGGGGCTCCTCGGCGCTGCCGGATGGTGGTGGCTGAACCGCGACGACTCGGGCGACGAGACCGACACCGTCGACCCGAGCCTGGCCTACGCGCCCAGTGAGGAACCGTGCTCGCTGGCCGACTCCTCACCGCTGGACGGCCTGGTCGACGGGGTCGAACCGGAGGCGGTCGCCGAAGCCGAGCAGCGGCGGCGCGGCTGGGAGCAGTCATGCGTGCTCACCTACGGGGAGCCCGACAGCGCCGCGGCGCTGCTGGAGTACGAGGGCACCGTGTTCGACTCCGACGCCAAGGCGAGCGTGAACTTCGAGCTGGGCGCCCGCGAAGTCGCGGAGATGACCGACCCGTGGACGGTGATCGAACCGGCCCCCGAGCTCGGCGCCCAGGCGGCGGCGGTGGCCCGGGTGGTCGAGGAGGGCACCTCCAACTACCAGCTCCACCTCCAGGACGGCAACGTGTACCTGGTGGTGCGCCTGTCGGTGGTCGACTCCGGCATGGACGAGCAGGGCATGACCGACCTGGCCACCGAACTGGCCGGCTCGTACCTGGACGCCTGGGACGACGCCGGCTGACCGGCACCGACGAAAGGGCGGGGCCGGGTGGCCCCGCCCTTCCTTCAAGCGCTCAGTAGGTGCGCATCGGCTGGCCGAACATCTGCGACTCGATCGAGGTCGGCGCGCACCAGAGGTACTTCTCCTTCTGGCCCTTCCGCAGCATCGCGACCATGTCGTCGTGGAGCATCTGGAGCCACTGCAGGACCTCCTGGTTGACGCGGATGCTCGATCGCGCGATCTGGGCCTCCTCGGCGGTGAGGCGCTGGAGCACGGTCATGTGGGCCTCGGCGGTGAGGCTGTCGGCGAAGTTGGTCAGGCGCGGCAGCACCGTCAACTGGGTGCGCCAGGGGCCGAGCACCGGTTTGGTCTGGGAGCCGCGCTCGCCGACGTCGTAGACGTACAGCGCCGGGGAGTGCTGGCTGGCGTCGACGGTGACCGGCTGGTCGCCGTGGAGGACGGCAAGCCGGTCACCGCGGCCGGTGGCGGCCTCGCCGAGGCCATTCCACTCCTGGGGCCGGGCGGTGCAGACCGCGACGCGGGTGCCGAGGGCGAGCGCGCGGAAGACCAGCAGCCGGGCCAGGTACACCCCGCCGATGAGATTGACGCGGGTCTCCTCGGGCCGGAAGAGCGGGGCCACCACCGGGACCTGCTCGGCGTCGCGGCCGATGACCAGCCCGGAGGGCGGGCTGGCGGAGGTCATGAGTTCGAGCGCCCGCGCGGTGGGGATCTGCGGCATGGGGCGGAGCGGTTCGACCGCCTTGCCCGCCTCGGAGGCGGTCGCGACCGCGCGGTCGGTGACCGGGAGGCCGTAGACGGTGCCCTCGGTGGGCCCGGCCGAGACCTGGGAGACGCCGAACAGGCCCGCCGAGGTCGGCGTGGAGCTGACCGGGCCGCCGCTCAGCGGCGCGGCTCCGGAATAGGGCACGCCCGAGTACGGCTGGGCCGACGCCGGCTGGCCGGAGAACGGCTGCCCGGAGACCGGCTGTCCCGAGACGGGCTGTCCGGACACCGGCTGCACCGACGCCGGGGAGACCTGCGCGGGCGAGCCGCCGGAGACCGGGGCCGCCGAGACCGGCGACTGGGGCGGCTGCTGCTGAGACGGAGGCGGCCCCTGCGGCCGGGGCTGCTGGGGCGGTCGGGCGGCGGGGCCCTGCCGACCGCTCTGCGGCGGCGGGGCCGGCGGGCGCGTCGGCGGCGGCTGCGAGGCGGGACCCTGCCCGGCCCGGGGCGGCACGCCGTGCGGCGGCCGCGGCGACGCCCCGGCCTGTGGAGTCCCGGTGCCGCGAGCCGGACTCTGGGGACCGGGCGCCTGCCCGCCGCGCGCGGGCGATTGGGGACCTTGGCCCCCGCGGGCGGGCGACTGCGGCTGCGGCTGGTTCCCGGGAGCGGTCGCGCCGTAGGTGTGCGGTGCCCCCGGCTGGGTCGGCGGCGGGGCGGGCTGCGGTGCGGGGTGCTGCTGCTCGGGGGGACGCGGCGGGGAGTCCGGCGCGCCGCCGTTGCGGGCGACCTTGATGGTGCCGTCGTCGTCCTCGACCGAGGGCTTCTCGGCTTCGCGTCGCTCGGCTTCCTCCTCTTCGGAGTGGTGGCGGCCGCCGTTGCCGCCCGCGCGGTAGGTGCCGCCCCGGTAGGTGCCGCCGCCGTAGACGTTGCCGTTGCGGTCGCTCATCGGGGACCTCCTCCGGTCGGGGCGGAAGCGTACGCGGCGGGGCCGTGCTCGCCGTCGAGTCGCTGCAGCCGCACGCCGAGCTGGTCGGCGACATTGAGCATCTGGTTCTGGGCCGACTCCCACGAGGCCTGGTCGAGCGCCAGGCGCACCACCGCGTCGACGGCGAGCTGGCGTCCGGTGACGCGGCCGTCGGGGCTGACCTTGCCGGAGGTGCCGGCGGTGACCACGATGGCGACGGTGGCGAACGCGGCCGGGACGCCCGAGAGCGCGTCGACGGTGCGGTGCAGGGCCTGCCCGTCGCTGGGCCACTTGGTGATCCGGTAGGAGACGTGCCGCAGTCCGTCGGCGTACCAGTGGCTCCACTCCTCGGCGGTGCGCTCGCCCGGGACCGGCGCGAAGGCGACGCCGAGCGACTGCTGCACCGCCTCCCTGACGCCTCCGGCGTCGAGGATCCGGTTGGGGACGCCGACGTTGCCCAGGAGCTTGGAGACGCGCTGCGAGGTGGAGGCGAGGGCCTTGTAGACGCCTTCGACCTCGCCGCCGCGCTCGGCGGTCGCCTCGCGCGCGTCGCGGGCGCCGAGCCTGACCGCCAGCCACGCCTTGTGGTGGACCACGGCCGGGTACTCGCCGAGCAGCTCCCGGTAGGACCGGGCGGCGGCGCTGTTGTCGTAGGCGGCCAGGCCAACCGGGGTGGTGTGGCCGACGAGCTGCACCGCGGTGACCGGCACCGAGGACTCGTCGAACAGCCGCTCCAGGCGTTCGAGCGGGATCGCCTTGGTGCCTTCGTCGGTCGAGCCGATCTCGATGACCGAGAACCAGCCGCCGTTGTCGTGGCCGATGCCGACGTTCTCGTCGCGGTCCTCCACGCCGCTAATGCCCAGGTCCGGGGCGACGCGGTGCAGGACCTCGGTGAGCTGCTCGGTGTCGAGCGCGCGCACGCGGCGGCGGAGCCTCGACCGCAGGGGCCAGGTCTGGTACCACCAGTAGTCGCCCTTGCGCCAGAACGCGATCACGACGATGGCCAGCGCGACCGCCCCGCCGGCGGCCTGCACCGGCAGGTCGAACGCCAAGCACGCCAAGGCGATCGTCAACGCGACCTCGACGGCGATGAGCTGGGCCACGGTGAGCGGCCCCAGCCTGCCCGAGGAGCGCGTCGTGAACACGACGGTCTCGCCGGGGGCCGGGCCTTCCTGCCGGGCCTGCACGGACGCCGTGCCGCGAGCCTGGTCTTGCCCCTGCAGCATCGTCATTTGCGACGTCTCCATCATGAAGGTGAGTGGTCGTACCTATCGTAAGCGGGCAAGTCCACCTCTCACCGACCACCCGACCGGCCGATCGCGAACCCGGGCCGCTGGTGCGGCGGCGTTACACTGGATCAGTGCGTATCCTCCCGCGTTTTCCCCTTTACACTGCGGTCGTCGCGGCGGCCACCTGCACACTCCTGCTGCCCGCCGCGCCCGCGTCGGCGGAGTTCGAAATCGAGCGGCTCGAAGAGGATAAGGAGATCCCCTGCGAGAAACCGCCCGACAGCCGCGAAGACCTGACCGCTAAGGCTTGGACGGTCGACTTCCTCGCCCTCAACGAGGCCCACCAGTACAACCGGGGCACCTACGAGGACGGGACGCCGGTGACGATCGCCGTCGTCGACTCGGGTGTCAACGCGGAACTGGAGGTCTTCGAAGACCGGGTGGTCGACGGATTCGACCTGTGGGATCCGGACGCGGCCGGCAAGTGCGACGCGCACACCCACGGCACTTCGGTGGCGGGGGCCGCCGCCGGCCGGGCGCAGGGCCGTCAGTTCGTCGGTGTCGCGCCCGAGGCCGAGATCATGCCGCTGCGCATCTACCAGGACACCGAGGACGCCGGCGACGGCGAGCGGAGTGAGCTGCTGGCGCAGACGATCGTGGCCGCCGTCGACAACGGGGCCGACGTCATCAACGTCTCGAGCGTCGTGCTCGACACCCCGGAACTGCAGGGCGCCGTGGAATACGCGCATTCGCAGAACGTCGTCATCGTCGCCGCCACCGGCAACAACAACCTGTACATGGACGACGACGGAGTTCCACGGAAGGACCGGGCGTACTATCCGGCGAACTATCCGGAGGTCATCGCCGTCGGCGCGCACAACCCGGACGGGTTCTGGTACGAGAAGACGAACTACGGCCGGAACCTGGACCTGCTGGCCCCCGGCGCCCAGGTCACCATGCCCTACGCCGGCGGAGGATGGCACACCGACTCCGGAACCAGTTACGCCGCCCCGCACGTGGCCGGTGTGGCCGCCCTGCTGAAGGGCGAGTTCGGCGACGAGATCGCCACCCCGGCGTGGATCGAGCGGCGGATCAAGCAGACCGCCATCCACCCGGCGAACGATTTCAACGTCTACCAGGGGCACGGAGTGCTGGACATCCCGAGGGCGCTCACCGCCCCACCGGAGGTCGGTGCCGCGCCGCTGCCGGATGAGGCGGACCCGAGCGAGTCGACCCCGTCGTTCGAGCCGCAGAGCATCGATTCGATCGCGGTCGACTACGACCCGTTGCGTACTGAGAAAATCATCGCCTGGTCGAGCGTCATCGGTTCGATCACGCTGATCATTCTGGTCCTGGTGCTGAAGAAGCTCATCCCGCAGGGGCGCAGGCGGCGCTGGAAACCGGGCAGGCGCGGAGGCGACAACCTCCCGGCCGCGAGGGCGGACTGAGCCGGGCGGCAAGCCGCACCCGAGCGGTTCAGAACGGCAAGAAGCCCGGGTGATCAACCATCACCCGGGCTTAACTTGGATCCGCTGAGGTCGAAACCCACTATTGGAATCTCATGGCGTTCGCGGCCTCGGTCTCCTGCGTACGGATCATCGCGTTCTCGACGGCCTTGCCGACCATTCCGAGAATCTCGTTGATCCGGCCGATGGACTGGTTCCATTCCTCACGCTTCGCGGTGTACGCCTCGAGGTCGTCACCCACCCACTCGAGGTTGTCGAGCTTGGTGGCGAGCTCCTCAAGGGTGTCGTTGATGGATCCCTGATCGTCAATGATCCGTTTGTGCGCGGATTCCATCTCCGCGTATGTCATCGAGATAGGCATGGAACATCACCTCTTCCTGGAGTGTCGGGGGCTACAGTTCGCTGTAGACGTCGTCGATGTCGCTGGAAGCTTCCATGTCCTGCTCGGCGGTCTGCGCGGCGGACTGGTCAAGCTGCTCGGCGATTTCCTCGAGGGTGGTGCACAGGTCGGTAGCCTCTTTGTTCCAGTCCTCCATGACGGCCTCGAACTTCTGAGCCGCCGCACCGGACCAACTGGCGCGGACCTCGTCCACCACAGTGCGGAGGTCCTGCAGAGTACCGTCGACGTTCCATTTCGCGTTGATGGTGTCGGTAGCTGCTTGCGCAACTGTCTCCGGTGTCATGGCGACAGTACCGGCCATCGTCACACCTCCTACTACTTTGTCGAACCGGGGCAGCGGCCTCGGGCCGCCAGGGTCTCCCAGTGAGTTTTCGTTTCGCAGTCACCATAACCCGTCCGTGCAAACTCACCGGGCCGGCGATGCACCTCCCAGTTTACAGTCCCGCGAGTCCCCCCGTGTATCCCGACTTCGTGCCATGATGGGAAGCGGCCTGCATCACCAATCCGAGCGGCGGCCCCGTGGTCCCGGGGAGAGTGAGACCGGGTTGCGGGAACCAGCGGAGAGTTCACACCTTGCACTCCAGTCATCATCCGCAACATTGCCGGCAGATGAACAGCCTCATAAGCTCTGAGAACCACCGACGATGAGAGCTCGCATCCACTTAAGTCCAGCGTGTGAATCAAGGGAAGCAAGGGCACACGTGACCAGTGCTCGGTCCCCTCGAAATACATAGGATCTCGTCAGCGTCGGCCGACACCTCCTCCCACGGCCCAGGATCCGAACCAGTACAAGTTGCGCTAACTCGGTATGCTGGTACCAGTACGTGGTGAGCGGCCGTGCCCGTCGACCTACGCAGCGTCGGCCCACACCCATCCCTGACCGAACACAGCGTTCCCCGAGGTGAAACGATGCCAATCCCAGCCGGCAATGGCGAAATGATCCACGTCATCCCCGACGATTCGGCCGACGGCTACTCGCTGGTCAGCTCGACCGACGGCCGGATCATCGTTGCCGACGAAGACGCGCTCGACGAGCTCGGCATCAGCCTGAGCGACATCGAATCCGAGCTCGAAGGCACGCGCGACCTGGTGACCAACGGCAATCTCACCAGGGTCCGCGGCGCCACCTTCGCGATGATGCCGCAGATCCAGTTCGAGCAGGTCGACGCCCTCAATCTGAAGCTGGGCACGTTCGACGATGCGGAAGAGGTGCGGAACCTCTACCGCGAGAACGTCTACCTGGGCAGGGCCGAGCAGGTGGAGCGCATCGCCAACGGTTATGCCGTCGGACGCCAGGTCACCGAGGAGATCAAGACCGAGTACGTCAACAACGACGGCGACGTGGCCGCCGACATCAACCAGATCAACTCGGAGTTCGACTCGACCGAAGGCATCTCCGAAAGCGAAGTCCAGGAAGTTCAGTCCGAGAACGAGGCGCTGGAGGGCGACGGGGACGGCGATGCACCGCAGCACTGACGGGCATTCGACAATAGACTTCGCCTCAGCCCCTAGGAAGGAGCCACGTCATGGGACAGGGTAAGGGCGCCGAATACTACAAGAACACATACACCCACGAACAGCTCTGGCAGAAGCTCATCACTGACGGCGACTCGTGGAGCGTCGAGCAGGGCGGCTCGGTCTGGCGCACCGCCAGCGCAGACATCGAGAACGCCAAGACCGGTCTCGACACCGCCATGTCCCAGGTCGCCGACTACTGGCAGGGATCGGCCTCCGAGGAGTTCCAACGCCGCATGGAAATCCTGCGTGAGTACGGCGACGAGGCCGCAAGCGGTATGGAGCGGGTCTCAGAATATACAGTGCCTGAACTTGCTGGATTCCTCAAAGAAGCGCAGCAGAAGGCCAGGGACCAGGATCTCTATCCCGAGCATACGCTCACTGACTACGATGAATGGCTTGAGCAGACCAAGCCGGAAGACCTGCAACCGGGCACTGAAAAGGAGCAGAACCAACGTCCGCAACTCCAGCGTGAGCATGCGGACTACATCGAGGAGCGCCATGAAGCCATGGCGATCATCGTTGCCGACCTGGGCCAGAATTACCAGGATGTCGCTGACACATTCCGCGAGCCTCCCTCGCCGCCTCCGACCGGCATGCCCGGCAACGATACCTATCAGCAGCCCACCGGCGGCGTCTTCGGTAGCAGCGGCTTGGGCCCCACCGGCGGCTACACGGGTGGCGGCTCCGGTCCAGGGTCGGCGAACTTCGCGAACGACAATCAGTTCAATGGTGCCGGTTCCGATGATCTTGAACCGGTAGACGGCTGGGACCCGGCTTCATACACCGACCTCGACTCGAATTTCGAGGGCGGCGCCCTGGCCAGTGGCGGCTCGGCCACCGCGTTCGCACCTGGCGGTGGCCCTGGGGCCACCAGTGTCGGCGGTGCTGGCACCACCGGCACCGGAACCGGCGCCGGCCTGTTCGGACCGGCACGCAGCAGCGGTGCGGGATCCGCTCCCGGTCGCGGCACAGGCTCGAACAGCCCGGCGCGCAGCGGTGCCAATAGGCCCGCCAGCTCTACCCGGGGCTCGGGATCGGGACGCGGTACGGGCGGACGCGGCAGCGCGACCGGCCGCGGCATCAACAGCCGCGGAGTCGGTCCGCGCGGTGGCACTCGCTCGGGTCACAACGACGATGATGAGGAAGAGGAATACACGCGCGAGACCTGGTTGAAGGAAGACGATGTCAACTGGGGACGCAACCGGACTCCGGACGAGGAACTCGACGACTGACCTCTGAGAGCCGAAAAGTGAGGGGCGAGCGGCAGAGCCGCTCGCCCCTCACTTTTCGCTGTTGTCACCTTCGATAATTTGGATCGCTGGGCTGCCATGGTGGGCTCTGGTCCGCGCCTCCAGGAGGTGGGCTGTAGCCCTGTGGGTCGGGAGGCGGTGGGGATCCGTAGCCTTGCGGCGGCCCCGACGTTGGTGGGGCGTAGTGCTGCGCCTGGGGCGGCTCCGACGGTGAATAGCCGCCTTGAGCTGGTCCGACTCCGGGGTCGAACCTCCCGCGGACCATCGCCGCCTGCTTGCGGCTTCGCCCCCGGAGCACAAGCCACACGCCGACCGCCGCGCCAATCAAGACGAGTGCCGCCGCGATAACGATGACCGTCGACAGGCCGGAGTCCGACTCCTCGGACGCCGCTTCGGTATCCACCGCTGATGGCTCCTCGGCCGAGTTCTCTGCCGGCGCTTCCCCCTCGCCCGCCTCGGAATCCTCTTCGCCATCATCATCCGGGCTGGCGCCGCTCGCTCCCGCTTCCCCCATCGGGTATCCGAGCGGATTCTCGTCGACGGTTTCGATGCCGTCAGCGTCTACTGCTCGCTGAGCGTTTACAAGACCGAACCCCATCGCATCAGTGCGGTTCTCGCCGCTGCCGTCTCCGGCGGTTTGGATCAGACGCTGGATCACGTTGTTCTCATCCAGGTCCGGATGTGCCGCCATGGTCAGGGCGGCGACGCCGCCGACAAAGCCGGAGGCGACCGATGTACCGGCAATGCCTTCGTCGTATTCGACTTCAGGCTCGGTCCCCCAGCCCTTGTCCTCTTTCATCGGTAGTGGATGGAGCATGTTCTCCGCTGGTGCAGCGATGTCGTTTTCGGGTCCGGTTGATGTCCCGTACCAAGCGGATCCGTCAGTGTCCGTTCCTGCAACTCCTACGACGCCGGGAAGATTTCCGGGGAACGCTGGGGGGTTCTCCGGAATGTTCCCGACCGCGGAGATCACCACTACCCCTTTATCGATGGCGTATTGAACTGCCTCAGTGATACGTTCGTTCTCCCCAGTTTGACCCGACGCGAAAACGATGACATCAGCGCCATTGTCAGCGGCCCACTCGAACGACGGCTTGGTCGTTGCACCGAGACCACCAATCTCTACCTCGGCCCCGTTGTCGAACCGGACGGGAAGAATTGTCGCCTCCGGTGCGACGTGGAGAACACCCGCGGCGACCTGCATACCGTGGCCATCGAGAGTGTCCTCCCAAGCATCGTCTTCACGGTCGAACGCTGAGAAACCAGGCAGAACATCCTTGTCGTCGAAGAAGGGGTGCTCGCCCATCCCGGTGTCGATGACCGCGACCGTCACGCCATCGCCTTTGGTCGTCTCCTGAGCGGCGGGCACCTGCATGAGGTCCAGCGCCCACTGCGCTGAATCGGTGAGCTTCTGGTCCTGCGCGAGCGCGGCACTTGGTGTGGCGACAATGCTTCCCGCCAGAGCGACCGCTCCGAGGCCCGCCCCGAGAGCGGTTCGCAGGCGCCGCGACACTCCTCGGTCCGTTTGCCTTGCACGGCTGGGGAGGTCGGGGTGGCAGGTTCTGCGTTTCGGGGGTATCGAGTCGAGAGGTGACGCCATGGGGATGGCCCCTTCCGTGCTTCTGTCGTAACAGCGGTGTCCGCTCTGTCCCACAAGATACCGGACCTGCGCCGTCTCGGTGAGCCGCGGCTGAGCCCTCCAGAGTAGGGCACTGTCCAGGTAGAACAAGAGGCCGAGCGGGGTGTGAGGGAGGTCCTAGACGTTCTCGAACCCGAGCGCGTGTCGTCCTTGATTCCGGGTTCGGGCTGTGCCATGGTGCTGGCACGCGCGAAGCGCACCAACCGAATATGGCCCGGCGGGCCGCCTCACTGACGCCAATCACCGCGGCGGCCCGCCTCCACAACCATCGGAAGGTAACCTCCCATGGTCTCTGTCAGCCTACGTGAAAAACCGTCTGAGGCAATAGAGCGAAACGCCCCCGACAGGTGGACGGCCGTCAAGCCGGTCCCGGGCACTCCGGCCTGGGCCCACCCGGCACGACCCGGGACCCGAGCTCCGGCCAAGCCGTGGGAGCCCTGGAGACTCCCGAGCAAGCGCCCGTTCCCGAACCCCTCCACCCGCAGACCCAGCCCTACTCCCGTCGAGCAGAACCACGCCTGGCGGATCGACTTCACCGAGCCTTCTTCCCCTGCTCCAACCGCAGTCGCGACCACTCCCGAGCAGGATCGCCGCGTCCGGCGTCGTCTCGCTGCGCTGGTGGGGCTGGCCTACCTGCTCCTGACCGCGCTGACGACGGGGTTCACGTGGAGTGCCTACTTCGCGGATTCGGCAAACGACGAGACCGGGCCCGAACCCCGGAAGCCGGAACCGGACGACGAGCCGGACTCGACGGATCGACATCCGGATGCGCCGGGGCTCCACGTCCGGGCGGACGGGTCCCGATACCTGATAATGCCGCTGCCGACGGCGGCTCCGGGCGGTGCGTAGTGAGGTTGAATGCCATCGTCGACGCCGCCAGTATGCCGGTCCTGGCGATCGAGCCCGTAGCGGACCGCCGCGTCCAATACTCCTGGCCGGTCGGCCAAGACCGGCTCAGGATCCTGCTGGTCGGCTGGATACCGGCCCCGATCGGCAGCGTGATCGACCTGAACTCGGAAAACGCGCGCCTGGTCATCTCCGAACCGCACCACCTGGACTGGGCCAGGGCGAACGCCGACCGGATCGTCGCAGGCGCGGTCGGACTGTGGCGACGCACCTTCCATGAATGCGAAGGATTACGGCGGGACGGGCGGCAGCCGGACGTTGCGCCCGGCCGCCGGGGGTCAGGCCGATTCGACCGGCAGGCCGGCGGCCGTCCAGTCCTCGATGCCCTCCTTGTACTTGCGGACGTTGGTGTAGCCCATGGCGGTCAGCCGGTCGGCGACCTGGCCGCTGTTGGGGCAGGCGGGGTTCGAGCAGTAGGTGACGATCGCGGCGTCGCGGTCGGGCAGCAGGGTCGAGGCTTTGTCGTCGACGTCCGCCAGGACGAGCGGGAGGGCACCGGGCAGGTGCTGCTTGGCCCAGTACTCGCCGCCGAGCGCATCGACGACGGTCACGTCGCCGCTCTCGACTGCGGCCTTGAGTTCGTCACGGGTGATGAGTGCAGTCATGTCGCACCTTTCAAGTAAGTGGACTATAGTCCAGATGTGCAACACGACCGTACCGGACCACAGTCCGTTTCTGCAACCCCGCTGGAACTGCTTCGGACCCCGCCACCGAAGGAGCGCGCCGACGCGGCCCGCAACCGGGCCGCGATCCTGGACGCGGCGGCACGTCTCTTCGCAGAGCACGGAGTCGAGGACGTGTCGATGGACCAGGTCGCCACGGCCGCCGGTGTCGGCAAGGGGACGCTCTTCCGCCGCTTCGGCGACAAGGCCGGCCTGGCCGCAGCGCTCCTCGACTCGCGCGAACGCGTGCTCCAAGACGGGATCCTCACCGGTCCCCCGCCGCTGGGGCCAGGAGCTCCCGCTCCCGAGCGCATGGCCGCCTTCGTCGAGGCCTACCTGGACTACCTCTTCGAGCATCTGCCGCTCGTGCGCATGTCGGAGACCGCCAGCCCCGGTGCGCGCTACCGGATCGGTGCCTACCGCTTCTGGCACCGCCACACCGTGATCCTGCTCGATGACCGACCCGACGCAGAGGCCACCGCGCACGCCTTGCTGGCGCCGCTCGGCGCCGAACACATCGCGGCGATCCTCCCCGACCTCGGCGAAGACCGCGTCCGGGCGTCCGTCCACCGCTTGTGGAACGCGGCCGCGACCGAATAACCTGCTGCCCACCCGAAAACGCCAGCGTCTACGTCCCTGAGGCCTGTCTCCCGATCCGTTCCGGACCGTCGCCGATCAAGACACCCGTACGGGCGACTCTCGTTCCCGGGAAGCTGGGAGCGGTCGTGACTCGGCGGGTGTTCAAGGCCCCGGCCGTCAACTCGGATAACGCCCCGGGGCGGTACTCGGCGGTGGTCTTGGCGGTCTCGCACACCCGCACTGCGGTCAGCTCGGGGAAGTCCTCGATCCACCGCTCGTAGATCCAGATCGCCAGGTTCTCCGAGGTCGGATTCCACTCCATCGACTCGTTCAGATGCCGGTGGTCCAGAGTCTTGTCGACCCATTGCTTAAACTCGTCCAAGTCCCGGTAGTCGCGCACGAAACCCGATGGGGTGAGGCGGTCGCGCGAGGCCCTCAGCTCCAGTACGACGACGTAGTTGTGCCCGTGCATGCGGGCGCAAGGGTGCCAGCTCGGGAGCCCTTCCAGGACGTGGCTCGCCGAGAAGTGGAACTCCTTGGTGATCGTCAGCATCGCCAATCCAGTCTCGCACCGTCCCGCTCACGGCCGGGGCCGGATGCGCTCCTCACCGCTCGGAACCCTCACCGTCGCGGATCGCGCGGTTGAGCGGGTCCCTCTCGACGAACCCGGTCCTCACGGCCGGGTCGTCGATCAGTTCGGCTTTGCGATCCAGTTCGGCGCGTGCCCGATCGAGCAACTCACGGGCCGAGTCCGAGCGGCCCGCGGCCGCGTGCGCGAGCGCCGCGTGGAAACAGACCTCCTCGGTGCGCAGCGCCGGCATCGGCCCCACCTCGTCGAGGATCCGGACGCCGTGCTCGGCCTCCCGGAGAGCACGCTCGGCGTCGCCCCGAGCTCTGGCGATCCGGCCCAGGAGCATATGGGCCGCGATCGTCGACCGGACCATGCCGCTCTGCCGGGTCTCCTCCACCGTCGCCTGGGCGAGCCGCCCGGCCATTTCCAGGTCGCCGCGGTGCTCCAGGAGCGCTTGGGCGTACAGGTTGCGGACGATCGGGACGAGGTTCAGCAGCCAGGTCCGCTCGGTCTCCTCCCAAGCCGACTCCATCAGCGCGATCACCTCCCGGCCCGCCGCGCCCGATCGGCCCCGGGGGTGCGCGAGCAGCGCCGAGTTGTAAGCGTGCCAACCCGACTCCCCGCCCCGCTCCTCCTCGATCGAGCACGCCTCCCGCAGCGCGTCCTCGGCCCCTTCCAGGTCGCCGAGGGTGGTGCGGACCTGCGCCAGGTAGTTCAGGGCGATGGGCAATTCCGCGAGACTGCCTTCGGCGCGCATCCGGTCCACCGCGGGCACGAGCCGGTCGAGCGCTTCACCGAGGCGCCCAGAGTCGAACAGCGTGATCCCGTACTGGATCTCGCCCAGATTGCGGCTGTGGTTCAGCACCGGGTCGTCGCCGCCTGAGATCCGGGCGTCCGTCCGCCGCATCCGCTCGGCCTCGGCGAGCTGCGCGAGCCCGTCGGCCAAGCGCCGCTTCGAGACCTGGCGGCCGTACTCGATCCGGGCGACGTAGAGCGCGACGGCGTCTCCGGAGCTCTCGGCCAGTTCCACGGCCCGGTGCAGGCGCTCCAGGCCGACTTCGAGTCCGCGCGTGGACATCAAGGTCTTGCCGCGCATCATGGCCGCTCGGGCGAGCAGCACCGGATCCCCGTGCCGCCGGGCCGCTTCCTCGGCCTCGGCCGCCAGCGCGTCGACGTCGCGCTCCCCGGTCGGTCGGCGCAGGCCCTTCCAGCGCACCTCGGTCAACGACAGGTGCAGGACGATCGCCCGGATCAGCCGTGCATCGCGGCCCGGTTCGCCGGGCGGCATGCTCCTGGCCGCGTCGATCGCGATGCCGCACAGCCACTCGGCTTCGGACATCGACAGCAGTTCGGTGGCGGCGCGGGAGGCGAGCTCCAGGTGGAAGTCGCTCGAGGCTCCCAGGCAGCGGACGCCCGCGGCCCGGTAGTGGCGGGCGATCTCCAACCGGTGTTCCAGGTTCGCAGTCTCGCCGAGTCGGTCCAGCTCGGCTGCGGCGATCCGCTCGTGTCGTTCTCGGCGCTGGTCGATGCTCTGCGATCGGTAGACCAAGCGCCACAGCGCCCGGTGCTGGAACCGGTAGTGGTCGGCCCGGCGGTAGCGTGCCCACGGGGGCGCCCCGTCGGCCTCGATGAGGTGGCTGCGTCTGGCGAGCTCGTGGAGCCGGTCCCGGACGGGGGCGTGCTCGCGTCCGGCCAGGCCGGCCAGCGTCGCCGAATCGAATCCGTACCCTTGGGCGGCACCCAGGACGACCAGTTCCCGGCTCGACTCCGGAAGGGCCTCGAGCTGCTCGTCGACCCAGTGCGCCAGGCTTTCGGGGAGGGCGATGCCTCGATCGGCCGCGTTCTCCCAGTCGTCCAGGCACTTGACCACGAAGATCGGGTGGCCGCCGGTGACCTGGCTCAGTTCGGCGGCGAACTCGGGCGGGGACACCGGTCGCTTCGATTCGACCAGGTCGGCGACCGCCTCCGCGGGCAGCCCGCCGATCGGGAGGCGGCGCAGCAGTCCTTCGCGCTCCCAGGAGCCCAGGAGCGGTTCGGTCTCCCGTCCGCCGCTGTGGAACGGATCGAACCCCAGCACCAGGCCCATCGGCAGTCCTTCCGGCCGACGCATCAGGCGGTCGAGCACCTCCAGGCTGCTGTGGTCGCACCGGTGGACGTCGTCGATGACGAACACCGACGGCCGCTTGGCGATCCGTTTGCCGATCGCTTCGGTGATGCGGATCGCCGCCGCCTGCTGGAACGGCATCAGGCTGTCGAACGGCATCGAGCCCGACCCCAGCGACGTCTTGACCACCTCGGCACCGGCGTTGACGACCGGTTTGAGTCCGGGGACGAGCTCCCCGAGCAGCGCCGGTACGGAGGCGGTCACACCCGCCACGACCGGTTTGCGCAGCAGTCTGCGGGACCGGCGGCGGGATTCCAGGAGCGCCAGGAGGTCGACGATCGGTCCGAAGGTCAGGGTGGGGCCGATCGTGGGGTTGCAGCGGACGGTGTAGACGTCGACCGGCAGCTCGCTTTGCGCGGCTTCGAAGTCGGCCAGCAGGGCGGACTTGCCCATGCCCGAGGGCCCCTCGACCACTATGCAGGGGTCGGTCGTCCCGCCGGGTACCGCCCTGGCGAACTTGCGAAGCCGGTCCGCCTCATCCACACGATCAACGAAACGCTCGTTCATCGGACCCCATCCGTCCACGATTGCCAAGCCAGGCAAAGGGTTCAGTCTCCATCACGATAGGCCATCGGCGTCTTCGGCTGGGGCCTCGGCGCGGCGCGGGGCGTCGGGCATGCGCTCAGCGCCGCCGGTAGGCGGTCATGCCGGATTCGGTGAGTCGTCTGGTCAGCAGCAGGATCCGGGCCGGGAGGTAGTCGGTCTCGGGGTCGTCGCCGTCGAGTTCGTCGTCCTCCTCGGCCCACTGCTCGAGCGTGGTGCCGATCGCCCGGTCGAGGAAGCGCCGGGCCGCCTCGTGGGTGAGGTCCTCGGTCCGGGTGGGGATCTCGTTCAGCAGGTTGCCGGAGTCGATCCGCTTGAGCAGGCCCGGTACCTGGTCGGGCGGGACCGGGTCGAGCATGGTGATCGCGCCGCCTCCGGTGTGGTCGACACCGATCAGGAAGCCGTGCTCCTCCTCGCCGCGGTGGAACAGTGCCAGCAGCCAGGCTTCGTCGTCGTCCTGCGGGACGGTGATCCGGGTGAAGCGGACCGGTTCCACCGGGCGGAAGAGCTCGGCGGTCCACACCGGGTCGGGCACCCCGGTGGCCTCGAGGACGGTGTCGGCCTCGCGGGCCAGCGCGGCGAGTTGTTCGTCGGGGCCGAGCGCCATGAACGTCAGCAGGGCGCGGGCGCTGGGGTCGGCGCCGCGGGCGACCTCTTCGACCAGGCGGACGGCGGCGTGGTCGGAGTCGAGTTGCTCGATGCCGGCCAGGAGGCCGAGGATCGCGCCGCCGGCCAGTTCGGCTTCGAACGGGTCGGTGACGGTGGCCAGGTCGTCGCCCATGGCCGCCAGGTGCGGGCGGATCGCGGTCAGGAGGTCTTCGATGTCCTCGACTTCGCGGCGCAGGGCCGCGCGGAGTTCGATCCGCTCTCTCCGCCGCCGGTCCCGTCGCCTGCTCATCACCTCATGCTGTCACTTCGCCGCACGGCATGGAACCCCCGCCGGATCAATCCTCCCCCGTACACGGCAGGCCGACGACCGTGTCGCGTTCCGGGGGCACCTCGCCCTGCGGGTCGAGGCAGGGGACGCTGTCGTCGACCCTTTCGAGGCAGCCGCTCTGGACCTCCAGCAGGGGCTGCTCGCCGGTGAGGAGCCGGAAGGTGAGGTCGTCGCCGCGGTGGGCGGTGAGGGTGGGCCGGCCGTCGCGGGTGGTGCCCCGGTAGAGGACCTCGTAGTCGCCGCCGCTCCATCGGTCCCGGAGGGCGGTGGTGTAGGCGGTCTCGTCGGCCGGATCGTCGAAGTCGGCGATGCCGTAGGCGATGCGGTAGCGGTAGGTCTGCAGGCCGCTTTCGGTGCGGTAGCCGCAGGCGGTGACCTCGACCTCGCGGCTGTGGAAGCCGGGGAAGCCCTGGTGGGCGACGGCGGTGGTCGTCACGGCCGCTTCGATGCGGGCCCACACGTCGGATTCGTCGTGCTCGCCCACCGGAGGGCCGGTCTCGGTCGAGGCGGTCACCCAGTCGCCCACGGACACGGCGACGCCGAAGCCGAGGATCACGCTCGCGCCCCAGGTGAGCGACTCGACGCTCAGCAGGTGCGGCCGGGCCGGTTCGTGCTCGGTGCGCAGCCACCGCTGGGATTCGGCGGTGGCCGCGATCGCCACGGCCGCGAACGCGACCGGCCCGACGGTGAGCGCGAACAGGACTCCGGCGGCCACCGACCGGCCGGGGTCGACCGGGACGAGCAGGAGGATCTGCTGCACGGCGGCGAGGACGGCGGCGCCGGTGAGGTAGAGGCGGGCCCGGAAGCCGCCCTTGCCGAGCCAGTAGACCGCGAGCAGGTTGACCGGCAGGGCGGGGGCGAGCGTCACCAGGTAGGACATGCCGCGTTCGAACAGTTCGGTCTCGACGCCGCCGGCCCATGCCTGGCCCTGGAGGGCGCGCCACGTCCAGAGCCAGAGGGCCGCCACCAGGACCGTCTGGGCCGCCAGCAGCAGGCGCAGCGCCTGCACGCGTCGGGGCGGCCGCGCGGCCGCCCGTCCGGGCGGGCGTTCCATTCAGCCTTGGCCGTTCGGCGGCAGGAGCGCGGTCTGTATGAGCTGCTCGCCGTCCTTGCGGCGCACGAGGGTGCCGCGGCCGGGCGGCTGCGGGCTGGGCCGCAGCTTGCCGAAGATCGCGCCTTCCTCGCGTTTGCCGCTCATCAGCAGGCCGGGGTTCTCGAGCTGCTTGATCTGCCCCATCACCGGGTCCATCATGGATCGTCCGGCGCCGGCGCAGCGCCGGGCGAGGATCATGTGGAAGCCGATGTCCCGGCCCTGCGGGATGAGCTCGGCCAGCGAGGTCAGCGGGCCGGACCGCCCCTGGGAGACCATCTCGTAGTCGTCGACGATCAGGTACAGGTCCGGGCCGGTCCACCAGGTCCGGTCGCGCAACTGCGCCGCCGAGACGTCGTCGCCGGGCAGCCGGTTCTCGATCGGGCCCTTGAGCCGCTTGCAGGCGGTCTCGAACTGCTTGCTGTTCATCGCGTAGTCCAGCAGCGTGGGCTTGCCGATCTCCTCGAGCATGCCGCGCCGGAAGTCGGCCATGATGACCTTGGCCTCGTCGCCGGCGTACGTGGCCTGGATCTGGCGGGCGATGTGCCGCAGCAGATTCGTCTTCCCGCACTCGGTGTCGCCGAGCACCAGCAGGTGCGACTCGGCTTCGAAGTCGAGCGTGACCGGCTTGAGCCCGGCTTCGTTGAGCCCGATCGGGATGCCCGGCTTGGACCGGTCGACCGCCTGCAGGAACTGGTCGACGTGCAGCTCGCGCGGCAGCAGCCGCACCGGCGGGCACGGCGGGCCGGGCCAGGCCTGCTTGACCTTCTTGACGAAGTCCTCCACGCCCGGGGACAGGTCGTCGCCGTCCATGTTCCCGTCGATGCGCGGCACCCCCGACAGGAAGTGCAGCTTGTTGGTCGACAGCCCACGGCCCGGCCGGCCCTTGGGGACGTTCGCCTGCGCCTTGCGGTCGACCTCGGACTCCATGTTGTCGGAGAGCTTCAGCTCCAGCTTCAGCCCGAACATGTCGCGCATGTTCATGCGGATGTCGCCCCACCGGGCGCAGGTGACGATCACGTGCACGCCGTAGGACAGGCCCCGGTTGCCGATGGTGCGGATCTGGTCGACGAACGGCTCGTAGTCCTCCCGCAGCGTCATCCAGTTGTCGACGACCAGGAAGACGTCGCCGTAGGGGTCGTCGGGGAAGCGGCCGTCGGCCTTCATGCGCCGGTAGGCGTGCATGCCGTCGATCTTGTTGGCGGTGAAGAACGCCTCCCGCTCGTTGAGGATGGAGGTGACCTCCTGGATGGTGCGGCGCACCCCCTCCTCCTCCTGGCGGCCGAACACCCCGGCCACGTGCGGGAGGTCCTCGATGCCGCGCAGGGTGCCGCCGCCGAAGTCCAGGCAGTAGAACTGGATCTCCTTCGGGGTGTGCGTCAGCGCCATCGACCCCATCATGGTCCGCAGCATCGTCGACTTGCCGGACTGGGCACCGCCGGCGATGGCGACGGTGCCCTGGCCGCCGGACAGGTCGACGATGAACGGGCTGCGCCGCTGCTCGAACGGCCGGTCCTCCTCGCCGAGCACCGCGTTCAGCTTCCCGTTGAGCGAGAAGCCCTTCGGGGTCAGGCCGCGGACCGGATCGGGCTCGAGGTTCGGCAGCAACCGGTCGAGCGTCGGCGGCTCGGTCAGCGGCGGCAGCCACACCTGGTGGGCCGGCCGGCCCATCCCGATGCAGTTGTTCACCATCACCTCGAGCTCGGAGAGCTTCTCGTCCTCGTTCTCCTCCTCGGCTTCGGCCTCGGCCTCGTCCTCCTCGGGCTCCTCCTCCGGCTCCGGTTCGGGCGGCAGCTCGACGTGGCCGGGCAGGAACCGCTGCACCTTGTGCTGCACCGCGGCGATGCGCTCGGCGCGGGAGACCTGCTGCTTCGGCGGCTTGTAGGCACCGCCGACGTAGGCGGCGCGGAACCGCACCAGCTCCTCGGTGCCGACCTGGAGGTAGCCGTGGCCCGGCTGCTGCGGCAGCTCGTAGGCCGCGCCGGTGCCGATGACGGTGCGGGACTCCTGGGCCGAGAACGTGCGCAGCGCGACCCGGTAGGACAGGAACGTGTCCAGGCCCTTGAGCTTGCCCTCCTCGAGCCGCTGCGAGGCCAGGAGCATGTGGACGCCGATGGAGCGGCCGATGCGGCCGATCTGGAGGAACAGGTTGATGAACTCCGGCTTGGCGACGAGCATCTCGGAGAACTCGTCGGCGATGATCATCAGCGTCGGCATCGGGTCGAGCGGCTGCCCGGCGGCGCGGGCCTTCTCGTACTCCCACCGGTTGGTGTAGTTGCCGGTCGAGCGCAGCACCTCCTGGCGGCGCACCAGCTCCCCCTCGAGCGCGTCGGCCATGCGGTCGACCAGCTCGATCTCGTCGGCCAGGTTGGTGATGACCGCCGACACGTGCGGCAGCTCGTCGAGCGAGGCGAACGTCGCCCCGCCCTTGAAGTCGACAAGGATGAAGTTGAGCTCCTCGGAGGAGTGCGTGGCGATCATCGAGCCGACGATGGTGCGCAGCACCTCCGACTTGCCCGAACCGGTCGCGCCGATCAACAGCCCGTGCGGGCCCATGCCGCCGGCGGCCGACTCCTTGAAGTCGATGTCGACGACCGAGCCGTCCGGTCCGGGCCCGATCGGCACCTTCAGGTAGTCCTTGACCGCCTTCTCCCGCCAGTGCACGGCCGGGTCGAGGGCGGCGGCGTCGTTGAAGCCCAGCATCTCCGGCAGGTTCGACGGGGCCGACATCGGCGAGGCGTCCTCGTCGCCGGACTCGGTGCTCCCGCCGGCGCCCTTGAGCGTCAGCCGCCACGGGGCCAGCGACCGGGCGATGCCCTCGGCCTGGTTGTACGACAGCCGGTCGGGCCTGCCCAGGACCCGGCGGCGTCCGGCCTGGTCGCTGCGGATCTCGTCCTCGGTGATGTCGAGCAGCTTGATCTGCGGGCCGGGCTTGCGCGGCAGGTAACCGGAGAAGTCGAAGACCGTCACCCCGGCCATGCCGTCGGCGGCGATGAGCCCGGTCGGGTCGACGTCGCCGCCGTCGAGGATCACCACCAGGTGGGACTCGTCCTCCCCGGCCGTGGCCCCCGGCGACCAGGCGGCGCGGCCGGTGAACTGGTCGCGCAGGGCGCTCTCCAACTGCGAGGTGGAGTTGTAGAACATCCGCACCGGACCGGCGCCGTCCTCGTCCGAGGGATGCTGCAGGTGCGGCAGCCACTTCGTCCAGTGCCACTCGGCCATCCGGTCGGCGTCGGCCACCACCGCGACCATCACGTCGTCGGGCGAGTGCAGCACCGCCAACTGGCATAGTTGCGACCGCAGATTGTCCATGACCAGCGCCCGGTCCCCGCGCAGCACGTGCCGCCCGGCCTCGGTGTACCGCAGCGACCGCGGAATGTTCATCACGTTGGAGTGCGCGGCCACGAAACGCCGCAGCGCCATCGACGACATCGGCTCCAGGTCCTCGACCGGCTTGGTCTCCGGCGGCACCAGCTTCATCGTCATGCGCTGCTTGCCGACCCCGACCCTGACGTCGAAGGAGTCGTCGTCCTTGTTGCGGCGCTCCCACATCCGCCGCGAACCCACCAGCGACCACAGCGCCTGCGGGTCGGGGTGGCGCCAGCGCGCCGCCCGCCACTGCCGCTCGGCGCCCTTGCGGGCCCGGCGCCGCACCTGGTTCAGGTAGCGCATGTAGTCGCGCCGCTCGGCGTTGAACTCGGCCTTCTTCTGCCCCTTGTTCCCGCCGATGTTGGACAGGAACATGCCGAGCATGGACACGCCGAACATCGCGCCGACGGCCATCATCAGCGGGTCGATGCCGCCGCCGGCGCCGCCGCCGCGGCGCATCATCATCAGCGCCATCGCGCAGGCTCCGGCCAGCATCGGCAGCACCATCAGGTACTGCCCGATCGACTTCGGCTGCGGATCGGGCATGTCCGGCGGCGACTCGAGCAGGATGTCGCCGCGCGGCGCCTGCGGACCGCGTTTGCGCGGCGGCCGACGGAAGAGTTTGGTCGTCACAGTGGGTCCTTGTACTCACCGGGGGATGCGCCCTGCCGTATAAAAGATGTAAGTGCGCTCTGTCGAGTATCGCACTTTCAGGGTAGGACCGCATCGCCACCGGTGCGCCGGGTGCGTGATGGCATGAGGGATTTATCCTGGGAACGTCCCCCCGATTCTCGACCCGACCCGGAGGTTCGTGCGGTGAGCACCAAATCGGCCACCCTCAGCAGGGTGACGATCGTCAGTCCTCGCACCAGGATCGACCTCGCCCTGCCCTCAGACGTGCCTCTGTCGGACCTGCTGCCGACGATCCTGCACCAGGCGGGCGAGTACTACATCGACGAGGCCGGCGACAACGGCGGCTGGATCCTCTCCCGGCTCGGGGAGGACCCCCTCGACACCGGGCACTCGTGCTCGCAACTGTCGGTCGCCGACGGCGAGATGCTCTACCTCAACCCCGCCGACGCAGCCAAGCCCGAGATCGTCTTCGACGACGTCATCGACGCGGTCGCCACCGCCACCGAGCAGCGCGGCAACCGGTGGGACCACATCGCCACCAAGCGCTTCGCGGTCGGGGTCGGCACCGCCGCCCTCGCCGCCGGGGCCCTCGCGGTGCTGCTGACCGGCCCGCCGCAACTGCCCGGCGCGATCGTCGCCCTGGCCGTGGCCGCGGTCCTGGTCGGAGCCTCGGCGCTGCTGAGCCGCGCGGTCGGCGACTCGCGCGCGGCCACCTACTTCGGCGTCACCGCCGTGGTCTACGCCGGAGTGGGCGGGCTGCTCATCGCCGCAGGCGACCGGACCGTATCCGAACTCGACGCCCCGCACGTGATGATCGCGGCCAGCGCGATCCTCCTGTTCAGCGTGCTCGGCATGGTCGCGGTGGGCGACATGGCCTCGGCGCCGGTGTTCATCACCACGATCCTGGGCGCGATCGTGCTCGGGATCGCGGTCGGGTTCATGATGCTGATCGACTCCCCCAACTTCCCCAGCACCGCCGCGACCGGCGCGGCCATCGCCGCGCCGCTGGCGCTGGCGCTGCTGCCCTCGGCACCCCGCCTGTCGCTGTCGATGGCGATGGTGCCGACGCCCACGCTGCCGTCGACCACCGACGAGCTCAAGGAGGGCGACACCGAGACGATCGACGGCAAGCGGATCCTCACCCTGTCCGAGCACGCCGGGAACTACCTGGAGGCCCTGTACGCCTTCGCGGCGGTGGTGGGGCTGGTGTCGTCGATCGCGCTGGCGTTCTCCGGCGAGCTGCCGGGCATGGTCCTGTCGACGGTCGTGGCGCTGATCCTGCTGAGCCGCTCCCGCTCGATCGAGGACCGGCCGGCGCGGATCGTGATGCTGGCCTGCGGCATGGGCGGGCTGACCGCGATGCTGACGGCGATCTTCCTGGGCACCGACAGCCTGGTGGTCCGCCTGGTGGCGATCCTGGGGGCGCTGACGCTGCTGACGGTGATCGCGATGGTCTACGGCCTGGCCGTGGCGGGCAAGAAGATCGCTCCGACCTGGGGCCGGCTGCTGGACATCGGCGAGGCGCTGCTGATCGTTTCGATCCTGCCGCTGGCCGGCTGGATCTGCCACCTGTACGACTTCGCGCTGACGCTGCGCGGGTAGAGCGACCGTTCCCAGTCACCCCGAGAGAGGCTGAATTCGATGGCCCAGATGCGTTCCCGCCGGGAGCAGGTGGACGCCCACCGCTTCATCACCTCGCGGATGAACCAGGCGCTGGTGCTGGCCAACCCCGACTCGGTCGAACGTCCGCTGCGCCGGATCGGCGTCTCCATCTTCGCCTCGGTGATGATCATGGTGCTGATCTTCGCCGGGTTCGCGATCGCCGCGCTGCTGAACAAGGGCAACGACGCGCCGCAGTTGAACCACATCATCCTGGAGAAGGGCACCACCTCGATCTACGTCTACACCTTCGCTCACGACGAGAGCGAGGAGAACGGCGACGAGCCGAAGCTGTGGCCGGTCACGAACTTCACCTCGGCGCTGCTGCTGCTGGAGCCCTACAACGGCGAACCGCCGGTGCAGGAGCTGAAGCCGGAGTCGCTGGCGGGGTACCCGCGGGGGTTCATGGTCGGGCTCAACGACGTGCCGCCCTCGCCGCCGCCCCCGGACAGCCTGCTGCAGGACGAGGACTGGAACGCCTGCTCGCTCCACCGCGAGGACGGCGGGGTCAGGAGCCACATGTTCACGCAGTTGCTGGTGGCCGACCTGCCCGAGCCGGAGTTCCTCGGCGATGAGGAGTGGATGCTGGCCGAGTCGGTCGTCCGCGAGGGCGAGTCGCGGATGTACCTGCTGTGGGACGACCGCCGGCACGAGATCACCGACCCCGATTCGGCGCTGGCGGCGCTGGACATGACGGCGAGCGACGCGGTGCCGGTGACCGACGATGTGCTCACGACCTTGGATGACGGCCCGCCGCTGGAGGCGGAGCCCGAGGACTACTTCGGCGAGCCGTCCGAGGTGGTGGACGCCGACGGCAACCAGTTGGACTACGGCCAGACGGTCGAGTCGAACGGGAGCAAGTACGTGCTGCTGCGGGTCGAGGAGGAGCCGGAGCTCGCCCGGATCGGCGACACCACCGAGATGCTGCTGGAGGGCCAGTTGGGCGACACGGTCCCCATCGCCGCCGACGAGGTGAGCCGGGTCGGCATCGAGGCCGAGTACGAGAAGCCGAACTTCCCGCAGGCCCGGAAGGAGACGCGGACGCTCGACAGCGACCGCCCGGCGGTCTGCTCGGTGTTCGACCCCGGTGCCGAGGACGACACCGGGCTCCGGATCGCCTACTACTCCAACGCTCCGTCGGACATGACCGAGCCGGCCGAGTCGGTCGAGCTGAACGACGACGGCACGATCAAGTCGAACCTGGAGAACCTGACCACGCAGGTGGTGATGCCGCCGGGCACGGCCGCGGTGGTGGTGGCCAAGGGGCCGACCGGCCTGGACATCGCCGGCTTCAGCTACCTGATCGACAGCCTCGGGTTCAGTTACGGCCTGGTCGACAAGGGCACGACCGGTTCGACGCGCCAATTGCTGGGCTACGGCGAGGTGGATCCGGTGGGCGTTCCGAACTCGATGCTGACGCTGATCCCGTCGGCGACCGATCTCGATCCCGAACAGGCCCAGTACGAGACCGCTCCGGACGCGGAGGGCCCGCCGGTGTTCGATTCGGGAGAGGACGAGCAAGAAGCTGGAGATGACGAGCAGGAAGGCTGAACGGCGCTTTCCGCCAGCACTTCTGCAGTGGCAGAGCCGTGTTAGCCTGACGCGACGTACACCTGAGACCCGAGGAAACAACATGTCCTACCCGCCACAACAGCCGGGCTTCGACCCGAATCAGCAACCCCCGTACGGGCAGCAGCCCGGCGGCTATTCGCCGCAGCAGCCCGGGTATGGACAGCAGCCCGGATACGGCCAGCAACCGGGGTACGGTCAGCAGCCGCCCCCCGGCTATGGGCAGCAACCCGGGTACGGACAGCAGCCGGGCTACGGCCAGCAGCCGCCCCCCGGTTACGGCCAGCAGCCCGGATACGGCCCGGGCGGGCTGCCGCCGGCCCCGCAGAAGTCGAAGGCGGGCCTGATCGTCGGCATCCTGCTGGGCGTGGTGGTCCTACTGGGCGCGATCGGCCTGGTGGTGTGGCAGCCGTGGAACGACGGCAGCGGTGGCGGCGGCGACGCGCCCTCGGCCGGGGACTCCCCGGAGGACGTGGTGGCCAACTTCATGGACGTGTTCACCGAGTCCTTCAGCTCGGGCGGCTTCACCGACACCGAGGGGATGGTCGCCGACCTGGAGCCGTTCGTCTGCGCCGAGGAGAAGGAGGCCCTCAATTCGGAGGTCGAAGAGTACTTCGGCACCGGCGCGATCGGCGAGGAGGAGATGGCCGCCATGGAGGACATGGAGGTGACCATGGACTACGAGATCACCGGCTCCTCCGAGGACGGCGACACCGCCAGCGTCGACGTCTCGATGACCGGCAATATCGACATGGGCGAGTACGGGAGCGTCCCGCTCGACACGACCTCGACGATGGACCTGGTCAAAGAGGACGGCGCCTGGCGGATCTGCGGCGGCATGTAGCCGGGCGGCACGATCGTTGGAGCCCTTCCCGGCGTCGCCGGGAGGGGCTTTTCGTCCATCTGGAATCACATCAGCGCGGTCAGTCCGGCGAGGTAGCCGTTCCGCTGGCCGTCCCGGTTCGGGTGGTAGGACTCGCCGATGGGCCAGGCGAGGCCGTTGATCCACTCGGTGTCGTCGCAGACGGCGTGTCCGTCGAATGGGTCGCGCACGTCGACGAAGTCGAGGCCGCGGCCGGCGGCGGTCGCGCCGATCGTCTCGGCCAGCAGGTCGGCCGCGTCGTTGAGCCGCGCCTGCTCGTCCGGGTCGATGCGGGTGATGGCGTTGCACTCCCGGCCGTTGAACAGGCGCGGGTATCCCAGGACGACGATCCGTGCGGTCGGTGCGGCGTCGGCGACCGCGTCGTAGACCTCCTCGAGCCGGCCGGGGAGGGTGTTCTGGATGAACTCGCGCGCCTGGTCGATCTGCTCGTCGCACGTCAGCGGATACGGGTAGGCGCACTGCTGGATGACCGAGGCCCAGCCGGTGTCGTTGCCGCCCACGGTGAGCGTGACCAGGTCGGTGCTCGCCGAGAGCGAGCCGAGCTGGTTCTCGATCACGTCGGCGGTCCTGGCGCCCGCGCAGGCCGCGAAGGCGAAGTCGGCGCCGAGGTCGGCGGCCAGCAGCGACGGGTGGGCGTGCGGCGAGCGCTTGCAGCCGGAATCGTCGTCGAGGTACTCGCGGGTGCCCAGACCGGAGGCGTAGGAGTCGCCGAGGGCGGCGTATTCGACCGATTGCGCCCGGGCAGGTCCGGCGGCGAGCACCGCGGTCAGGAGGAGGGTGACCGCGGCGTTCACGAATAGGACGGTGCGACGCCGATCGTCCATACGGGGCTCCACCTCGAATCCCGGTCCGGAGGAAGGAACCCTCTTTATATCAATTCGATAACGAATAATCCAGTAGCAGAACGCCACCGGTCGGTGATCTTACGGCCGACGGTGGACCCGTGGGGCGGGTGTGACCGGTGGGGCGGCTCAGGCGCCCTCGGGCAGGTCGAGTCGGTCCAGCGGCTGCGGCTCGTCGGGGGTCTCGGCCAGCAGCCGCCCGGTGACGTCCTCCCGGGCCGCCTCGGGCTCGGCCAGCAGCCGCCCCACCTCCTGCCGCAGGTGGGCCTCCATCAGCTCGGCGAAGCGGTCCCCGCGGCCCTCGTGCAGCGCCTCGAAGACCGCCGCGTGCTCCTCGGCCAGGTCCCGGTGGATCTCGAAGTGCTCGTACATCGAGAAGGTGCACAGCCGCGTCTCGATCAGGAGCGTGCGCACCATGCGCTCCATCCGCGTCGAGGAGCCGGCGGCGCCCAGCACGCGGTGGAAGTCCAGATAGGCGTCGCCCAGGCCGCGCGCGTCGTCGGCCTTGAGCGCCTTCTGCATCCGCTTGAGCTCGGTGGAGAGGTCTTTCAGGATCGCCTTGCGCTCCTCGCCGGGGCGGTCCAGGAAGCGCCGGCCCAGCTCCGTCTCGATCCGGGCCCGCAGCCAGTGGATGTCGTGCACGTCCTCGGCGGTCATCGTCCGCACCGCCATGCCCCGGCGCCGCGGAATCACCAGCAGCCCTTCGGCGCACAGCCGCTGCATCGCCTCGCGCAGCGGCCCGCGGCTGACGCCGAGCTGGTAGGCGATCTCGGCCTCTCCGAGCGGCGCTCCCGGCGGCAGGGCGCCGTCGACGATCGCGGTCCGGATGGTGTCGGCGATGAGGTCCACCGTCGAGGTGCGCCGCACCGGGGCCAGGCGTCCCACCTGACGACTGCGCAGTGATCCGCTCCTGCGATCCGACACGACCGTCTCTCCTTCTGCGAGTTTCGCTCAGCATCTTAGCGCCACGGCCGGACCGGACACGGTTGAATGCCGCCGACCGGGGGGGACTCTGCAATAGCGTGGTCACCGACGATTTCGTTACCGAACGTCAATCATCGGATTGTCGACAAACCTACAGCAGACCGCTAGGGTCGGCAATGTACACGAGAAAGTTTCTGGAGGAGACCACCGTGTCTGACAATTTGAAACTGAACCGCCGCAACCTGATGTTCGGCGTTTCCGGCGGGGCGGCCGCACTCGCCCTCGGAGCCTGCTCGCGCACCGACTCCAACGGAGGAGGCGACGGCGACGGTGGCAGTCTCCTGGAGCGGGCGCAGGACGGCGAGACCATTCGCGTCGCCTACGCCGACGAAGCCCCTTACGCCTACACCGCCGAGGACGGATCGGTGGTCGGCCAGTCGGTCGACACCCACGTCCACATCCTCGAGCAGCTCGGCATCAGCGCCGACCAGATCGACTGGCAGCTCACCGAGTGGGGATCGCTCATCCCCGGTCTCGGCGGCACCCACGACATGGTCATCGCGGGCATGTACGTCACCCCCGACCGCTGCGAGAACGTCGCGTTCGCCAACCCCGACTACATCATGCCGGACGCGCTGCTGGTCCTCGCCGGAAACCCGGGCGGCTACACCACGCTCAACGAGATGGCCGACACCGACGGCGTCATCGGCGTCATGAACGGCACCAGCGAGCAGGAGATCGCCGACCAGATCTACCCGGAGGACCGCATCAACGTCCAGGGCGACCTGGACTCGCTCATCCTCGAGCTCAAGGCCGGCCGCCTCGACGCGATCGCGCTGACCAGCGCCAACCTTCAGCTCGCCGCCGACGCCGACGACGAGATCGAGACCACTGAAGGCTTCTGGCCGAAGGACCCGGAGACCGGTGAGGACATCATCGGCGCCGGCGCCGCCGTCTTCCAGCCGGGCGACACCGACTTCCGCGACGCGGTCAACGACGAGGTCGCCAAGCTGCTCGACGACACCGAAACGTGGGAGTCCATCGTCGGTGAATACGGCTTCACCGTCGAGACCAACCACCCCGAGGGGCTGACCGCCGAAGAGCTCTGCCCGGACACCTACCAGTAACACCATGGACTGGCAGACCGTCTTCGACTCACTGCCCAGCTACGCCGAGCCGCTATGGGTGACCGTCCAGGTCACCGTCGGCTCGGCGGCGCTGGCTCTGGTGGTCGCCTTCGCGCTGGGACTGATGACCAGCTCGAAGCATCTCGCCGTGCGCACCCCCGCCCGCACCGTCGTGGAGTTCATCCGCGGCTCGTCGGTGGTGGTGCAGCTGTTCTGGTTCGCCTACGCCATGCCGCCGCTGCTGGGCATCCAGTTCGACTACCAGATCCTGGCCGGGATCATCGCCCTGGCGCTCAACTACGGCGCCTATTCCTCGGAGGTCGTGCGCGGCGCCATCGGAGCCGTCCACAAGGGCCAGCTCGAGGCGGCCACCGCGCTGAACTTCAGCTCCTACCAGAAGATGCGCTTCGTGGTCCTGCCCCAGGCCTGGCCCGAGATGATCCCCTCGCTCACCGCCTTCGCGATCATGCTGCTCAAGGCCAGCGCGCTGGTGTCGCTGGTGAACATCATCGACATCACCTCCTGGGCGACCGTCCTCGGATCCCGCCCCGGTCAGGACCGCCTGGTCCACTACAGCGTCATCCTGGTCATCTACTTCATCCTGGCCTGGCTGATCTGGACCGGCATGCGGGCCCTGGAGCGCAGAGCCAAGCGCGGCCTGGGCATCGGCCTGAAGCAGCGGCGGCAGAAGACCGTCGGCGGCATTCGCGGCCCGCTCGGCGGCCTCGGGGCCGACCACACGGCCCAGGCCGAGAACGAGCTCATCGACGACAGGCGTCGCCGTGAAGGAGGTGGCGAGTTATGGAGGGCTGGAGCAACGAGCGCGCCGCCGAGGTCTTTCCGATGGTGCTGGACGGCTTCTGGGTCGTCCTGCAGGTCACCGCCGTCGCCGCGACCATCGCGGTGCTGGTGGGTCTGGCGGTGGCGATCACCGAGCAGGTCTCGTCGCCGTGGGTGCGCCGACCGCTCAGCGGCGTCATGCAGTTCATCCGCAACACCCCGCTGCTGGTGCAACTGCTGCTGGTGTGGGCGGCGACGAGCTACTACATCAACCCGGACTGGAGCGCGTTCATCGTCGGCTCGGCGGTGCTCGGCGTCCACTACTCCTCTTACACCTCCGAGTCATTCCGCGCCGGCATCGAGGCGATCCCGCAGGGCCAGTGGGAGGCGTCCACGGCACTGAGCCTGCCGGCCCACCGGACCTGGTTCGCGGTGATCCTGCCGCAGATGATGCGGCGCTCCACCGCCGCGGTCGCCAACTGGCTGATCGCCATGTTCAAAGAGGTCCCGGCGCTGTTCGCCATCGGCGTGCTCGAGATGATCTCCCAGGTCGACAAGTACCTCGGGCAGACCTACTCCGGCGCGGTCGAGGGCTACACCATCGCCGGGCTCTTGTTCCTGGCCGCCTCCTACCCGGTGGCGGTCGCGATGCGGAGATTGGAGAACCGTCTTGCCAAGTCCAACTTCTGATGAACCCATTATCAGGTTCGACCGGGTCAACAAGGCCTTCGGCGACCTGAAGGTCCTCAAGGGCCTGAGTTTCGACATCGACCCCGGCGAGCGCGTGACGCTCATCGGCCCCTCGGGTTCGGGCAAGACCACGATCCTGCGACTGCTGATGACGCTGGAGCACGTCACGCCCGTGAAGCACCCCGAGGAGAACGGCGGTGTCATCTGGGTCGAGGGCGAGCCCTTCTCGCACATGAAGAAGGGCAGCAAGCTCCACGTCGCGAACGAACGCTACCTGCGGCAGCGGCGCCAGAAGGTCGGGATGGTGTTCCAGCAGTTCAACCTGTTCCCGAACATGAAGGTGCTGCGGAACGTCACCGAGGCCCAGGTGCACACCCTGAAGCGGTCCAAGGACGAGGCCGAGGCCAAGGCCCGGGACCTACTGGAGCTGGTGGGCCTGTCGGACAAGATCGACGGCTACCCCAACCAGCTCTCGGGCGGGCAGCAGCAGCGCGTGGCGATCGCTCGCGCGCTGGCGATGGACCCCGACATCCTGCTGCTCGACGAGGTCACCAGCGCGCTCGACCCGGAGCTGGTCGCCGACGTGCTGCAGGTGCTGCGCGACATCGCCGACACCACCAGCATCACGATGCTGATCGTGACCCACGAGATGAGCTTCGCCAAGGACGTGTCCAACCGCGTGATGATGTTCGACCAGGGCGTCATCGTCGAGGAGGACACTCCCGAGCGCATCTTCTCCGATCCCCAAGAAGTGCGTACTCAGGACTTCCTCAGAGCTGTCCTGGCGGAGTAGAATCAGAATCTCCTCCATCCTTGGAGAGTGTTAGGGGTGTTCGAGGGGGGCGGTCATGAGGGGTTTAGGACCGCCCCCCTCACTTCTCGTCTTCACCCGTTCGCGCGCGCCGACGGGCCTCCGGTGCGCGGTGCGGCACGCGGCCACGCTCGGTGAGTGGCAGAATCTATCAGCGTGTCAACACGTTATTCCGAGGGTGCGCGCCTATGAACCTCTTCGGCAGGGACGAGATCGCCGCCGGCGAGGCCGTGGCCGTGGTCGGCCTCGGCCGGTTCGGCTCGGCTGTCGCCCAGTCCCTCACCCGGCTCGGGCACGAGGTGCTCGCGATCGACGAGCGCGCCGACATCGTGCAGCGCTCCTCCGAGAGCCTCACGCACGTCGTCCAGGCCGACTCGACCGATTCGGGCGCCCTCGACCAGTTGGGCCTCGGCGAGTTCGACCACGTGGTCGTCGCGATCGGCACCGACATCGAGGCGAGCGTGCTGACGGTCCTGGCCTGCGAGGAGGCCGGGGTCCGCGAGATCTGGGCCAAGGCCATCAACGCCAAGCACGGGCAGATCCTCCACCGCACCGGCGCCCACCACGTGGTCTACCCCGAGGCGGCCATGGGCGAGCGCGTGGCCCACCTGGTGAGCGGCAAGATGATGGACTTCATCGAGTTCGACGACGGGTTCGCGATCGTGAAGACCAAGGCCCCGCACGAGGCCATCGGCCGGCCGCTGGGCGAATCGAGGCTGCGCTCGAAGTACGGGATCACCGTCGTCGGCGTCAAGCAGCCCGGCGAGGACTTCACCTACGCCACCGCCGACACCGTCATCTCCGAAGGCGACACCCTCATCGTCTCCGGCAGCACGAAAAAGGTAGAGGCGTTCGCCGCCACCACCTGAGATGCGCACCTTCCTCAACTGGTTCACCGGCCACCCCGTCCGCCTGGTCCCGGTCGGGTTCGCCGCCGCCATCGCCCTGACCACGATCCTGCTGCTGCTGCCGATCTCGCAGTCCGGCCGCGCCGAGACCGGATTCCTCGACGCGCTCTACATCGGCACCTCGGCGATCACCGTCACCGGCCTGATCACCCTCGACACCGCCACCCACTGGAGCCTGTTCGGCGAAGCCGTCCTCATGGTCGCGATGCAGGTCGGCGGCCTGGGCATTATGGTCAGCGCCGCGTTCCTCGGTCTGATCGTGAGCAAGCGGCTGGGTCTGCGATCGCGGATGATGGCCCAGGCCGAGGCCAACCGCGCGATCAACATGGGCGACGTCAAGACCGTCATCGTCCGGGCGGTCCTGGTGATGCTGACCGTGGAGCTGACCACCGGTGCGCTGCTGGCGCTGCGCTTCTACTTCGGCCACGGCTTCGGCCGGTTCGAGGCGATCTGGCAGGGCCTATTCCACGGCATCAGCGCGTTCAACTCCGGCGGGTTCAGCCTGTTCTCCGACTCCATGGAGGGCTTCGTCCACGACCCGTGGGTCATCGGCCCGATCATCGTCGCCGCGGTCATCGGCGGCCTGGGCATGCCGGTGCTGTTCGAGCTGGCCCGCCGCAACTGGGGCCACGCCAAGTGGACCCTGCACACCAAGATGACGCTCACCGGCACCACGATCCTGTTCGTCGGCGGATTCTTCGTGTATCTGGCCTTCGAGTGGTCGAATCCGGGCACGCTCGGACCGTTCGCCTGGCACGACAAGCTGCTGCCGGCGCTGTTCAACGAGGTGATGCTGCGCTCGACCGGGTTCAACTCGATCGACGTCGCCTCCATGCACACCCACACGCAGTTGTCGGCGATCGTGCTCATGTTCATCGGCGGCGGCGCCGCCTCGACCGCCGGCGGCATCAAGGTGACCACGTTCTTCGTGCTGCTGTGGGTGATCTGGTCGGAGGTGCGCGGCGAGCCCGACGCCTCGGCGTTCCGCACCCGGCTGGGTGAGCCGGTGATCCGGCAGGCGCTCAGCGTCGCCCTGGTCTACGTCGCGTTCATCGCCGCCGGCACGATCGTCATGCAGATGTTCGAACCGCATATCGACTTGGCGCACATCCTGTTCGAGGCGACTTCGGCCGGGGCGACGGTGGGCCAGTCGGCCGGTATCACCCCCGACCTTTCGGGCCCGTCGAAAGTCGTGTCCATTGTCCTCATGTACGGTGGCCGGATCGGACCGGTGCTGTTCGCGACGTCCCTCGCGATCCGCACCAGGCAGCGGCTGTACCGTTATCCCGAGGGGCGCCCCCTCGTCGGCTGAGGAGGCCCCTATCAGTGCCCGTCCCCCTCACAAGCGAAGATAGTGTGAGCCTTACCGCAGCGCGGTTCGTCGCCTCAGAAAGGACGCCCTCCGATGTCCCGTAAAGCCCGGCAACGCACCAGCCGTCTCCCGATCCGGATGCAGCTCATGCTGCCGATCGCCGCCGCGCTGATGGGCATGCTCGTGCTGGGGCTGTTCCACACCGTGCACGTGTGGGGCTCATACCAGGACTCGACGGACGCCGAGGTGGTCGCGGACCTGGCCGATTCGCTGTCGGGCGTGCTCGAGGACCACCAGCACGAGGGCGGTCCGGTCCTCGAGGCGGTCCTGACCGGGCGGGGCGCCGACATGGATCTGGAGCCGCTCCGGGCCGAAACCGACGCCTCCATCGCCGAGCTCGAACGGGACGCCGAGGCCGCGGTCGAGCGGTTCCCCGGACTGCACAACCCCATCGACGGGCTCATGCAGCACATCGACCGGCTCGGCACCGCCCGCTCCGGGCTCGACGACCTGGCCGCCGGGGAGGCCTCCTTCGAAGACGACCGGATCACCGAGGCGTTCGGGATCTACCAGTCCATGGCCAGCAGCCTGGTCAACATCGCCGCCCGGCTGCCGAATCTGGTAGACGACTCGAACATCTCGGCGCAGATCGATTCGCTGGCCTCGGCGATGCAGGCCGGGCGGCTGGCCTCCCGGATCCAGTTCCGGGTCACCGCCGACCTGGCGGTCCTGGCCGCCGAGGGCGCGATCCTGGTCGACCGGCTGCTGCTGTCGGACGCGGCCTGGCTGTCGGGCAACTTCGACCGGCAGATCATCGACTTCCAGGCCAAGGCCGAACCAGAGGTCAGCGAGGTCTACGACACCGGGGTCAGCTCCGAGGAGGCCATGCTCGCCCGCGAGTCGCTGGGCATCTACGCCGACGGCGACATCCCCGAGGTCTCGCCGGTGGAGTTCTCCGCCGCCCAGCGCGAGGTCGTCACGGCCCTCCAGCAGACCCAGGTCAAGGCCCTGGAGATCCTGCACCGCGACGTCACGGCGCTGCGGGACTCCTCGACCCGGACCCTGCTGACCACGTTCGCGCTGATCATCGTGCTGGCGCTGACGGCGATCATCTCGGCGGCGATGCTCGCCCGCCGCATCAGCCTGCGGGTCGACTCGGTCCGCGAGGCGACGCTGACGGCGGCCTACGACACCCTGCCCAAGACCGTCGCGTCGGTCTCGCAGGCCGGCAACGCCGACGAGGTCGACCGGTTGCTGCAGACGGCGAAGCAGCAGACGGTGATCGCCACCGACTCCCGCTACTCCGACGAGCTCGACAGCCTCGCCGAGGCCTTCAGCGCCGCCCACCACCAGGCGCTGCGCCAGACCGCCAACCAGGCGCTGCTGCGCATCGACGTCGAGGCGATGATGAAGACCCTCGCCCGCCGCGGCCAGAGCCTCATCCGCCGCCAGCAGCAGGTGATGGAGTCCCTGGTCGACGCCTCCGGTTCGACCGACGGCATCCCCGAGGAGTGGCGCAGCGTCTACCACCTGCTGTCGCGCATGCGGCGCAACGAGGAGAACCTGCTGCTGCTGGCCGGCGGCGACCCGCAGCGGCGCTACGACCGGCCCACCGACATCGGGTCGATCATCAGCGACGCCGTCGGCGAGATCGAGGCGGCCGGCCGGGTCCTGGTCGACAACCAGGTGTCGGCGTGCCTGGAGACCAAGCCGGCCGGGGACGTCGCCCGCATCCTCGCCGAGCTGCTCGACAACGCCACCGCCTATTCACCGCCGAACCAGCAGGTCCGGGTCTCGTCCCGGCGGTCGGGCTCGGAGATCGTGGTGTCGGTGGCCGACGACGGGATCGGTCTCAACCCCGACCAGATGTCGGCGATCAACCGGCGCCTGGCCGAGCCCACCCAGCTCAACTCGGAACTGACCGCCACCATGGGCCTGCTCGTGGTCGGCCGTCTCGCCGCCGAGCACTCCGTCAGCGTCCAACTGCACTCCACCACCGGCAAGGGCACGCTGGCGCTGGTGCGGCTGCCGGCATCGGTGCAGGCCGAGATGCACGCCGGCATGGTCGGTGTCGGCCCGTCGGGTTCGTCTGCGCGCCTGGCGCTGTCGGCGCACGCGGCGAACCTGCCGATGACCGGAACCGGCACGGACATCGAGGCCGAGGGCGCCAACGAGCCGATCGTCCCCAAGGCCCGCCGGGCGGGCGTGACGCCCGAACCACGGCCGGTAGCTGGGCCTGAGCCCACTGCGGGCGCCAATAATGAGCCTGTGGATGTTACCTTCAGGAAGGTGAACAGAGCACTCGAATCCGCCGGAGGTCCGAACGGCACGGAACTACCGCGGCGAGCGCCAGGCACTGAGCTCATCCCCGGCTCGGTTCCCGGAGCGAAGCCCGGTTCCGGCGAGTTCGACCTCGACCCCGCAGAGATCCGCGAACGCCTCACCGGATTCGCCTCCGGCATCGCGGCGGCCTCCGAGCAAGAACAGCGTTGATAACTAGAAAGCAGCGAGATGGATACCAAGGACAAGAACGTCGGTGAACTCGACTGGCTCCTCACCTCCTTCGTGGAGAAGGTCCCGGACGTGTCCGAAGCCCTCACCGTCTCGGTCGACGGGCTGGCGATCGCCGCCTCCGAGGGCCTGTCGAACGACCGCGCCGACCAGCTCGCCGCCATCACCTCCGGGCTCGCCAGCCTGACCACGGGGGCCGCGAAGGTCTTGGACGCCGGCCGGGTGCGCCACTCCGCGATCGACATGGACGAGGGCGTTCTGCTGCTCATGGCCGTGGCCGAGCGCGCGTACGTGGCCGTGCTCGCGACCGCCGGCGCCGACCTGGGCCAGGTCGGATACGAGACCGCGGTGCTGGTCAAGCGGGTCTATGCGGCGCTGGAGCCCGACTCCCGGAGTTAGGCGCGCCGCCGGGCGTAGGAGATTGCTCACGAGTCCGCCCCGCCCTCTCCCAGAGCACCGGACGCGAACGCCCCTCCCCCACTCGAACTTCCCCGCGACCTGCGACGATCACCGAACGCTCCCGCTCGGCCACGCCGCTCCACCTCCGACCCTCCGCAGCGGCGCGCCGGAGGAGGGCTATTCTGCGTTCGCTACCTGGTATCAGATTCTGGAGGCCCACAGGTGACCACGGTTGAGCCCAAGGTCGAACCGACGCCTATCGTCGCGCGCCCCTGGCCGGTGCGCCGCGAGCCGAAGGGTTCCTGGTTCGCCCGGACCCTCCGCACGACCGACGCCAAGCAGATCGGGCTGCTCTACTTCACGACCTCGTTCGCGTTCTTCGCCATCGGCGGCATCCTCGCTCTCCTGATCCGAGCCGAGCTGTTCCGGCCGGGTCTCCAGTTCCTCTCCAGCGAGCAGTTCAACCAACTGTTCACCATGCACGGCACCATCATGCTGCTCATGTTCGCCACGCCGATCGTGTTCGCGTTCGGCAACTACCTGGTGCCGCTGCAGATCGGAGCGCCCGACGTGGCGTTCCCCCGGTTGAACGCCTACGCCTACTGGCTCTACCTGTTCGGCTCCACGCTCGCGGTGGCCGGCTTCCTCACCCCCGGCGGCGCCGCGGCGTTCGGCTGGTTCGCCTACCAGCCGCTGTCGAACGCGGTCAACTCCCCCGGCGTCGGCGCGGACATGTGGTTCGTGGGCCTGACCATCTCGGGTCTGGGCACCATCCTCGGCGCGGTCAACATGATCACCACGATCATCACCATGCGCGCCCCGGGCATGCTCATGTTCCGGATGCCGATCTTCACCTGGAACATCCTCATCACCAGCCTGCTGATGCTGCTGGTGTTCCCGATCCTGGCCGCCGCGCTGCTGGCGGTGGTGGCCGACCGGCAGATGGGCGCGCAGGTGTTCAACTCCGAGACCGGCGGCGCGATCCTGTGGCAGCACCTGTTCTGGTTCTTCGGCCACCCCGAGGTCTACATCGTGGCGCTGCCGTTCTTCGGAATCGTCTCCGAGATCTTCCCGGTCTTCAGCCGCAAGCCGATCTTCGGCTACAAGACCCTGGTGGCCGCGACCCTGGCGATCGCGGGCCTGTCGATGGCGGTGTGGGCCCACCACATGTACGCCACCGGCTCGGTGATGCTGCCGTTCTTCTCGCTGATGACGTTCCTGATCGCCGTCCCCACCGGCGTCAAGTTCTTCAACTGGATCGGCACCATGTGGAAGGGCCAGCTCACCTTCGAGGCGCCGATGCTGTTCAGCCTCGGGTTCCTGGTGACGTTCCTCCTGGGCGGCCTGTCGGGCGTCCTGCTGGCGAGCCCGCCGATCGACTTCCACGTCTCCGACTCCTACTTCGTGGTCGCCCACTTCCACTACGTCCTGTTCGGCACCATCGTGTTCGCCGTCTACGCCGGGGTCTACTTCTGGTTCCCGAAGGTCGCCGGCCGCATGTACGACGAGCGGCTCGCGAAGGTGCACTTCTGGCTGACGTTCATCGGCTTCCACACCACGTTCCTGGTGCAGCACTGGCTGGGCAACGAGGGCTTCCCGCGCCGCTACGCCGACTACCAGATCGGCGACGGGTTCACCGCCCTGAACATGGTCTCCACGGTGGGCGCGTTCATCCTCGGCCTGTCGACGCTGCCGTTCATCTGGAACCTGTTCAAGTCCTGGAAGGCCGGGCGCCTGGTCGAGACCAACGACCCGTGGGGCTACGGCGGTTCCCTGGAGTGGGCCACCAGCTCCCCGCCGCCGCTGCGGAACTTCGACCGGCTCCCGCGCATTCGGAGCGAACGGCCCGTCTTCGACGAAAAATGGGGCCATCTGGTCAAAGAGGTCAAAGGCCACTAGAAGGCACAAGAAAAGCCCGGGAGCCGATGCTCCCGGGCTTTTTCGGTCCCACCCCTACACGATCGCCTACCCGGTCACTAAAGTTTGAAACATGAGCCGGGCATTGATCGTGGTAGACGTCCAGAACGACTTCTGTGAGGGCGGGTCACTCGCCGTCAACGGCGGCGCGGCGGTCGCCCGCGGCGTCACGGAGTTCATCAACAACTCGACCGGCCGCTGGGACCACGTGGTCGCCACCCGGGACTGGCACATCGACCCGGGCGCCCACTTCTCCCCCGACCCGGACTTCAGCGAATCGTGGCCGCCGCACTGCGTGGTCGGCACCAGCGGCTCGGACTTCCACCCCGACTTCGACCACTCCCTGGCCGAGGCCGTGTTCGACAAGGGCGCCTACGAGGCTGCCTACTCCGGCTTCGAGGGGTCGGCCGGCGAGAAGGGCCTGGCCGAGTGGCTGCGCGACCACGACGTCGACGAGGTCGAGGTCGTCGGCCTCGCCGCCGACCACTGCGTCCGAGCGACCGCCCTCGACGCGGCCCGAGAGGGCTTCGCCACCTCGGTCCTACTCGACTACACCGCCGGGGTGACCCCCGAGACGACCGAGCGGGCCATGGAGGAGCTCACCGCGGCGGGCGTCGGCATCCGCTGACCGCGACATGTAAGACACGCCGATTGCATGTCCCGCATATGTACCATCGTTATCGGTACCGTCCGGGTATGCCATTGGAGAACACCATGTCGAAGAACCTGCAGGTACGTGACCTGGATGACGAGGTGGTAGCCGAGCTCAAGGCCCGCGCTGCCCGCGCCCAGCAGTCCCTATCCGCCTACGCAGGGCGGATCCTCACCGAGGCGGCCTCGCACCCCACCCCGGACGATCTGCTCGAACGCCTCAAGGCACTGCGCGAACTCGGCGGCGGAGCCAGCCACGAGGATGTCATGGAAGAGATCCGCAGGATCCGCGAAACGTGATCGTGCTCGACAACTCTGCCCTGATCGACGCGACGATCGGCTACGAGGAGCGGCCGGGACTCGACCGTGAACTCATCACCCAGGAGCTGCACGTTCCGCACCTGATCGATTATGAGTTCCGGAATGCGCTACGCGGGATGCTGCTGGGCAGCAAGATCATCCGCAGTCGCGCCGAAGGGGCGATCATGATCAAGGAGACCCTGGCACTCGTACGCTATCCGGAATCGGTCACCGGCAGGAGGACCTGGGATCTGATGGACAATTTCAATCCCTACGACGCCACCTATGTGGCTCTCGCCGAGTATCTCGGGTGCCCCTTGGTGACGACCGATGCGAAGATGGAGCGCGGGGCGCGCACCGTCGAAGTGCGGCTGTACTAGGTCACCTGCCGTAGCGGCGGTTTCGGGTGGCGAAGGAGCGGACGGCGCGCAGGAAGTCCACGCGCCGGAAGTCGGGCCAGTTCGAGTCGCAGAAGTAGTACTCCGAGTACGCCGACTGCCACAGCAGGAACCCCGACAGCCGCTGCTCCCCCGAGGTCCGGATCACCAGGTCGGGGTCAGGCTGCCCGGTCATGTACAGGTGCCGCGCGATCGAGGAGGCGTCGACCGCCTCGGCGGCCTCCTCCATGCTCGCGCCCGCGGCGGCCTGATCGAGGATGTAGGACCGGACCGCGTCGGCGATCTCCCGCTGGCCGCCGTAGCAGACCGCGAGGTTGACCCGGATGCCGCGCTTGCCGGCGGTGCGCTGCTGGGCGTCCTTGAGGCGGGCCTGGTGCTCCGGCGGCAGCAGGTCGAGCGCGCCGACCATGCGGAGCTGCCAGGGCTGCTCGTCCTCGGCCAGCTCGGCGGCGAGGTCGCCGATGATGTCCAGCAGCGGATCGAGCTGCGAGCTGGGCCGCGTGAGGTTCTCGGTGGACAGGAGGTAGATCGTCACGTGTCCGACGCCGAGCTCGTCGCACCAGTCGAGGAAGCGCTCGATGTGCTTGGCGCCGGCGCGGTGGCCGTCGTTGGGGTCGGTGTAGCCCATGTCGCGGGCCCACCGGCGGTTCCCGTCGACCATGACGCCGATGTGGCGGGGCAGGGGTTTGCCCGCGAGTTCGCGGGCCAGCCGTCGTTCGTACAGACGGTAGAGCAGATTCGATGGCGCCACAACCGGCAATTATAGGCCGGAGCGCAAGACGCTCCGGCCCCAGTGCCGCCGGCGCTCACCGGTTCGTCACCGCGCGCCGAGGCGGTGCTTCAGGGCGTCCAGCTCGCTCCACAGCATCGTCGGCAGCTTGTCGCCGAAACGGGCGAACCAGCCCTCGATCAGCGGGATCTCCTCGATCCACTCCTCCCGGTCGACCTCCAGCGCCGTCTGGAGGTCGCCGGGGTGCAGTCCGAGCCCGGCCGTGTCGAGCGAGGCGGGGGTCGGGCAGTACCCGATCGGGGTCTCCACCGCGTCGGCCTCGCCCTCCAGGCGCTCGACGATCCACTTGAGCACCCGCGAGTTCTCCCCGAAACCCGGCCACAGGAAACGGCCGTCGTCGCCGCGGCGGAACCAGTTGACGTAGAACACCTGCGGCAGGACCGACTCGTCGACCGCCGACTTGCCGACGTCGATCCAGTGCCCGAAGTAGTCGGCGGCGTTGTAGCCGATGAACGGCAGCATCGCCATCGGGTCGCGCCTGACGACCCCGACCTGCCCGGCCGCGGCCGCGGTGGTCTCGCTGGAGAGGGTGGCGCCCATGTACACCCCGTGCACCCAGTCGCGCGCCTGCGTCACCAGCGGGACCGTGGTGGCGCGGCGGCCGCCGAACAGGATCGCGTCGATCGGCACCCCGCGCGGATCGTCGTACTGCTCGGCCAGCACCGGGCACTGCCGGATCGGGGTGCAGAACCGGCTGTTGGGGTGGCTCGCTGGCCGGCGCTCCTCGGGCGTCCACTCCCGGCCCAGCCAGTCGGTCGCGCGCGCCGGGGGCTCGCCGGCGCCCTCCCACCACACGTCGCCCTCGTCGGTGAGCGCGACGTTCGTGAACAGGCTGTGCCCGCGCTCGATGGTGCGCATGGCGTTGGGGTTGGTCCCCCAGCCGGTGCCGGGGGCGACGCCGAAGAACCCGGCCTCGGGGTTGGTCGCCCATAGCCGGCCGTCCTCGCCGAACCGCAGCCAGGCGATGTCGTCGCCGAGCGTTTCCACCTTCCAGCCGGGGATGGTCGGCTCCAGCATGGCCAGGTTGGTCTTGCCGCACGAGGAGGGGAACGCGCCGGTGACGTGGTAGACCTTCCCTTCGGGGCTGGTCAGGCGCATGATGAGCATGTGCTCGGCGAGCCAGCCCTCGTCGCGGCCGATCACCGAGGCGATACGCAGCGCGTAGCACTTCTTGCCCAGCAGCGAGTTGCCGCCGTAGCCCGAACCGTACGACCAGATCTCGCGCTCGGCCGGGAAGTGGGAGATGTACTTGGTGTCGTTGCACGGCCAGGACACATCGGTCTCGCCGGACTCCAGGGGCCGCCCCACCGAGTGCAGGCAGGGCACGAACTCGGCCTCGTCGCCCATCGCCTCGAGCACGTCGGCGCCCATGCGGGTCATGATGTGCATGCTGGCGGCGACGTAGGCCGAATCGGTGATCTCGACGCCGAACCGGGGCGGCTCGGCCTCGAGCGAGCCCATGCAGAACGGGACGACGTACATGGTGCGCCCGCGCATGCAGCCCCGGTAGAGGTCGGTCATGGTCTCACGCATGTAGTCGGGCGCGGTCCAGTTGTTGGTCGGCCCGGCGTCCTCGGGGTCGGCCGAGCAGATGAAGGTGCGGTCTTCCACGCGGGCGACGTCGGAGGGGTCGGTGCGGGCGAGGAACGAGTCGGGCTTGGCGGGTACGGCCTCCAGGGTGCCGAAGGCGACCAGCTCGGCGGTGAGCCGCTCCCATTCGCCGTCGGTGCCGTCGCACCAGACGACCTGGTCGGGGCCGGTGAGGTCGGCGATTTCGGCGACCCAGGCGACCAGGCGCCGGTGGCTGGTGGGCGGATTCGTCAGGCCGGTGATCGGCGCTGCGGTGGCGGCATCGGTGCTCACTGTCGCTCCTTCGGTTCCAGGGCAGTGTTCGGTCGCGGGCACTCCGTCCGGGACCGGCTGCTTCGGACGCTACGGGACCGGGCCGGACCGCGCGGGCAGTCTTGCGCGAACGGTGTGGACTTGAGCAGGGACGGCGTTTGCGGATTCCTACAACCTGCTTATTCACGCTCGAAAAGAGCAAATTTGACGGTCATTATTGCTTAGTCGATCATCATCGATCATGATTGGTGAAATCCAGTCCGCCTTTCGAGCGAAACGCACCGGCTTCGCGCATCGAATGAGCGCGCTGGTGGGCCGCTACTGCGCGGGTACCCGCATTGACAGGCGGTAATTCCGACGATTCTCCCCGTTCGGGTGCCGGGTTGTATCAGGATCGGCCCATACCCACCGCAGAGCGAGCATCGGAGGCGGCGATGGCACACCGCAGGGAACCCGAGGGGTCGAGAGGGCCGCGGGTGCGGACCTGGACGATCGGGGCGGTGATCCTGGTGGCGCTGGCGGCGGTGGTGGTGCTGGCGTCCCTGGCGGTCCGGCCGTAGCGGTCTAGACGCCGGGTCCGCGGCGGCGCAGGTCGTCGACGCTGGTCATGGCCTCGCGGAGTTCTTTGAGCCAGTCTTCGGAGTGCTGTTCGACCAGGCGGACGCACCAGGCGAGCGCGTCGGATCGGGAAGAGGCGACTCCGGAGCCGACGAGGGTGTCGAGGACGAGCCGCTCCGGCTGGCGCAGGCTGGTGGTGACCGGGATGGACTGGTGGGTGAAGACCATGGTGGTGGCGCCGCATCGGGCGCCCCAGGAGGCCTGCCGGTGGTAGCGGTACTGGAGCTGCTGGGCGATTTGGACGCGCATGTCGCGGGTGGCTTCGCGGAAGCGGGAGATGCGGCCCTCTTCGGTGGCGGCGCGGTCGGATTCGGTGGCGTCGGCGGGGTGGTCGGGGGTGGCCAGGGGGCAGACGACGATCATCTCGTCGCGGTCGGCGCTCACTTCGGGGAGCCCGGCGGTCCAGCCGTCGGGGAAGATCCCGTAGATCCAGGCGGGTGCGTCGTCGGTGGACGGCAGGGGTCCGTAGTGCCACGAACTGGTGTCGTCGATGCCCGGCATGGCGTCGCCTCCTTGAGCGGCCGGCTCGTGTTTCGAGGGCCGCCTCAAGGTGTACCGCATGTGCGCAACCGCCCGGTCACATGCCCCGCAGGAAGAGAGCGGCGAGACCGCAAGTGGCGGTGACGGCTCCGGCGACGCAGGCGATGATCTGGCCGGGGCGGGGCCGGACGCGGTACTGCCAGCCCAGCCAGAGGCCGAGGGCGAGCGGGCCGGCGGCGATGCCGGCGAAGAGGCCGAGCGCGGCCGCCGCGTGCCGGGCGGGCAGGTCGCCGGCCAGGAGCCAGGCGGCGAGGGCCACGGCTGCGGCGCTGAGGGCCGCGCCGATCCCGGCGGCGCCCAGTTCGGTGTGCCGGGGCGCTTCGATGGGCAGTTCGCCGGAGCGGGCGAGGGTGAGGAGCCGGTCGGCGCGCCGCAGGCGGGCGCGGACACCGGCGGGTTCGGGATCGGGGTCGGGTTCGGCGCTGGGGGTGGGGCCGGTCCGGCGGTGGCCGACGAGGTCGCCGAGGGACCGCCAGAGGGCGGCGGCGGTCCGGTCGGTCTCGGCGGCGAGGTCGGCGGCGTCCCGCCGGGCGGCCTCGGCGTCGTCGCGTTCGGCCCGGGCCTCGGCCGCGGCGTGTTCGAGGGCGGCGGTCTCGGCCCGGTAGGTGTCGGTGGCGGCCTTGATCTCGGCGTCGGCGTCGTCGCGTTCGCGCAGGTAGGCGGCGATGGCGTCGTGGTATTCGGTGGTCATGTCCTCCCCTCGGCGGGCGCTTGGTCGAGGACGGATCCGGGCCGGGGCAGGGCCGGCTCGGTGCGGTAGGGGATGACCACGGACGGGTCGCGGTGGCGGGCGCGGTCGAAGTAGAGGCCGCGGCGGGGCCGCGGGTACCAGGCGGGGCCGCCGGAGGCCGGGGAGAGGGGGGCGAGTTCGGGGCCCTGGACGTCGAGGGCGAGCCAGGCGTCGACGGCGTCGAAGCGGGCGGCGAAGCCGCCGAGGTCGTCGCGGAGGCGCGGCACGGACCGCCACCAGCCGAGGGTGTGGAGGTGCCGTTCGGGTCCGTCGAGGAGCATGGCACGGAGGGCGGTCAGCGCGGTCGCATCGAGGCGGGCCGATCCGGCGTCGACCGCGTAGAGGAGGTTGAGGCGGAGGGCGCCGTCGGCGCGGTCCTCCCAGGTTTTGACCACGTCGGCGAGGTTGTCGTGCCAGGTCAGGTCGACTTCGGCGGCTTCGAGGGCGGCGGCGAGGGCGAGCGCGCCGGTGGCGGCGTCGGGTTCGAGGCAGCACAGGTCGACCGCGACCGGTTGGGCGCGGGCGGCGGTGAGCGCGGCGGCGGCGAGGACGTCGGCGGCTTCGCGGGTGCGGGTGCCGAGGACGGCGAGGTTGCGGCCGGGGGCGCGGTGGAGGTCGATGGTGGCCGGGCGGGCGGCGACGTCGATAGTCTGGCCGAGGACGGCGGTCTCGGGTTCGGGCGTGCGGTCGGGCAGGTCGGGGACGAGGTCGCCGTCGAACAGGGCGGGCGGGGCGCTGTCGGCGTCACGGGCTTCCCACAGGCGCCGCTGGAGGGGGCGCCAGGCGTCGGCGTGGCCGGCGTTGGGGACGGCCACGGTGCGGTTGGCGCCGAGGTGGCCGGATTCGTCGTTGACCACGGCGTGGAAGCGGGGGACGGTGTCGGCGGCGTGGTTGTTGTCGGCCAGGAGGCGGCGGGCCTTGGGCAGAGCGATGCGGAGGGTGAACTGGGCGACGAGGCTGGGGCGGCCCCAGAGCGCCTCGATGCCGGCGATGTCCTGGGAGGCGAGGACGAGGTGGATGCCTTGGCCGCGGCCGCGGCGGGCGAGGTCTTCGAGCAGGCCGACCGCTTCGTCGGTGACCGCGTCGCGGGCTTCGAGGAGGACTTGGAACTCGTCGACGACGGCGACGATGCGGGGCCAGTGGCCGTGCGGGTCGGCTTCGCGGAGCTCTTCGAGTTTGGTGGCCTCGTGGGCCTTGGCGGCCTCGGCGCGGCGGCGCAGTTCGTCTTTGAGGTGGCGCAGGAGGGCGAGGCCGAATTCGCGGTCGTCGTTGACGTTGACGCCGACGAGGCGGACGTGGGGCAGCCAGGTGGGGTCGCGGCGGCCTGCGGCGAAGCGGGCGAAGGAGACGCCTTCTTTGAAGTCGAGGAGGTAGAGGGCGAGTTCGTCGGGCGGGTAGGTGGAGGTGAGCCCGGCGATCCACGCGTACAGCAGGTTGGTCTTGCCGGATCCGGAGGGGCCGCCGACGAGGGCGTGGGGCGGGTTGTCGCCGAGGGTGAGGCGGGCGGGCTCGCCGGTGGGGGTCTCGCCGACGACCGCTTCGAGTCCGGCGGCCGAGTCGGCCCGCCACAGGCGGGCGGGCAGGAGGTCGACCAGGCGGGCGGGTTCGCGGCCGGCGGTGTGCCGCTCGGCGATGCCTTTGGCCGCGTCGGTGATCAGGCGGCCCGGCGGGGGGTCGTCGAGCGCGATCGGGGCGCCTTCGAGGCCGGGGCAGGCGGTGGGGCCGAGGCTGGGCAGGTCGCCGGGGCGGTCGCCGACGGCGACGAGGTGGACTCCGGCGGCGACGCCGGTGCGGCCCAACCGGGCGAGTTGGGCGCGGTCGTGGTCGGGCCAGGTGTCGGCCTCGGCGCCCTGGAGGACGAGGATCCGCCACGGTTCGGGGCGGCGACCGGTGGCTTCGGCCAGTTCGGCCAGGGAGGCGTGTTCGCCGGCGAGGACGTCGGCGTTGATGCGGCGGACGTCCTCGACCAGCGCGTCGAGTGTTTCGCGGAGTCCGGAGGGGCCGATGAACGACAGCAGTCCGGCTTTGCCGAGGGGCGCGAAGGCGGCGAGGGAGCCGCCGAGGTGCTCGGGGTCGTAGACGGCGAGGCGGACGAGCCCGGCCGGGGCCGAGCCGACCGCGCGCAGCAGGAGGCCCGGCAGCGCGCCGGCGGCGTCGGTGCCGACGTGGAGGTGGGCGCGGTCGAGCAGCTCCACCAGGGCCGGCAGGTCGCTGCCGTCGTCGAGCCGCCCGACCCGCAGCAGCGGGGCGGGGCCGCCCGTCCGCGCCGGGGCCGGTTCCCACCGGTCCCAGGGGGCGCCGGCGGCGCCGGGGGCGGCTGCGGCGGCGGCCCGGTTCGCGGCGTCGGTGCCGTCGCGGAGCGTGCGGGTGCGGCGGGTTTCCAGGGTGGCGATCATGCGCCGGTGGATGGCGGTGAGTTTGGTCCGCTTGCGGTCGGCGTCGGCGATGGCGGCGGCGGCCTCGCGCCGGGCGGTCTCGGCCGCGGCGGCGGTGCGGTCGGCCAGCAGGCGCGCCTCGCCGCGGGCGCTGCCCAGTTCGGTCTCCAGCGCGACCGCGAGTCGTCTCCGCCAGTTGCTCATGCCGGTCGGCCCTTCCGCTCGGTCTTGCCCAGACGGTGGAGTGCGGCGACCAGGGCCGGGCCGACCGCGGCGGTCGCGGCCGGGTCGGTCCGGTCGTCGCGTTCGGGCACGCCGAGAGTGCAGGCGGAGGCGAGGGCTGCGTCGAGGTGGCCGGGCTCGGCGCCGGGCACGAGGGCGCGGACGCGGTCGGCGGTGCGGCGGCGAAGGTCGGGCAGGTCGCGGGCGGTGGGGGTGCGGCCGAGGTGTTCGGCGGCGAGGGTGCGCACCAGCGGCCAGGCGAGGCTGGGCAGGCGGCAGCCGGTGTCGGGGCCGGCGTCGCGGACCAGGCGGTGGTAGGCGGCGGCGTTGCCGTCGGCGGCGGCGCGGAGCATCTGGTCGAACACCCGGGTCGGCGGGTCCGGTGCGGGTCGGCCGGCGCCGGTGCGGCGGCACAGTTCGTTGACCCGGTCGGTCCACCAGCGGCGCGGGTCGGGCGGCGCGGCCGCGGGCCGGGATCGGGAGGAAGGCCGACCCGGTGCGGGCGGCGCGGCGCCGGAGGCGCCGATGGCGCCGAGGTAGTCGTCGACGGCTCCGGCGGCTTCGGCCAGGCGGGCGCGGGCGGCATCGAGGCTGCCGCGCGCCTGGCCGAGCCGGTGGAGGCCGATGTCGGTGCTGGACTCCCGCGAGGCGGCGCGCAGTTCGGCGGCGGCGGCCTCGAGGTGGGCGTCGGCGGTCTCCAGGCCCGGTGCGGGGAGGTCGGCGGTGAGCGACCGGAGCCGGCTCGCGAGGGCGGCGACGTCCACGGGGTCTCCGTTCCTAGAGGGTCGCGGCGTAGGCTTCGGCCTGCTCGGCGGCGGCGAAGGTGGCGGCCAGGGACTGCTCGAGCTCGGTGGTCGCCTGGGCGAGCGCGGCCTGGGCGGTGGCGACGGCCTCGTGCCCCGAGCCGGCGGTGACGGCGTTGAGGCCACCCTGGGCGGCCTCGATGTTGCCGCGGGCAGCGGTGATGGCGGCCTGGCCGTCGCGGACCTGCTGGAGGGCGGCGGCGATGGCCGACTTGAGTTCGGCGACGCTGATGTTGGACACGATGTTCATTGTCGCCGAGAACCGGCCGCCTTTCGGTGGTAGAACGATTACTCGGCGTGTCTGCTTTGTCGGATTCCCGACCCTTCGGTGACTCCCGGTCACGATTGCGACGCGTTAACCGTAGCGAAGTGACACACCTCCCAACTAGAGTGTGGGTACCAACGGGGCACGGCCGGAGCGCGGCCGGCAGAGGTCGCCCAGGCCGTCCCCCATACATCGACATCCGGGAGGCGACCGTGCTCGCACAGCGCACCTACGTCCTCGACACCTCGGTTCTGCTATCGGATCCAGGAGCGTTCTCACGGTTCGACGAACATCACGTGGTCATCCCGCTCGTCGTCATCGGCGAGCTGGAGGCCAAGCGGCAGCATCCCGAACTCGGCTGGTTCGCCCGCGAATGCCTCCGCCGCCTCGACGAGCTCCGCATCAAGCACGGCCGCCTCGACGAGCCGATCCCCATCGGCGAAGCCGGCGGCACGCTCCGGGTCGAGCTCAACCACGTCGACACCTCCCGCCTTCCGGCCGGGTTCTCGGTCGACTCCAACGATTCGCGCATCCTCGCCGTGGCCTGCAACCTCGGCCTCGAAGGCGAGGAATCGGCACTGGTCACCAAGGACATGCCGCTGCGGGTCAAGGCCGCCGCCATCGGCGTGGCCACCGAGGAGTACCGGCACGGCCAGGCCGCCGACCCGACCTGGTCGGGCATGAGCGAACTGGCCCTGGCCGACGAACAGCTCGGCGAGCTCTACAACGGCGAACGGCTCGACCTGCCGCCCGAAGCCGACCTGCCCTGCCACACCGGCCTCGTCCTGTCCGGCGCGAGCACCTCGGCGCTGGGACGGGTCACGCCCGACAAGCGCATCCGCCTGGTCCGCGGCAGGGAGGCCTTCGGCGTCCACGGCCGCTCGGCCGAACAGCGCGTCGCACTCGACCTGCTGCTCGACCCCGAGGTCGGGATCGTCTCCCTGGGCGGCAAGGCCGGCACCGGCAAGTCCGCGCTGGCCCTGTGCGCCGGGCTCGAGCAGGTCCTCGAACGCGAGACCCACAAGAAGGTCCTGGTGTTCCGGCCGCTCTACGCCGTCGGCGGGCAGCAGCTCGGCTACCTGCCGGGCACCGAGGGCGAGAAGATGAGCCCGTGGGGGCAGGCCGTGTTCGACACGCTCGGCGCGGTCACCGGCGACAACGTCGTCAACGAGGTCCTGGAGCGGGAGATGCTGGAGGTCCTGCCGCTCACCCACATCCGGGGCCGGAGCCTGCACGACGCGTTCGTCATCGTCGACGAGGCGCAGTCGCTCGAACGCGGCGTGCTGCTGACCGTGCTGTCCCGGATCGGACAGGGCTCGAAGGTGGTGCTCACCCACGACGTCGCCCAGCGCGACAACCTGCGGGTGGGCCGCCACGACGGCATCGCCTCCGTCATCGACGTCCTGAAGGGACACCCACTCTTCGCTCACGTCACCCTCACCCGCAGTGAGCGTTCGGAGATCGCCGAGATGGTGACCAACCTGCTGGAAGGCTGAGGAGTCGACTCTGGCATGCTGTGTCGCGGGCGCGCGTCCGCCGCGCGCCCGCGACACAGGAGTTGAGAGATGATCCCACTGCTGACCCGGTACGGCTCGAAACTCGCTGCCGTACTCGTCCTCGCACTCGGGGCCGTCATAGCCGTCAACGCCGCCACCGACGACGCCTCCGAACTCGACGCACAGCACCCCAGCCAGGCCGCCGCCGAACAGCAGGCGGCCGCCGAAGCCGCCTACGAAGAGGTCCGGTACCGGCACGTCAACTACATCGCCGAGACCGCCGGCGCCGACGTCGACACCAAGGCCGCCGCCGTCGCCGACTTCGCGCTCGCCAAGGCCGAGGGCCTCGACGACGCCGAAGAGGCCGCCGTGAAGGCCGCCGAGGAAGCGGCCGCCCAAGAGGCCGCCAACACCAACCCGACCTCGGTCGACGTCCCCGAGAGCTGCGACGCCTACTCCGGCAACCGCGCCACCGGCTGCGCCATCGCACTCGACTTCGGCTTCAGCCTCGAGCAGTTCGCCGGCTGCCTGGAACCGCTGTGGACCCGCGAATCGGGCTGGAACGAATACGCCGCCAACTCCATCGGCGCCTACGGCATCCCCCAGGCACTCCCCGGCTCCAAGATGTCCTCCGAAGGCGACGACTGGGAGACCAACCCGGTCACCCAGATCCGATGGGGCCTGTACTACATCCAGGGCCGCTACGGCGACCCCTGCGGCGCCTGGGAGCACTCGGAGAGCAACGGCTGGTACTGACCGGCCGGATCTGGGACGATAGAGGCATACCCGCTGCTGGAGGCGCGCCGTGCTCTACCGCATCCTCGCCGACGCCGTGATGCTGGCACACTTCCTGTTCCTGGTGTACCTGGTCGTCGGCGGCTTCCTCGCCTGGCGGTGGCCGAAGGCGTGGTTCCCGCACGCGGCGGTGGCGGCCTACGGCCTGGTCATCACCGCCTACGGGTTCGTCTGTCCGCTCACGCCGCTCGAGAACGACCTGCGGGGGCGCGCCGGCGAGGACGGACTGGAGCCGACCGGGTTCATCGACACCTACATCGAAGGGGTCGTCTACCCCGAGGAGCACACCCTGACCGCTCGCGCCGCGGCCGCGGTCGTCATCGCCGTCTCCTGGATCGGCGCCTATCTCCGCCACCGGCGGCGCCGAGGCCGCGGTCAGGCCGGGACCGGAACCGGCTCGCGCACCGCCGGCGGCTCCGGGACCGGGTCGCCGCCGCGGCGCAGCCACGACCCGAGGACCGCGAGCGCCAGCAGCTCCGAACCCACCGTCATGCGCTGGTTCAGGCCCCCTGCCGCGGCCCACCACGGCGAGGCCAGGTCGAACCACGCCAGCGCGTAGGGCAGCGCGGTCACCGCCAGCGATCCCAGCGCCACCCAGCCGCACGCCGACACGATCCGCGCGCAGCGGCAGGCGCCGCGCGCCCACCGGCCGAACGCGATGGCGAGCGCGGCCATGACGCAGAAGGCCGCGAACGCGGCGTACCGGTGCACGAAATGCACCGCCGAGTAGGGCCCGGCGGTGGGCGGATCCGACGGGAACGCCGCCACCAGCAGCAGCAGGCCGGCCCAGGCCGCCAGCAGCGGCGCCATCCAGCGCGGTGCCGCGACCGACCGGGCCAGCGCGGCGAACGCGCAGGCGCCGCCCGCGAACAGGCACAGCGAGACCGGCAGCAGCCACCCGTGCGGCGTGTAGAGGTGCGCGCTGATCACCGCGTGCGCCGGGTTGAGCCCGGAGGTGGCGTGCAGGACGACCATCGCGGCCAGGCCGAGCCCGATCCCGGCGAACCCGGCCAGCGTCAGTCGCTTCAGGACGATTTCACGATTTCGCATGGGCGCGGCGGTGATCATGCTTTCCAGCCTCGCCGGAGAAGGCCGCCGATGCAGTAACGCCGACGCCCCACTTCAGCGCCTTGCCTGCCCCCGCGTCCCGGTACAGCCAGCACTACCACGGCGGTGCCCGAACGGCATGAGACCGGGGGCCGCCCGACCTCACCTGCGAGCCGGTCATCGGCAACGTTAGGACCTACAACGACCGCTGTCATCCGACCGCCATCCACTCGCCGACGCGCCCCGTATGTGGAGGAGACGGTCAGAGGCGTCACCGGCCGGTGAGACGGCGCCGCGGGCCGGCGCGATCCGGTGCCGGACACCGCTACATCCCACGGCCGGTCGGCGTCGGCTACTTGACCTGCCACCGATCGTCGACATCACCGTGGTGCCTCTCGGACAAATTATGATCCGCAGTGCACACTGATCCATATGACGCGGATCAGAGCCAAAAGCGGATCAGAATTGAGAGACGTCTTCGAACATTTCCTGGATTCGACGCTTCCTGAGGGCTGGGATCTGGAGCTGATCCCTGCGGACCGATCCGGTAGCGACCAGGGATTCGACTACGTCATCACAGGTCCGGACGGCAACCAGGCCCTTATCACCGTAGAGGCAAAGGTTCAGGTTAGCCCGGCGAACGTCCCCCGCATGGCAGCGAAACTCCGCGACGTCCAAGCCGCACTGCGCGGAGGTCCGCACGCGTCCACGAAGGCCGTGATCGTCTCGAACTTCATCTCCAAGCGCTCGCAAGAACTATTGGAAGCCGCCGGGATCGGGTGGTTCGACCCCACCGGCAACACGAAGGTCGAAACCGATCGGCCATCCCTGTTCATCAGGCAGTCCGGGGCCGATCAAGACCCGAACCCCGACACGGAGGACCGTCGGAAGAAATCGCTTCGAGGCCCAGGGGCGGCGCGAGTGGTCAGGGCACTGCTCGACGGCGCAAGCGATACCCGGGTCCACGCGCTGGCTGCAAACGCGAATGTAGGCGCGGCCACCAGCGCGCGGGTCCTCGGATACCTGGCCCAGGAGCATCTGGTGGAACGCGATGAGCATGCAACGGTGCGGCGCGTTCACAAACGCTCACTCGTGCGCGCCTGGGCGCGCGACTACGGCATTACCAGGACAAACCACACGACCACCGTGCTCGCACCACGCGGTCTCGACTGGGTAGTGGAGCAGCTCGCCGAGCGACGACTGCCCCATGTACTGACCGGTTCAGCCGCGCTCCGTCGTTATCTCCCCGAAGGGATCCCGGCGGTGACTCCGCTTTCACTGCTTGCGATCTACTCAGAGCAGACGCCGGCACTTCAGCGAGAGCTACGGCTCCGAAATACCGAGCGGGGTGCCAATGTCCTGCTGATAGAACCGTTCGATCAAGCCGTGCTTCAACGAACTCGGGACATCGACGGGCACCGGTACTCGGCACCGAGCCAGACCGTAGTTGACCTTCTGACGAGCCCAGGCCGGGGACCCGAGGAGGCCGAACAACTCATCGAGGTGCTCGCACAGAACGACAAGGAGTGGTCACTATGACGCCGCAGGAAGAGTACGTCATGGCGCGGCGGGTGCTGCTGGACGGACTGGAAGCACTCCAACCTCATCTCGACGCCCTCGTCCTGGTGGGAGCACAAGCCGTATACCTCCACACCGGCGAGGCCGAGTTCTCAGTGGCACCGACCACCACCGATGCCGACATCGCACTCGATACGAACCATCTCGGCGACCGTCCACTCCTGGGTGAAGCACTCTGCGAGGCCGGATTCACACCCGGTCGAAACCCTGGTACCTGGTACAGCCCCCGCAACCGTGCAACTGGATCTAATGGTGCCTGAACTTCTCGCGGGTCCTGCAGGTCGACGCGGGGCCCGCCTTCCGCCCCATGGAAACCACGCTGCTCGAAAAACCTCGGGCCTCGAACCGGCGATCATCGACAATTCGCCGGCCGTCATGAGCGCAATCAACGCAGAAGACGAGCGTCGGTTCGTCATTCGAGTGGCCGGACCGACCGCGTTGCTGGTTGCAAAACTCATCAAGATCGGGGAACGACTCGAATCCCCTGCTCGGCTTGCGGCCAAGGACGGACTCGACGTACTGCGAATCCTGCAGGCCACCGAAGCCGAGACGATGGCGACCACGCTGCACAGACTTGAGACCGATCCACTCACGGCTCAAGTTACCCGCACCGCGCTGAACTTCCTGCGAGCTGAGGGGACCCATACCCGCGGTGCGTTGGCGGCGCTGTCGGCGCAAGCAGTCGGCGTTCTGGCGGATCCCGAAACCACCGCCGCCTCGCTGTCGTTCCTAGCGCAGGACCTGTGCGACAGCTATGAGACGCTCGGCTGAAGCTGTGGGACGCTGGAGGCATGAACCGGCTCGCCGACTCACTCTCCCCCTACCTCCGCCAGCACGCCGCCAACCCCGTGGACTGGCGCGAATGGGGGCCCGAAGCGCTGGCCGAGGCCCAGCTGCGCGACGTCCCGCTGCTGGTCAGCATCGGCTACTCGACCTGCCACTGGTGCCACGTGATGGCCCACGAATCGTTCGAGGACCACACGGTCGCCGCGGTGATGAACGACCGGTTCGTGCCCGTCAAGGTCGACCGCGAGGAACGCCCGGACCTGGACTCGGTCTACATGCAGGCGACGATGGCGATCACCGGCCAGGGCGGCTGGCCGATGACGGTGTTCGCCTTCCCCGACGGAACCCCGTTCTTCGCCGGCACCTACTTCCCCAAGCCGCACTTCCTGCGGCTGCTCGACGCGGTCGGCACCGCCTGGACCGAACAGCGCGACGACCTCCGCCACCAGGGCGGGGCCATCGTGCAGGCGAGTGCGCAGACCGGCCCGGCGTTCGCCGACGTCACCGTGGCCTGCCCGCTCGACGGCCCGTGCCCGCCGGCCCCGCCCATCCGCACCGACGCGCTCGACACCGCGGCCTCGACCCTGCTCCGATCGGCCGACCGCGAGCACGGCGGATTCGGCGGCGCCCCGAAGTTCCCCTCCGTCCCGACCCTGCGCTTCCTATGCGACTACTACGTCAGGACCGGCGACCGAGCGGCCCTGGACCACGTCGCACTGACCGCCGAGCGCATGGCCCGGGGCGGGATCTACGACCAGCTCGCGGGCGGGTTCGCCCGGTACAGCGTCGACCCGGCGTGGGTGGTGCCGCACTTCGAGAAGATGCTGTACGACAACGCCGAGCTGCTGTGGCTGTACTCGCGGCTCTACGGCGAGGGCGCCCTCTTCGCACGGGTCGCCGACGAGACCGCGGCATTCCTCCTCGAGCACTTCTCCACCGCCGAAGGCGGCTTCGCAGCGGCCTTCGACGCCGACACCGAAGGCGAAGAGGGCCTGACGTACGTGTGGACCGCCGAACAGCTCGTCGAGACCCTCGGCGAGGAGGACGCCGCCTGGGCCGCCGAAGCCTTCGGCATCGACCCGGCCGCGCCGAACTTCGAGCACGGCGCGAACGTGCTGCTCCTCCCCCGCGACCCCGCCGACGACGCGAGGCTGGCGGCGGTGAAGCACCGGCTGCTCGCCGCCCGGCGCCGGCGCCCGCAGCCGGAGCGGGACGACAAGGTGGTGGCCGCCTGGAACGGCCTGGCCATCGCCGCGCTGGCCGAATACTCCTCGCGCACCGGGCACCGCGATTCGCTGCTGGCGGCCGAGCGGGCCGCCGAGTCCCTGGTCCGCCTCCACCTCTCCGACGAGGGCCGCCTGGCGAGGGCCTCGCTCGGCGGCGAAGCCTCGGAGGCGCCGGGCATCCTGGAGGACTACGCCGCGGTGGCCCTGGGCTTCCTGCGCCTGGGAGGCGACTGGACCGACCGGGCCACGGGACTGCTCGAGCAGATCCGCGCCCACTTCAGCGACGGCGAGGGCGGCTTCTTCGACACCGCCTCCGACGCGGAGGAGCTGGTGTCCCGCCCTGCGGACGTGCACGACGGCCCCACCGCCTCGGGCTGGGCCCTGGCCGCGGCCGCCCTCCTGGAAGCCTGGCAGGTCACGAGCGACGAAACCTACAAGGACGACGCCTGGAGGGCGATCGCCAGGGCCGAACCGGCGATGTCGGCCAACCCGAGGTTCACCGCCGGGCTCCACGCGGCGGCCGAGGCCCTGGTGCGCGCCCAGAAATAGCCGCCCGGCCCCGGATGATGTGGGTGGGGGATCACAGCCGTGCCCACGGGGAAACCCATTGCCGGGGCCGAGCGCCCGCGCATAGGTTTAACAGGTGTGAAGCCCAACCCGCTGCGTCCCGCCCCTCCCTCCCCCGCCCGGATTCCCACCTCCCCATGGAAGTACCTGGTACGGGTGGCCCGAGCCCAGACCGCCCGGGTCGCCCTCGGGTTCCTGTCGCTGAGCGTCTCGGGCAGCGCCTGGGTGCTGCTCCCCTGGGTCATCTCCCGCGTCATCGACGAGGTGGTCATCGCCGGCACCACCGAGCCGCTCCTGCCGTGGACGATCCTCCTGGTGGTCACCGCGATCGCCAGCTCGTGGATCTTCACCCTCGGCTACCGGTTCCTGTTCATGGCCGAATCCCACTCCCGCGTGCGGACGGTCCACGAACTCACCGACCACCTCAACACGGCCGGCACCGGCGTGAGCGGCGCCGTCTCCCCCGGGGAGATGGTCAACCTCTCCACCGAAGACGCCCACAAGACCGGCTCGTTCATCTTCCAGCTCGGCTTCGGCTGGATGGGCGTGGTGATGCTCGTGGTCGGCACCGCGGTCCTGTGGGGCACCCACCCGGCCCTGGGGGTGACGGCCGCCGCGGGGACGTTCGTGATCGGGTTCCTCGTCGGCCCCCTCCTGTCGCGGCTGCAGCGGCACCAGATCGCCTACCGCTCCAGCGTCGCCACCCTCACCAGCCAGGCCGCAGACGTAGTCGGCGGCCTGCGGGTCCTGCGCGGGATCGGCGGTGAGGACCGGTTCTCCGAGCGCTACCGGCGGGCCTCGACCGACCTGCGGGAAGCCGGGTACACCGTCGCCGCGTCCGATTCGTGGATCCAGGGGCTGCGGACCAGCCTGCCGCTGGCGCTCATAGCCGGGACCACCTGGGTCGGGGCCCGGCTGGCGCTGGCCGGGACCATCACCGTCGGCGAGCTGTCGGCCGCCTTCGGGATGACCGCACTGCTCGCCCAGCACGCCGGCGGGCTGATCGGGTTGGCGCAGGCGTTCATCGCCGCCCGGGTCTCCTCGCGGCGGCTCACCGCGTTCTTCAAGACCGCGAGCGAGATCGACGCGAGCGGCACCGAACGCGAGCCCGGCGGAGAACTGCGGGACACGGACACGGGCCTGGCCATCGAGCCCGGCCGGCTGACGGTCATCGTCAGCGCCGAGAACGAACCGGCCGCCGCCGCGCTCGAACGGCTCGCCCGCCACCGGGACTCGGGGGCGCTGTGGGGCGGCACGCCGATGTCCGAGGTGGACCTAGAGGTGCTGCGGGAGCGGATCCTGCTGCTGCGCGAGGACTACCTGTTCGCCCAGTCGCTGGGGGCGACCCTGCGCGTCGATCCGGAGGCCGCGCTGCGGGCGATAGAGGTCGCCTGCGCCGGAGACGTCCACTCCAGCCTCGGATCCAGCCTGGACGGTGAGATCACCAACGGCGGCCGCAACCTCTCCGGCGGCCAGCGCCAGCGGCTCCGCCTGGCCCGCGCCGTCGCCGCCGACGCCGAGACCCTGCTGGCGATCGAGCCCACCTCCGCGGTCGACGCCCACACCGAGTCCCTCGTCGCCGAGCGGGTCGCCGCCGAACGGGCCGGCCGCACCACCGCCGTCGCCACCACCTCCCCGCTGTGGCTCGCCCGCGCCGACCGGGTCGCCTGGATGGTCGACGGGAAGATCCGCGCCACCGGTACCCACGCCGAGCTGTCCACCGAGCGCGAATACCGCAGCCTGACCTCTCGACAGGAGCCCCGATGAGCGACCAGTCCACCGCCGACTCCCGGCTGCCGATCGCCGACCGCGCCACCATGATGCGCGCGGTAGGGCGGCTCGTCCTCGACGACCGGCCCCGGTTCGTCGCCGTGATCGGCCTGTACATCGCCGCGGCCGGTGCCGGGGCGGCCCTGCCGGTGATGCTCGGCGAGGTCATCGACGGCATCGGCACCGGCTGGACCACCACGCGGGTCGACCTGGTCTGCGGTGCGATTGCCGGCTGCGTGGTGCTGCAGTTGGTCCTCATGCGCGCCGGGCGGCGCCTGGGCTACCGGCTCGGTGAACGCGCGGCAGCGCGGCTGCGCGAATCGTTCATCGACCGCGTCCTGCGCCTGCCGCTGGGCACCGTCGAACGCGCCGGCACCGGCGACCTCGCCACCCGCACCGCCGGTGACGTCAGCGCGGTCGCCGAGCTGCTGCGCAAGACCGGGCCCGAGGTCGCCGTGGCCGCCATCGAGGTGGCGGTGATCGCGGTGGCGGCGTTCGTGGTCGACCTCAAGCTGGGGCTGCTGTTCCTGATCGGTTCGCCGGTGCTGTACTTCGCCGGGCGCCGCTACATCCGGCTGGCCAGCCCGGTCTTCCTGTCCGAGCGGGCCGCCATGAGCGAGATCGCCGAGACGCTCACCGCGTCCGCGGCGGGGGCCGGGACCGTGGCCTCCTACCGGATGCAGGACGAGCGCCGCCGGGCGGGCTTCGGTCGGGCCGCGACGCACTTGGGGCGACTCAAGGGGATCGTGCGGCTCCAGAGCTGGTTCCTTCCCGCCACCGATTTGGCGTTCCTGACCCCGGCGGTGGTCGTGACCGTCGTCGGCGGGCTCTGGTCGATGAACGGCGGGGTGAGCGTCGGCGAGGTGGTGGCGGTGGCGATGCTGGCGCTGCGCCTGGACGGGCCGGTGTTCAGGTCGATGATGTCGTTGAGCGAGTTCCAGATGGGCGGGGCCGCGCTGGCCCGCGTCGAGGGTGTCCACCTGCTGCCCGATGACGAGCGGGACGCGGCGCCCCGTGGCGCGGAGGTGCGGCTCGAGCAGGTCACGTTCGGCTACGGGGACGGCCCGGACGTGCTGCACGAGTTGAGTCTGCATCCGCGGCCCGGTGAGCGGCTGGTGGTGGTCGGGCCGTCCGGGGCGGGCAAGTCGACCATCGCACGCCTGATCGCCGGGATCGACCGGCCGCGCTCGGGGTCGGTGACGCTCGGCGGGGTGCCGGTGGCCGACATCGCCCTGGAGGAGCTGCGCCGGAGGGTGATCCTGGTGACTCAGGAGCATTATGTCTTCACGGCGACGTTGCGCGACAACTTGAACCTGGCGGCCCCGGAGGCGACCGAGACGGAGCTGGTCGCGGCTTTGGAGGCGGTCGACGCCCGCTGGGCGGTCGACCTGCCCGCGGGTCTGGACACGATGGTCGGTGAGGAGCACCGCTCACTGAGTCTGGCCGAGGCCCAGCAGCTCGCGCTCGCCCGCGTGATCCTGGCCGATCCCGATGTGGTGATCCTGGACGAGGCGACCGCGGGGATCGACCCGGGCAGCGCCGGCGGCGTCGAGGCGTCGTTGGCGGCCGCGCTCCACGGCCGCACCGTGATCGCGATCGCCCACCAGTTGCAGGCCGCGGAGGCGGCCGACCGGATCGCGGTCGTGGAGGACGGCCGCATCGTCGAGGAGGGGTCCCAGCGGGAGCTGCTGGAGGCCGACGGCGTCTACGCGGATCTGTGGGAGGCGTGGAAGGGCGTCGCCGCGTAGGCGTTTCGGTTCGGCGGCACCTGGTCGCCGGTCCGTTCCGGGCCGGACCGCCTCGGGCGGTTCAGGGCCGCATCGGCTTCAGGCCCGCCGGTGGATCAGGGCCTCGATGCCCTGGATGAGGCGGTCGAGGCCGAACTCGTAGGCGTGCTCGGGGTTCTGGCCGGCCCGGTGCGCCCGTCCGGCCGCCTCGCCCACGCGGGTCGCTATCGGGAAGGCGGCGGGGTCGAGCACCGCTTCGAGTTCGGGTCCGGCCGCCCGCCACCATTCCTCGTCGCCTATCCCGGTGCGGCGGACGGCCCGGTCGGCCTCGACCCGGCGGCGGGCCACGCCTTCGACGTGGTCGTGGACGAGCGTGATGACCGCGTCCATCTCGACGTCGGTGAGTCCGATCCCTTCGACGACGCCGAGTTCGCGCTCGTACTTGGCGATCGAGTGCGGCCCCAGCGGGGGGCGGCCGGTGAACACCTGCATCACCCAGCGGTGGCGCATGTGCAGGTCCCATCCGGCTCGGGCGACGCTCCGCAGGCCGTCCTGCCAGGTGGCGTGGTCGGGTTCGCCGAGCCGCTCGACCGCTTCGCCGTGGACCGAGTCGAGCATGGCGTCGAGCAGGTCGTCCCGGGAGGCGATGTAGGTGTAGAGCGACATGGTGCCCACCCCGAGCGCTTGGGCGACGCGCCGCATGGACAGGCGGTCGAGGTCCTGGTCGCCGTCGGCGATCTCGACGGCGGCGTCGACGACCTGCGCGGTCGTGAGCGAGTGTCTGGGGCCGCGCCGCGGAAGCCGCCGGGTGCCCCACAGCGTGGCGACCGATCGCGCCGGGTCGCCTACATTGCTGATCTCGGTCGCCATGGCTCGATCATAGCCGAAATACTTGGTACATCGTACGGTGTATGGGGTACGCTTCTCCGTATGCCATACGAAGAAAAGGTTCCGCCGCTCCCCCGCGGCGATCTCGCGATCGAAGCCGTCGACGTCCGCAAGCACTACAAGGACCGGACCGCACTCAGCGGCTTCAACCTCCGGGTCCGGGCCGGCACCGTGTGCGGCCTGCTCGGACCCAACGGCGCGGGCAAGACCACCGCTGTCCGGATCATGTCCACGCTGACGCGGGCCGACGGCGGCGCCGTCTCCGTCGCCGGATGCGACCTGCGCACCGACCCGACGCGGGTGCGCTACCGGATCGGGCTGGTCGGCCAGTACGCGTCGGTGGACGAGGTCCTCAGCGGCCGGCAGAACCTGGTCATGTTCGGCAAGCTCTACCACCTCCCCGCCGCCGAGGCCCGGAACCGGGCCGACGAGCTGCTGGAGCGGTTCGACCTGACCGAAGCGGCCGACACGCCCGCATCCGAATACTCCGGAGGGATGCGCCGACGCCTCGACCTGGCCGCCGGCCTGCTGCTCAGTCCCCAGGTGCTGTTCCTGGACGAGCCGACCACCGGCCTCGACCCGCGCTCGCGCATCGAAGTCTGGGAGTCGATCAGGGGCCTGGTCGGATCGGGAACGACCGTGCTGCTGACGACCCAGGACCTGGAGGAGGCCGACCAACTGGCCGACACGATCGCCCTGATCGACGCCGGACGCGTCGTCGCCGAAGGCACCCCCGACGAGCTGAAGGCCGCCGTCGGACCCGACCGCGTCGAGACCGTCACCCGCAAACCAAGCCTCGACGAGGTCTTCCTGCACCTCACCGGCCAACCGGCCGCCGACCGCACCACGGAGGACCGGCGATGACCGCCACCGCCCCGACGACCGCGCCGCGCCCGACCCGACCGGCGACCGGCCTCCGCGACGCCGCCACCCTGACCGGGCGCGTCCTCACGCACTGGCGCCACCGGCCCGCGTCGATCTTCCTCAACCTGATGTTCCCGGTCCTGATGGTCCTCATGTTCGGCTACCTCTTCGGAGGCGCGATGACGGTGCCCGACGGGCGCTACATGGACTTCCTGATCCCCGGCATGTTCGCCATGACCATGCTGTTCGGACTCGAATCCCTGGTCGTCGCCGTCACCACCGACAACGCCAAGGGCGTCACCGAGCGCGTCCGCGCCATGCCCGTCGCGGCCACGGCGGTTCTCGCAGGCCGCAGCACCGCAGACCTGCTCAACGCGGTCGTCGGCCTCGCGGTCATGGTCGCCACCGGCCTGCTGGTCGGCTGGCGGGCCGATCGCGGCCTCCCACTGGCACTGGCCGGCCTCGGGCTGCTCCTCTGGCTCAGATTCGCCTTCACCTGGATCGGGATCTACCTCGGACTGCTGCTGAAGACCCCCGAATCGGCCGTCGCCGTGCAGATCCTGGTCTGGCCGGTCGGCTTCCTGTCCAGCGCGTTCGTGTCCCCCGGCACGATGCCGGCCTGGCTCGGCGCCATCGGCGCCTGGAATCCCCTCTCGGCCACGGCCACCGCGATCCGGGGACTGTTCGGCGACCCCGACTGGAACGCCCAGCACTGGGCCGCCGAGCACGCGCTCGTGCTCGCGATCGTCTGGCCCGCGGTGCTGACCGCGATCTTCCTCCCGCTCGCGGTCAGGCGGTACCGGGCGCTGGAGGACTGACGGGCCGCGTCGGTGCCGCCGTCGCACCCCGGCGTTAGACTCCGGTCCCATGGGCGGCGAGCTGATTCCCCGCGAGCGTGACGAGGTGGCCCCCGGCGCGGTCCTGGTACCGGATTGGCTCGACCTGGACCGCCAGCGGGACCTGGTGGAGGCATGCCGGGAGTGGGCGCGGCCTCCGGCGGGGATGCGCACGGTCCGCACCCCCGGCGGCGGTGTCATGACGGCGAAACAGGTCTGCCTGGGCTGGCACTGGTACCCGTACCGCTACTCCACCACGATCGACGACTGCGACGGCCGGGCGGTGAAGCCCTTCCCGCCCCGGCTCGGCGAACTCGCCAGCCGGGCGACCGAAGCCGCGTACGGCGAGGCCGGATCGTCCGAATACGACGTGGCGCTCATCAACTTCTACGACTCCGGCGCCCGCATGGGCATGCATCAGGACAAGGAGGAGCACTCCGACGCCCCGGTGGTCTCATTGAGCCTGGGCGACACGTGCGTCTTCCGGTTCGGCAACACCGAGTCGCGTGCCAGGCCCTACACCGACCTGGAGCTGCGCAGCGGCGACCTGTTCGTGTTCGGCGGGCCCTCCCGCATGGCCTTCCACGGCGTCCCGCGCGTCCTGCCCGGCACCGCCCCGGCAGGTCTCGACTTGACCGGACGTCTGAACATCACACTTCGCGTCAGCGGCCTGCACCCGCCCTGAGCTGCTAACCAAGCCTGGCCCGGATCCCGACCCCGCCCGAACCCGTGCGTCCCCCGCCATCACCGTTCCGACCACCCTTGGGCACTCGATCGCCGTCGAGTACGGGTCCGCAATCCTCCGGAGCACGCTCGCAACACGGTCCGGCATCAGCGCCCCCAGCGCCGGACGCCTGACCCGAGACACCGCAACCTGCGGGTACACGGAACGCGCCTGAGGCTGATCGACAGCCTCCGAGCGCTCTCATCCGCAACCGCGCAGGCGCGCCCCGAAATCCGCCACGGCGGCCCGGAAGGCAGGCGGTTCGTCGACGGTGAAGTCGACGTCGAGGAAGGCCAGGCTCGGCAGGAGCCACTCCCAGGTATCGAGCCACAGCAGCACCTTGGTCCGTCGTTCGCCCAAGGACTCGAGCTCGGCCTCCTGGTATCTGAACGCGTCGGCGACGGCGGCCACCGGCGCCTCCACGGTGAGGACGACGCGCTCGCGGTGCCGGTGGAGCCCTTCCTTGAGGTAGTCGATTGCGGTGCCGGAGGGCAGCGGCCTCGGCGTGAAGACGTCCGTCGAGGCCCGGAGGGCGGTGATCCGGTCGATGCGATAGACCCTCCAGTCGCGCCTGTCGCGGTCCCAGGCGAGCAGGTACCAGCGGAGGTTGAGGTGAATCTGCCGGTACGGTTCGACGCGCCGCGAAGTGACCTCGCCGTCCTTGCGTTCGTATCGGAAACCGACGACCTGCCGGTGCTGGATCGCCTCGGCCAGGCTGCCCAGGACCCCCGCAGTGGCGCTCGGGGCCGGGGCCGTGTCGGTCTCCAAGCTCGCCCGCAGGCGTGCCGCCTGATATCGCAGGCGCTTCGGCAGATACTGCTCGATCTTGCCGTAGGCCCGGGTGGCCGCGTCGTCCAGACTGCCTTCGGCCGCACTGCCGGTGGCGGCGAGGGCGGCCAGGCCGAGGAGGGTCGCGATCGCCTCCTCGTTGCCGAGCATGAGCGGCGGCAGAGCGGCTCCAGCGGTGAGCCGGTAGTGGCCGCCCGGGCCGGGCCGGGTCGCGACCGGGTATCCGTAGCCGCGGAGACGATCAACGTCGCGCCGCACGGTTCGCGGGCTGACGCCGAGTCGTGCGGCGAGCTCCTCGCCGCTGAACGTCCGCCCGGTCTGGAGGATGGTCAGCAGGGCGAGTGTGCGTTGCGTGACGTCGGCCATGCCGTCATGTTCGCTCAAATTGCGGACGGATACCGTCCGCATCTGGTCATAGCGTCGACTTTATGACGAAGCGAATCCGTATCCGAGGCGCCCGAACCAACAACCTGAAGTCCGTGGACGTGGACATCCCGCGCGGTAACCTGGTCGTGTTCGTCGGCGTGTCGGGCTCGGGCAAGTCGTCGCTCGTGTTCGACACGATCGCGGCCGAGGCCGGCCATCAGCTGAACGAGACGTTCCCGCCCTTCGCCCGGAACCGGCTCCCGAAATGGACGAGGCCCGAAGCCGACGAGATCGAAGGACTGTCCCCGGTGGTGCTGATCGATCAGCGCCGGATCGGCGGGAACGCCCGATCCACAGTCGGCACGATCACCGATACCTGGACCTACCTGCGGCTGCTGTTCTCGCGGATCGGCACACCCCATGTGGGCGAGTCGAACCGGTTCTCGTTCAACGACCCCGCGGGCATGTGTCCGACCTGCTCCGGACTCGGCGAGATCGTGGCGACCGCCGTCGACCGCGTCCTGGACCTGGACCGGTCCCTCTCCCAAGGCGCGATCCTGGTGCCGGGATTCGGCAACGGCGGCTACTGGTACTCCCAGTACGCCGACATCGGCGGCTTCGAGGCCGACACTCCCCTCCGCGAGTGGACCGAGACCGAGCGCCGCGCCCTGCTCTACGGCGGCGAGCACGCCGCCCGCCTCGGGACCAGGCCGCCGGAGCATTACGAGGGCGTTGTGGAGCGGTTCGAGCGGATCCACCTGCGCACCGCCGACAACCTGTCGGACCGAAAGCGGGAGACCATCGCCCGGTTCACCCGCTCAGAGGCCTGCCCCGACTGTCGCGGCGACCGCCTCAACGACCAAGCCCGCAGTGTCACCGTCCTCGGCCGGACGATCGGGGAAACGGCTCTCATGGAGGTGAGCGAACTCGCCGAACTCGTGTCGCACCTGGACGACCCGACTATCGCGCCCGTCGCGGACGCGCTCGTGGACCGGCTGCGGGCCATGATCACGATAGGACTCGGGTACCTCCAGCTCGGACGTACCACCACCAGCCTCTCCGGCGGTGAGTCGCAGCGGATCAAGACCGTCAAACACCTCGGCAGCAGCATGGTCGAGATGGTGTACGTCTTCGACGAGCCCACCGTCGGCCTCCACCCGCACGACATCGACTCCATGACCGCGCTGCTGCGGAAACTGCGCGACAAGGGCAACACCGTCCTCGTTGTCGAGCACGACCCCGCCGTCATGGCCATCGCCGACCAGGTCGTCGAGATCGGCCCCGATGCCGGGGCCGACGGCGGGAGGCTGGTCTTCCAGGGCACCTTCGAAGCACTGCGGACGGCGCGCACCCCGACGTCGACGGTGCTCGCCGAGCGGGCGCCGCTCACGACCGAACCACGAGCGCCGTCGGGCACCGTCACGGTGAAAGAGACCTCCCGCAACAATCTTCAGAACCTGACCGTCGACTTCCCCACCGGGGTTCTCACCGTCCTCACCGGCGTCGCGGGATCGGGCAAGTCCAGCCTCGCCGGGGAACTGGTCGACCAGCACGACGCGGTCGTCATCGACCAGAAACCCGTCGGCACCAACCGGCGCTCCACGCCCATCACCTACACCGGCATCGCCGCTGCCGTCCGCAGGCTCTTCGCCCGGCGGAGCGGACTGCCCGCCAAACGCTTCAGCGCCAACTCCGAGGGCGGCTGCCCCACATGCGATGGCCTGGGAGTGATCCATACCGACCTGGCCTTCATGGACGGTCGCGATTCGGTCTGCGAGACCTGTGACGGGAGGCGTTTCACCGGTGAGGTGCTTCGCCACCGCGTCAACGGCCTGTCGATCGCCGACGTCGACGACCTCACCATCGCCGATGCCCTCGGCCTGCTGCCGGACAAGGCGATCCGCGAGGCACTGCACCACCTGGAACGGGTCGGGCTCGGCTATCTCCGCCTCGGCCAGCCGCTCACGACGCTCTCGGGCGGGGAATGCCAGCGCGTCAAGATCGCCAAGGAGCTGCGCGAAGCCGCCGAACCGGCCCTCTACGTCCTCGACGAGCCCACCACCGGGCTGCACCTGCGCGACATCGACACCCTGGTCCAAGTGCTCGATCAGCTGGTCGATCGCGGACACACGGTCATGGTCATCGAGCACAACCCCGACGTGATCCGACGCGCCGACTGGATCGTCGACCTCGGTCCGGGGCCGGGCAGGCATGGCGGCCGGGTCCTCTACGAAGGCCCTGTCGCGCACATGACCGGCACTGTCACGTCCGAGGCATTGCGGGAGGGCTGATCGCCCTGCGCGTGAGCGGCCTGGACCGGCCCTGACCGATCGCGGTCCGGCGGGGCGGTCGACCGCCCCCGTGACCCGAAGTCCCGTGCCGAGGCTCGCCGGAGCGGGCCATCCTTCCTCGCACAGCACGAACGACCACTGGAGATTGACAGCTATCAATAGGATTGGGACACTCGACCCATGTTCCCTTGTGGCCGAAAAACCGCGCCCCTGATCGTCGCCGCCGTACTCGCGGCGAGCCTCATCACGGTCTTCTCGACCGCCGCTCCCGCCGACGCGGACGACCATTGCCGTGCCGAAGTCGACCACACCGTCGTCGCCGACTGGGGCTCCGGCTTCCAAGCCCGGGTCACGATCGACAACACCGGCGAGACCTCGATCGACGGATGGCGGGTCACGCTGACGTACCCCGAGCCGGTCACGGTCGGCAACCCCGGCTGGGGCGCCACCGGTCCGGTCCCGATCGATCCTCACACCATCGTGTTCGAGAGCACGGCGTGGAACGGCACCATAGCTCCCGGCGGCCGGACCGGCTTCGGGTTCGTCGCCTCCGGCGGAGGCGGAGCGCCTTCGATCACCCTCGCCGTCGCCGGCGAGGACTGCGATCTCGGCGGCACCGAAGCCCCCGGACCGGCGAACCCGTACCAGGACGCCGAGGTCTACGTCGACCTCGACTGGTCGGCCCAGGCTTCCAGCGGCGGCGCACCCGCCGAGGTCGCCGACCAGGCGACGGCCGTGTGGCTCGACGGCATCGGTGCGATCGCCGGTGAGGGCGCCGTCGGCATGGGGCTGGCGGACCACCTCGACGAGGCGGTGGCCCAAGGCGCCGACCTGGTCCAGATCGTCCTCTACAACCTCCCCGGCCGGGATTGCGCCGCCCTGGATCCGGACGGGGAGCTCGCCCCCGACGAGATCGACGTCTACAAATCCGAGTTCGTGGACCCGATCGCCGACATCATCGGCGACCCGGTGTACGAGGGACTGGACGTCGTGGCGGTGGTGGAGCCGTATGCGATCCCCAACCTGGCCGCCCACACCGACCCCAGCCCCTTTGCCACGGAGGAGTGCGACGTGATGGGGGACAACGGGAATTATATGGAGGGCATCGCCTACGCCGTCACCGAGCTCGCCGACGTCGGCGTCTACAACTACCTCGACGCGGCGGACCACGCCGCGATCGGATGGCATGACGCCAACCCCGCCTACGATGAATTCGGCAACGCCGTCGAGCTGTTCGGCCAGATGCTCTCCATGGGCGTCGACCCCGGCGACGTCGACGGGATCGCCACCAACACCGCCGGATACGCCGCGACCGTGGAACCGTACTTCGACGCCGACGACGTGGTCGGCGGCACGCCGGTCACCCAGACCGACTGGATCGATTTCAACTCCTACATCGACGAATACGACTTCGCCTCCGATCTCCGCAACGCGGTCGTCGATGAGGGATTCGACCAGGACCTCGGCATCATCATCGACACCTCGCGCAACGGCTGGGGCGGACCCGACCGGCCCACAGCCACCAGCGGCAGCTCGGACCCCGCCGCTTATGTGGACGAATCACGCATCGACCGCCGGATCAGCAAGCAGGACCGTTGCAACCAGGACGGCGCGGGGCTCGGTGCCCGGCCCCAGGCCGAACCGATCGCCGACCCGAACCTGCACGCCTACGCCTGGATCAAACCCCCGGGTCTGTCCGACGGCAGCGACGGCCCCGTCCTGGTCCCCGGCCAAGGCTACGATTCGACCTGCGCCCCCGAATACGGCTCGCTGCAAGGCGCCCCGCCGCGCGGGGAGTGGTTCCAGGGGCACTTCGACCAACTCCTGAGAAACGCCTGGCCGCCACTGGAGCCGGTCACCGAATAGAACCTTCGACCGACGATTGCGCCACACCGAGGCAACCGGTCCGTTCGCCTGTAGTCGACCCATCAGCCTGGTAACGAGGACGGAGTTCCCTCGCGGCCGCATTGCGTCTCGAGGTGTGAGAGATGCCGGTGAGACGCTTGCGCCACGTTGTCCACGTCGTTAGCCTCAGGGAAGTTCCACGGCGTGCCCTCACCTCGATCGTGGGAGCCCGATACGAGAGGAACGACCATGGCCGATTCACGGACCAATATTCGGGTTGCCGCCGTCTCGGCGGCAGCCGTTGCAGCAGTTGCGTTGACGGGGGTTACGGCCGAGGCCGACCCGAAGGAGCCGACCCTGCGCGGCGAAGCGCCGATCGATCTGAAGGTCGGCAGCGCCGTCTGGGGCCAGAACGAGCTGCTGGACTACGACCCCGCGGACCCCAATGAATTCCAGAGCATTCTCGGCAGCGAGTTCAACTCAATTACCGCCGAGAACGACATGAAATGGGCCGAGATCCACCCCGAGCCCGACGTCTACGACTTCTCCGGCGCGGACGCCATCGTCGAATTCGCCAAAGCCAACGGCCAGGAGGTGCGCGGTCACACGCTGCTCTGGCACAGCCAGAACCCGGACTGGGTGACCGAGGGCAGTGAAGACTGGACCTGCCAGGAGGCGCGCGGCTTCCTCGAAGACCACATCCGCACCGTCGTCGGCCGCTACGCCGGCGACGTCTACGAGTGGGATGTGGCGAACGAGCTCATCCAGGACGACTGGGACGAGGGCGGTGTCAGGCTGCGCACCGAGGTCAACCCCTTCCTCAGCGCCTGCTCGGAGGATCCGGTCGGCCTCATCGGCGATGCTTTCCGCTGGGCGCACGAGGCGGACCCCGAGGCGGTGCTCTTCCTCAACGACTACAACGCCGAGGGCATCAACGAGAAGACCGACGCCTACTACGCCTTGGCGCAGGAGCTGCTCGCCGACGGCGCGCCGCTGCAAGGATTCGGAGCTCAGGGCCACCTGAGCCTGATGTACGGCTTCGACGATTCGATCCAGGCGAACTTCGAGCGGTTCGCCGATCTCGGGCTGAAGGTGGCCGTCACCGAGGCCGACGTCCGGATGCCGCTGGACGAGGACGGCAACCCGACCGAGGAGCAGATCGCGCTGCAGGCGGAGCGGTACGACGCCATGCTCCAGGCGTGCATCAACGTCCCGGCCTGCACGAGCTTCACGGTCTGGGGCTTCGATGACGGGCGCTCCTGGGTGCCGGGAGTCTTCGACGAAGGCTACGCGACGATCATGACCGAGGAGTTCGAGAGGAAGCCGGCGTACTTCGCGCTGCGCGACAGCCTCTCGGATGCCACCCCCGGCAGGTCCCCGCGGACGCCCCCGGGCCTGAACAAGTAATCCTCACGAGTGACGTCCGGTGGCGCGTGGGTCCGAACGGGCCTCGCGCGTCACCGTTCGCTTACCGGCACGACCGCCGAGTCTCCACGTCGAACCGCCCGTCGCGACGACGATTCCGTCGCCCGGAACCCCGACCGCGTGCAGGGGTCGGCGTGAGGGTTCAGGGGGTCCTCTACGGGTCCGGCACATCCTTGACCCGCCCGGCTCCTTGATACGAGCACGAGTCGCGAAAACTGCGGAGAGCATGGGCCCCATGGGGGGCCGATGGTGGACATCCTTCGTCGATACTCGAAACGCTCCGACGTGCAAGAAGACCTGAAGAGAACTCTACAAGCTCTCAAGCGCTCCCGCGACGAGCCAGCTACGAACCGTAGGAGCGTGCAAAGCAAGCCGCGAACGTGGTCTGCGCAAGACCGAGTTGCCGGAGAGCAGCAGAGGGCCATCGGAGAAGCTTTCTTGGAAGGTGCCACAAAACAGCAGCTAGCCGAGGCATACGGGCTCAGCCCCAAGACTATCCAGCGACTGTTGCGGAAGCTTGGGGTGCGCCGCTGAAGAGAACAAGATGGCTCCTCCAGCCACGGCCCTGCGGTGTTCCATGTCCCTAGCCCGGCTCAGGACGCCCTATACTCTTGCCATGAACACCTCGGGCGATCCTCACATCTACGATTTTGACGTTGCACTCTCCTACGCAGGGGAAGACCGCTCGTACGTCCAGAGCCTGGCGAACTTGCTGCGCGAACGAGGCATACGTGTCTTTTATGACGAATACATGCAAGCTGAACTGTGGGGCAGCGATCTATACGTCGTTCTCGATGAGGTGTATCGGAACCGCGCCCGGTATACTGTCGCATTCGTTTCACGACACTACGTCAGCAAGCCCTGGACACATCACGAACGCCAAAGTGCACAGGCTCGCGCGCTGGTCGAGCGAGATCCGTACTTCTTGCCTGTGCGCCTGGATGATAGCGAGTTGCCCGGCCTACGTCCGACAGTTGGCTACATTGACGCTAGAAGCACATCGGAAGATCAGCTCGCCGCTCTTATTGAGCAGAAGCTCGCCACAAGCCCTGGAGTTCTGTCTACTTCTACTCCCAAGCTCCGTGTACCGAGAACTCCAGACCAGGAGCGTGAACTCCTTGCGCAACGACCTTATGGTTGGGAATACATGCTGTATGCCGGGATGATCTGGCAGAGAATTCAGCGCCTGGAGACAAAGTGGCACGACCATGAGATGGGTTATGCCCGTAGGTCAGGTAAACACCTGACCGATATCGATGCCACCGAAGCCATTAGCAATATTCTGAGCGACATAGAGTCGCATACCGATACCATGAATTCCATCTTTAATGAACGTTTCATGGAATTGGCATTTGGAGCCCCCGGCGAACCTGGCGATCCCACAAGAATCGAGCACTTGGCGATAAGATTCGTCGGAATATACGAAGATCTGATGGACCAGGCTGCGCAAATCCGTGGCCTAGGAGTAAGTGATGAACTCAAGAGACTTTTCGAACTAGCTGCTCAGCTCACGAACCAACCCCTATCGGAAATCCGCGAGTTTGCCAACCTTCTGTTGGTTGAATTTGACGCACTACCAGAGCTACTGGAGACAGGCGAGCCTATAGAGAAGGAACTCATGATTAATCTCACAGTTGACAGACAGGCCGTATCGACCTACTCCGAAGAGTTGAGGAAAGTTCGCCGACGCATGCTGAGGCGACGATGACGGATGACTCTACATTCCTAGCAACGCTTATCCAAGCGGCAGCAACGCTCGCTGCAATTATCGGTGGTCTACTTGTGGCACGTATCGTTGCCGTTGCTGGCGAACGTCACTCATTGGAGCGACGAGTTAAAGAGTTGAAAGAGATCGTCAAACAGAGGAGAATTGATCTCGATGCAGCGCGTCAAGCATTGCTAGAGGAAGATGGAAGAAGCTTCATCTGGTATCTTCTTGATGAATTCCTTGATGAACCAGGAAGGGAGTTTGAAGACTTCTACCGGGAATACGATACAGATCGAACGAGTGACGAGCTGCGCCCGTACTTTAATCAGCTAGTACAAGCTGTCCAGCATGTCTCTGAAACTCTTAACATAAAACAACTATCGTTGCGAAAGCCGGCATCGTGGGATACGGAAGCACGCGCTGAACTACTTCAGCAATTCGCCGATCAGCTCGAGAAGGCAATTGCCGAGAGGCTCATCGATATCGTTGAAAATCACTGGAAGTCTCAGGAACCGAAAGGCCCGTTTAACGTTCCCCTCCCCGAGTTCGAGACTCCACGACTTGATCACCTATTCCAGACTGCTAGTGCGATTGAATATCAGGATCTAATCCGCACCGAGGCTCGCTCAAAGGCTGAGTTTACTGACGCTGAGATGGAACTCAAGCACACACAGCGCGCTCTTGCTTCTTTGAGCCGGCCACGTGGTGTTGTTTGGGCCGTTTCTATCCTTGCTGCAATCTCGATTAGCGGTATAGTCGTGCCTCTGGTAGAGATGACTACAGGCAAGGTTCCACTCTCGGACACCGAACGTACTACTTATGCTTCACTTTTCGTTCTAAGTCTGGTCATCTTCTTCGTTTACCTGGGTATAGAGATATATAGGATCTTGGCGCCATATAAGTCCCTAGACTCCTAGAGTATCGGTTGTTCATTCCACAACACCAGCACTCTTGACTGTCGCGCTAATGCGACGCATAACAACAAGTAGGGACTGTGCGCACATCTCCTTCAGAGCTAGCTTGCCGTTGTAGCGGTGGGCCTGGTTCGTGGTGCCCAGAGCTGAGCGGCTCGGGCATGGGCAAGCATGTAGACGGAGACAACGACATGGAAGTGTGGCCTCACCAAGAGGAACACGAGCAATTCTTAGTTCCGCCTCCCGACGAATCTACGGACGAACGGGTGATTCGGGAAGGCATCGCTGAGGCGTTACGTGAAGAGCGCGAAATCGACGACCGGACGGCCCGGTGCATCGCCTCGCAGTTGCACGGCGGGCAGGCATCAGCGCTCTGCGGTCTGGCCTCCACTGGCGCAGTGCCGGAAGAGGTTCAGCACGCCTTGGCGCGAGAACGCGAGCAGCAGTCTGCCCAGGGCGGTTTCAAGTTCCGTAGTCGCGTAGAAAGGCCGGGTCGAGACGACTTGGGGTGCATAGCAAGGCAGACACGGGATTCGTGATCATTGTGGTGCTGAAGCCAAACGATCACGAAAGCTGCCCGTGCCTGCCGATGTATCCTCTCCGATCCCTGCCGTGCTGGCGAAACTGGGTCCGCTCGATGCCGACCGGATCGCTGACCTGCGCCCCTACCTCGACGCCGTTCCCGATCCCCGGTCGCGGCAGGGCCGGTGGTACTCCTTAACCGCGATCTTGCTGGTATGCGCGGCCGCAACGGTCTCGGGCGCCACGAGCATCGACGAGCTCGCCGAATGGGGCCACCGCGCCGGGATCGAGCTGCTGGAAACGATCGGCGTCCGCCGCCATCTGCTCCACTGGCGCCGCTCGCCCTCGAACGCGACGATCGGGCGCGTCCTCGAACACCTCTACGGCGATGCCCTCGATGCCGCGATCGGCGCCTACCTGGCCGACCGACACCGCGCCGACACCGGAGACGCTCCGGCACGGACGAGACGGCCGCTGCGCGCGATAGCGCTGGACGGCAAAGCACTGAAAAGCTCGGCCTACCTCGACCGGAAACACCGCCACCTGCTCTCGGCGGTCACTCACGGCACCGTGGTCACCCTCGCCCAAGCCGAGATCGGAGCGAAGACCAATGAGACCAGGCACTTCCAGCCTCTCCTGGCGCCCCTGGACCTGGCCGGGGCCGTGGTCACCTTCGATGCTCTCCACTCGGTCAAAGCCAACATCACCTGGCTGGTCGAGACGAAGCAGGCGCACTACATCGCCGTCATCAAGGCCAACCAGCGCAATGCATACCGGCAGGTGGCCGGCCTACCCTGGCACGCCATTGACATCCAGCACACGGCCTCCGAGACCGGGCACGGCCGGGCCGAGTCCCGCTCGATCAAAACCATGGCCATCGCGGACCACCTCGGCGGCATCGCCTTCCCCCACGCGATGCTCGCCATCCGGATCCACCGGCGCCGCAAGGAAACCGGGAAGAAGGAGACCCGCCGGACCGACTACGCCGTCACCAGCCTCGACGCTCACCAGGCCAACCCCGCAACACTCGCTGAACTGCGCCGCGGCCAGTGGGGGATCGAAAACTCCTCCCACCACATCCAGGATGTCACCTTCGCCGAGGATGCTTCAACCGTTCACACCGGAACCGCCCCGCGCGCCATGGCCGCCTTCAGGAACCTCGCCATCGGCACCCTCAAGATCCTCGGCGCGACCAACATCGCCAAAGCCACCAGGGCAATCGGAGCCGAACCGGAACGAGCCCTGCCGATCCTGGGCATCAGCCACCAACCGAACCCTTCAGGAACTTGAACGAGCCCTGCAGTCTGCCCAGGTGCAATGGTGGATTGACTGGCTGGACTCGTACGGTGCAAGCCGTGAGGACAAGGGATCAGTGTCAAGCTGGGCGGCATCAGCGGCAGCAGCAGAACGCGACGAAGACGAAGAGACGGCTCGCTGGCAGCTCTTGGAACGGCTGGAGTCGGTGGTGGTGACCACTCTCGGTCAGGTCGCTCTCGTGGATGTTGGCAGTTCACCGGAAGACACAGCATCAGATGACGAGGATCTGTTCCCCTGGCACGACTCGGCACGCTGGTCGCCAGAGCTTGCTGAGTACGAGACGCACCAGGACTACCTAGATGAGCTGTTCTCTCGGACTCCATCTGAGGAAGTGGGCAACGCCGAGGATATGGGCTGGTTCGGCTTGCTGACGGATCGCGAGCGTAGTGGCGGCATGATCCTCTCGCAGAACATGTACGGACGACAGCGGGTTTGGGAGATGTACTCGGATGATGAGCTGCGGCAACGGTGGGAGACGATCACCAACGAGCAGGCTTGTTACGCCACCGGACGGGCGCGTGCCGGTAGCAGCGTCCGGTCCGAGTCGGACCCGGTGGATAGAATGGAGACCTTCCAGCCCGAGATCTGGATCGGGAACCTCAGCGACTACAACAACGGTCGGCTGCACGGAGAGTGGCTAGATGCCACGATGGAGCCGGATGAGTTGTCCGCAGCGGCGTCGTTCATTCTGCGCAATGGGCATGACCCCGACGCCGAGGAGTGGGCGATCATGGACTACAGCGGCTTCGGCGGGGCGCAGATCGATGCGTACGAGTCGCTGGAGACGGTCAGCCGGTTAGCACAGGGCATCGCCGAGCATGGTGAGGCGTTCTCACACTGGGTCGCCTACGTTGGCGAGTACAACGAGGAGGCACTGGAGAACTTCGAGGATCACTACCTTGGCCACTTCGAGAGCACCGAGGCGTACGTTGAGCACCTGCTTGAGGAGAGCGACGCCTAGTCATTCATGGAATTCGTGCCAGCGTGGTTAAGGCCGTACGCTAAGATTGATGTGGAGATGCTTGCTAGAGATTCCGAGATTGAAATGTATGGGATGGCCAGCCATGATGGTGGGATGTTTGTGTTTCATTGCAATCTATAAGAAGACTCGGCATTACATTTGCGAAAGCTGGAACCACCATATATCAATGGCTCTTTCCTTGGGAATTGGCCAGTTTGAAGACTCTCGTAGAGCCAATTGGAAGAGTCTTGTCAGAGTACGACACGATTGCAAGATCATCATAGGTCAGCTCTACTACAGATTTGAAGGAAGCAATCATTTCACGCATTGCTACCACAAGATTCGAAACAGCATCGTCTTCTAGCATGACTCGGTTGACATGGCCAAGGGTAATATACATATCATTGTCAATGTCGCCGATGCCCTTCGAATACTTGTGCGCGAAACCTCGCTTCTCGAACTCGGCTCGTAGAGAACCTAGTGGCGTCACCCCATTCCAGTCTCTCCGTTCTGGCCATCCAATAAGTACGACATGGTCGCCCCTGATGTCGAATGAACGGTCGTAAGGAGATCGACTGTCGCTTTCGAATCCGTAGTCTTGGCTCTTGTTGTACCCACCGAACTGTATCGAGAAGGGCAGTGCACTGCTAGCGCTTATAGTTTCATGCACCTCAGCTATAGGTAGCATAGAGTCGTCATCATCGGATCGAGATGAATGGATTCCGACATCCAATGCTGTACCGAGGCGTATTATGGTCGCATGAATCTGGGCTGCTGGCTGCGGTTCGTAACTACCAACCGGCAGCATAGAGCACAAGCGCGCTTGGATACCTTCCACCAGGTGTGACAATGAGCTGGGAAGATGCCGATAAAAAGCAACTAGCGAAGTCCCTTTTATGGCGGCGAATCCGTTAGGCATTGTATCGTACATGACTATTCTGATAGTAGCTCTGGGCAGGAAATGCTGTCAAGTTGCCATTGCCTTCTTAGATCATTGGCAAAGAAATCATATGAAGAAGCGCTCCCTATAGTTCGCCTAAATCGAAGTGCAGTGCCACTCTGAAGAGGACTGTGCGCGGTGGACGGTTGAATCCGAATTTGCCCAAGCTTATCATTCGGGTGTTCCCCAGTCGGCTCGATGTCGCCGTCAACCATAATCGCCGTAAAAGGGGGGATACTCTTTCGAAATCGAACAGCGAACCCTGGATGTAGAACGAGTCCGGATGAATTGATCACGTTTATCACTCCCGCTATATCAGCGCGTCTATCTGTACTGCCTATAGTCGTAGCTGTATCTGGATGCAGCAACAAGGCCCGAACCTTTACGCCCCGCCGCAGCATCTTCTGTATAAGATCAAGGTGGAGCCTGAAGGTTAGTGAGAGACTGATTCCTGATATTGCAATCTCCTGCTTAGCGGAGGCCATGAAAGCACTGGGCGCTACAGGGTTGTGGGAGTCAATCCGATTCTCGATATCGACGAGTCCGGCCGAATTGATCGCTTGCAATAGAGTCACACCGCGTTCGTTCTTGGCGAGCATTGGTTTGAGTATCAAGTAGCAGCCAAATGCTACTGTAGACGCAAGGAGAATGACACCTATAGCTCCCTTAAGACCGTACCCAGATGCAATGCTAGCAATCGAACCTAGCGCCCCCAACAATGCAAGGGGAATCGACACGAGCGCCAGCGACTTGGTTCTTAATGCGCTCATACAACCTCCATGCGAACTAGCACAACGCCAATGTGACTACTCTCACTCAGAGTGTAACCCAGTGAACTCATTGCTAGATCCAGGGTTCAACCTGCGGCACAGCTCCGTCAGCTTCGGGCGAAGCGACCGGCATAAGGTCAGGTCCTACCTTTTGACCCATAGAACGACAAAATCAGGGAAATCGGTCGCCCCAACTGCAGAGTACCTTGCTTGCCAACCGTGGGTGCCGCCCCGAGCCGGCAGGGCGTGTGCGAGATTCGGTTATGTGCTGATTCCGAGTGCTGGTAGTGCTCGTGATGGGTTTTTGGCGTTGTAGCGGCTGGTGGCGGCGATGTTGGTGGCGCCAGCCAGTCTGAGAGCGCCGATGACCAGGTTGCGCAGGCTGGCCATGGTGCGTGGGGCTGATCCGACCGAGATAGTCGAGGCGTCTTCACCGAAGACCCGGTCGCGAACGTGATGCGATCTGTTCTCGATCGACCAGTGGTTTCGCATGTAGGCGTTGACGTGCTCGGCATCGGCCCTGCTCAGTGGGAGGTTTGCGATGGCGTAGACGGTCTCGCGGGTCTGCTTGCAACTGGCCTCCTGGCGGCGCCGGTGGACTCGGATGGCGACTGTGGCTCCGGGGAAGTGCAGAGCGCCGAGGGCCGCGTCCACGGCGGTGACCTTTACCGACCGGGATTCGGTGCGGCCGTGTCCTTGCTCGGAGGTTTTGTGTCCGGTCGGGACCTGTGACCAGGGGAGGTCTTCGATCGCGGCGCGTTGCAGCGGCTGATTGGCTTTGACGATCGCGATGTAGTAGGCGTGCTTGTCCTCATGAAGCCACCGCAGGAGTTCGTTGACGGTATGCATTGCGTCGAAGGTGACCACGGTGGCCTCCAGTGGCAGCGGGTCGAGCAGGGGTTTGAACCCGGCCGTCTCGTTGGTCTTGGCTGCGACCTCGACCTGGGCGAGGGTGCGTGCGTCGTCGTGGTCGACCGCCGAGAGCAGATGGCGGCGCGGCTGGCCCAGGCGGGTCGAGCCTCGTTGGGATTTGCCGTCCACGGCCTTGGCCGGGATCCGCTTATCCTGGTCGTGCTCCCTGGCCTGTGCTGCGGCCCTGTGGGTTAGGAAGCGGCTGATCGCGGCGTCGAGGGCATCGCCGTCGAGCTGCGCGAACAGGCGCGTGAAGCAGGAGCGGGACGGTGCGCGACGCAGCCGCAAGGGGTGGTGGCGAAACCCGAGACAGGACAGCAGATCAGCGGGCAGTTCTCGGGACCATTCGGCGATCTCGCGGAGGGTGACCGCTCCGCAGGCCACGGCGACCGCCGCGATCGCCAAGAGCCCGGGCAATGGGTACCACCGGCCCCGACGCGATCAGGGATCGGGGACCGCATCGAGGTACGAACACAAGTCAGTGAGGTCGCCGAGGGCGAGTTCCCCTGCCGAGGGGAGACCGGAAGCGTTTTGAGACGATGAGGCTGCAGGCACGGTTCTCCTTGAGCGCCATAGGAATTCGACACTCTCATGATGCTCGAGGTCGTGCCTGCTTTCCTATGCGACCCAACCGATCACCGACCGTCACACCCGGTCAAAACCGAATCTCGCACACGCCCTGCTCGAGCCGGCGCAGCAGCGACAGATCCGCCAGACCCGCCTCGGCCAGACGCCAGCGTGCTTCTTGCCGGTGCCGTTGCAGCGCAAGCAGCGCCGCCAGGGATAGATGAGTGAGTGGATCAGGTAGTACAGCGCGAGGACGGCCAGCGCCAAGGCGACCCACCAGAAGTCGCGCATTTCGAGCAGGCCGCTGGAGTCACGGAAGATTTGGACGGTTTGGTCAATGACGTTCTTGAGGAGTTCGGTCAGACTCATGGCTTCCGGGGGGCAGCTCGGCGGAAAGATGAAATGCCCGGCCGTACCCGCCACTACGACCGGGCCACCCGCCAGTCCTGAGACGCGACGGGCCTTCTCCTGGCTGGCGACTGCCCCACCGCAGCACCTGATTCCAGCCAGAAGGATTGAGCAGCGCCGAGGGAACCAGGCACGGCGCTGCTCGCAGCAGGGTCGGCGGTCAAGTTGGGGCTTGCGGTGCTGCGTCTTGAGGAGCTGCTGCACCTGCCCGAGGAGCTTGCTGCGGATGGAGGGAGCCAGGTAGCGCCACCAGTGCTGGTTCCAACTCACCTGGCAGATTCGTCCGCCGTTGTGAGAGGTAGTGAGAACCACGTCAACTTCGTTGACCAGGAAGGTTGAGCGGTAGCGGACAACGGCAGTGGTGTTGTTGAACTCGACCGAGAACGTGAGCTTTCGCCGTGCGCTGGCGGTAGCCTCGACTTCGACGGACGCCACGATCGTGGTCACTTGCGGTTACTCCTGTAGTTCCTGGTACCGCTTCAGGACTTCCTTAACCGAGTCCGTCACCGCTAGGTCCTCGGCGAGTGCTCGCCACTCGTAGGCGTCGTGCTCGGTGAGAGCGACTGGAGCTGGCGCGGCCACGTCCACCGCGAAGTTGAACTGGCGGCTCTTCTTGCCGCTGCCGCTGTTGTAGTCGAAGTGGCCGAGGTAGTGCTGGATGACCGCTACCTTGAGGCCGGTCTCCTCCTCGACCTCACGCTTGAGGGCGGCGTCGAGCGCTTCGCCACCTTCGACCTTGCCGCTGGGAAGCTCCCAGATACCGCCCATGAAGTCGTCCGCTGGGCGCTGGAGCAAGAGGACCTTACCCTCGTGCTGGACGACAGCGCCAACGACGAGTTGCTGTACGCCGTCGAGGTCGGCGTCAGCGGTCAGGCGGGTAAGGAGCGAGTTGTCGATCATGGTGTTCATCCTTGTAGCTCTTGGTAGTTGGACGTGACTTTGCGGAACGCTTCGATGTAGCTGTCAACGAGCGGCAGGTCTTCCTCGCGGTGCCAGACCGGCAGCTTGAGCGTGTGATGGTGGACGGCCTCGGCCACCGGGAAGTCTCCTGGAGCGTAGGCCAGCTTGCTTCCGTAAGCCGGCATCAGCGGTGCTGGGTCTTGGAACAGCGGGAGCAGGTTCAGCGGGCAGGTTGAGCCGGGGCGGTCGACCTCGCGGCATCCTTCGGCGTGCAAGGCTTCGTAGAAGCGCTCGATGGAGAGGCCGTCGAGTTCGTCTGGGCAGTAGCGGAGTATCAGGCCGTACCAGGAAGAGCGAACGTCGAGCGGCAGCTGCGGCACGGCGATGCCCGGAAGTTCGCTGAGCTGCTCGCACAGGTAGTTGGCGACGTTTGCCCGACCTTCGAGGTACGTGTCTAGGTCGCGGAGCTGGTCAAGTGCGATGCGGGCAGCGAGCGCGTGAATGCGGTGCTTGAGTCCCATGCCGGTGACGGCGTAGCGGTAGAACTCGTGATCCTCCGGCAGTTCGTTGCGGCAGCGCTTGTTGTACTGGCCGTGAAGCAGGATGCGGTAGTAGGTCTCGTCATCATCGGTGAGGACGAAGCCACCTTCCCCTGCCGAGAGGGGCTTGGGACCGTTCATGCTGAAGGCCGCGGCTTGGCCGAAGGTGCCGACCTTCTGTCCGTCGATACTGGCACCGTGGGCGTGCGAACCATCCTCCAGCAGCATCAGGCCGCGTTCCTCGGCGATGGCCTTCAAACTCGCCATGTCGGCCGGAAGTCCCCACATGTGGGTCACCACGACGGCCTTGGTTCGCGGCGTGATGCACTGGGTGATCTGCTTCGGGTCGAGATTGCCGGTCTCATCGCAGTCGGCCAGGACCGGCACGGCGCCGAGGTGAAGCAGCGGCGTTACGGTGGCGAAGAAGGTGTAGGCCGGCACGATGACCTGATCGCCTGGCCCGATGCCGCGGGCCGCGTACATGGAGTACAGCGCCGCTGTTCCCGAGCTGGTGAGCACCGCGCGGGAGACGCCGTGGTACTCGCACAGTTCGTCTTCCAGTCGCTCGATGACGCCGGAGCGGTCGTAGATCGAAACGCCTTGGTCGAGCTGTTGCAGCAGCGCGGCCTTGGTGCGCTCGGTGATCGGTGGCCAGGTGAAGTGTGATCCGTCCTGCTCGACGGCGGCAGTGCCGCAGAGGAGTGCCAGTTGGGAACTCAATTCATCTCCTTCGGGTTGATGTAGCTGTGGGTCTTGGCCGACTCGTAGCAGGCCGCGATGAAGCTCATGTGTGCCAAGTTCTCCTGCGGGCTGCTTACGTTGGGGCGAAGTCCCTCGATGACGCGGCAGAAGTAGTCGATCTGGCTGGCGGCGGCCGAGGGCCATGCCTGCTCGCGGGAAAGCGACTCGATGACCTCCCCGCCGTTGGTCAGGCGGCGGAGACGACCACGCTCCAGATGTACGACGCCTTTGCTGCCGACCAGTCGAATCTGCTCGGTCTTCGGCCCGATGAACCGCGAGAGCAGCAGCGAGCCGTACAGCCCGCTGTCGTAGCCGAAGTGGATGAGCGCAGTGTCTTCGGCGTCGTAGCTGCGATCGGGGCGAGCGGACACCGACAGGTCGCACAGGATGCGGTCGGGTAGGCCGAAGTACCAGAGGATCATGTCGACCAGGTGGTAACCCATGTCGATGATGCAGCCGCCGCCGGCCATCGCGGTCTGACCGCGCCAGCCGTCCGAGGGGTCCTCGACGTGCAACGTGTACTGGCCGTCGACTACGAACGGCGTGCCGATCTGGTCGGCCAGCTGCATGAAGCTGGTGTAGATCGGGTTGAAGCGGCGCTGGAGAGTGACCATTAGCTGGACGCCGGTCTCGTCGCAGCGCTGGGCCAGCTCGCGCGCTTCGCTCATGCTGGTGGCGAAGGGCTTCTCTTTGAGCACGTGGACTCGTGCCTCGGTCGCCGTCTCGATGACCGCTCGGCCGACGTGGTGCGGCACGGTGACGATCACCAGGTCGAGCTGTTCCTGCCGGAACATCTCTCGGAAGTCGGTGTAACCGGGAACCTTGAGCTGGTACTGGTACTCGTGTATCAGCTCGGCGCTCTCATCGCAGATGGCGACCAGTTCGGCGCCGTCCGAGCCGCGCAGTCCAGGGATGTGGTCTTCCATCGCCTGCTTGCCGAGGCCGACGACGCCGGCCCGGAGTTTGTTGCGGCGCTGACCATTGGAACCGTCGAGTCGAATCAGCGACGTGCTGGTGAGAAGTTGCTCGATCATGTCAGGGGCTACCTGTCTGGTCGCGTCGAGCAAGGATGTGGTCGACAATTTGCTCTGCTCCTTCGGCGATGGGCTGGTTGGTGTTGTCGAGCACCAAGAAGCGATCGGGCTCCTTGGCGATGAGCTGGTGGGCGATGCGGTCCCGTGCCTCGAAGACCTCGATGTCGTCGGGACTGACCCGGTTGGCACGGTCTTCGCTCAGGTGGCGCTGGCGGCTTTGGATGCGCTCGATGCGAACCGACAGTGGAGCATCCACATAGACGGTGAGGTCGGGAACGTGCCGAAGCTGACTGCATAGGTTCGCCAGCCAGGCAACAGCTTGAGCCTCGCTCGAAACTGAGTCGGCGCTGACCAACGCGGGAGCGAGGGCGTAGACCACGGTGTCAAGGTGACGATCCTTGAGAACCACATGACCGTGACCGCGAGCTGGCCCAATAGTCCGATCGTCCTGGTAATACAGGTCAGCCACGATGTCCAGCGCCCTGGTGATCGGAGTCGCGGCCTCGCCCGGCATAGGCCGGAGAAACTTGTCTTGAGAGAGGGCTTCAAGCAGTCGCTGACCGTGCGGGCTGTCGGAGAACTCCTCGATCTTCACAGCTGGAACGTCCTGCTGTTGGAGCAGTTCAAGTGTCGCGTCGAGCAGCGAAGTCTTGCCCGCACCGTCTTGGCCCTCGAAGGAAACGAGCATCACTTGTGCCCTCCGAAGTCATCGAGAGCATGTAGACCATCGAGGAGACGTTTGAGCACGTCGGGGTCACTCATGACCTCAATGGGCTCCACTGGGCCGTCGTAGCGCCGGCGACACGGGAGCTGTTGCGGCAGCGGGAAGGTGGCATCCTCGATCGAGGCTGGTTCAAGTGCAAGTTCGCACCAGACGACCTTGCCGCTTGCTGCTGGGTAGTAGTTCCAGCGACGGGCTAGCTGGGCCACGAGTGCCAGGCACTCCTGCTCCTGCCGCTCTGGCTGAGTGGGAAGTCCGGGTGGGTGAGGGTCGCTGTCCCAAACCTCGATGACCAAGCCGTTCTCAAACAGCGCCAGGCGAAGCCCGATGAACTGCAAGCGCTGCTTAGAAAGCGTCTGCTCTGAAGCAAGTTCCGTTCGCTTGCGAGACTCAGTTGCGTGGCTAACCAGCTCAGCTGCCAGACGTTCAGCATTCTCGAGATGGTTGCTGGGGAGGTGCCAGCGCCGGAAGACGAACTCCACGAACATGCGCGCACAGCTCGCGGTGGTCGGCGCGGCCACTAGCCTCAGTTGGTCTACGGCGATGAGTCGACGCCGTTCCTGGCTGGTCACAGCAGATACCGGTCTCTCGGCAAGTGCAGTGGTCATGACGGCTCCTCGGGACTGGGATGCATCACAATGACCTCGGCGCCAGTCCTGTCTTCCAGCAGCTCCTTGATGGCCAGGCGCATTCCAGGCGAATGAGCGAAGTGGTGCAGCGCCGGCACGATGACGTGCTGCGACTCCTTGCGCTCGAGAGCGTCAACCAGCAACGAGAAGCCACTGGTCTGCTCGTCCGAACGGTCGGCGAATAGCGTGGAGAGCTTCATGCCCTGTCGCTCGGCGTATGCGTAGATGTCTCGCTCAAGCTGGCTAACCCGCTCGTCTGACGTGGAGGTCGGTACGCGGAGATAGCCGAGCGCTGTGGTCTGCATGGTCACCTCCGCAACTCGGTAGCGGACCGGGCCGGGCGTGGTTGGGGGCCGTCGCGCCGACCCGGCCCTATCGGGACGGAATCACCCGCGCTGCCAACGACTCGGATACGACAAACACCCTTGATGAGCGTCCTGGAGCATTCGCGCATGTCCGTTGCCTCCGTTGTCGCGGCAGTTGTGAGCGCCGTAACCTTTATGGAACCGGGGATAGTGACTTCGGACCAGAGCGTGAATGCCGCAATCCTGCTGCATCGCTGCTGCAACACCGCTTCTGACCAGTGCAAACGAAGCTGAGAACTTCTGGAGGTCGAGACATGGGCAGGCCGAGGAAGCACTTCGTCAAGCGCCGCAAGGCTATGGGCTTCAGCCAAGAGTCGTTTGCCGAGCGTGTAGGGGCTAATCGCTCAACGGTGTATCGCTGGGAGGCCGGTGAGTCTGAGCCGGTGCCATGGATTCGCTCGAAGGTGGCACGCGCCCTCCAAGTCTCCGCTGAACAGCTTGAAGAACTGCTGGCCGAAGCTGGTGAGCCCGAAGTACCTCCAGATGAACGACTGGCTTTCGCCCTGGAACACCCACGCAGCGTTGACCATCTGACCGTAGCGCGGATACGGGATCAGGTGCTCGAACTTGACCTTCGGTACGACAAGGAGCCGTCGACTGCACTGCTTGCCGACACCGGGCAGGCCCTCGGCCAAGTGTCATTCCTGCGCGCCCACGCATCGACCAATCGCATACGGCGCGAACTCTTCGCTGTCGAGGCCGAAGCTGGCATCCTGATGGGCCAGCTGGTCTGGGACGCTTCGCAGCGCCGCGACCACAACACGGCCCGCGGCTACTTCGGCCAGGCTGTCGAGGCAGCGCGACAGATTCATGACACCAGCACCGAGAGCCTGGGGCTACTTCGAACCAGCTTCGTCGCTCTCTACGGCGAGAAGAACCCGCAAGCCGGGCTGACGCTGGCGATGCAGACCGCCGAAACGGCCGAGCGCACCAGCATGGTTCTTGCTGGCCTCGGAACTCTGCACGCGGCTGAGGCATACGCCATGCTCGGCAAGCGTCGGGAGTGCGAGCAGGCCCTGAGCGATGCCGAAGGTTACTTCGAGCACATCGCCGATACTGACGCCGCGATAGACCTGTTCTCGCCCACTCAGCACGGCCGACTCGCCGGGTCGTGCTACCTCTTCCTCGATGATGCAAAGCAAGCGCAGCCGATTCTGGAGACGACCGCCCAGGAACTCCGTGATCGCTCAAAGTCGCAGGCCATAGCCCTGGGGAATCTGGCGCTGGCCCTGATCCGCCAGAGGAAACTCGATGAAGCGACGGGGGCGTTGCACAGTGCTATCGATGTGGTGGAACAAACCTGGGGTGGTGGCGGGTTGAACATCGTGTTCGGCGCCGGTCGCGAACTCAGGCCGTGGCGTCAGGTCGCCGAGGTACAGGATGTATACGACCGCCTGATGAACCTCATGGCCACAACCTAAAGGAGCAGCGTTGACCAGCACTGATGTTGACCGGGCCAAGAATGCGATCCGCGAACGGGTCTGGACGCTGCTCGAGAACGAGCGCGCCGTTCCACCAAGGGTTCATGGCAGGATTCCGGCTTTCTTCGGGGCCGAGATGGCAGCTGAACGGCTTGCGGGACTGGATGTGTGGCAGCAGGCGCGGGTGGTTAAGGCCGTGCCAGACAAGGCGCAAGAGCCAGCACGGGCGCGAGCTCTCGAACAGGGGAAGCTGCTTTACATGGCCGTTCCCAAGTTGGCCGAAGCGAAGCCGTTCTACCTACTTAACCCGTCCGAGCTGACCGTTCCGCCGAGCGAAGCAGCGTCGAATAAAGTTGCGGTGTCTGTCGGACGGTCGGTCGGCGCAGATGAGATGCGACCAGTGGACCTGATCGTGTGCGGGAGTGTGGCGGTCAACCGCGATGGAGTACGGCTTGGCAAGGGTGCGGGGTACTCGGACATCGAGGTGGCGCTGCTTCAGGAGGCTGGACTCATCTCGGAGAAGACGGTCATCGTGACGACCGTGCATTCCTTGCAGGTGGTTGATGAGGAGCTGCCCGAGACAGAACACGATTTCAGCGTGGACTTGATCGTTACCCCGAATGAGGTCATTCGGTGTGAACCAGCGCGCCGGCCTGTCGGGCTCCTTTGGGGAGAGCTAGACCCGGAGAAGATTGAGGCCATTCCAGTATTGGCCGAAAGATTCTAGCACCAACTTACCTGGCAGAGGATAGCACCGAACGACCCGATCAACCCGGAAAGAAGTCGAGCAGTGGCGAACAACAGCTTTCACTTTCCGCCAGTGCCTAATGGGATGGACCACCTACTCAGTGTTGTCAATCATCTGAGTGGGGAGCCGGAACCGCAGGATCTCAAGTATGCCGTGCTACACCTCCAGGCCGCCGCCGAAGTACTCCTTAAGGTACGCCTGATCGAAGAACATTGGTCCTTGGTCTTCAAGAACCCTGGCTCAGCACGCCGTGACAAGTTCGAGGCTTCTGACTTCGATAGCTGTGGTCCGAACGACGCTATTACACGCCTCCGAGAGATAGTTGGAAAAGAAGTTGGCGAGAAGTTCGAGCGAAACATCAACAAGGCGTTCTTCCAAAAGTTCCTGGTGGATGGTTCGAAGATCGTCGGGGGCGAGCTGAAAGAGCCCTTCGACGCCCTGACAGGCGCTATGGAGCGCGAGGCGGTCAAGGTCTACCTCCGAGAGGTCGGGCTCGTTCCAGACGGCACGAGGCCCAAGAAAGGGGCGCGAGGCCAGCGCACCCGCTCTCAGATAGCAGGAAGCCCTGTCCTCGTGACCGAGAACAGGGCTAACGCTGAGGATGTTTCCCTCACTGACCTGCTAGAGCTGACCTGGCCCTCGCGGGCCAGTGTCTCTAATAAGTCAGCGATGGTGGAGCTTAGGGGATTCGAACCCCTGACCTTCTCATTGCGAACGAGACGCGCTACCAACTGCGCCAAAGCCCCAAGCGCGCACTACTCTAGCACAGGCTCGGACCGGTGCCGCGGGGGCGCGGTGTGGCCCGGGTCTCGGCGTCAGATCCACGAGTCGAGCCACATGCGGGCCCGCCAATCGGAGTAGTCGAGCGGTTCGCCGGTGTATATCGGCCAGAAGTAGGCGAAGCACAGCACCACCACCGCGACGAAGGCGCCCGCTATGAGCCCGCCGGTCAGGCGGCGCTCGGGGCCGGCGGTCGCCGCCCCGCCGCGCCGGTGCCGGCCGATGATCGCCCCCAGGCACCAGGTGACCGCTCCGATGAAGAACGGCACCGCCGGGGCGGTGTAGAAGAAGAACATGGTCCGCTCGGGGTAGGCGAACCACGGCCCGATGCCGGCGGCGATGCCGCCCAGCAGGAACCAGGCGCGCCAGTCGCGCTTGTACAGCGCCCACGCCAGCAGCGCGAGCGTCGCCGGCACGAACGCCCACCACAGCAGCGGCGTGCCCAGCAGGAGGATCTCCGCTGCGCACCGGTCGGCCCCGCACGGGACGTCGGAGCTCCAGAAGAACACCACCGGGCGCAGGTTGAACAGCCACTCCAGCGGAGTCGACTGGTAGGAGTGCTCCGAGGACAAGCCGGCGTGGAAGTCGTAGACGCTCAAGTGGTACTGGAACCAGTTGACGAGCGGACCGATCACGGGCGGCTCGCTGTGGTCGTTCTCGGCCAGCCAGTGCCGGTAGGAGCCCTCGTCGTTGGCGAACCAGCCCGCCCACGTGGCCAGGTAGGCGCCGATGGCGAGCAGGCCGAACCACAGGTTCTGCCCGAACTCGTAGATCAGAGTGTCGCGCAGCGGCTTCCGCGCGCCCGCGTCGACCCGCAGCCGCCAGTCCCAGACGACGAACAGCACGATCGCCAGCAGGATGAACCACAGGGCGCTCCACTTGACCGACATGGCCAGGCCGAGCAGGACCGCGGTCGCGATCCGCCACCACGGCAGCCCGAGCCGCGGCCTCCGGCGGGCCGCGTCCATGCCCTCCTCCATGGCCGCCAGCCAGCGCTCCCGCCGCCAGTCCCGGTCGCGGACCAGGCAGTACATCGCTCCCAAAATGAGCGTGGCGAGGAAGATGTCGAGCAGCGACGTCCGGGACAGCACGAAGTGGCTGCCCTCGACCGCCAGCAGCAGTCCGGCGGTCCCGCCCAGGAGTGTGGAGCCGGTCAGGCGGCGCATGAGGCGGACCAGGAGCGCCACGCCGACCACGCCGGCGAGGACGGCGCTGATGCGCCAGCCGGTCTCGTCGAACCCGAGCGCGCCCTCGCCGGCGGCGATGAGCCACTTCCCGAACGGCGGGTGGGCGACGTAGGCGCCCGCGCCGCCGACGTGGTCCCATTCGACGCCGTGTTCGAGCAGGGACTTGGCGTCCTGCGCGTAGTAGACCTCGTCGAAGATCAGGCCCTTGGGGTGGTTCAGGCCGATCAGCCGCAGCACGGCGGCCAGCGCGGTGACCCCGATGGTCACCAGCGCGGCGCGGCGGCGGTCGTCGGGCAGGCTGGTCTGGAATCGGGCCTTGACGCGGGGCGAGGCCCCGGAGGGCAGGGCCGGCCGCCATTCGGCGGGCGGCGCTGCGGGCCGGACTGCGGTGGCGCTCACCGGTGTGAGTCTATGGGGTCAGTCCACCAGTGCGGTAGGGGGCGTGAACTCGCCTTCGCCGCGCAGCTCCCATTGGGCGGCGAGGATGTCGGCGGCGGCGTGCGCGGGTTTGCCGAGGTTCTGCCTGCCGACGTAATGCTCGGGGCTGTCGGGGTCGGCGACGAAGGCCGCGGCGGAGGCGTTCGGGGTGAAGCCGATGAACCAGTTGGTGGAGTTGCCGTCGGTGGTGCCGGTCTTGCCGGCGACCGGTCCGTCGACGGCGGCGCCGACCATCCCGGCGGTGCCGCCGGTGCAGTGGCCGGCGGCGGCGCCGTAGCCGGTGGGGCAGCGGGCGGCGTCGACGGCGGCGCGGGCGACTTCGGCGTCGACGGCCTGTTCGCAGTCGGTGCCGAATTCGATGGTGCTGCCGGTGCCGGTGACCGCGGTGGTGGCGGGGACGGGGGCGCAGTAGATCCCGTCGGCGGGGAGGGCGGCGTAGGCGGCGGCCATCTCCATCGGGGTGTTCTGGGTGACGCCGAGGGTGAACTGGCCGTAGTGCTCGGCCTTCTCGCCGCTGGTGTGGTCGAGGTCGAGCGCGCTGTGGAACTCCAGGCCGAGGCGCTTCGCCACGTCGATGGCGTGCTCGGAGCCGACGCGTTCGATGAGTTGGACGAAGTAGGTGTTGACCGAGTGGCCGAAGGCGGTCCACATGTTGTAGTTGCCGACCAGCGACGATGAGGCGTTCCGGGGGCACCAGTGGTTGCCGCAGGTGGCGGGCCCGGGGCTGGCGACGTATTGGCTGGTGTACTGGTAGGGCGAGTAGATGGTGGTGTTCAGCGGCATGCCGGCCTCGAGGGCGGCCAGCAGGGTGAACAGTTTGAACGACGATCCGGCCTGGTATCCGGGCGCGGCGGGGCTGCCGGTCAGGAGCGGGTTGGTGGTGTTGGGGTAGGTGCCCTTGCCGTATTCGGCGCCGGCGGTGTTGGGGCCGTTGTCGGAGATGTCGTTGGAGTATTCGCGGTTGACGGCCATGACCTGGACGGCCCCGGTGCCGGGTTCGACGACGACCGAGCCGAGGGCGAACTCGGAGCCGGTCTCGAGTTGGGCTTCGACGGCGGCTTCGGCGGTCTGCTGGAGGTCGGCGTCGAGGGTGGAGACGATCTCGTAGCCGCCGCGGTAGAGGCGGGCCTTGCGTTCGGCTTCGGACTCGCCGAACGATTCCTGCTGCTCCCACCAGCGTTCGAAGTAGTCGACGAAGAAGCCGTACTCGGAGTCGATGGCGCCGCCGGCGGTGTTGTTGGCGTTCTGCGGGTTCAGTCCGAGGTCGTCGGCGCGGGCGGCGCGGCCTTCGGCGGCGGTGAGGAAGCCGACGGCGCTCATGCGGTCGATGACGTGGTCGCGGCGGGTCTTGGCCGCTTCGGAGGAGCCGTCGATGGGGTCGTATTCGCTGGGCGACTTGACCAGGCCGATGAGCAGGGCGGCTTCGGCGACGGTGAGTTCGGCGGGGACCTTGCCGTAGTAGACCTGGGCGGCCGCGCCGATGCCGTAGGCGCCGTGGCCGAAGTACACCGTGTTCAGGTAGTTCGTGATGATGTCTTGTTTGGACATCTCTTCTTCGAGGGCGAGCGCGTAGCCCATCTCCTTGACTTTGCGTTCGACGGTGACCTCGCTGGCGGCGGCGACCTCCTCGGGCGTGGTGGCGGTGTAGGAGAGCACCTGCCGCACGTACTGCATGGTGATCGTGGAGGCACCTTCGGCCGCCTCCCCGGCGGAGAGGTTGGCGACCAGGGCACGCACGACGCCTTCGGGGTCGATGCCGTTGTGCTCGAAGAAGTTGGAGTCCTCGGTGGCGATCAGGGCCTGCACGACCGTTTCGGGGATCTGGTCGTATTCGAGTTCGACGCGGTACTGGTCGCCGAAGGTGGCGATGACGGTCTCGCCGTCGTCGGCGTAGAGGGTGGACGACTCGGGGGCCGGCGGCAGCACGAGGTCGCCGGGCAGCTCGAGGACCGATTCCGAACCGGCCTTGGCGGCGCCGCCGAAGGCGCTGGCGAGCGGCAGGAACGCCAGGGCGACCACCAGGCCGAGCGCGACGGCGGTCGGCCCCAGTGCGGCCATGGCGCGCCGCTGCGCGTCGGTGATGGGTCCGAACCAGGTCTGCGCCACCGGTTTCGAAGATGCACTCACGCTGTCTCCCGAAGGCCCTGCATGCGGGGAATGACGGTCATTTCCTTGGGGCGCGGCCCGCCGGAGCGGACCGGTCGCCGAGTCGTCTCGGGCTCGGCACCGGGGGCGGGCCTCACTCTACGACGGCGGCGCGGTCCGGTGCGGCCGCGTCCGCCGTCCGGTGGGGGCGGTTACACGGCGCGGTTCACCAGGCGAAGGCGAGCGCAGCGGCGAGGACCGCGCCGGTGGCGGTCCAGCACAGGCCGATCGCGGCCCCGCGCCGCTCGTAGAGCCGGGTGGCGCCGCTGGCGGCGACGAGCGCGAAACCGCAGGCCAGGTACAGCGCCATGGGGCCGGCCCAGCGCAGGATGAGGCCGGCCCGGTCGCCGACGTAGGCGCTGTGGGCGTCGGGGCCGGTGGCGCGGGCCTCCCGCTCGGTCCCGACGTCGGCGGCGCTGACCTCGCCGGTGAGGTGCAGTTCCTTGGTCCAGTCGCCGGTGTCGAACTCGCCGGTGCAGCCGGGCGCGAAGCCGCCGCCGCACTCGGTGACGGTGACGGTGCCGCTGTGGCCGTGCCCCATGGACATCCACAGGGCCGGGGCGGCCACCCAGGCGAAGAACATGAGCAGGCAGGCACACACCAGGGTGCCCAGCAGGGCCGGCAGCAGGCGGGCCGGCCGCCGGCGCGGCCCCGGTCCGGGACGGGGGCGGCTGCGTTCGGGCCGTCCGGCGCGCTCCCACACCGCGCGGATCGCCTCCATGCCCTCGACCTGGGAGCCGATGGGGCTGCGCTGGGAGGCTACGCGGGGAGCGGGGTCGGTCTCGGCCGCGCGGTGTGTTCTGGACATAGGGGTATTGCATCACCGAAAGCGCCCCGGGAGGCGGAATCGGGGAAGACTCGCCGTGTCGGTGGACGCCTCCGGTGCGCCTCACCGGGAATACGCCCGTGCCGTCCCGAATGCCGGGCCGCTAGCATTGGGGCCATGACACACGTACTGACCGCGCTGGCCTGGCCTTACGCCAACGGCCCGCGCCACATCGGACATGTAGCCGGTTTCGGGGTGCCCGCCGACGTCTTCGCCCGGTACATGCGCATGCGCGGTCACGACGTGCTGATGATCTCGGGCACCGACGAGCACGGGACTCCGATCCTGGTGCAGGCCGACGCCGAGGGCCTGCCGCCCGGCGAGGCCGCCGCGAAGTACAACCGGGTCATCGTCGAGGACCTGCACGCGCTGGGCCTGTCGTACGACCTGTTCACCCGCACCACGACCGGGAACCACTACCGGACCGTCCAGCAACTGTTCGAGACGCTGTACGACAACGGCTACATCCTGCAGCGGAAGACGCCCGGGGCGATCAGCCCGTCCACGGGGCGGACGCTGCCGGACCGGTACATCGAGGGCACCTGCCCGCACTGCGGGTTCGAGTCGGCCCGCGGCGACCAGTGCGACGACTGCGGCAGGCAGCTCGACCCGACCGACCTGATCGACCCGGTCTCGCGGATCAACGGCGAGACGCCGAGGTTCGTCGAGGAGGACCACTTCTTCCTGGACCTGCCGGCGTTCGCCGAGGCGCTGAGCGCCTGGCTGGACACCCGCACCGGGTGGCGCACCAACGTGGTCAAGTTCTCCAAGAACCTCCTCGAGGACATCCAGCCGCGCGCGATATCGCGGGACCTGGACTGGGGTGTGCCGATCCCGCTCGAGGGCTGGCGGGAGCGGCCCGACAAGCGCCTCTACGTGTGGTTCGACGCCGTCATCGGCTACCTGAGCGCCTCGATCGAGTGGGCGCGGCGGCTGGGCGAGCCCGAGAAGTGGCGCCGGTGGTGGTCGGACCCGGAGGCGGTCTCCTACTACTTCATGGGCAAGGACAACATCGTCTTCCACTCCGAGATCTGGCCGGCGATGCTGCTGGGCAACAACGGCTCCGGTGCCGCCGGGGGCGAGCCGGGCGCGCTGGGCCGCCTGGAGCTGCCGACCGAGGTCGTCTCGAGCGAGTTCCTGACCATGGAGGGCCGGCAGTTCTCCTCGTCGCGGCGCGTGGTGATCTACGTGCGGGACTTCCTGGAGCGGTACTCGCCGGACGCGCTGCGCTACTACATCTGCGCGGCCGGCCCGGAGAACCAGGACTCGGACTTCACCTGGGCGGAGTTCCTGCGGCGCAACAACGACGAGCTGGTGGCCGGGTGGGGGAACCTGGTCAACCGGTCGATCACGATGGCCGCGAAGAACTTCGGGGCCATCCCCGAGGCCGGCGAGTTGGAGCGGGTCGACCGGGAGCTGCTGGAGACGGCGCGGGCGGCGTTCGACGCCGTCGGCGACCTGATCGGGTCGAACCGGATCCGCGCGGCCACGGCCGAGGCGATGCGGACGGTGGCGGCGGCCAACAAGTACCTGGCCGACACCGCGCCGTGGAAACTCAAGGACGACCCGAAGCGGCAGGGCACGGTCCTGCACACGGTCCTGCAGGCGGTCAGCGACCTGAAGACGATCCTGAGCCCGTTCCTGCCGCATTCGGCGCAGCGGGTGCACGAGCTGCTCGGCGGCGAGGGCGTGTTCGCGCCGATGCCGCGCATCGAGCAGGTCGACGACCTCGACTCCGGCGGGGCGACCGAAGGGTCCTACCCGATCCTGACCGGCGACTACTCCGGCGCGCCGCCGTGGGAGTCGGTGCCGGTCGCGGCCGGTACGCCGCTGGAGAAGCCGACGCCGATGTTCGCCAAGCTCGACCCGTCGATCGTCGACGAGGAGCTCGCCCGCCTCGAGCAGTAGGCGCCTAAGCGTGGGCGAGTTCGCCGCGCGGGACCCATTTCTCGTAGACGCCGCGTCGCACCGGTTCGGCCGCGGTGCGCGACAGCGCATCGGGGCCGGGCCGGGCGAGCCGGAACAGGCCCCAATCCTCGTCGGCGTCCACCAGCGAACCCGGCACGCCCTTCCACACCACGCGGGCCGGCTCGCGCAGCACCCGCCGCACCGGCACGGGCCGGCCCGGCTCGACCCCGGGCAGGTCGAGGCGGTGGTCGGCGTCCACCGGCGTCCACTGCCTCCCGTTGTAGACGTACAGCACCGACTCCGAGCCGTCGCCGGTGCAGGCGACGAGCTCGGCGCCCTCGGGCAGCGGCAGGTCGGTCAGGTCGGCGGTGACGTGCTCCGGCAGCAGGTGCGCCGCCGACAGCGCGAACCCGGTGCCCAGCACCGGCGTCCCGCGCCGCTCCGACGACGGTATCGCCGTCAGCCCCTCGTAGTCGGGCGAGACCGGCGCGTCGAAATCACCCGGGGCGGCCGCGTCCCAGCGCAGCGCCAGCACCGCGCGCTCGCCCGGCTCGGTCTCCCCGCCCAGGACGCTGCGCGCGGCGGGCGTGCGCAGGTGCGCGACGTCGCGGCGCCGGTAGCAGAATCCGCCCGGGACGGCGGCGGTCTCCAGCAGCCGCGCCGCCTGCCCGCCGGTCACCGGCCGCTCCATCCGCTCGCCCTCGCCGACCGGCGAGGACCGCCGCACCCGGTCCAGCAGCGCCCGCGCGGCCGGGTCGAGGTGCGGGCTCTGGGTCAGGCGGCGCACGTACTCCAGATCCAGGCCCACCGCGAGCGGCACCGTCGGCGCCCGGTCGTCGGCGACGCCGACCGGCACCCCGTCGCGCAGCACCTCCCCGGCGGGCACGAACCACCGGTGCGGATAGTCGGTGCCCGGCCTCGGATTCGGCACGAAGTCCGGGCGCGGCAGCGCCGACAGCAGCTCCCAGGCGGCGCCGTCGGCGTACGGTAGCCCCGGGTACTTCTCCCCCCGCCATTCGACGGTGACCGGTGCCTCCTGCCGGGGTCGCGGTTCGGGGCGGCGCTGCCGGAGTGCCGCGGCTCGGTTCCGGCGGGACGCGAGGTCACGTGTCATGGGCGGCTCGATTCGACGCGGTGAGGGACGGCGGTCACGGCGGGGTGCGGTGCCTCCACCGCCGGTAGGCGGCTGACGGCCGAATCTAGGCCCGGGCTGTCAGATGCGGATATCGCGCACGTGAAGTTGGTGTTACGGCAGCCGGATCCTTATCGTGGAGGCGTGCACAGATCCGAACCGGCCCCGCTGCCCGAACCGCTCCCGGCCCCCGTCTGCGACAGCCACACCCACCTCGACATCGTCGCCGGCCGCGACCCCGAGGACGGGGCGGGCGCCCCCGAACCCGGCGAGGCGGCCGTCCGCGAACTGATCGACCGGGCCGAGGCGTCCGGCGTCGGCACCATGGTGCAGGTCGGCACCGACCTCGAATCGTCCCGCTGGGCGAGCGACCTGGCCGCGGCCGACCACCGGGTGCTGGCGGCGGTGGCGCTGCACCCCAACGAGGCGCCGCTGACGGCGGACCTGGACGCGGCGCTGGCGGCGATCGACGAGCTGGCGGCACTGCCTCGGGTCGCCGCGGTCGGCGAAACCGGGCTGGACTACTACCGCACCGGCGAGACCGGCCGCGCGGCGCAGGCCGAGTCCTTCCGCGGCCACGTCGAGATCGCCAAGCGCCGCGGCAAGGCCCTGGTCATCCACGACCGCGACGCCCACGACGACGTCCTGTCGGTCCTGGACGAGGAAGGGGCGCCGGAGCGGGTGGTGATGCACTGCTTCTCCGGGGACGCCGCGTTCGCGGCCGAGTGCGCCCGGCGCGGCTACTTCATGAGCTTCGCCGGCAACGTCACGTTCAAGAACGCCGCGATGCTGCGCGGGGCCGCCGCGGCCGCCCCGGCCGAGGCGGTGCTGGTCGAGACCGACGCCCCGTTCATGGCGCCGGTGCCGGTCCGCGGCCACCGCAACCACCCGGCCCTGACCGCCTACACCGCCCGATTCCTGGCCGAGCACCTCGACCGGGACCTGGAGAAGTGGTGCCTCCAACTGGCCGAGAACTCCCGGCGGGCCTTCGGCGACTGGTAACGCCACCTCCAGCGCCGTCTCCGCGGTCGCGGCGCGCCCCTCGGCGTCGGTGAGCGTGAACGTGAAGACGTAGCGGCCGGCTTCGGGAACGCTGATCTCGCCGCCGAGGATGCCCCCGCGCAGCTCGATCAGCCGCAGCGGTTCGGCCGGCTCGCCCTCCAGGCCCCACTCGGCCTCCCATTCGGCGATCTCGAGCGGCTCCCCGTCGGAGTCGGACACGAGGATCCGCACCGAGTTCGGTCCCGGCCGGCCCGGTTCGAGGATCAACTGCCCCGAATACAGGTCGGTGGTGACCAGCGCGGCGGTCTCGGCCTGCTCGGCGGTTCCGGCGCCCTCCAGCAGCGCGGTCTTCGCCGGGACGGCCTGCACCAGCACCACCACCGCCGCCAGCACCGCCGCGGCCAGCGCGAGTTCGACGCCTACCAGCCGCCGCAGGGCCTTCGTGCCGTCGCCGCCGTCGCGCAGCAGGGCCTTCCGGGTGAGCAGGCCGACGGCGACGATCGCGGTCAGCAGGAGCGCCTTGAGCGCGACCAGGCGGCCGTAACGGGTGTCGGTGAGCGCCGCGATCGAGTCGATGTGCAGCAGGGCGGTGGCGGTTCCGGCGACGACGACGGTGCCGAGCAGCCACGGCACGAGCGCGACCCAGAAGCGGCGGGTCGCGGCCGGGGTGCAGGCGCCGCGTTTGATCGCGATCGCCAGGAGCGCGGCGATGCCGCCGGCCCAGGTGAGGGCGGCGGCGAGGTGGAGGCCGTCGGCGGCGAAGGCGACCGGCACCGGGTCGGTGGCCATCGGGTGGCCTGCCAGGGGCCAGGTGGCGACCATGGCCAGTCCCACGGCGGTGAGCCCGGCGAGGTGGCCGCGGCCGGGTTCGGCGGCGGTGATGAGGCCGCGCAGCGGCGGCAGGGCCAGCAGCACCAGCAGCAGGCGTAGCAGCGCGGCGAGGCCGACCGGTGATTCCATGACCGTCTGGAGGGCGGGTGCGTCGAGCGCGGTCAGCGGCACGCCGGATTCGTAGGCGGCCTGGAGGGGGATGCCGAGCACGGCGGTGGCGGCGACGGCGGACAGTCCGGCGGCGATGAGGCGGGCGGTGTAGGCGCGGGGGCGGGCTCCGGCGGCCAGGAGCACCCCGGCGCCGAGGGCGAGGGCGAGCCCGGCGTAGCCGAGGAAGCGTCCGGTGTAGAGCAGTGCCTGGACGAGGCCGTCGGTGTCGCCGATGAGGGTGTCGGCGCCGGGCGCTTCGGTGCGCTGTCCGACCGAGAAGGTGAAGGTGCCGGCGACGGGGTGGCCGTCGTCGGAGACGACGCGGTAGCCGACGAGGTAGGTGCCCCGCTGGTCGGCGTCGATCTCGATGACCAGGACCGAGGGGCTGTCGCCTCTGGAGACGTCGCTGTCGACTCGGTCACCATTGGGAGCGGCGACCCCGGTGGCCGCGTCCACTGGTGTGACCGGTTCGTTGAACTCGACGACGACTTCGCTCGGCGGCGAGTCGACGACTTCGTCCGAGGCGGGCGCGGTCCCCGTGGCGAGGGCGTGCGCCGCGGCCGGGGAGGCCCAGAGCGCGACGGCGGTCGCCACTGCGATTGACAACCAGGCGAGGCGGGTGGAGAGGTGGCGGAGCACGCCGCCGAGCGTACCGAAGCCCCCTCAGTTCACAGAGAGGCGTTTGAAGGATATGGGCAAGTCCGAGCGCGGGCGGGCCGCCGAGGCCTGGCGCAGGCAGCAGGCGGCCGAGGCCCGGCGGAGGAAGACGGTCTTCGGGGTGGCGATCGGCGCCGCGGTGCTCCTCATCGGGGGCCTGCTGGCGGTGGGCATCTGGTTGAACCGGGAGCCCGAGCGCGAGATCAACGAGCCGTCGGCGGCCACGACCGGGGACTACGCGGTCCGGGTCGGCGACGGCCCGGTCGTGGTCGACCTGTACGTCGACTACCTGTGCCCGGCGTGCAAGCAGTTCGAGGCGACCTATGCCGAGGACCTCCAGGGGTGGGTCGACGACGGGTCGGTGACGGTGAACTACCACCCGATCGCGATCCTGGACCGGCTCAGCGAGGGCACGGAGTACTCGACCCGGGCGGCTTCGGCGGCGGTGTGCGCGGCCGACGTCGGAGAGCAGGAGTTCCTCGATTTCACCGTCGCCATGTACGAGGGCCAGCCGGCGGAGAACACGCCGGGCCTGTCCGATGAGGAGATCAAGGCCGTCGGCTCCGGGGTGGGCCTGGGCGCGGACTGGGAGGCGTGCGTGGACGAGGAGTCCTACGCCGGCTGGGTCGGCGAGGGCACCGAGCACGCCACGTCGGATCAGGGCGTGCAGGGCACGCCGACCGCGAGGGTCGATGGCGAGGACGTCGAGCTCGCCGCCTTCGCCGACGAGGTCGAGGCCGCGATCGCGGCCGAGTCCTGACTCAGCCGAGCGCGGCCAGCGCCGCCTCGAGGGAGAACCCGAACGGCAGTTCCAGCCGGTGCCGCTCGAGCAGGGCGGCATCGGCCAGGATCTCGGCGGTGGGGGCGTCGGCGACGATGCGTCCGGCGTCGAGGATGACCGCCCGCTCGCACAGTTGCAGCGCGTAGGGCAGGTCGTGGGTGACCAGCAGCAGGGTCGGGGCGGTGCGGTGGAGGATCGCGGCCAGTTCGCGGCGGCCGGCCGGGTCGAGGCCGGCGCTCGGTTCGTCGAGGACGACGATCTCGGGGCGCATGGCCAGGACGCCGGCGAGGGCGGCGCGGCGCTGCTGCCCGACCGAGAGGTGGTGCGGCGGCCGGTCGGCGGCTTCGCGGAGTCCGACGTCGGCCAGGGCGGCGTCGACGCGTTCGCGCAGCTCGGTGCCCTTGAGGCCGAGGTTGGCCGGTCCGAAGCCGACGTCGTCGGCGACGGTGGGCATGAAGAGCTGGTCGTCGGGGTTCTGGAAGACGATGCCGACGCGGCGGCGGATCCGGGGCAGGGTGCGTTCGCCGACGGTGAGGTCGCCGACGGTGACGGTGCCGGCGGTGGCTCGGAGGAGTCCGGCGAGGTGGAGCATGAGGGTGGTCTTGCCGGCGCCGTTGGGGCCGAGGACGGCGACCCGCTCGCCGGGCCGGAGGTCGAGGTCGATGCCGTCGAGGGCGCGGTGGCCGTCGGGGTAGGTGTGCCGGAGGCCGGCGACGTTGAGGGCGGTCATGCGCCCACCGCCGCCCAGACGGCGAGTCCGGCCGCGAGGGCCGGGGCGGTCATGGCGGCGCTCCACTGGCCCGGTCCGGCCCCGGCCGGGGCGACGTCGATGGGGAGCCGGCCGGTGTAGCCGCGGGCGGCCATGGCCTGCCAGACGCGTTCGCCGCGTTCGTAGGAGCGGATGAAGACCACGCCGAGGCTGCGCGCGAGCGCCCCGGCCTGCCAGAGGAACCGGGGGTCGTCGCAGCGGGCGAGGCGGGCGCGGCGCATCTGGGCGACCTCGGCGGCGGTGAGGTGGGCGTAGCGGACGGCGAAGGCGGTGATCTGGAGGAGGATCTCGGGGCAGCGCAGCCGGGAGAGGCCGGCGAGCAGGTCGGCCACGGGGGTGGTGGCGGCGAGCAGGAGCGCGGCCCAGACGCCGAGGGTGGCCTTGGCCAGCAGGTTCCAGCCGGCCCACAGGCCCTCGACCGACAGCGCGATCCCAGCCCATTCGACGGTCTCGCCGCCGGCGAGGAACGGGAAGGCGAGCGCGAGCAGGGCGAACGGGGCCTCCACGAGGCTGCGGGCGGCGATCCACTTCGGTGGGATCCGGGCGAGGGCGAACAGGGCGAGCAGGGCGGCGGCGCAGCCGCCGAAGGCCCAGACCGCTTCGCGGGGGGTGGCGACGACCGCGAAGGTGAACGCTGCGAGCGCGACCAGCTTCACCTGCGGGGCGAGCCGGTGCAGGGGCGTGTCGCCGGGCCGGTGGAGCCCGTCGCCGCCCCTCATTCGCCCTCGCCGCCGGTGCCGCGCTTGCGGGCCAGGAGCGTGAACAGGCCCCAGGCGACGGCGAGCACGAGGGCGACCCCGGCGATGCCGGACAGGGAGCCGCCGAGGGTGTCGTTGTCGAGGAAGCTCATGCCGTAGTCGGCCAGCGGGCCGCCGATCTCGTGGTCGGCCTCCTGCTGGGCGACGCAGGTGCCGCCGCTGATCTCGCCGTCGGCACCGGTCCGGCAGCCTTCGAGCATGGCCGATTCGAGGCCGTCGGGTTCGGAGGAGGCGTAGAGGACGAGGCCGCCAGCGAGGACGAGGGCGATGGTGAGTCCGGCGAGGACGAACCTGGAGGTCTTCATTTATGCGGTCTCCTTCGCGAGGCCGTCCCCGGGCTGGTCGAGGCGGCCGCCGTTGAGGGCGTGGACGAGGTCGGGGCGGGTGAGGGCGACGGCGGTGACGGCGGCGGCGCTGATGGCGGCCTCGCCGACGCCGATGAGGACGTGGGTGCCGAGGAGGGCGGCGGCGATCGCGGCGAAGGACTGGCCGATCGGTTCGCCGCCGAGGGCGAACTGGAGGAGGAATCCGGCCGAGGCGGCCACGACGCTGACGACCGAGCCGGCGAAGACGGCGGCGGTGAGGCCGGCGCGGGTGCGCGGCAGCACCTTGAGGGCGAGGGCGATGACGGCCCAGGCGGCGACGGTCGAGATCACGGCCATGTTGACGATGTTGAGGCCGAGCGCGGTGACGCCGCCGTCGGCGAACAGGAGTGCTTGGACGGCGACGACGACGGTCAGGCAGAGCACGCCCAGCCAGGGCCCGAGGAGGGCGGCGGCGAGGGCGCCGCCGACCAGGTGGCCGGAGACGCCGGCGGCGATCGGGAAGTTGAGCATCTGGGCGGCGAAGATGAAGGCGGTGGCGAGCCCGGCGAGCGGCACGAGCCGGTCGTCGAGGCCGCGGCGGGCGGCGGCGACGCAGGCGGCGACCGCGAGCACGGCGGCCAGGCCGAAGCCGAGCGAGGTGGGGATGCCGATGATCCCGTTGGGGATGTGGAGGGCGGTGTCTGACACGGGCGATGCCTTTCGGCCGGGAGGTGGCCGGGCCCGGGCTGGATGCCGGGCGCCGACGTCTGGAATCAACAGCCCACCGTTGGACTATTGCAATTATTTTGCAATAGCAAGGGGGTGGTTGTCCAGTCGGGGACGGCACGCAGCCGCCGCCAAGGGAGCTCCCAGACGATTGTCAGGTACGGGCGGTAGTGTGCTGACTCGTGAACGTACGACTTCAGCCAGGCGAGACGGCTCCCGACTTCACGCTGCAGACCGACACCGGCGACACGGTGACGTTGTCGAGCCTGCGGGGGCGCAGGGTGATCCTGTACGCGTACCCGAGGGCGATGACCGCCGGCTGCACGAAGGAGGCCTGCGATTTCCGCGACAGCCTCTCGGAACTGCAGGAGGCCGGTTACGCGGTGCTGGGGGTCAGCCCCGACGAGCCCGGCAAGCTCGCGGAGTTCGTCGAGCGCGACGGCCTGACGTTCCCGCTGCTGTCCGACCCCGAGCACAAGGTGCTCGAGGAGTACGGGGCGTGGGGCGAGAAGAAGAACTACGGCCGCACCGTGCAGGGCGTGATCCGCTCGACCTTCGTCATCGACGAGGAGGGCGCGATCGAGCTGGCTCGGTACAACGTCAAGGCCACCGGCCACGTCGGCCGCCTGAAGAAGGAGCTGGGCCTCACCTCCTGAGGCCCGACGGAGCGGCCGGGGTCAGCCGTCCCCGGGTGCGTACGGGGCGATCAACCGCTCCGACACCGCCGCGAGCTGGGCGCGCGCTTCGGGGTCGTATGCCTGGTCGTGGGCCTTCGTCGGCTGTGACTGCTCGAAGTAGCGGCCGGTGACCTCCTGCAGCGCGGGATCGCCGATCAGGCGGAGGGTCGGCTCAGCGCCCTCATCGACGCCGGCCAGGGGCGTGAAGCCGCTCTGGCGGACGATCTCGGTGTCCATCAGGTGCGCCGGGTGGATCGCGTTCACGCTGACGCCCTGCGGCTCGAACCGCTCGGCCATGTCGATAGTGGACATGATCATGGCGAGTTTGCTCTGGCAGTAGGCCCGTACCCCCTCGTACTCGCGTTCCAGCATCACGTCGTCGAAGTCAAGTGGCGCCTGGCCGAGCGAGGCGACGTTCACCACCCGGGACGGCGCGCTCGCCGCGAGCAGGCGGCCGAGCGACCGGGCCAGCAGCAGCGGCGCCAGGTGGTTCACCGCGAGCCGCAGCTCGTGGCCCTGGGCGCTCACCTCCCGGCGGGCGGTGTCGGAGCCGCCCCCGACTACCGCGTTGTTGACCAGGACGTCGAGCCGGGGCGCCCGATCGGCGACCGACTTCGCCAGCGCGGCCACCTGGTCGAGGTCGCTCAGGTCGGCCAGGAAGCGGTGGATCTCCGCGCCGGGCCGCTCGCGTTCGATGCGGTCGGCGGCGGCGTCGAGGCGTTCGGGGTCGCGGCCGTGCAGGAGCAGTACGGCTCCGGCCTCGGCGAGTCGTTCGGCCAGGCGCAGCCCGAGGCCGCGGGTGGCGCCGGTGATGAGGACGTGCTTGCCGTGCATGGGGAAGAGAAGATCGTTCATGCACACCACACTATCAAACTCTTTATAACTAACAAGCTCCTTACAGAGCGACGACCCTGTACAGTCATTTCGTGACCATCCCCGTCGATCAGCGGCTCGGACTCGACATCAAACGGGCCGAGCAACACCTCATGTCGGCGAAGTCCGGCGCCCTGCGCGACCTCGACCTGAGCGTCGCCGCCTACGCCGCGCTCCTGGCGATCGACCGGACCCCCGGGATCTCCCCCGCCGGGCTGGCACGCGAGTGCCTGGTCACGCCGCAGGCGATCAACTCGGTGCTGAAGACCCTGACCGAACGCGGGCTCGTCGAACGCACCCCGCACCCGTGGCTGCGCCACGCCACCGAGACGACGCTGACCGATCAGGGCCGCACGGTCCTGGCCGAGGCCGACGAGCGCGCCGGATCGGTGGAGCAGCGCCTGGCCGACGCCTTCACGCCGCAGGAGCGCGAGACGCTGCGCCGCCTGCTCGCCAGGGCCGCCGAAGCGCTGTGACCGCGACCTCTCAGGCGGTCCTCCCCTTCGCAACTCCGACCGCTTCCTGCGCGCCGGGCAAGAGTCCCACGGAGCGTGGCACCCCAGACTCCGTCAAGGCACCGAATTGCTTCCCCGTACTTCGCGCGCGCTCGCTCCGGTTCGCGCTCCATGTGCTCGAGGCGCTCAAGCACCTCCTCGGGGTTCGGGTGCTGATTGCGGTCGCTCATGCGGCGGCTGGTCGGCCGCCGCGGTGCGCCTCGGTAGCCCGGAGGCGGTCTCGCTCGACTCGTGAAAGCCAACTGACGCGCGACGTCAGTGACGTCGGACGTCAGTGACGTCAGTTACATCAGGTGAAGGTTCTCGGCGGCCGATCTGTCGGTCTTCCGACTATCGGCCGCTGGGCGCAACTTTGAGGGCTGACAGCACGTGACTGAAGCGATATCGTGCGCAGATCGGTCTGATCCACCGCACGCCTACGTCACGGAATGGAACCCCCCATGGCCGACCTCGAGCTCACCGTCCCCGAGTTCAACCTGCTGCTGACGCTGGTGCACCTGCGCGGCACCGGCACCACCAAGGATTTCAAGGCCGCCTTCGGCTTCGACAAGGTCGAGACTCCCGCGCAGCGCAAGCTCACCGAACACGGCCTGGTGTCGATCGACCGAACGGTGAGACCGTACGCCTACGAGCTGACCGACGCCGGCTGGCTGGCCGCCCGGCGGCTGCTGTCCGAGAAGGCCCCCTCCGGAGTCAGCCAGCGCACCGCCCGGATCCTGTGGGCGTTCATCGGCGACTTCTCGGCCCACATGGACCGCACCGGCACCGAGCTGGCCGATCTCTACCCGGCCCGGGTCGAGCCCTCCACCGCCGACCGGATCCGCAAGGCCTACACCGAACTGGTCGGCGGCGCCTCCGACTGGGTGCCGCTGCGCCGACTGCGCGAGCTACTCGATGACATCGAGCGCGAGGAGGTCGACTCGGTCCTGGGCGAGCTGCTCGCCGCACACGAGATCCGGTTGATCCCCGAGTCGAATCAGAAGACCCTCACCGAGGCCGACGACCGGGCCGCGGTGCGGCTCGCGAACAAGGACCGGCACCTGATCGCGATCGAGGCGCTGTGATCTCCGCCCTCGAGGCGCTCCGCAGCGTCCCCAGCGACTTCGCGGTGACTCCCGACGACATCTGGGACGACCGGTCCCGGCCGCACGTCAACGGCATCAACGAACCCGCGCTCCGGGCAATAGAGGCGCGCATCGCCGCCGCCGAGAACAGCCCCCGGTCGAGCGTCACCGGACTCCCGCTGGTGGGCGAGGGCGGCAGCGGCAAGAGCCACCTGCTGGGGCGGGCGCGGCGCGACGTCCAGGACCGGGGCGGGTTCTTCGTGCGCCTCAACATCGTCGACGTGCGCGACTTCTGGGCCAACCTGGCCGGAAGCTTCGTGTACGCCCTCGACATGCCGCACCGGTCGGCCGAATCGGGCCTGGCGCACCTCCTCGAGCGCCTGGCCGACCTGGCCGACCTTCCGGAGGGGCTGCGGCACCGGCTGCTGGAGTCGAGGCTGCCCGACCCCGACTCGGTCGCCCAGTTCACCGAGTCGGTGCGCGGGATCGACCGCTCACTGGCCGGCACCCGGAACACCCTGCGCGCCCTCCTGCTGCTCCACTCGAACGACGAGCGGCGGGCCGCCCCGGCCGACGCCTACCTCGCCGGAGGAGAATTCGACGTCGAATCGCTTCCCGGATTCGGCACGGCACCCCCGCGAAGCCCGATCGAGCTGGTCAGGGACCTGTCGCAGCTCATGGCGCTCTGCGGGGCCACCGTGATCGCCGTCGACCAGGTCGACGACATCGTGCGCTCCTCCCAACGCACCGCCGCGGCCGAGGGGGCCGAGTCCACCGTCGAGCTGCTCGACATGCTCGGCAGTGGCCTGACCGAGCTGCGGGACGTCACCCGCCGCAGCACCGTACTGCTGTCCTGCCTGGACACGACCTGGAGCGAGTTCACGCGGGCGACGGTCGACACCGTTCTGCAGCGGTTCGAATCCAAGATCTGGCTCGACAACACCCTCCCGGATCCTAAGGTCGCGGCCGCGCTCCTGGAGGCGGTCCTGGAGCCGGTGTACCGGCGGTCGGGCTTCGAGCCGCCCTATCCGTCCTACCCGTTCGGCGACGCCGCGTTGGGGAAGGCCGCCTTGCTCAGCCCCCGTGATCTGCTGCGCAGCGCTTCGGCCCACCTGAACCGGTGCGTGGAGCTGGGCGAGGTGACCGAGGCGACCGAGCTCGTGGCGCCCGATCAGAAGGAGGGCAGGCCGCAGGCGGCCTCGCCCGCCCCCGGCGAGGGCCTGGACGCCGATTTCGAGAACTACAGGGCGATGGCCGATATCGACACGGCCCGCTCCCCCGACACCGTGGACACCCGGATGCCGCAGCTCCTCGATGCCGCGCTCAGGTCCTTCCAGGTGGAGTCGGGCCGGGACCCCGCCGCGTCCCAGGTGGGGCTGCCGGTCGGCAAGCGCCAGGCGTTCCACGCCGAGCTGCACGACGAGGACGCCGAGCCCCGGAGGAGCTGGAGCTTCCTGGCGATCTCGAAGACCAACCCGAACGCGGTGCAGCATCGGGTCGCGGGCCTTTCGGCCAGGGCCGGAATCGGGCGGAGCAACCGCCTCCACCGGAGCCGGGCGGTCCTGTGGGTGACCGCCCCATCGGGCGAGTGGGGGTCCTGGGGCCGGAACACGAAGGCGGCAAAGACTCTCGCCGAATTCGAACGCGAAGGCACCGTCATCATGGTTACCGAGGACGACCTGCGGGTGTTCGCCGCGCTCCACCATCTGCACCGGCAGCGCCGGCCCGGCCTGGAGGCGTGGCTGCGGGCGCGCCGACCCGCCTCGCGGACCGTCCTGTTCCAGCACGTGTTCGGGCCGCCTCCCGAGGAGTCGGCACCGCCCGAGCCCGAGCCGGTACGGCCGGACCTGCCGCCGTCCGGGGCCGGGCGGATCCTCGACTTCCCCCTGTCCGGCCCGAGAACCAGACCCGAGGCGGGCGGCCGGGCCGCGGCCCCGCGCACCGGGACCGGCGGCCAGGCTTCATCGGAGTCGGTGCGGCTGCCGGTGGGGCGGGGAGCGGACGGCGAGCCGGTCCGGTTGGATACCGGATCGATGCCCAAGCACACCGGCGTGTTCGCCGGGTCGGGTTCGGGCAAGACCGTGCTGCTGCGCCGCATCATCGAGGCCGCGGCGCTCCAGGGCGTCCCGGCGATCGTCCTCGATCCCAACAACGACCTCTCGCGGCTCGGCAGCGCCTGGCCGGAGCCGCCCGAGCACTGGCTTCCCGGGGATGAGGCGGCGGCCGCCCAATACATGAGCAGCGTGGAGGTCACGGTGTGGACGCCCGGACGCACCGGGGGCCGTCCGCTGAGCTTCCGCCCGCTGCCGGATTTCGCCGCCGTCGCCGACGACCCGGACGAGATGGAGATCGCCGTCGACACGGCGGTGGCCTCGCTGGTGCCGCGGGCGCGCATCGCCCGCGCCGCCTCCAAGGACGACCACGCCCGGGCCGTGCTCCGGGAGGCTCTCGCCTTCTACGCGAGGGGAGGCGCCTCGGACCTCGGCGGTTTCCTCGATTTCCTCGACGAGCTGCCCGAAGGCGTCAGCACCCTTCCGAAGGCCGAGGAGATCGCCGCCAAGGTCGCGGCGACGCTGCGAGCGGCGATGATCAACGACCGGGTCTTCGGCGGCACCGGCGAGCCGCTCGATCCGGCGGTGCTGCTGCGGCCGAGCCCGGGCAAACGCACCCGCGTCTCGGTGGTCAACTTCCTGGGGCTGCCGACCGAGGAGCAGCGCCAAGGGTTCGTCAACCAACTGGAGTTGGCGCTGTTCTCCTGGGCCAAGCGGAACCCGGCGGTCGACCGGCCGCTCTCGGCCCTGTTCGTGATCGACGAGGCGCAGACGATCGCCCCCTCCTCGGGATCGACCGTCTGCCTCGACTCCACGCTCGCCCTGGTGTCGCAGGCCCGGAAGTACGGCCTCGGCATGGTGTTCGCGACCCAGGCCCCCAAGGGGATCCACAACCGGATCGTCGGCAACTGCGCCACCCACTGGTACGGACGCATCAACTCGCCCTCCCAGATCTCGGCCGCGACCCAGGTGGCCGAGAACAAGGGAGGGTCGACCGTGGACCTCGCCCACCTGCGGGCCGGACAGTTCTACCTCGCCGCAGACGGGAAGGCCACCGAACGGGTCGACGTCCCGATGTGCCTGAGCCACCATCCGCCGACCGCCCCCACCGCCGAGGAGATCCTCGCCTCGGTGAGGGCCTCGGACTGAAGAGGAGCACGCGCTTGTGAACGAGATCGTCCAGGAGCGACTCCGCCACTTCCAAGCCGAGCGCGAACTGCCCGACTTGGACGAGCCGCAGTTGTTCGAGGTCTTCGCCGCCCACTGCGTCCTGCACCAGTTCCACGAGGAGCGTTTCGCGCCGGACGCCCACCAGACCGGCGGCGGGAACGACCTCGGGGTCGACGCCTGGGGAATCGTCGTCAACGGCGAGCTATACCACGATCTTGACGGTGTCAAGAACGCCGCGGAGAGCTTCCGAGAGATGAACGTCGTGGTCGTGGCCGTCCAGGCCAAGACCAGCACCAGCGCCGAGGGGAAGGTGGTGGCGGACCTGGCCGACAACCTGCGGCAGATCTGCGGCCGCGAACCGATCGCCTACACCGCCTCGCCGGAGATCCTGGAGCTCCAGCAGGCGCTGCACGTGCTCTACGACCACCACGACAGGAACGCCGTCGGCAGTCCCCGCCTGGAGGCGTGGTACGTGCATTGCGGCGGGGATCCGAACGAGGACCTGCTGGCGAAATGCCGTTCGGCCGAGCGGACGGTGGAGGCGCTGGACCGGTTCGAGTCGGTCAGCTTCGAGGTCGCCGGTTCACGACGTGTGCAGCGCCTCTACCAGCGCTCCAACCGGAAGGTCCGGGCCTCGTTCGACTGGCCGTCCAAGATCGGCATGGCGGGGATGGACGGCGTCAAGCAGGCGTGGACCGGGATGCTGCCCGCTTCGGAGCTGGTCGGCAGGATCCTGGTGGACGAGGGCGGCAGCATCCGGAAATTCCTGTTCGAAGACAACCTCCGCGAGTATCTGGGCCAATCGAACGAGATCAACGACGACATCGCCCGGACCCTGGCCGACGAGGCGCAGCGCAAACGGTTCGCGGTGCTCAACAACGGCATCACCGTGATCGCCGAGAGCTTCGACGCCTCCGGGGAGAACTGCACCCTGGCCGATTTCCAGATCGTCAACGGCTGCCAGACCGGGCACGTCCTGTTCGAGAACCGCCACCAGTTGACAGACGACGTCCAGGTGAAGCTGACCGTGATCGAGACCGAGGACGAGAGCATCGCCGAGGCCATCACTCAGGCCACCAACCGCCAGACGCTGATCGCCAAGGAGAGCCTCGCCGCCGACCCGCAGATCCACCGGAACATCGAGGCGTACTTCCGTACCTCGGTGCCGCCCCGGGACCTCTACTACGAGCGCCGGGCCGGGCAGTTCGACGGCGACCGGTCGGTCACCAGGACCAGGGTGCTGAACCAGAACCAGCTCACCCAGTCCTACGCGGCGGTGTTCCGCAACCGCGTACACGAGGCGACCAGGCCGGCGAAGCTCCTCAAGGACGATAAGCTCGCCGTCTACCGCACCGACACTCCACCGATCGCTTACTACACCGCGGCCTCGATCTGGTACCAGGTCGACTGGCTGCTGCGCAACAACCGCGTCGACCGCATCTGGAAACCGGCGCGGTTCCTGCTCATGGCCGCGGCGGTACACCGGCTCTCAGGCGGACGGCGACCGCCCGCGACCCCGCGGAAGACGAAGGCTTACTGCGATGAACTCCTGGAGCGCATCTGGGACCGCGAGAAGGTCGAACGCTGCGTCGAAGCGCTGATCCCCGACCTGGATCGGCACTGGAGAAGCGAAGCACCGGGACATCGCCTCGCCGAGCTGGTCCGCACCAAGGGCTTCACCGACCGCTTCCTGCGCGCCGTCCAGGAGCCCCACTGAGCACTGCAATACTGTGGCCCCCGCCGGGGAGACGATCTCCGTTCTATGGCCGCATCCACCCCCAGCCGAGAATGAAAGCAGCATCGCATTGTCGTTCCAAACCCCGCTCAGCATCGAGGAGATGCTCACCGCCATCCACAAGCATGAGTACCTCATGCCGGCGATCCAACGCGAGTTCGTCTGGGACGCCGGTCAGATCACCAGAATCGTCGACAGCCTGATGCGCGGGTACCCCATCGGGTCCTTCCTCCTGTGGAAGGTCGAACCTGAGACCGCGCAGTCGTACACCTTCTATGAATTCCTGACCAACTACCACGAGCGCGATAATCCGTACGCCGGCAAGGCGACCGTCCCGGCCGGGGGTGGGACCACGGCGGTGCTCGACGGCCAGCAGCGGCTCACGTCGCTGAACATCGCCTTGTACGGCAGCTTCGCCGAGAAGAGGAAGTACGCCTGGTGGAACCATCCGGACGCGTTCCCGGTCAAGCGCCTCTACCTCAACCTCACCGAGGATCCCGAGAACGAAGAACTCGGCCTGAAGTACGACCTGCGGTTCCTCACCGACACCGATGCCGCTGCGAATCCCAAGTGGTTCCGGGTCGGGGAGGTTCTCGACCTCGCCAACTCGGGTCCGGCGATCATGAAGGAGCTGGAGCGGCGCGGCATAGCGGGGTCCGGGGACGCGTTCCAGCGGCTCTACGACCTGTTTTGGGCCACCCGCGAACTCAAACCGATGAACTACTTCCTGGTCACCGATCAGGACGCCGACAAGGTGCTGGAGATCTTCGTCCGGGTCAACAGCGGCGGCACGCAGCTCTCGTACTCGGATCTGCTGCTGTCGATGGCCACCAACCAGTGGCGGGAACTCGACGCCCGCGAGGAGGTCCGGGCACTCGTCAGTGACCTGAACGGCAACGCCGGCCGGCAGTTCTCCTTCTCCAAGGACGTCGTCCTCAAAACCGCGCTGACCATCGCGGATGTGGATGTCCGGTTCAAGGTCACCAACTTCACGCAGGCGAACATGGCGAGGGTGGAGGCCGCTTGGCCGGAGGTCAAGAACGCCCTGCTGCGCGCGGCCACACTGCTCCAGCAGTTCGGCTACAACGAACGGAACCTGACCGCGGCCAGTGTCATCGTCCCGATCGCGCACTACCTGCACCTGCGGGGCGCCGGAGATGCCTACATGGACTCCAGTGCCCACGCTGCCGACCGGCTCGCCCTCCAGCACTGGGTCACCCGCTCGCTGATCAAGCGAGGCATCTGGGGATCGGGCCTCGACACCCTGCTCACCCGTATCCGAGATGCGCTGCGCGCGGACTCGGCCTCGGGGTTTCCGGTCGGGGCCGTGGAAGCGGCGATGACGGCCGTCGGAAAGGGACTGACCTTCGACACCGCTGAGATCGACGAGTTGCTGAACCTCAAGTACGGAGGGAGGCGGACCTTCTCCGTCCTTTCGGTGCTCTACCCGGGCTTGGATCTGAGTAAGCAGTTCCACGAGGACCATGTCTTCCCGAAATCCCGCTTCACGCCGAAGAAGCTCGCCACGGCCGGAGTGCCTCCGGATCGGATCGAGGAGTTCCGCGCCGCCGTCAACCTCCTGCCCAACCTGCAACTGCTCGCGGGTACCGCCAACATCGAGAAACAGGACACCCTTCCGGCCGACTGGATCGCATCGGCCTTCCCGAGTGAGGAGAAGCGGACGACCTACGCGGTGGAGAACGACCTCGAGGGCCTACCGCTCGACCTCACGGACTTCTTGGAGTTCTATGAGGCACGGAAGCACAAGATCAGAGATCGTCTGATGAAAGCCCTCGGGGTCTCGCCGGAGGCCGACATGGCCAGCGGTTGAGAGTACCGCCCGGGTCGGCAGGGCTTGGTCACCCGGTCGACGGGGCGGCCGCCGGGAGAACACGTGCGTGCCCCGGCGGGGCACGGTCGGTTTCAGCGGTCGCATTCCTTCCGGCAGTCGGTCCAGACGCGTCCGGCGGCGGCTTTGATGTCGGCGCTGACGGTGTCGGTGTTGATCCAGGCCCAGGCGTCGGGGTCGCAGATCCACAGGTCGGGCCGGGAGTGGACGAGTCCGGTGAGGAACCCGATCACGTGCGGCAGGTCGTGTTCGGTGACGATCCACAGGCGCGGGCGGAGTGCTTCGGTGGCGAAGGCGACCGTCCGCCCGCCGATCCGGGCCGCGCCGAGCACGGTCAGCGACCGGTGGTCGGGCGGGTCGGGAACGGTGGCGAGCAGTGGGCGGTCGACCAGCGCGCGGTGGTAGGAGCGGCGGGCGGCTTCGGGTGCGGTTCGGGACCTCATCAGGCGCGGCCTCCGATCGCTCGGCGCCCGGTCGGTCTGGATCCGATCGCAGGACGGTGTATCGGTCCGGCGGCGCCGGTTTCGAACCGCACTTGAGGCCGGCGCTCGGTTCGGTCGTGAGGGCGCGGCGAAGGTCGGCGCATAGCCCGGCTCGGTCGTTCGGGGAAGGGCAGGACCCGCCAGTAGAGGACGGCGAGCAGGACCCGGAGGAACCAGCGGACGCGGACGAGCGCGAGGCTGGGTTCGGGGGCCTCGAAGTGCGCCTGGTGGAGTTCTTCGGAGTCGCGGAGGAACGCCCGGTAGGCGTCTTCACGGAGGCGGGAGAACCGCTGCGGCCGCTCGGTGCTCGAAGCTCGGTCCTCAGGGAGCGGGTCGGGCAGCTCGCCGCGCCGGTGGCGGCCGATGCGGCGGTCCGGCCTCCAGCCCGGAGTGCCGTAGGGGCCGGGGTCGTCGGGGTCGTGGGGTCTGCCGCCGATCTTCCAGTCGTCGCCGGGCCGGTGGCGCAGGTGCGCCGGTTCGTAGCTCGGCTCGCCGGGACCGAATCCCGGCGGATACTGCGCGGAGTTCCAGACTTGCCCGGCGGCGAGTCGGGCGGCCGAATGGGTGTTTTCAAGTACGCCGGAATGGCGTATCGTCACTGACGACACGGGAGCTCGCTCTCTCTGTGTTGGGCCGCCCGGCGGAACTGGTTTTAGCGAACGTGGACCGCCGGGCGGCGGCTTGAGATGCTTCCTTATGAATTTGTTTCTCTTTCAGGGTTCTGTCGTAACCTTTTCTGGAATAGTCGTAAATGGTTGCCGTTGTGGGGGAACTCCACACGCGGTGATTGCATGATGAACCAGGATCATCGCATTGTCAACGACATCGTCCAGACGGACCCGGCATCATTTCTGATTTCTCTGTGGCACAAACACAGTGATCGGGCGATCCGTGGACACCGCGAGCGTGTCACGCTCGAAGCGACGCACGCCCACGACGCCAAGCAGTATCGCGCGCCGACCGAGGCCTCGACCTTGGCCGAGTGGGCAACGACCCGATGGCTGGCCGGGCCGTCGTCCCTCAAGTCTCCCTGTCGGTCGGCTCCGGTCGACCGATGGCCTCGCGGCGTGTGCCGTTCGCGGTGAAGGGGATCGTCGCCGCCTGCCCGCCCTCGAACGGAGCGACTGCATCCGCGGTCTTGCTCTCCAACTCCTCCCGACTGAGAACCATACAGTCCTTTGTGCTGTCGTTCTCGGGTTTGACGCCACCGAGCGGAGGACCACACACCGGATGCCCCTCAGCCTCCACGCAGGCGACCTGAGCGTGGATTACGATCTGCCCTATCTGGTTCTGGTACCAGAGGTTGACACCGTCAGGTCTTATCGCCTGTATATTTGCGATGTTGCCGTCAACGTCGTCCCGTTCACCGTGGACCTCCCATCCCAACGAGGGCCAATGCTCCTTGAGCACCGCGAAGTACTCCTTGGTGACTAGGTCGGAACCGATCGTTTCCTCAGGAAGGGTATAAGCGATCTCGTAGGACTCGCGACCCTCTTCCGGACAGTCGAGCGCCAGTGTCGTACGTTTATGGAACCCCGGGAAGTCGGGAAGCCCGTCGATGGTCTGCGCTACAGCCTCGTCCATTCGGATGAAGGCCTCACTCAGATCGAATTCAAGTTCTGGCAGACTCCGCGACATAATGGAGCATCCTCCTAGAGCGACTATAGTAACGATTGCAGTACACGCAGCGAGTGCGCTGCGTCGTACCGGTCGGACACTCATCTGACCTCATCCCCATTCCCAGTGAAGATCTTCGCCATATTGTCTCGGGCAGAGTTGCCGTCTTCCCAGTAGTTGCTGTGGATCTCCATGGGATTCCAACTCATACTGTCGCTCTCAAACGACGTCCCGCCGAATCCGGAGCCGGGTCCGTCGGAGAGGTTCAGACCGGTATCACTCGGGTCCGGACCGTGAATCAAGGACGATTCAGCGGCAGCATGGATGGCGTCTCCTGGAGCGGTGGTGGCGTAGAAGTCATCAGGGTCAATGTTGAGTTCGCTCGCGTGGTCGACCGTCATGCCGGGGCTGGCGACGGCGACGATCTGATCAGTCGCAAGCCCATTCTCGCTGGCGGCCTCACCGATGACCGTCGTCCCGTAGGAGTGCCCCATCACGGTCGTCGTCGTTCCTTCAGGATCATGATTGGTCGCCTCGAGCCCGCCCATGAACGACGTGAGCGGCTCCGAGGCGTCCTCCGCGTATGAGGAACTCGGTGCATTAAGGAAGGCATCGTCCGGAGCATCGTAGTCCAACCACATCACTACTGCCGTTTCCCCACCGCCTGGAACGGCGGCAGCGTCCCAGGCCATCGTCTCAGCTCGCTGCAGGTCTCCGCCACTTGCGCCGTCCAGGTCGCCGCCGGTACCCGGCACGTACACCGCGGTGTTGTCGGCGGTGTCGGGGTTGCCGACCGACACGATGGCCTTGCCGTCCTCGGCCGAGTCGTAGCCGAGCAGGAAGTACTCCTGGTCCGTGCGAGCTTGACCGCTGATCGCGTCCTGCAATTTCTCCAGCGAGTCCCGATCGTCCCGCTCGACCTCCAGGGCTTCGAGCTGCTCCCGCAGTTCCCGGTACTCGCTGGTCTCATGCGGGACCCCGAGATTCCCGCCGCCCTCGTCGAACCGGTCGCCGGCGGCATCCAGCTCCTCCAACTGGGCCTCGAGGTCGGCGATGTCCGCGTCGAGCGTAGGGCTGAAGCGGTCGATCTCGGCCTCGAGCAGGTCGCGGTTCGCCGCGTCGCGATCTTCGGTCGGAATGCCGTCCACATCGGCGATGAGGCCGGGGTTGCCTTCGAGGATGCCGAGGCGCTCGGCCTCGTCGAGGCCGCTCCACCAGTCGTTGATCGCCTGAGGGGAAGCGCCCGAGTCGATGAGCTCTTGCAGCTCTTCGGCCTCATCGGCGGCTCCTTGGATCAGTGCGCTGCGTTCGCTCGCGCTGAAGGTCTCGGCCCAAACCCCGATCGCAGCCTTGAGCCCCTCGTCCGCCTCGGTCGCCCGGTCCAGGGCCGCGTTTATGCGGGTGCTCATGCCTTGGGCGTAGGAGATGTTGTCGGTGCCCCGGGAGGTGTCCGGGACGACAGCGCCCGCGTCGGTCACCGTGGCCCGCTCACGATCGACCTCGGCGACCGCCTCGTTGAGATCCGACTGCGCTGCCCGGAATTCTTCGACCGCGTCGGCGATCGAGACCGACACGCGGCGGGCTGCGGCCGCTCGTTCGTCCAGATCGACGACGATGTCCCGCACCTGTTCTCGGGCGGTGTCGGCGTTCCGGCCCTCCCAATGGTTGACGCCGAACGCGGCGACGTCCTTCGCTTTGAGCTCACCGATCGTCGCGGCCTGGTCGTCGAGATTCCCGTACAGGTCCATCCAGGCTTCGCCGACGGATTCCAGCGCGGTGAAATCGGCCTCGAGCAGGAGGCCGTAGGTGATGGCCACTGCTACACCGCCAGGCTCTCGCCGCGCGGGATCTGTGCGGCCGGGTCGGGGCCGGGGCGCTCCGGCGAGGGAGCGGTGCGATCGTCGAGGTAGACATCGGCGTACTGGTCGAACATCGTTGCGCCGTAGTCGTCGACTTCCTCGCCGGTTTCGGCGCAGACGGCGGCGAACTTGGCCGTCTCCTCGATGTCGGCCCGATGCACGGCGATGTAGTCGCTCTCCCAGACTTCCGCGGCTTTAAGGCATTCGGCGATCCCGGTGAACTCGGTGGCCTCGGGCGTGCCTTCGAGCGCGCTCGAATCCTCTGCCAGCGTGTTCATCGCCTCGTAGATTGCCTCAGAGGCGTCGAACAGCGCGGTGGCGCCACTACGCACTTCCTCGGGCCTGATGCTGAAGTCACTCATCGCCACCTCCGAGCGATGAGCTCGAGCACGGCCGAACACGGCTCCGCCGGTGGCGCGGTTGCGGTCGCGGTGTCGTTCAACGGGCTCCTCCTCTGTCTGTCACGGCGTCCGAGGTGTCGGCCGGGCAGGCGGCCGCGGTCTGGTCGACTTCGGACGGGATGGGGTGGGATCGGGACGCGAGGTCCCCGAATCGGACGGCGGTCCCGGTCGGGAATCGGAGTTCACCGGCATGGGGCGGGGATCCACAGCGCTACCGCTCGGAGACGTTCGGTATCTGTCTTCGACTCAACCTAGCAAACCCGGCACTCCGGTAGGGTACGAGCGAACTCGCCGAGACGGTGCCAGGACGGCACGACCCGACTCCGCGAACCGGGCAACGTAGCCGAAAGCCGCTCCGGCGAGCGCGCGGCTTCGCCCGGCGGTACTGCGTTCCACAGCGGGATCGGCCGCCTTCCTCACCGTCCGCGCCGGGCTCCCCTTGCTCCTCGACCTGCGCGCTACCGGCTGACCGGTCGCGTCGAGCGCTCCCCGGAGCTCATTAGGCTTGACAGATGAAGGATTTCGACCATGAGATCGAGAAGGCCGTGAACCGGGCCGGGAAAGCCGCCGGATGGATGTTCGCGCTCGGGTTGGTGACGCTGGTCCTGGGGATCCTCGGGGGGTTCGGGGACAACAACGGGACCTACCTACTCGCGATCCCGGGCGCCGGGCTCCTGTTCGGGTTGGGCGTAGCCATCAACCTGCTGGGAATGCACCTCATGGAGACCTGGAGGCAGGGCCGCCGGTCCGCCGGCAACGGCTCCGGCGATTGGACTCCGCCCGAGCCCACCGGCCGCCCTTAGTAAGTGAAGCGGTCCCGGCCGAGCTCTGGCGCTCCGCAGCACCCGCTCCATCAAGTTCGCTACGCCGTACGGTCGGCTGTAGGTCAAGACGTGCTCGACCTGGCGGGCGGTCGTGCCCCAGGGATCGCGGTCGATGACCTCGATCAGCCGCCGCCAGTCCCGAACCGAGCCCCGCTCCATCGCGGTCTGGACCGCCTCGACCGGCCAGCACTCCACCGGATCGTCCGGGGAGACGTTCAGGTTCCGAAACTGCAGTGCCATCCGTTTATCCTCTCGCGATCTGTTCGGCCGGTACGCCGCAGGCGGCGAGCACATTCGACCCAGTCGCTCCATCGTTCGCTGAGGTTGCGGTAGAGGCACCCAGCTCCTTGGTGACGGCGACGTCCGCCGGACGCGGCTCGCTGAACCGGCGAATCAACTGCGAGCGGACTCATTCCTCCTGGCTGCCCTGATCGGCCTAGTAGCGGGACCCGGCAGTCGACTGCCGGGTCCCGCTAGGAAATTCGGTGCACCTAATCGAGGGTCTTTCGAAGCCAGACCCAACGACACAGCGCCCCCTCGACGCAGCCTGATTTCATAGCACAAACGTTCGATTCTCTAGTTGCGATAAGCTCCGATCGTGAAGAATCCTGCGCGTGAACTACATGAGCTGATAACCGACTGGGACGACTGGCAAAGTCGATACACGAATGACGGTTTCGGTGAAGCGGTCTCCGATGAGGGCAACCGACGATGGGAAGCACGCTGCTACGCTATCGATCTGGTTCGCGAAGTTGACCGAGCACTCGCGGGAATGGCCATCGCAGGTCTTGATGTCGAAGTCTATCGAGATTGCGTTGCCAGTTGGTATGCGGTCATCTTTGACATGCTCAAGCTCAAGCCAAACAATGTACCGGAACTGCCGCCTGCAGAGCTTCGGATGCTGAAAGCATTGGCTTCCCACCTCGACTCAGTACGCGTTGGATGGAGCGGCGAAGAGGTCAACTATGAAGAACTTCTTGAGGCTATTGACGAGGCGCTGAACCTTCTCGATGAGACCGTGTTGCCAGTCGATGAAGACCACTACATCCGAGCGCTGCTCAGCGAAGCTCGCGAAGTTGCAGCCGAGGTTCGAAAGTTCGGCTCGGCGACTGTACGGAAGATTACGGCCGAACTGGGCGGTGAAATCCTACGCCTCACGGGCCAAGTTCCGGAAGAGAAGCAGCAAAAGCGTCTACTTACGCTTGCAGGAAAGTTTCTCAGATTCGGGGTTCAGACGTTTACAGGTAAGGCACTTGAAACTGCTGGCAGTGATACTGGACAGGCTGCAATCCAGGCTATCACCAGCGGGGGCACCGAGTAGGCTAGGTCGGGTCAGAGGAGCGCCGCCCATGCTCAGGCGATATCCGGTCTTTCTAGGCCAGGTCGGGGGTGTTCGGCACTTCCAGATCGTCGATGGATAGCCAATTAGCCCATAAGAGCATAAGATGTACCAGGCGTTAACCGGTGCGAAGGCGAAACGCTGGGCGTTAACGTTCCGTATTGTGTATATTCAGCACTGTCCGTTGATCTGCGGTTCGTGCGGGCACTTTCGCCCTCATTCCCACCGATGGACGGAATACTGCTTTGGTCAAGGAGGGGGAAGAATGCTGTTCAGCAACGCGTACCATATCGAGCGCTCGGAGGAGGACTACTGGTTCGATCCTATTCTCGACGCAGACACCCCTCTCTTTATTGATCCATTTCTCATCTTTCAAGATGCGGCAGAATTGTGGAGAGCGGCACACGAAGAATTGATTGGCCACTTCAATACATGCTTCGAGCTAATTGCTAAAGGGAGGCGCAATCGAGATAGCGTGCCATATAGAAAGGCGCTCGCGCTACTTACATTCCCTGAGCCTCAGGAATTCTGCCTTGGCTACACCAGGTCTGGAACCGATGGCGCCGGAGGCGGTAAAGGCTATGCTCAACTCATTGCAGAGGCAATGGAAGACGCAATAGAACGTGGCCTAACAGATCTCCGTCACTTTGAAGAACTGGGAATTCTTAATGAAGGAATTGGGCCGGATCGTATCTCTGACGTAACATGCAACATTCTCAGACGGCGCTTTATTGCTTATACCAAGCAAATAGTTGGGTGTCATCATATTCCGACGCAACGGGTAAACGTTCAGGGAGCATCTCTCAATACGGTACGTATGAACTGGCAAGCCGAGCCTCATTATCTTCCAGTCAACGAGTTCAGTGAGAAACCCATCCTACTTCTTCCGAAAAGGTTTCTGAGTGATCTTCCTACTCTGAATCCTAAAGAATGGTGGTATTCATATGATGCACAGCAGCTGCGTGATGACATGAATTACACGATCTTGACCCGAGTATCAAAACATGACATCGTGGAACTTGCGAGGGAAAATCCCGAATCCGTCAGAGCTTGGACTCGATCTCAAGAGGAAAAAGCAGGGGAATCGTACAACCTTGAGGTCGATCCCCGTGGTGTGTATCAGTACGATCAAGCGACTCGTATCTATACGAGTCAGAACCCTCTAGCAATTGATACTCCGTCAACGAACGAGCAGTTCTTCGAGGTAATAGCGCTGATTATAGAAGAGTTCAAGGAGTATGTAGAAGAGCAAGGTGGCTGGTCGCTACTTTGGAACGAGGTAAGCAACAAGGAAAAGCGCGAAGAAGCAGCACAGCGACTATTTATGGGATTTGCACGTAGTTACTGCCGAGCAAACAATATTGTCGTAGATCGTGAAGTTGAGCTCGGTCGTGGGCCGGTGGACTTTAAGTTTTCAAATGGATATTCCAGGCGAGCGCTGCTTGAGATTAAGAAGCTTGATAACTCAAGATTCTGGAATGGAATTCAAGCTCAACTGCCTTCCTATCTTAAGAGCGATCAGGTTCGCGACGGATGGTTCGTTGTGATCCAGTACAAGGACAGCAAGAATGCTCGACAACGGATCCAGGAGCTTCCAGGAGTCGTTAATAGTGTCGCTGTCAGATCTGGCAAAGCACTACGCTACATAGTGGTCGACGCAGCGCCGAAGACCTCCGCTTCGAAGATCAATGAGTGACTATTTTGTGACGAGTATGACCGTGGCCTTCGGAAAGTGATTTAGATATTCAGGCGTCGAACGACCTTCCTCACCACCCGCGCATGCCGTCCCGACCCCTCACGGCACCGGCAAGCACCGTCGCCACGGGTAGATCAACGAGTGGATCGCCCAATACACCTCCGGGCCGGCCAGCGCCAGGGCTACCCACCACAGGTCATCCATAGCGAGCAGACCGCCAGAGCCACGGAAATCTTGCACGGTCTGCGCTGCTGCACGCTTGAGGAGTTCGAGAAGATTCATACGTTTCCTGGTTTGCGGGTGGGTGAAGGCTGAGAGATGCCCGGCCGCATCGGGATTGCGGCCGGGCATGCCCGCCAGCTCGTGAGACGTAGCGGGCCTACTCCGGTCCGGAGGGCTGCCCCACCGCAGCGCCAGAACTCCGGCCACGAGGACAGCAGCACCGAGAAAAGCATCGCGGCGCTGCTCTGTGGCAGGTCAGCGGTCGGGGATGGACCGGCGGTGATGCGCCTTGAGTAGCTCGAGCACTTGGCCCACAAGTTTGGTTCGGATAGTGGCGACCAGATACCGTCGCCAGTGCTCACTCCAGGTCACCTGGCACAGATGGCCCCGCTCATGCTGGATCGTCAGCACCACGTCCGTCTCGCTCACCACGAAGCTGGGGCGGTACCGCACCACGGCCATTGCCTCGTCGAACTCAACGGCGAAAGCGAGTGTGCGCTGAGCGCTTGCGCTGACTTCGACCTCGACACTTGCCACGGTCATAGTCATGGTGCTGCCTGCTCGGCATACCGCTCGGCCAGAATGGCCGAGACCTTGTGGCGCTGGATCTCCTTCCAGGCGTCGGTCTGCTCGCGCCACGGCTCGTCCCAACTGACCGCGCGGAGGACGCCTCCGGCATGTTCGGCTCGGCCGATTTTGCACGGTTCGCTGCCGTCGCGCTGCATCCAGATCGAGGTGTACTGGCCGCCCAGCTTTCCGACCAGCGACAGCGTAGAGCCGCCTTCGGTGATCCACTCGCCAAGGACTTCAGGCGTCTGGGGTTGGTCCGCCTCGGCGGATATCTCGACTCGTAGGCTGGTGTCTGGCATCAGTTGCTCGCCTTCTGGTGTCGGTAGGGGCGGGCCGCCACTCCTCGCTTCTCACACCTCGGGTGGCGGCCCGCTTTTGTTGTTGACGGCGTACGTCTCGCCGGTGCTGGGAGCTTCCCGGCGCCCCATGCCGGTCAGTGGCACCGGCGGATCAGCAAGAGACGCCCGCCTTCGCCTCGCCGTCCAGAGACGGCGAGACATGGCCGGGATCGGTCCCGTTTTCCCACGTCAGTCGGGTTCCAAGACCGGCGGCCATGTCTGTAGTGTGGATCGGGACAAGACGGTAATCAAGGATTTGAATCGGACAAGCCCGTACCATGCATCTTGTCCTTTTCGGCCGACTCGGGAGGCGGAATGCCCAAGCCGCTCAAGGACTTGGAGCCGGGCAGGAGCGTTGATCATTGGCTCGGCGCGGAGTTGCGTCATCGGCGCACGTCTGCCGGGCTGAATCAGCCCGACCTTGCCGAGCGGGCGAACGCCTCAGCGTCGCTCATCAGCAAGCTGGAGCTTGGCGCCCGGTCGCTCAAGACCGATATCGCCGCCAAACTCGACGAAGCGCTGAACACCGGCGGTTTCTTCATGCGGGCGATGCCATTGGTCGAGGGGCAAAGGGACAAGGCGACCGAGCAATCGGACAACCGGCTCGACACGGCCTTGGTCCTTGGCAAACATGAGGGACTGCGGCGCATGCTGGGGCGAGCTGACGATCCCGCTTCCGAGGAGCCCGAAGTGAACCGTAGAGAGTTCCTCTCCAACGCTGGCACCTGGGCCGCGCTGCTTGCGACCGAGACCGCCCGAATACCTGGGTTGAGCGACCTCATTGCGGTCGTACTCGATACCGCGCCTCGCTACTCCGGAGACGCGCCAAGCCTTGATGAGCTGGCGAGCGGCGTGGTGGCCGCCAAACGTGAGTACCAGGCGTGCCAGTACCGCGAGGTTCTGAAGCGGCTTTCCGGGCTACTGCAACAGCTGAATGTCGCCGAAAGCGAGTTCGACGACCGCGAGCGCGTGACCGCCTTGACCGCTGATGCCTATCAAGTCGCCTCCGGTGTGATGCTCAAACACTCGGAGCAGACCTTGGCGACGCTCGCCGCCGACCGCTCCATGTCCTCAGCCAACATGCTGGGTGATCCAGTCGCGATGGCGTCGAGCGCCAGGGCGGTAACGCACGTCCTACTGCGCACCGGCTACCCGGACTTCGCCGCTGACTTCGCATCGAGTCGAGCTCAACTGCTCGGCTCTGAGTCTCGTACTCCAACGAACCTGTCTGTTCAGGGTGCGCTGCTGCTTCGAGGAGCCGTGGCCGCCGCGGACGCCGGCAAGCGCACCAAGGCAGACGAGCTGCTCGATGCTGCTGATGAGGCCAGTATCCAGCTCCAGGATGCGGACAACCTGCGTGGTACGGGGTTCAATGCCGTGAATGTGGGGCTGCATCGAATCCACATCGCGCTCGTCCTGGGCGATGCTGGGCGGGCGATCGAGTTGGCTCGCGGGATTGAGATCGGGGCGATCAGCTTGGTTGAGCGGCAGGTGAGTCTCGCCATCGACGTGGCGAGTGCGTTCGCGCAGTGGGGTCGATACGAACGAGCCCTGAACACCTTGTACTTCGCCGAAATCGCCGCACCCCAGGAGGTACGGGTGCGGAAGAACGTCTCTGAATTGCTCAATACGATCCAGAGTGCGGCGCCGCCCTCGATACGTTCACACGCTGCCACATTTGCGAAGAAGCTGGCGGCGGTATGAGCAAGGTCGTCTACCTCATTAGTTGTGGAGCTGGCCCCGCCCCGTACGCCACGGAGTTCATTACCGCTGCGCAGGAAGAGGGCTGGGACTGCCATGCCATCACGACGCCTGCAGGGCGGGGGTTCGTGGATGTCGCGAAGCTCGAAGACGCGTCGGGCAACCCGGTGATCTCGGAGCACCGCCGACCAGGAACGCCGCGACGTGGGCGACCTCCGGCTGATGCACTGGTGATAGCCCCCGCGACGGCCAACACCATCTGCAAACTCGCTGCCGGGATTGCCGACACCTACGCGCTGGATATCGCCTCGGAGCTCATCGGGCTGGGCGTCCCGACGGTGGTGGTGCCGTTCGTGAATTCGGCGTTGGCAGGGCGGGCACCTTACTGGCGTGCGGTGGAGTGGTTGAGGGACGAGGGTGTGACAGTGATTGACGTTGAGCCGCATGAACCTCGTACGGGTGGAGAGAAGCTGGCGGGCTTTCCGTGGAAGGCCGCACTGGAGGAAGCTTTGGAAAGCTCCGGCTTAGCGATTCAGTCTGGAACTTAGTGGTCCCTGTGTACCCGCAGCTTCCAGACTTCTTGTTGGACGTCAACCGGTACAACTTTTGCGAGCAACTGATTAGGTAGAAAGGACTGTTCAAGAAGCTTTGCATCAACGAGGACGGCACCGTGGGGCGGTTCGAGATGACCGAGCCGTTCGCCACGCTCCTCGACCCAGAGCTGTTGGACGACTTGGCGAAGGGCCGCATGAACACCGAGCCAGACGCTCCACAAGGTCAGGTGGTACGCGAAGCTGCGCCGCTTGCCAATGCGGGCCAGGACGGCAATCCGAAGTCGCTGGCGCGCATGTTCACGTGTGAATATCGGACAAAAAAGAACCGACCGGATGTTCCATACATCCGGCTGAGTTCGAATATGATCTCTTTGGTGCACGAGGGGGGACTCGAACCCCCACGCCCGGAGGCACAGGAACCTAAATCCTGCGCGTCTGCCAATTCCGCCACTCGTGCGAGGCCAGGCGGCCGACCGGAAACCCGCCCGCGACCAGGGCCGGGTCGGCCTTACCAAGGCCGCAACCAGTGTGTCACACGACTGTTCGGTCACGTACGCTGGTGGAGATGACTCGACCCGACAAGCGCACCGCCGATGAGCTGCGCCCCGTGACGTTCACCCGCTCTTGGACCGACCACCCCGAGGGCAGTGTCCTCGTCGAGTTCGGCCGCACCCGCGTGCTCTGCACCGCCTCGGTCACGCCCGGCGTGCCCCGGTGGCGGCGCGGCACCGGCGAGGGTTGGGTCACCGCCGAGTATTCGATGCTCCCCCGCTCCACCCACTCCAGGTCCGACCGGGAGTCCATCAAAGGCAAGATCGGCGGCCGCACGCACGAGATCTCCCGCCTCATCGGCCGCTCCCTGCGCGCCTGCATCGACTTCAAGGCCCTCGGGGAGAACACCATCACCCTGGACTGCGACGTCCTCCAGGCCGACGGCGGCACCCGCACCGCCGCCATCACCGGCGGCTACGTCGCCCTCCACGACGCGGTCACCTGGCTGAAGGACCAGCGACTCGCCCGCAAGCCCGACAAGGTCCTCACCACCTCGGTGTCGGCCGTCAGCGTCGGCATCGTCGGCGGCGAGGCGCTGCTGGACCTGCCCTACGAGGAGGACGTGGCCGCCTCGGTCGACATGAACGTCGTCGTCACCGGCGAGGGCAAATTCGTCGAGGTCCAGGGCACCGGCGAGGAGGCCACCTACAGCCGCGCCGAGCTCGACCAGCTCCTGGATCTGGCCGTGGACGGCTGCAAGGAGCTGTCCAGCCTCCAGGCCCGGACCCTGATCACCTAGCGATGCGGATCCTGCTGGCCACCCGCAACGCGGGCAAGATCGACGAGCTGCGGCAGATCCTCGCAGAGGCCGCCCCCGGCTTCGAACTGGTCGGCCTCGACGCGGTCGAGCCCTACCCCGAGACGGCCGAGACCGAACTGACCTTCGCCGGCAACGCGCTGCTCAAGGCGCGCGACGGCGTGAAGCACACCGGCCTGCCGACCGTCGCCGACGACTCCGGGCTGGCGGTCGAGGCGCTGAACGGCATGCCCGGGGTGCTGTCGGCGCGCTGGGCCGGACGCGCCAAGGACGACGCCGCCAACAACGCGCTCCTGCTCGAGCAGCTCGCGGACGTGCCCGACCGGCTGCGCGGCGCGAAGTTCGTTTGCGCTGCGGCCGTCGCCTGGCCCGACGGCCGCGAACAGGTCGTCCACGGCCGGATGCGCGGCCGGGTCGGCCGGACCGAGCGCGGCTCCAACGGGTTCGGATACGACCCGCTGTTCATCCCCGAGGGCCACGAGGTCACCAGCGCCGAGCTGCCCCCCGAGGAGAAGAACGCGATCTCCCACCGCGGGAAGGCATTTCGCGAGCTCGCGGCCGAAATCGTCGACTGACTTCCCGCATGCCCTGCGACGGGTCCCCGACTGTGCTGTCATGGGCGATGGGCACGCTTGAGGGGAGTCAGACATGATCGCTGTCACCGGAGTCACCGGCCACCTGGGCCGGCTCGTCGTCGAGCACCTGCTGGAACGCCAGGTGCCGCCGGACCAGATCATCGCCCTGGCCCGCGACCCCGACCGGGCCGGCGACCTGGCCTCGCGCGGCGTCCTCGTCCGGCACTTCGACTACGACCGGCCGAACACGCTGCAACCGGCCCTCGCCGACGTCGAGAAGCTCCTGCTGGTCTCCGGCTCCGAGGTCGGCAAGCGCCTGACCCAGCACCGGAACGTGATCGACGCGGCCTCCTACGCCGAGGTCGGACTGCTGCTGTACACGAGCATGCTGCATGCCGACACTTCGCAGATCGCGCTCGCGCCCGAGCACATCGGCACCGAGCACCACATCGCCGAATCGGGCCTGCCGCACCTGATCCTGCGCAACGGCTGGTACATGGAGAACTACACCGAGTCCCTGGGCCACGTCATCGAGTCGGGGACGCTGTACGGGGCGGCCGGGAAGGGCCGGGTCGCGGGGGCCACCCGCAACGACTACGCCGAGGCCGCCGCGGTACTGCTCACCGAGGATCACGGCGCCGACCGGGTCTTCGAGCTGTGCGGGGACGAGCCGTTCACCTACGATCAGCTCGCGGCGGCGGTCGGGAAGGTCGCCGGGACCGACGTGGTCTACCAGAACATGGACCCCGACGCCTACCGGCAGGCGCTGCTGGAATCGGGGGCGGCGCTGGAGACGGCCGAGGCGCTGTCCAATTTCGATGAGGGGATCGCGCGCGGCGACCTGGACTCGGACTCGTCCGATCTGACCGACCTGATCCACCGGCCGACGACCTCGCTGCTCGACGCGGTTCGGGCCGCCGTCCTGTAGGCCGGCTTCAGCTCCGCTTGCGGTGCTCGCGGAGGAGCTCCAGGGCCCGGTCGGCGTGCAGGTTCATGTCGGTCTCGCTCCTGACCCGGCCGATGACGGTGCGGTCGGTGTCGATGACGAAGGTCTGGCGCTTGGCGATCTTGATGCCGAACCCGCGCTTGACGCCGAAGAGCTTGGCGGCCTCGCCGTCGGGGTCGGCCAGCAGCGGATAGCCGAGCGAGTGGGCGGAGACGAACTCGGACTGCTTGTCGACCGCGTCGAAGGAGATGCCGACCGGGGAGGCCCCGACCTCGGACAGATCGGCCGCCAGGTCGCGGAAGTGGCAGGCTTCGGCGGTGCAGCCCTTGCTCATGGCCTTGGGGAAGAAGAACAGCACGACCGGGCCGCCGGCCAGCAGTTCGGAGAGGGTGCGCCGCTCGCCGGTTTCGTCGGGGAGCGTGAAGTCGGGTACGGTTTCTCCGGTTTCCATGGCCATAGTCTAGCCCTGATCCGAGATGACCTCGCGTGGCGTTTGCAACCACACCCAGTACATCGATAGACTCCAATATAGCGATACGCTTCACGCGGTCGCCTCACCCACATACGTGAGCAAACAGCAGTTAGGCGCGGGTTCGTCAGAACCAAGGTTGGGAGCGCTCCACTGACTATAGGAGTCTTTTATGTCCACAGCTACAGCAGTGGGCCTGCGCGGCAAGCACCGCAGGCTCATCGCCGTCATGGCGCTCTTCCTGGCGTCGGCGCTGGCGGTCGCCCTTTCGGCGCTGTTCACGCAGTCGAAGGCCGAAGCACACGGAGCCAACACCTTCCCCGGATCGCGCCAGTACTTCTGCTACTTCGACGCGCTGACCGAGTCCGGCGGCCTCGACCCGTACAACTCCGCCTGCCAGACCGCGCTCAACACGAGCGGCTCGGGGGCGTTCTACAACTGGTTCGGCAACCTCGACTCCAACGGGGCCGGCCGCACCGAGGGCTACATCCCCGACGGCCGCATCTGCGACGGCGGCGGCAACGGCCCGTACGACTTCAGCGCCTTCAACCAGCAGCTCGACTGGCCGCGCACCCACGTGACCGGCGGAGCCACCTACGAATGGAGGCACAACAACTGGGCCGAGCACCCCGGCCGGTTCGACCTGTACATCACCACGGACGGGTGGGACCCGAACCAGCCCATCGGCTGGGACGACCTGGAGCTGTTCGAGACGATCCAGGACCCGCCGACGAACGGCGGCCCGGGCGCCGACGGCAACTACTACTACGCCAACGTGACCCTGCCGCAGAAGTCGGGTTACCACATCATCTTCACCCACTGGGTGCGCTCGGACAGCAACGAGAACTTCTACTCGTGCTCGGACATGGAGTTCGACGGCGGCAACGGCGAGGTGAGCGGTGTCCGTCCCGGCGCGGACCTGCCCGGCAACGACGGCGGCGTGACCGACCCGGACCCGGAGCCCACCGACCCCGAGCCCACGGACCCGGAGCCCACGGACCCGGAGCCGACCGACCCCGAGCCGACCGACCCGGGCGACTCGGACTGCGCCGCCAGCGCGTCGGTCAACAGCTGGGGTTCGGGAGCGACGGTGACGATCACCGTCACCAACAACGGCAGCAGCCAGCTCAGCGGCTGGGCCGCCGACTGGGCCTTCCCGAGCTCGGACGTGTCCATCACCAACTCCTGGAACGCCGACATCACCTCGCAGGGTGATTCGTTCTCGGCGTCCCCGGTCGGCTGGAACTCCGAGATCGCCGCGGGCCAGTCGGTCGACTTCGGCTTCAACGTGAGCGGTTCGCTCACCGAGCTGTCGGGGATCGGCTGCAGCGCCTGACGGCTGCGTGATATAGCCACTTCGGCTCCTCCCCCCGGGGCGGTGCTGCGATACTGATCGCAGGCCGACTTCGGGGGGAGGAGTCATGTCCACTGCCGTGCCGGCCGGCGAGCCCCGCACCGGGCCGCTCACGCCCGCCACGCCCGCCGGGATCGTCGTCCGCTCCTACATCGACGCCCAGGTCGACGTGCTCGACCGGGCCATCGGGCGACTGCAGCGCCATGAGTCCGGCTCGGTCGGCCGCACCAGCACCGCGGTCGTCCGCATCCGCTCGGCCGTCCGCGGCTACCGGCACCTGTTCGTCGAGGTCCCCCGCGGCGGGGAGCGGCTCGAGCACCTTCTGGCCGATCTGAAGCACGCCGAGGACCTGGAGGCGCTGCGGGACCACTTCACCGAGCGCCTCGCCGGCCTCGGCCTGGCCGCGGAGCGGTTCCCCCGCTGGCACACCGACATCGATCTCGAGCGGCGCGAGGCCTACTTCGAGCTCGACCGGGTCAGCACCCAGGCGTGGGTGGCGGTCCTGCTGGAGCAGGTGCGGCTGTTCGCCGCCCGGGCGCGCTTCACCGCCGCCGGCCGCCGCCCGGCCTCGTCGCTGATGGGCGTCCTCACCCGTGCCAAGTACCACCTGCTCGACGTCTACTCGAAGCAGAGACTCGCCGCCGACCCGGTCGAGGCCAGGGACGGCACCCGCGAGGCCGCACGCGAGGCACACTACCTGGCCGAGGCGGTGCACCCGGCGTTCGGCCGCGCCGCCGGAGAGGTCATCGTCCCGGCCTCGAATCTGGAGCACCTGCTGAGCCGGTACCGGCTGTCGCTGATCGCCGGGAACCGGCTGCGGCGCCTCCCGGCCGCCGACCGGGCCGATCCTCTGACCGTCCGCCTCGCCGAGATCGAGCAGGAGCACCGGCGCGAAATGGCCGACCAGATGGACGAGCTCGCCGCCGCCCTGGCCGAGCGGTGGCGGTGACGGCCCGTCCGTCAGCGTCCGGCCAGCACCGCCGCGAGGTTGCCGAGCCCGATCGGCCCGAGATCCAGGGCCTCGGTGTGCCAGGTCTTGAGGTCGAAGTCGGATCCGGCGCGGGCCTTGGCCTCCTCGCGCGCGGCGATCCAGGCGCGTTCGCCGAGCTTGTAGCAGATGGCCTGGCCGGGCCACCCGGCGTAGCGGACGATCTCGGGGCGGGCCCGGTGGGCGGCGATGCGGCCGCGCTCGCGCAGGACCTCCAGGGCCGTCTCGAAGTTCCAGCGTTCGCCGTGCCGGGCCGCGTCGGCGGCCGGCAGCGGCAGGTCCAGGTGCCAGCCGATGTCGATGACGACGCGGGCGGCGCGCATCGCCGAGGCCTTGAGCATGCCCAGGCGGGTGGCGGGGTCGGCGTGCCATCCGAGTTCGTCGGCGAGCCGTTCGGCGTACAGCGCCCATCCTTCGGCGTGGCCGGGCACGCTGCCGTGGAGCTTGGCGAAGCGGCTGAGCCGGTCCCCGGCGACCTTGGCCTGCCCGATCTGGAGGTGGTGTCCGGGGACGCCTTCGTGGAAGACGGTGGTCAGTTCGCTCCAGACGGCGAACTGCTCGCGTTCGGCGACGGGCCACCAGGTGCGTCCGGGGCGGGAGAGGTCTTCGCTGGGTCCGGTGTAGTAGGCCGACCCGGCCGAAGAGCCGTGGACGAGTTCGACGTCGAGTCGCATCAGGCGGGGGTCGATGTCGAAGTGGACGCCGTCGAGTTCTTCGAGCGCGCGGTGGTGGCGTTCGGTGAGCCAGTCGAGGTAGGCGTCGGCGTCGGTCAGCGGGGCGGCGCGGTCCAGGTGGGCGACGACCTCGTCGAGTCCGGCGCCGGGCAGGATCTTCGCGGCTTCGGCGGCCATCTCGGCCTCGAGGCGGTGGAGTTCGGCCCAGCCCCAGTCGTAGGCGTCGGCCGGGTCGAGGTCGGCGCCGAGGGTGTGGCGGGCGTGCAGGAGGTAGCGCTCGGCGCCGACGGCGTCGGACGGTTCGGCGTGCGGAGCGTAGTCGTGCTCGAGGTAGTCGGCGGCCGCGGCGAAGGCGCCGTAGGCGGCCTCGGCGGCCTGTTCGAGGTCGCGGGTCTGGGGGCCGTCGCCGTATTCGGCGACCCGCCGGTCGAATACGCGCGAGTCGGCGTTGCGGCGGGCCTGGGCGGCGCCTTCGATCGCCTGCCGGAGGGCGACGGTCTGTCCGGCCTCGATGCCGGCGTCCATGGTCCGGCGCCAGGTGGCGAGCATCTCGGGGACGGCGCGCATCCGGGCGGCGGTGGTGCGCCACTGCTCTTCGGTGCCGCGCGGTGCGAGCGCCACGTACGAGCACAGGAGCTGCAGGATGCCGTAGGGGACGCGCAGGCCGCGGCGCCATTCGCCGGCGTCGTGGAGCGCCAGTTGGGCTTCGAGCCGCTCGGCCATGTGGAGGCGGGCGAGGTCGTCGGCGGGGCCGGTCGACTCGAGTGCCCGCAGTCGGGCGAGGGCGTCGCGTGCGAGTTGGGCGCGCTGCTGCTCCCCGTCGGGTCCGAGGTCGGAGGCGAAGCCGAAGTCGCCGCTGATGCCGATCATGCCGGCGGACAGTGGGTGCAGCCGGGCGTACGAGGTGATGTACTCGTCGGCCAGCGCGAAGACGGGTGTGGTCATGGCCGCCAGCTTACCGCGCGGCTAGTGCGGTTCGGTGGCGCGACCGTCGGCCGCCGCGCCCCTGGTGGAGACGACGACGGCGCCGACGAGGGCGGCCAGCAGCAGCAGGGACAGCACCTCGAACGGCAGGACCCGGTGCGCGAAGATCTCCTCGCCGACGGCGGCGGCGTCGCCGGCGGCCCGGTCGGCAAGGCCGACGCGGCTCCAGCCGAAGGCGCCGACGACGACCGCGGCGAGGCCGAGTCCGGCGCCGCCGGCGATAAGGGCCCCGGGCAGGCGGCGGCGGTCGAGCTCGGCGGAGGGGTCGGTGGGCGCGCGGGTGAGCATGGTGGCGAACAGCAGGAGGACCACGATGGCGCCGACGTAGATGAGGACCAGGACCCAGGCGAGGAACTCGGCGGTGAGGACGAGCGCGGCCCCGGAGATCCCGGCGAAGGCGACCGCGAGCCAGAGCCCGGCGCGGACGATGCGGCGGGTGGTGACCACCGCGAGCGCGGCGCCGAGCGCGAGCAGGCCGAACGCGGCCAGGAGGACGTCGGCGAGGGTCACCGGTCACCGCCGGATTCGGGCAGGGAGGAGGCCGGGACGGTGTCCATCCACTCCCCCAGGTGCTCCTTGTCGTGGAGCAGGTCGCGGATGTCGCCTTCGGCGTAGTCGAAGTCGGGGGCCCAGAACAGGGCGTCGAAGGGGCACACGTCGACGCAGATGCCGCAGTACATGCACAGCGAGAAGTCGATGTCGAACCGGTCGAGGACGTTGACCTGCCTCGGCCGGGCGGCCCCTTTCTCCTCGACGGTCTCCTTGTGGGAGTCGATGTAGATGCACCAGTCGGGGCATTCGCGGGCGCAGAGCATGCAGGAGGTGCAGTTGGGTTCGAGGAGCGCGATGACGCCGCGGGTGCGGTCGGGCAGGTCGGGCCGCCGCTCGGGGTACTGGCTGGTGACCGCGCGGCGGGTGGCGGTGCGCGCGGTCGCGGCCAGTCCGCTGATCAGGCCGCTGCCGGGAACCTTCATGCCCTCATGGTCCCAGATCGTGACGCTCATCTCTACCCGGAGGGCCGGGCGAATCCCGGCCCGGAGCCGATCAGATCCAGCCCTGCTCCCAGGCGTGCTGGGCGGCGGCGTGGCGGCTGCGCTTGCCGAGTTTGCGCATCGCGGCCGACAGGTAGTTGCGGACCGTGCCCGGGGCCAGGTGGAGTTCGGCGGCGATCTGGTCGATGCTGCCGCCGCCTCTGGTGGCGCGCAGGAGTTCGAGCTCCCTGGGGGTGAGCGGCGATTCGTCCTCGGTCAGCGCCGAGGCGGCGATCTCGGGATCGATGTAGCGGCGGCCGGCGTCGATGTCGCGGATGATCCGGGCGAGCTGCTCGGCCGGGGTGGTCTTGGGGACGAACCCGGCCGCGCCGGCGGCGAGCGCGCGGCGCAGCACCCCGGGCCGGGCGTGGCGGGTCACCAGCATGACGTTCGTGTCCGGGTTCGCGCCCCGGATTCGCTCGGCGGCCCACAGGCCGTCGCGGGGCGGCATCTCCAGGTCGAGGACGGCGATGCCGGGCTCGCGGTCGGCGGCGAGCTCGACCGCCTCGGCGCCGTTGGAGGCGCAGGCGACCACGGTGATGTCGTCCTCGAGGTCGAGCAGGGCCGCCAGTGCGTCGCGGATGAGGGTCTCGTCGTCGGCGATGAGCAGTTCGATCACGGTCGCTCCTCTGCGGGCAGCGGGAGGGCTCCGGTGAGGACGAACCGGTGCCCGTCGCGGGCGGCCTCGACCGCGCCGCCGGCCTCGGTGAAGCGCTCGGTCAGCATCGCGATGCCGCTGCCCGGCGCGGCCTCGGCCGCCTCGGAACCGTCGTTGGCGACGGTGACGTGGACTTCGCCGTCGTCGGCGGCGACGGTGAGCTCGGCGGCGTCGGCCCGGGAGTGGCGCAGCACGTTGGTGGTCGCCTCCCTCACCAGCAGGCCCAGCAGCCGTTCGGCGTCGGCCTCGAGCCGGGGGGCGTCGGCGCGCACGACCGTCTGGATCCCGGCCGAGCGCAGCACCCTCCCGGCCGAGTCGATCTCGTCGGGCAGGGAGACCTTGCGGTAGCCGGCCACGACCTCGCGGGTGTCGCGGAGCCCCTGCATGGCCAGTTCCTCGACCTGTTCGAGCTCGGCGGCGGCGCGGTCCGGATCGCGGCCGACCAGGCGGCGCGCCAACTGGGACTTGAGGGCGATGGCCTGGAGGTGGCCGCCCTGGATGTCGTGCAGTTCGGCGGCGAACCGCAGCCGCTCCTCGGCCACGGCCAGCTCACCGGCGACGGCGCGGGCGTCGTCGAGCCGTTCGGCGGTCTCGTAGAACCACCACTGGCCGATCACGCCGCCCATGGCCCCCGGGACGGTGACCAGGCAGATGATCGCGATGCCCACGTTTCCCAGGCCGACCGCCGCCGTCCCGATTCCGACCGCGGCGAACACCGAGCACGACCGCACGCTGGACCGGAGGTACCGGCCGCGCCGGTCCCGCAGGATCCGGGCCGACTCCAGCAGCGCCGCCGGCAGCACCCAGGCGGCGCTGACGATCCCCGCGGTCAGGCCGACCCCGACACCGGCGGCGACGACGGCCCATCCGGCGATCACCAGTCGGCCGATCCGCTTGCGGCCGGCCCGCTCCAGGAACGCCCACAGCGCGCCGGTCGCGAGCCCGACGGCCGCGAGCATGAGCACCGCGGAGGCGGCCAGCGGCGCCGTCGAGTCGGAGCGGTCACCGGCCAGGAAGGCCAGACCGATGAACAGCGCGAGCGGACCGCAGGCCAGGATCGTCCAGTACGTGTAGCGGTGGAACCGGACCAGGTCGCGTTCGGCGGGGGGAGCGTCGGAGGTCACGGGGCGATTGAACCACCGGCGGGACCGAAATGACAAAAGTCATCGCCGCCGAGTACATTCCCACACCGGCCGGTGCGGTTTCGGCACTACCGGGGCCGCGGCCCGGCGGCCACGCTGGATCCATGAGCACTGCAACGCGAACGCGAGCGGCCGACACCGGCCGCACAGTGGACTCGGCGGTGGCGGTCGAGGACCTCACCTGCCGGTACGGCACGTTCACCGCCGTCGACCGGGTATCGATCGAGGTGACCGACGGCGAACTGCTCGCGCTCCTGGGCACCAACGGCGCCGGGAAGACCACCGCGGTCGACGCCTGCAGCGGGGCCCGCCGCCCCGACGGCGGCACCGTCCGCGTGCTGGGCCGCGACCCGGCCGAGCACCGGCGCGAGCTGGCCACCGAGGTGGCCGTGATCGGCCAGGAGAGCGGCTTCGCCGACGAACTGACCGCGATCGAGACGCTGCGGCTGTGGAACGACCTGCACGGGCGAGGCAGCGACCCGGACGCAATGCTGGAACGGGTCGACCTGTCCGCCGGCGCGTCCAAGCGGATCGAGTCGCTCTCGGGCGGCGAGCGGCGCCGCCTGGACCTGGCGATGGCGCTGGCGGTAAGGCCGCGGGTGCTGTTCGCCGACGAGCCGACCACGGGCCTCGACCCGGCCTCGCGCCGCACCGCCTGGAGGCTGCTGCGCGAACTGACCGAGACCGGGACGGCGGTCCTGCTGACCACGCACTACCTCGAGGAGGCCACCGAGCTGGCCGACCGGGTCGCGATCATGGACGCCGGATCGGTGGTGCGGTTCGGCACCGTCGAGGAGGTCACCGCCGAACACGAGGCGGTGATCGGCGCCCGCCTGCCGCGGGCGGTCACCGGACTGGACCTGCCGGTCCTCGACGGCCGTCCGGAGCTGGCCGACGGGCGGCTGACGATCCGCACCGACGAACTGCAGCACGACCTGCACCGCCTGCTGACGTGGGCCGATTTCCAGGGCATCGCACTGGAGGGCCTGAGGGCGCAGCCGGCCTCGCTCGACGAGGTGTTCGCCGAACTCGCATCCGGACGGGAGCACTGACATGACCACTGTGGAGAAAAAACCGGTCCGCCGGCCGGGACCGGCCTGGTGGCCGCTGGCGCGCGCCGAGACCCGCCTGATCATCCGGAACCGGACGGCGCTGCTGTCGGCCGCGACGCTGCCGCTGGCGTTCGGGCTGGCGCTGATCTTCTTCGAGGTCGGATACCTGGTCGGGGCGCCGGGGGCGCTGGCGGCGATGCAGTTGATGTTCCTGCAACTGTTCGGGGTGTACGCGACCGGCACGATGACCCTCGCCTCGCGGCGGCGGCAGCACTACCTCAAGCGGCTGCGGACCTCCCCGGCCTCGACGACCGGGATCGTCGCCGGACTGACGGTGCCGCTGGTGGCGCTGACGGGTCTCCAGACGGTGCTGGTGTACGCCGCGGCCGGGGCGGTGCACGGTTCGGTCCCGGCCGCGCCGGTGCTGCTGGCGGCGGCGTTCGCATTGGCTTCGGTGACCATGGTCGGCTTCGCGTTCCTGACCGCGGCGTTCACCTCCACGCCGGAGGCCGCGCAGTACACGATCATGCCGGGCTTCGTGCTGCTGATGATCGGCATGTCGTGGGTGCAGACGAGCGAACCGGAATCGCTGGGGCCGCTGGCGCTGCTGGTGCCCGGCGGAGCGCCGACGGCGCTGGCGCGGGCAGGCTGGGACGGCCCGGCCGACTGGGTCGGCGAGGTGGTGTGGCCGGTCGTGATCGGCGCGGCGGTGGCCGCGGCGGTGTGTTGGGCGGCGGCCCGACTGTTCCGGTGGCAGCCCCGGACGTGACGGGCCGCGCTTCGGGCGGCGGTCGGCGACGGCCGCCCGAAGCGGTGCGGCTGCTAGGTTCACCGGCATGGAGACCCTCGACCTCACCCACGCCGGACGCACCCTCCGAGGCGTGCTGCACCTGCCCGGATCCTCCCCCGCCCCGGCCGTGGTCCTGTGCCACGGGTTCGGCGGCAATCGGATGGAGTTCGGGAACGTCTTCGTCGACCTCGCTCGGAGCCTGACCGAGCGCGGACTGGCGGCCTACCGGTTCGACTTCGCCGGTCACGGCGACTCGGACGGCGACTTCGCCGATCTGACCGTATCCGACCAGGTCGAGCAGGCCCAGGCAGCCGTCGAGGCGGTCGCGGCGCACCAAGCGGTCGAGGCCGAGCGGATGGCGCTCATGGGCATGAGCCTCGGAGGACTGACCGCCTCGCTGGTGGCCGCCCGGCTCCGGTTCCCATCGCTGGCGCTGTGGGCGCCCGCGGCGAAGGCGGCGGCCGCGAACAAGCCGGAGGAGGACCACCGCTGGACCGCGGTCGCCGAGCACGGGTTCTTCGACCTGGGCGGGAAGCCGATCCACCGGCGCTTCCTCGACGACGCGTTCGGGATCGATCCGTGGGCCGATGCCGCCGGGCACGACGGGCCGGCCCTGATGGCGAGCGGCACGGCCGACGACCTCATCACCGACGATGTCATCGAGCGCTACCGGGAGCTGTACGACGACCGGCTCGAGGAGCACCGGTTCGAGGCGGTCGGCCACGCCTTCGAAACCGTCGCCGCGCGCGAGCGACTGGTCGAGACGACCGCGGACTTCCTGGCGCGCAACACCTGACGAAGCATCGGTCCGCACTGTCGGGAACCGGACAACGACCCGCCGGTGTCATTGCAGGGCGCGACGGCCACCGGAACCTACGTTGAGCCGGTGGTCACCTACGAACACGAGACGCCGCTGAGACTGCTGCAGGACGACCCGAAGCTCGCCACGGAGCTCTATTGCGACCTGCTCGGCCAGCGGCTTCCCGACTACACCGAGATCCATCCCGGCTCCTCCCCGGGCCAGCAGGAGGACCTCGCCTCGCAGGTCGCGGCCAAGGAATCCTTCTGCCTTTGGCAGGGCATCGCTGTCGACCAGTGGGTCAGCGAGATCGGCGACGGCATGGACCTGCGCCGCAGGAAGCTGCTGGAGTTGAAGAACCGGATCGAGGACGGCCTGATCGGACACGTCCTGATGGCGCACCAAGACCGGATCGCCCGGTTCGGCTACGACTACCTGGAGCACATCGCGGCACAGCACTGCTGCCGGATTACCGTCGTCAACGACGAGTCGCTGTCGCCGCACCAGGAGCTCGTGGAGGACCTGTTGGCTATCGTGCACACGTTCTCGTGCCGCCTGCACCGGCTGCGCGGCTACGAGCAGACCTTGAACGACGAGCTGTCGGGAGGTCAGCGGTGAAGGTCACTCGCATCGCCTACAGTGCCGGGCTCAACCCGGGCAAGTACGCCCAGTTGGTCGAGCAGGCGCGGAGGCTCGGGGTGGTCCGGGCGAAGGTGTGGCGCGAGTACGGGTCGGTGCAGGGCGTGGGTGTCGGTGGCCGCGCCATCCGGGACCGGTGGATGCGCGATGGCACCGCCGATGGCTTCGGGGTGCTGGCGAACGCGTGGAAGGAGACCGTGCGCGACGCGGTGGCCGATATCACCGCGCACTGCGAGGCCGCGAAAACCCGGGCGCGGCAGGCCATCCACCGCCGGACCGGCGACGAGGCCGAACGCAAACGCCTGTACACCGCGCTCAAGTGCGACACCTGGACGACTGACCCGTTCCTGCGCAGGGTCATGCGCCGCTGCTGGCGCCGCTCACGCACCCGCATCACGAACCAGATCATCGTCCGCTCCGACCAGTTCAAGACGTACACGCTCACCGACGGCGGCAACGTGTGGCTCGCGATTCCGGGCCTGGAGCGCCGCAGCACGGTGAAGATCCCCCTGGGTACCACGGTTGCGCCGACCGGGACGCTGCGGGTAATCCTCCGCGATGGCCGCCTCGAGGTGCATTACGCGATCGACGCCGCCGAGATTCCCTCCAGCAGGCGACCGGTCGGCGCAGCGACGATCGGTGTGGACAAGGGCTACACCGAGGTCCTGACCGACTCCGACGGGCACCACCTGGGCACCAGTCTCGGCAAGCTTCTTTCGGCCGAGTCCGACTACCTCAGGGTCAAGAACGCCCGACGCGCCAAGATCCACTCGGTCGCCAAACGCGCCGCCGACGACGGTGACCGAGCGAAAGCCGAACGCATCCGGCGCAGTAACCTCGGCATCGTCAAACGTCGGCGCAGGCGCACCAGGTTCGAACACCAAGTTCGGACCGAGACGTTCAACGCCGTACACGCTGTGACCGACAAGGCGCACACCATCGTCGCCGAAGACTTGACCCGGACCTTCGCCGCTCGGCACCGGTTCGGGAAGCACACCAACCGCCGCCTCGCCGCCTGGACCAAAGGCGTCACCGCAGAGGCGCTTGCAAACGTGTCGGAACGCAGAGGTTCTGCGTTGCGGCTGGTCAACGCTGCCTACACCTCGCAAGTCGCCCCCTGCTGCGGTGTCCTCGGACGCCGAGCGGGGGACCGGCTTCACTGCACCGAGTGCGGGGCGGTGTGGCATGCAGACCATGCCGGAGCGATCAACGTCCTGGAACGAGACGGAGACCCCGACATCTCCCTGTGGACTCCGCACGCGCGGGTGAGGCAGATCATCCAGGAACGGGCCGATCGCCGACGGACCAGACTGCCGGTCCAGGACTCCAGCCCACCACGGGCGGAGAGCGAAACATCCGATTCGATCAGCAATGATCACGAATAAGGAAGCAGGCGGAATACATGGCGGACACCACCGAAACCCGACCGACGATCTTCGACAAACTCGAAGAACGCGGCAAAGCCGAAGGCCGGACCGAGGGCCGGACCGAAGGAGAGGTGGACATGCTGCTGCTCATCCTCGAACAGCGCGGCATCGAACTCGACGAGGCCGACCGGGAACGCATCACCTCCTGCACCGACACCGGGCAACTCCGCTACTGGGCCACGAGGGCCTTCCAAGTCGATACGGCCGACCGGCTCTTCGGCTAGTAAGGTCCGCCCGCCGCTCGGGGGCGTGCGGCGGGCGGACCGAATGGGAGGAGCAAGGTCTACGTCAGCACCCGCTCGAAAGCACGGCGGGTCTCGGCGAACACCTCCGGACCGGGGCGCTCCCAGAGGGCGTCGTTGAACAGCTCGACCTCGATGGGGCCGCCGAACCCGGTGGCGTCCACGGCCTCGGCATAGCGGCGCAACTCGATGCAGCCGTCGCCGAGCTGCCCGCGGCCGGTCAGGACCCCGGCCGGCAGGGGCGTCACCCAGTCGGCGAGCTGGAAGGACGCGATGCGGCCCTCGGCCCCGGCCCGGGCGATGCCGTCCCAGACCTCGGGGTCCCACCAGATGTGGTAGGTGTCGACCACCACCCCGACCGCCGCGGCCGGATGCGGCGCCGCCAGGTCCAGGGCTTCCTTGAGCGTGGCGACCACGCAGCGGTCGGAGGCGAACATGGGGTGCAGCGGCTCGATCGCGAGGGTCACGCCGCGCTCGGCCGCGTACGGGGCCAGGGCCGCCAGGGCCTCGCCGACGCCGGCCCGGGCGGCGTCGATGGTGCCGCCCTCCGGGATCGGCCCCGAGACCAGCACCAGCGCCGGGGCGCCCAGTTCGGCGGCCTCGTCGATCGCGCGCCGGTTGTCGTCGATCGCCGCGGGGGTCGGGTCGGTGAAGAACCCGCCCCGGCACAGGCTGGTGACCTCGACGCCGGAGTCGCGCAACTGCCCCGCGGTGGCGGCCAGGCCCTGCTCGGCGACCGGCCCGCGCCACAGCCCGATGCCGCAGTCGGCGCGGGCGCACGCCTCGATCGCCTCCCGCTGGTCCCAGAACTTGGCGGTGGCGTGGTTGAACGAGAACCGGTGCAGGGCCTCGCCGCTCATGGCCGCCCCCTCGGGGGCTGCCCGGCCACCTTCAGCAGGGCGTCGAACCGCTCCTCGGCCAGCGCCCGGTCGGGGAGGAGCCCGACCGCTTCGGCCAGGTCGTACACCTCGGTCAGGTGGCCGATCGTGCGGGCCGATTCCAGGCCGCCGACCATCCGGAAGTGGTCCTGGTGGCCGCACAGCCACGCCAGGAACACCACGCCGGTCTTGTAGTTGAACGTCGGGGCCTCGAAGACCTTGCGGGCCAGGGGGACGGTCGGGTCGAGAACGGCCCGGAACCCTTCGGTGTCGCCGTCGTCGAGCCGCTGCGCGGCCTTCGCCGCCAGTGGCGCGAGCGGGTCGAAGATGCCCAGGAGCGCATCGGAGTACCCCTGGTCGTCGCCGGCGATCAGTCGCGGGTAGTTGAAGTCGTCGCCGGTGTAGCAGCGCACCCCTTCGGGGAGCCTGCGGCGCAGCGCGATCTCGGCGTCGGCGTCGAGCAGGCTCATCTTGACGCCGTCGACTTTGGAGGCGTTCTCGGTGATGATGTCGACGAAGACGTCGGCGGCCTCGGACAGGTCGGTCGAGCCCCAGTAGCCGGCCAGGGCCGGGTCGAACATGGGCCCGAGCCAGTGCAGGATGGCCTTGCCGCTGACCTCGCCGAGCAGGTCGGCGTAGAGGGCGCGGTAGTCGTCCGGGCCCTTCGCGGTGGCGGCCATGGCTCTGGAGCACATCAGGATGGTGCCGGCGCCGGCGTCCTCGACGACGGCGAGCTGGTCGAGGTAGACCGCGCGGATCGCCTCGAGCGTGGTCTCCTCGGCCGGGAGCTGGTCGGTGCCGACCCCGCAGGCGAGGAGGTCGCCGGCGTCGGCGGCGTCGGCCGAGCGGCGGATGAGCTCCTTGGTGGCCTCCCAGTCCAGGCCCATGCCGCGCTGGGCGGTGTCCATGGCGTCGGCGACGCCGAGCCCGAGGTCCCACAGGTGGCGGCGGTAGCCGATCGTGGCGTCCCAGTCGACCGCGGCGGGCCGGCCGGGGCCGTTGTCGGCGGTGGGGTCGGCGACGACGTGGGCCGCCGAGTAGATCACGCGGGAGTCGAACTTCCGGCTCACAGGTCCAGCTCCTCCAGGTCGATCCGCCGGCCTTCGCGGGCCGAGCGGTAGCCGGCCTCGGCCAGTTGGACGCCGCGGGCGGCGGCCAGGAAATCGTGGTGCCAGGGGGCGTCGTCGACGACGTGGCGCAGGAACTCCTCCCACTGGAGTTTGAAGCCGTTGTCGAACTCGGCGTTGTCGGGCACCTGGTACCACTGGTCGCGGAAGCTGATCGGCTGGTCGATGTCGGGGTTCCAGACCGGCTTGGGGGTGTGGGCGCGGTGCTGGGCCCGGCACTTGCGGAGGCCCGCGATCGCCGAGCCGTCGGTGCCGTCGACGTGGAACTCGACCAGTTCCTCGCGGTCGACGCGGGTGCACCAGGAGGAGTTCATCTGCACGACGGTGCCGTCGGCGAGCTCGAAGATCGCGTACACCGCGTCGTCGGCGGTGGCGGGGTAGGGCTTGCCGCGCTCGTCGAACCGCTCGGGGATGTGGGTGGTGACGTGCGCGGTCACCGACTTGACCGGGGCGATCGTCCCTTCGAACACGTAGGACCAGTGGGGGAACATGTCCAGGACCATGCCGCCGCCGTCCTCGGCGCGGTAGTTCCAGGACGGGCGCTGGGCGTCCTGCCAGTCGCCTTCGAAGACCCAGTAGCCGAATTCGCCGCGGACCGACAGGACGCGGCCGAAGAACCCGGAGTCGACCAGCCGCTTGAGTTTGCGCAGACCCGGCAGGTAGAGCTTGTCGGCGACGGCGCCGTTCTTGACCCCCGCGTCCCGGGCGGCACCGGCGAGGCTGAGCGCGTCGTCGAGGTTGGTCGCGATCGGCTTCTCGGTGTAGACGTGCTTGCCGGCCTTGATCGCGGCGTTCACGGCGGCGAGCCGGTGCTGGGTGGACAGCGCGTCGAAGTAGACCTCGACGCCGTCGTCGGCGAGGGCTTCGTCGAGGCTGGTGGTGTATCGGTCCAGTCCGTGACGAGCGGCGATGTCGGCGAGTTTGTCGGCATTGCGGCCGACCAGGACCGGCTCGGGCCAGATGACCGATCCGTCCGCGCGCTCGACGCCGCCCTGCTCGCGGATCGCCAGCAGCGAGCGCACCAGGTGCTGCCGGTATCCCATGCGCCCGGTCACGCCGTTGAGGGCGATCCCGACGGGAATGCGTTCTGTCATAGGGGTCTGCTCCAGACGATAGCTATGCCAATGTTCGGCTCCGCAAGCGTCCACCGACACCGGCAAACGCTTTCTCGAGGGTTTTTCAGAAGCATACAGCAAAACCACATACACATGAAAGCGGTCGCCCGACAGAATCGCGCCCTGCCTCGGCGCGGCCGGAGCCGTCCGGGATCTCGGGCGGGTGGAGGGTCCGGGAGCGGCGCCGGCTCAGCGGCTCAGACGGCCTGCTCGGTGATGTCGCTGACCTCGCCGCGCGGGGCCCAGATCTGGTAGACGCCGGCGTCGTAGGGCTCCAGGCCCAGACTCCGGGCCACATCGCTGCGGCCGCCGCGGTATTCGAGGCGCAGCCAGTCGCCGGATTCCCCGAGCACGATGAACGGCTCGCCGCGCCAGGTGCCGACCGTGCGGACGTAGAAGAAGTCCTCGAGCTCCTCGATCGGCACGCCGCGGCGGTAGCGGCCCTCGGCGACCTGGACGAACCCGTCGCCGCCGGTCGGCGAGTACAGCCGCACGTGAGCCCCGTCGGGGCTGGAGTCGTATTCGGCGCCCTTCCACCGCGCGATGTAGCCGTCCCGCACCTCTAGGCTCCCTTCCACTCGCGGTCCCGGTTCTCCAGGACCGAGGCGGCCTTCTCCTCCGGGGCCGGCCGCAGCAGGTCGTAGTGGCCCTGGGCGGGGTCGCCGAAGGCGTCGCCGAGCGCCGAGGACTCGTAGCCGCCGGTGTCGTAGCCCTGGGCCTGAGCGTGGGCCTGGCCCTGGTAGCCCTGCGACTCGGGGCCGGGCGCGGCCTCGCCCATCGGGCCGGAGGTGAAGCCGCCGCCGTGCCCGGCGGGCTGGCCGACCGGCGGCGTCGGCGACGGTCCGGCCTCGATGGCGGCCGGTCCGCCCGGGGCCCCGTCGACCGGGGCCCACTCGCGCGTGTCGGCGTCGTAGACGGCCACGTCGGTCACCTCGCCGCGGGAGTCGATCCGCAGGATCCCCGCCCCGTGAGGCAGCCGCAGCGAGTCGATCTTGAACTCGGGGATCCGGTCGTCGGCGGTCTCGGAGGCGGCGAACCCGTCGCCGCGGAAGGGCCCGGGCTCGACGATCCAGCCGCCGCGCTCGGCCGCGGTCGGCTCGTCGTTGCCGCCGACCGCCCGCGGGTACAGGTCGGTGCGGTAGCCGGTCCAGCGCAGCACGTGCACCGAGTCGTCGGTGGGGTTGAAGTCCTCCGAAGACCGGATCAGGCCCAGCGCCAGGTACAACTGCGCCGGCGTGCGCAGGTGCTGGACGGACTCGACCGGATGCACGAAGCCGCCGACGCGGTCGTAGCCGCGCTCGAGGTAGAACGACACCTGGTGGTGCGGGATGGTCTTCTGCCACTGGACGGGCTTGGAGCGCCGGGCCGCGGCCTTGGCGCGGACCTCGGCGGCCTGCCGCCGCTCCATCTCGGTGGCCAGCGCCAGCAGCTCCTTGGCTTCGGCCCATTTCAGCAGCGGCTCGACCTCCGGGCCGGACATGTTGGCGCCGACCTCGGTGCCGGGGTTGACGTAGAGGGCGTACTCGACGCCGGGCCAGTGCTGGATCAGCCACCCGAACGGGACCTGCGTGTACGGGGCGTCCTCGCCGGAGCGGGCCTGCAGGCGCTCGACGGTGGTGTAGACGGTGATGCCGTGGATGCCGTCGACGATGTCGCTGGCCCAGCGGAAGGCCGGGTCGCCGACGCGGATCGCGGTCGCCTCGGGGTCGGCGACCGGCAGGATGACGCTGGTCGACAGCAGTGTCTGCAGGAACGCGGCGGTGTCGCCCTTGGCGGCGGACTCGGCCAGGATCGGCTCGGCCTCCTCCCCGCTGAGCTCGGCCGGCGCCGGCCGCCGCTCGGAGGACGGGGCCGGTTCGGACGCGGCCGCCGGGCGGCGTTCGAAGGCGCTGGACATCGACGTGAACGACCCGCCCGCGCCGGAATCCGCCTGCTGCGGCGGTGGCGACTGCCGGGCGTAGGGATCGGACCGGGCGGACTCGGCGGCCTGCCGCTCGGCGAGCGTCGACGGGTCGGGCTGCTGCTCGCGCAGCCATTCGGGCGCGTCGGGCCAGTCGGTCTGCTCGGTCGGCCACTGCGGCTGCTCGGGGAACGGCGAGGACTGGCCCCCCGCCGGTTCGGCGAACGGGTCGGACTGGGACCCGGGCGGCTCGGCCTGGGGCGGCTGCCGCCGCGGCAGGCCGGCGCCGGTGGTGCCGTCGACGGTCGAGTACGCCCCGGTGGCGCCCTGTCCGTCGGAACGGCGCGGCGGCGCCGGGACGTCGGGGACCGACGGCGCCGCGGGCATGAAGTCGCTGTCGCGCCGGCCCGGGGCCGGCTCCATCGGATTCGCGAAGGGGTCGGACTGGTTCACGGAGGCGAACGCCTGCTGCTCGCCCGATTGCGACTCGGCCGGGACGGTGGTCATGCCCTGGGCGACCTCGGTGACGAACCAGGCCGGCAGGTAGCCCTCGATGGGCAGGCCCGGGTTGACCGCGAGCCACCAGTCCTCGTCGGGCCAGGCGTCGGACAGCGCGTTGAAGCGCACCCGCCGCGAGGATCCGGCGTTGTCGCGCAGGCACAGCGACAGGGCGGCCTCGGAGGTGAAGGCGAGGATGTGGGTGCGGTCGTCGGTAGTCCAGGTGGCCCAGGTGTCGGCGCCGCCGATGCCCGCCGGGTCTTCATAGGACAACGGAAGGACCAGCTCGATCTGAGAGAGTATCCGAAAATATCCGTCCTGGTCGTCGGCGCGCAGCGCCTCTCGGAGACGGTGCTCGATCTCGTTACTCGGTTCCCACATCGATCCCATTCAGCCCTTCTCCCCTACCGGTCCTCGATGGGGCAGCGACGAGTGGACGCGGCGTCCCCTCGCGATGGTCACCGTAACGCGAGGGCGTTGTCAAGTTTCCGTCAGTAGGGCAAAAATAACGAAACCATAAAGGCGAGCGCGTGTCACTCCCACCTTTTGGGCGGTCCGCTGTGCAACCATCCGGTTCTCATGGGGGACCGCACCGCTCGTTTCGTTATCGCATGCGTCTGTTCGACCATCTTGGCACTCTCGCCGAGCCTGCCCGCGCAGGGGTCGTCGGCGGTGTCGTCGTGGCACGTGCCGACGATCGGGGCCGAACGGGCATGGCGGACCGCGACCGGCGCCGGAGTCACTGTCGCGGTCATCGACTCGGGCGTGGACGCGGACCACCCCGACCTGGCGGGGGCGGTGCTGCCGGGTCGCAGCTACGTCACCGAGGCCGGCCGGACCGGGCCGCGCCTGCTGGCGCTGGGCGCCGACCGGCGCCGGAACGGCGACGAGGCGGTCGCGCACGCCGATCCGGTCGGGCACGGCACGGCGGTCGCCGGGCTCATCGCCGGCCGCGGCGGCGGCTCCGGCTCCGGAGTGGCCCCGGCCGCCGAGATCCTGCCGGTGCGGGTGCTGGACGACCAGAACCGCTACGACGATTCGGCGCTGGTGGCCGACGCGGTCGAATGGGCGGTCGACCAGGGTGCGGACGTGGTCAACCTGTCGCTGGGGGGCCACTACGACTCCCCCGCCCTGGGATCGGCGATCGAGTACGCGGCCGCCCGCGACGTGCTGGTGGTGGCGTGTACCGGCAATCAGGCCCTCGAGGGGGCCGGCGAATCGGTGTGGTTCCCGGCGCGCGATCCGCGGGTCCTGGCGGTGACCGGCGTGGACCGGAGTCTGAGGCGGTGGCCGACGGCGATCTCGGACGACCGCACCGATCTGGCCGCGCCGGGCGTCGGCCTCTGGGCACCGGCGGCCGGCGGCGGCTATAAAGAGGCCACCGGCACCTCGTTCGCCTCGGCGGTGGCGGCGGGAGCGGCCGCGCTGGTGCGGTCGGCGCAACCGGAACTGAGCGCCGACGAGGTCAAGTACGTGCTGACCGCGACCGCGGGCCCCGAGGGCCCCGGCATCGGCGCGGGCGTGGTGGACGCCGCCGCCGCGGTGGCGGCCGACCTGGACCGGCTGCCGCCCCAGCCGTTCGAGCTGCGGGCGCGGCAGGAGGCGTCGGCGCCGTGGCCGGCGACGGTCGGCACGGCCGCGGCCGGCCTGCTCGGTGCCGTGACGCTGCTGCTGCGGGCGCGGCGCCGTCCCGCGGCCCGGTGACCGCCCCGCGCGGGCTTCGGCGGCGTCGCCGGCCCCGCGTAACATGGCGGCGTGACCGCCGCCGACGCCCGCAACGGAACCGAAAGCGACCTGGCCAAGAAGCGCCGCGCTCGCGCGATCGACCGCCTGCTGGCCGCGGCCCACCCCGACGCGCAATGCGAGCTCGACTACTCCACACCGCTCGAGTTGGCCGTGGCGACGATCCTTTCGGCCCAGTGCACCGACGTGCGTGTGAACCTCACCACCCCCGCGCTGTTCGCGGAGTACCGCTCCGCCGCCGACTACGCCGAGGCCGACCCCGAGCGGATCGAGGCGATCATCCGCCCGACCGGTTTCTACCGGAACAAGACCAAGTCGATCATCGGACTGGGCAAGACGCTGGTCGAGCGGCACGGCGGCGAGCTCCCGCAACGCCTCGAGGACCTGGTGAAGCTGCCCGGGATCGGCCGCAAGACCGCGAACGTGATCCTCGGCAACGCCTTCGGCGTCCCGGGGCTCACGGTCGACACCCACATGATCCGGCTGACCGGCCGGCTCGCTCTGACCGAGGGCAAGGACCCGGTCAAGCTGGAGTTCCGGCTGCAGGAACTGATCGACCCGCGCGAGTGGACGATGTTCTCCCACCGCATCATCTTCCACGGCAGGCGGGTGTGCATCGCCCGCAGGCCCGCCTGCGGGGCGTGCACGCTGGCGAAGCAGTGCCCCTCGTTCGGCGAGGGCCCGACCGACCCGGCCGAGGCGGCCCGGCTGCTGCGCGGCGACGACGCCGAACGCGAGCGCCTGGCGAAGCTGGCCGGGATCGAGGGCGCGCGGTGAGGCGGGCGCTCCCCCTGGCCGCGGCGGCGATGCTGGCCGCCTCCGGATGCTCGGGCGGCGACCCCGGCTCCGCGCCCCCCGCCTCCGAGGCGGCCCCGGAGCCGACCTGGTCGGTCGCGTGCGAACCGGGCACGACGCCGGTGGAGCCGCTCGGCGAACTGTCGCTGCCGTGCCTGGGCGACGGCACCGCCACCGAAGTCGGCCTCCGCCCGGACCGGCCGCTCGTGCTGGTGCTGTGGGCGAGCTGGTGCGGTCCGTGCGTCGAGGAGGCGCCCGAGATCGAGGCGTTCTACCAGGACCACGGCGACCGCATCGACGTCCTCGGCGTGGACACGGCCGACACCGTCGACCGGGGGCGCTGGTTCGCCGAAGACTTCGACCTGTCCTACCCGTCGGTGTTCGACGCCGACGAACGGGTCCGGACCGCGCTCGGCGTCCCCGCGCTGCCGGGCGTGGCGTTCGTCGCCCCCGACGGGCGGGTCGCCGAACTGGTCACCGAGCCCGGCGTGACCGCCCAGGGCCTCACCGAGACCGCGTCGAAGGCGTTCGGCATGGAGCTGCCGTGACCGCCGACCGCACCGCCCCGTACACCGCGGCCGAACCGCTGCCGCGGTGGTGGCGGCCGCTGCTGGAGGCCGCCGGACGCGAGCACGGCCCGCGGGTGTCCCGCCCGGCCGCCGAGGCCTCCCTCCTGTACTCCCCCGACGACGGCGCCCGGACCGCGTCGGTCCTGGTGCTGCTGTCAGAACGGGCCGGCGGCCCGTCGGTGCTGCTGCAGCAGCGCGCCGGCGGGCTGCGCCACCACGCCGGAGAGGTCGCCTTCCCCGGCGGCGCGGCCGATCCCGACGACGCCGACACCGCCGCCACCGCGCTGCGCGAGGCCGCCGAGGAACTGGCGGTCGACCCGGGCAGCGTCGACGTCGGCGGAACCCTCCCTCCGGTGTGGATCCCCGTCTCGGGGTTCGCGGTGACGACGGTGCTCGGGTTGTGGCGCCGGCCGCACCCGGTCACCCCCGTGGCCGAGGAGGAGGTCGCCGCCTCGCACCTGGTGCCGATCGAGGCCCTGGCCGATCCCGACTCGCGCGGAACGGTCCGGTACCCCTCGGGCCGTACCGGACCCGGCTTCCGAGTCGACGGCGTACCCCTGATCTGGGGCTTCACCGCCGGGGTACTGTCGTGGCTGCTCGAATTGGGCGGCTGGGCCCGGCCGTGGAACACTGACCGGATGATGCGGCTCGAGCGGTACTAGGAGGGCCATGCAGGAAGAAGCGCTCATGGGGGCCGGCGGCGGCCTGCTGGTAGACGTCCTCATCGTCCTGCTCGCGCTTCTGTTCGCGATCAACGGCTACCGGCAGGGCTTCATCATCTCGGCGGCGACGTTCCTGGGGTTCCTGGGCGGGGCGCTGCTGGGGGTCCAGTTGGCGCCGATGGCCGCCGACTTCTACACCGACCCGCTCGCGAAGCTCGTCGCCGCGCTGGTGGTGGTGTTCGCGCTCGCCCTCGGCGGGCAGGCGCTGTTCACCGCGCTCGGGTTCAGGATCCGCAGACGGCTGCGCACCAACGGAACCCGTCGGCTCGACCATCTGGCCGGGCCGGTGGTGTCGGTGGTGGCGGTGCTGCTGGTGACCTGGATGGCCGCCGCGCCGCTGGCGAACGCCGGCATGCCCGCGGTGGCCAGCGCCGTGCGGCACTCGAGTCTGGTGGGCGGAATCGACCGGCACATGCCCGAGGCGGTCAAGGGCGTGTACGACTCGATGCGGGAGTCGCTGGACACCTCGGAGTTCCCCGACGTGATCTCCGGACTGGACCCGACCGAGGTGCGGCCGGTCGAGCCGCCGGACCCGGAGCTGGCGGCCTCGGGCGTGGTGACCGGTTCGGAGCCGTCGGTGCTGAAGGTGCACGGTTCGGCGCCGGCGTGCGACCGGCAGATCGAGGGCTCGAGTTTCGTGTACGCCGACGATCTGGTGGCGACGAACGCGCACGTGGTGGCGGGGACCGAGCACGTGCAGGTGGAGTCGGCCGGGACGCGGATGGACGCCGAGGTGGTGGTGTTCGACGCCGAGCGGGACCTGGCGGTGCTCTCGGTGCCGGGCCTGGACGCGCCGGCGCTGCCGCTCGCGGACGGGCAGACCGCTTCGGGCGAGGACGCGATCGTGCTGGGCTACCCGGGCGGGGCGGGCTACACGCCGACCGCGGCGCGGGTGCGCGAGGCGCGGGTGGTGTCGGGGCCCGACATCTACAACTCGGGGACGGTGACCCGGGAGGTCTACCAGTTGTACGCGACGATCATCGGCGGCAATTCGGGTGGGCCGATGCTCACTCCCGAGGGCGAGGTGGCCGGGGTGGTCTTCGCGGCCGCGGTCGACGATCCGGAGACCGGTTACGCGCTGACGATGGCCGAATCGTCGCCGGTCCTGGACGCCGGCGAGTCGGCCCCGGGGCCGGTCGACACGGGCTCGTGCACGTTACGGTCGGCGCGTTCACGCGCGATTCCCGGCGTGAAGGCTGCTCACGGGGGTGGGCGTGGCGTCGCATAGGCGGTAGGCTGTAGCGGTCGTCGCCGGTCGGTACTGCGGCTTTCGGGTGAAACCCCTGCTCGCCGGGTGAGTCTATGCTCACGCCGTGATTAGCGGAACCGCAGGTGCGCCTTCATTCGGATTCGGATGACATATCGGTGCCGACGGTGCGCATGTGGATTTACGGGGGTCTCGCTCCCGCAATGCGGACAAGAGGCATAGACTCAGTACTTGCACTAGCGGTGCGTTGAAGAAAGGTGCGAACGGACATGGAAGATGTATTGGCCAGGGCCGCGCTGTTCAAGGGCGTGGACCCCGAAGCTGTCGAGTCGCTCATCAAAGAGATGGAGTACATCGACGTCAACAAGGGCCAGACCGTCTTCACCGAGAACGAGCCGGGCGACAGTCTCTACATCGTCATGTCCGGGAAGGTGAAGCTCGGGCGCCGTTCCGCCGACGGCCGCCAGAACCTGATCGCGGTCATGGGGCCCTCCGACATGGTCGGGGAGCTGGCCCTGTTCGACCCGGGCCCGCGCACCGCCACCGCCACCGCCCTGACCGACACCCGCCTGGCCCGGCTGTCGAAGACCGCGCTGCGTCCGTGGCTGGCCAATCGGCCCGAGATCGCCGAGCAGTTGCTGCGGGTGATCGCGCGCCGGCTGCGCCGCACCAACGACTCCATGGCCGACCTGATCTTCACCGACGTGCCCGGCCGGGTGGCGAAGGCGCTGCTGCACATGGCGAGCCGCTTCGGCACCCGCGACGGCGGCGTGCTGCGAGTCACGCACGACCTGACGCAGGAGGAGCTGGCGCAATTGGTCGGCGCCTCCCGCGAGACGGTCAACAAGGCCCTGGCTGATTTCGCCGGCCGCGGTTGGCTGCGCCTGGACGGCAAGAGCGTCATCATCATGGACCCCGAGCGCCTGGCCCGGCGCGCCCGCGTCTGACCGGTCCGCACCGCCGACGGCCCCCGGCCCCACGGCCGGGGGCCGTCGGCGTCCAAGGGAGTGATCTCCCAGGCTCCCGCTTATGGGGGATTCGACGAGGGACCTGTCGGCGTCTAGACTTCCGGTAACCATCCTCGGAGCCGGTTTGAAGGAGCGTTTGTGGCAGGCCAACTGAACGTCGAACTCGTAGCGGTCGAGTCGAAGGTGTGGTCCGGTGAGGCGGAGGCCCTCTACGCTCGCACCACCGAAGGCGAACTCGGCATCCTCCCCGGCCATCAGCCGATGCTCGGTGAGCTCCAGGTCGACAGCGTCGTCCGCATCGTCCCCGCCGACGGCCCCGAGCGGTCGTGGCGGATCGAAGGCGGTTTCCTGTCGGTGACCACCGACGGGGTGACGGTCCTGGCCGAGACCGCCGAGGCGGTCGAATCCGCCGCAGCCTGATCCCATGTTGAAAGCACTGCTCGTCGCCGCCGCCCTCGCGGCGGCCGTCGCGGTGTTCCTGATCCTGACGTACGTGCGGCGGTCGGCGCTGTCCCGGTTCGGGTCGGTGGCGATGGCGGCACGGCTGTCCCGGCGCATGGCCGGGCGGGGCTGGGCCCCCGGCTTCGCCGTGTACGACCGGGGGACGTTGCTCTGGTACCGGATGTTCTCCCTCGCGTTCGGCCCCAGGTACACCCTCTCCCGGTCCGAGCTCCAAGTGGCCGAACGGCGGGAACCGGCCGGTGCCGAGGCGCAGATATTCCCGCCCGATGTGGAGATCCTCCATTGCAAGAGTCCCACCGGTGACGTCGAGTTGGCGATGACCGACTCCGCAGTCACCGGTTTCCTCTCCTGGCTCGAGGCCGCTCCCCCGGGAGCGGCCTTTCGCGATTTCGAGTAGTTCCGGCCCCGCGCCCGGGTGCGGGGCGCGGGGCCGGAACTCGGGGTTTCCCCGGTTTCCTCGGTCAGGTCCCGATGCGGGGGAACGGCTTGGTGGAGAAGACGACCTCGACCGGGACCTCGAAGTGCTCGGCGATCTTGAGCGCCAGGTGGAGGCTGGGACTGTATTCGCCGCGTTCGAGGTAGCCGACCGTCTGGTAGTGGACGCCGAGGGCGTCGGCGAGGCGTCGGCGCGAGATCCCGCGCTCGGCGCGCAGCACGGCGATCCGGTTGTAGACGACGTCGTCGGCCACGGCCCTTACCCCCACTCCTGGTACATCTTCTGGCGCCTCGCGGCCATGGTGGAGCCGGATTCGCGGCGGGCCATGCGGCTCAGCAGCTTCGGTGCGGCCGCCAAGGCCGTGATCGACCAGGCCGCCAGCACGGCGAACATGGTGAGCGTGCGCCAGGACCCGCCGATCTCGACCACCACGGCCGAGTCCGCCAGCATCGCGTGGCGCATGCCGAGGCCGGCCCAGTACATCGGGAAGACCTGACCGACGGCCTGCGCCCAGCCGGGCATGCCGCCGAGCGGGTAGAAGATGCCGGAGACGGCCATGAGCGCCATGAAGGGCAGCATGACCACGCCCATGTTGCGGGGGTTGTCGATGAGCGCCCCCAGCACGGCCCCGATCGGCATCGTGGCGGCCATTCCCAGGGCGAGCACCGCCAGGAACGTCAGCCAGCGGTCCGGGGAGCCGAATTCGAGGCCGTCGAACAGCAGCAGGCCGACCGCGAGCAGCACGACGACGCCGGCGGCGGTGAACAGCGCGATCGACCCGATGTGGCCGATCAGGTATCCGGTCATGCCGCCGGGCATCGACTTGGCGCGCAGGAGCGTGCCGTTGGTGCGGTCCATGACCAGGATGCCGAGAACGCCGAAGACGCCGCCCCAGACGATGAACATGCCGACCAGGCTCGGCATGTTCATCGAGCCCAGGGAGACCGGCGCGCCTTCGATGTCGACGCCGCGCAGGAACAGCAGCACCACCACGGCGATGCCGACCGGGAGGACGTAACCGAGCACATCGGATGGCGTGGTCAGGGAGATCCGGGTCTCGATGAGGGCGCGGCGCCAGCCGGTCCTGTAGGCGTGGAGGGTGGGGTTCACCTCGAGACCTCCTTTCTGAATCGGTCGACCGCGGCTTCGGCCTCCCCGGACTCGAACCGCTCCACCAGGGTCAGATAGGCGTCTTCCAGGTTGGCGCTGTGGACCTCCAGGTCGCGGACGGCCCCGTCGTCGGCCGCCAGCAGCTTTCGGACGAAGCCGGTGGCGTCGTCGGTGGCGTGGACCTGGCGCCGCCCGTCCTGCATCCACTTGACCTCGGCGCTGGTGGCCGCGGCCCGGGCGAGGGCGTCAGGAGAACCGTCGGCGATGATGCGGCCGCCCGCGAGGATGAGGATGCGGTCGGCGAGCTTCTCCGCCTCGTCGAGGTCGTGGGTGGTGAGCAGGACCGTGACACCCTCCATGTCGGTGAGCCGGTGGATGAGTTCATGGAACTCGCGGCGGGCGTGCGGGTCGAAGCCGGTGGTGGGTTCGTCGAGGAACAGCAGGCTCGGACGGCCGACGATGCCTGCGGCGACGTCGAGGCGCCGGCGCTGCCCGCCCGAGAGGGTCTGGACGCGCTGCTTGGCCTCGCCGGCGAGGCCGACGAGTTCGAGCAGGCCGTCTGCCTCCCACGGGTCGGAGTAGGGGCGGTAGTAGTCGGCGAAGTGGGCGAGGAGGTCCCGCACGCGCCACTTGCCGTTGTCGTTCCACTCCTGGAGGACGATGCCCATCTTCGCCCGCCAGCGCTCGTCGCCGTGCTCGGGGTCGAGGCCGAAGACCTCGACTTCGCCGCCGCTGCGGGCGCGGAAGCCTTCGAGGATCTCGACCGTGGTGGTCTTGCCGGCCCCGTTGGGGCCGAGCAGGGCGGTGACGCCTCCGGGTTCGACGGTGAGGTCGAGGCCGGAGAGGACCTCCTTGTCGCCGTATCGCATCCGCAGGTCGGACACGGCGATGGCGGGTCCGTCGGGGGCCGGGGCGTGCGCCATGGTCACCTCCGTCGTACAAGTCTGTCGTTTGATAGCAGTCATACTACATTTCACAGCATGACTTTGCAATCCGGCTACAGCACCGCTATGGATCGGCCCGATGCTTCGGCGGGGAGCGGGACCGGCCGCTCCAATCCGTATACCCCCACGGGGTATAATGTGCTCCAGGCGTTCGTCCAGCGGAAGGAGCCTCAAGAATGAGCGATCACCATGCGCACCCCGAGGACTCGAGACACCCGGCGAGTCACGGAGACCACGGCCGGCACGCAGGCCACGACCCGGAGGCGTTCCGCCGCAGGTTCTGGCTGAGTCTGGCCCTGACCGTGCCGGTGGTCGTGACCAGCCCCATGATCATGGACTGGTTCGGGTACGCACTCGACTTCCCCGGAATCGAACTGATCGGACCCGTGCTCGGCACCGCGCTGTTCGCATACGGCGGCCTGCCGTTCCTCGCCGGGGGCCTCAGCGAGGTGCGGGACCGCGCCCCGGGGATGATGCTCCTGATCGCCACCGCGATCTCGGTCGCCTACATCGCCTCCCTGGCCACCAGCCTCGGCGCGTTCGACCTCGAGTTCTGGTGGGAGCTGGGGGCCCTGGTCACCATCATGCTGCTGGGCCACTGGCAGGAGATGAAGGCCGTCGGCCAGGCCCGAGGGGCCCTGGCCGCGCTCGCGGCGCTGCTGCCCGACCGGGCCGAACGCCTCCGCCGTGACGGCTCGGTCGAGCCGGTCGCGATCGGCGACCTGACCGTCGGCGACCTCGTGCTGGTCCGCTCGGGATCCCGAGTCCCGGCCGACGGCGTCATCGCCGAGGGCGAGGCGGAAATGGACGAGTCCATGATCACCGGCGAGTCCCGGCCGGTCGCCAGGGGCGACGGCGACCGCGTGGCGGCCGGCACCGTCGCGACCGACTCGGCGATCCGCGTCCGCGTCGACGCTACCGGCGACGACACCGCCCTCGCCGGGATCCGGCGGCTGGTCGAACAGGCCCGGTCCTCGCGGGGACGCGGCCAGGCCCTCGCCGACCGCTTCGCGGCGCTGCTGTTCTACATCGCCGTGGGCGCCGCGGTGACCACCTTCGCGGTCTGGTCGCTCCTCGGCGACGCCGGCGCGGCCGTGGTCCGGACCGTCACCGTCCTGGTCATCGCCTGCCCGCACGCGCTCGGTCTGGCCATCCCGCTGGTCGTCGCGATCACGACCGCGACGTCGGCGCGGTCGGGCCTGCTGGTGAAGGACCGGCTCGCGATCGAGCGGATGCGCACGGCCGAGGCGGTCCTGTTCGACAAGACCGGAACGCTCACGCAGGGAGCGCACAAGGTCACCGGTATCGCCGGGACCGACCGATTCGACCGGGACGCGGTGCTGCGCGTGGCGGCCGCCGTCGAATCCGACTCCGAGCATCCGCTCGCCAAGGCGATCGTGGCCCACCGCGGCCGCGGCGAGGTCGCGCACGCCGACGGCTTCCGCTCCCGCACCGGCAAGGGCGTCGAGGCCGCCGTGGACGGCGAGCGGTACGCCGTCGGCGGACCCGCGCTGCTGCGCGAACTCGGAACCGAATCGCCCGAGCCGCTGCGCGGCGACATCGACACCTGGTCGGGACGGGGCGCGACCGTGCTGTACCTCATCGCGCTCGCCGAATCGAAGGTGCTCGGCGCGATCGCCCTCGAGGACGAGATCCGCCCGGAGGCGAAGCGGGCCATCGAGGACCTGCGCGCCCAAGGAGTCGGGAAGATCGCGATGATCACCGGGGACTCGCGGGCCGTGGCCGAGGCCGTCGCCGCGGACCTCGGCTTCACCGAAGACCGTGACGAGGTCTTCGCGGACGTGCTGCCCGCCGGCAAGGACCGCGTCGTCGCGGACCTGCAGGCGCGGGGGCTGACCGTGGCGATGGTCGGCGACGGCGTCAACGACGCGCCTGCGCTGGCGCGCGCCGATATCGGGATCGCGATCGGGGCCGGCACCGACGTGGCGATCGAGTCGGCCGGGGTGGTCCTGGCCTCCTCGGACCCGCGCGGGGTAGCCGCGGTGATGCGGCTGTCGAAGGCGAGCCACCGCAAGATGATCGAGAACCTCGGCTGGGCCGCCGGGTACAACATCGCCGCGATCCCGCTGGCGGCGGGCGTCCTGGCCTGGGCCGGGTTCACCCTGAGCCCGGCGGTGGGGGCGGTGCTGATGTCGGCCTCGACGATCGTGGTCGCGCTCAACGCGCAGTTGCTGCGGCGCGTCAAGCTGGCGCCGGCCCCTTGAGGCGGCCGGTCGCCCTCCCGCGCCGAGGCCACACCGCTCAGTGCTGCGACTTCTTGGGCCGCCAGAGGATGTCGTCGCCGTCGTTCGCGATGCGCGCCAATACGAACAGCAGGTCGGACAGCCGGTTGAGGTAGGTGACCGGGACGGCGTGGGTCGTGTCGGGTTCGGTCTCCAGCAGCTCCCAGGTCGAGCGTTCGGCGCGGCGGGCGACCGTGCAGGCCTGGTGCAGCAGCGCCGCGCCCGGGGAACCGCCGCGGAGGATGAACGACCGCAGCGGCTGCAGGTCGGCGTTGAACTCGTCGATCCAGCCTTCCAGGCGGGTCACGTACTCCTCGTCGATCCGCAGGGGCGGGTACTCCGGTTCCTCGGCCACCGGCGTCGACAGGTCGGCGCCGACGTCGAACAGGTCGTTCTGGACCGCCAGGAGCACCGTCTTCATGTGGTCGGTGACCGCCCCGCCGCCGAGCGCCAGCACGCACCCGACGGCCGCGTTGAGCTCGTCGACGTCGCCGTAAGCGGCCAGACGCGGATGGGTCTTGGGGACTCGGGAGAAGTCGGCGAGGCCGGTCGTGCCGTCGTCGCCGGTTCTGGTGTAGATCCTGGTGAGATTGACCGCCATACCACCGACCCTATAGCCTCGGCCCATGTCTCACATAGCGGTAATCGGTTCGGGTCTCATGGGCTCGGGAATCGCGCAGGTCGCGGGGCTGGCCGATACGGACGTCACACTCATCGACAACGATCCGCGCGCGCTCGAACGGGCCTCGGCCACCATCGGCGATTCGCTCGACCGGTTCGTCGCCAAGGGAAAGGTCGAGGAGGCCGACGCCCGCGCCGCGCGGGGCCGGATCGCCTCGACCACCGACATGGGCGCCGCCGCAGAGGCAGAGATCGTAGTGGAGGCGGTGTTCGAGCGGCTGTCGGTCAAACAGGAGGTCTTCGAGCGGCTCTCGCGGATCTGCGGTCCGGAGACGGTGCTGGCCACGAACACGTCCGCGATCCCCATCACCGAGATCGCGGCGGCGGCGACGCACCCGGAGCGCGTGGTGGGCACCCACTTCTTCTCCCCGGTGCCGATGATGCGGCTGTGCGAGCTGGTGCGCGGGATGCAGACCGGCGACGAGGCGCTGGACCGGGCCCGGGCGTTCGCCGAAAGCACCGGCAAGACCTGCGTGGTGGTCAACCGCGACGTGGCCGGATTCGCCACCACGCGGCTGATCTGCGCGTTCGTCAACGAAGCGGCGCGGCTGGTCGAGGACGGCGTGATCTCGGCCGAGGACCTCGACACCGCCTGCAGGCTCGGGTTCGGGCATCCGATGGGGCCGCTGGCCACCGCGGACCTGACCGGCATCGACGTGATCACCCACGCGACCGGGAACATCTACGAGGACACCGGCGACCCGAAGTTCTTCGCGCCCTCGCTGCTGCGCCGCATGGTCGCGGCCGGCCGCATCGGCCGCAAATCCGGCGAGGGCTTCTTCGGCTACGAGTGACGATGGATCCGGTGGCGCGGGAGCGCTCGGCGGCACAGGCCGCGCTCGCCCAGGGGGAATGGTCGACCGCCCGCACCCGGTTCGCCCGCATCCCCGACCCCGGCGTCTCCGACCTCGACGGCCTGGCCGTCGCGTGCTGGTGGCTCGGCCTGGTGGACGAGTTCATCGACGCCAGCGAGCGGCTCCACGACGCCCATGCCGCCGACGGCGCGCCCGCCCGAGCAGGTCGCGCGGCGGTCGAGATCGCCTACATGGAGATCCTGCGAGGCAACGAGGGCACCGGTATGGGGTGGTTCGCCCGCGCCCGCCGACTGCTCGAGGCCGACCGGAACGCACCCGAACGCGGCTACCTGCTGGTGCTCGACGGCGCCGGCGCCGTCGAGGCCCGCGAATGGGAGGCCGCCGACGCCCTGTCCGCCGAGCTGCTGGAACTCGCCTCCACTCACGGCGACCCGACGCTGCAGGCCCTCGGCCTGTTCGGGTCCGGCGAGAGCGCCGTCCACCAGGGCAAGGTCACCGACGGTCTGCGGGCCCTGGACGAGGCGATGCTCCTCGTGCTCGACGGCCGAGTGGCGCCCAGTTGGGCGGGCAACCTCTACTGCCGGATGATGCAGATGTGCAGCGACCTGGGGGACCTCCCCCGCGCTCGCTACTGGACGGACATCACCGAGCGCTGGCAGGCCGGTTACGCCCCGGCCGTGATCTTCCGCGGCATCTGCCGGGTGCACCGGGTCGAACTGCTCCAGGTCGAGGGGCAGTGGGACCGCGCCGCCCGGGAGGCGGCCACCGCGGCCGAAGAACTGGACGGAATCGACCTCCAGGTCGCGGCGGAGGCGCACTACCGACTCGGCGAGATCCACCGGCTGCGAGGCGAACTCGACGCGGCGGAGGCGTCGTACCGCCGCGCGCACCGGGCCGGCAGGGACCCGCTGCCGGGCTTGGCCCTGGTCCATCTGGACCGGGGGCGGTGCCACGTCGCCGCGTCGGTGCTGGACGCGGCCCTCGCGACCGCCGCCACCGCGGCCGAACGAGCACCACTGCTGGCCGCGCGCACCGAGGTCGCCCTCGCCACCGCCGAGGCGGTGGACACCGAGACCGCCGAATCCGCCGTCACCGAGCTCGAACAGTTGGCACGCGACCATCACAGCCCCGCGTGGCGCGCCGACGCCCACCGGTGGCGCGGCACCGCGCATCTCGCGGCGGGCCGCACGGCCGAGGCCGTCACCGAGTTGCGCGAGGCACGGCACGAGTGGCAGCGGATGGGGGCGCCGTATCTCGTCGCCCGTATCCGCCTGGACCTCGCACGCGCGCTGGCGCGGCTCGGCGACTCCGACTCGGCCGACCGGGAGCGCCAGGCCGCCGCGGAGTCCCTCAGTCGGCTGGGGGCCCGGCGGGACCTGGCCCGGGTCGGCTCGCCCGGCGCCGGCGAGGACCGGGTGCTCTCCGCACGCGAAGTCGAAGTGCTGGCCGCCATCGCCGATGGGAGCACCAACCGGGACGCGTCCGGCCGACTCCACATCAGCGAACGCACCGTGGCGCGCCACCTGGCGAACGTCTACCGCAAGGTCGGTGCCGCGAGCCGCACCGGGGCGGTCGCGTGGGCGCGGGAGCGGGGGCTGCTGTGACGCCGCCGGGATATGTAGTCGACCCGTTCGCGATTGCATGATTCGGCCGATGCGGCGCCGCACCGACCGATCCTAGCGTCGAGGTTGTTACGCCCGTACACGCGAAGGAGCGAATCATGACCACCACGACGCCCGCAGTGCCCGCCTCCCAGCCCGACCCGGAGGCGGTCGGCCGGTTCGCCGAGAGCGTCTTCGGCACCCTGGCGGCCGGGTCCACCGCGCTGATGATCAGCGTCGGGCACCGCACCGGGCTGTTCGACGCGATGGCGGGGCTCCCGCCCGCGACCAGCGCCCAGATCGCCGCCGAGGCCGGCCTGCACGAGCGGTACGTCCGCGAGTGGCTCGGCGCGATGACCACCGCGCGGATCGTCGAGTACGACCCGCGGGAGTCGGCGTACCGACTCCCGCTCGAGCACGCCGCCGTCCTCACTCGGGCCGCCGGTCCGGACAACCTCGCGTCGTTGATGCAGATGCTGCCCCTGCTCGCTCAGGTGGAGGACGAGGTCGTCGCCTGCTTCACCGAGGGCGGCGGTGTGGGCTATGAGTCCTTCCGGCGGTTTCACGAAGTGATGGCCGAGCAGAGCGCACAGGTCAACGACGCCGCCCTCATCGACCGCACCGTGCGGCTCGCCGACGGTCTCCCCGAACGCCTGGCTGCGGGCATCCGCGTCGCCGACGTCGGATGCGGCCGGGGGCACGCGATCAACCTGCTGGCCCGCGAGTACCCGGCCGGCGAGTTCATCGGCTACGACTTCTCCGAGGAGGCCGTCGCGGCAGCGCGGGCCGAGGCGGAGGCGTGGGGCTTGACCAACGCCGCCTTCGAGGTGCGCGACGTCGCCGACCTGTCCGGGACCGGGGAGTTCGGCGCGATCCTGGCCTTCGACGCCATCCACGACCAGGCCCATCCGGCCACCGTGCTGGAGCAGGTCGCCGAGCACCTCGACCCGGCCGACGGCGTGTTCCTCATGGTCGACATGAACGCCTCGAGCGACCTCGCGGCCAACCTCGACATCCCGTGGGCGCCGTTCCTCTACACGGTCTCGACGATGCACTGCATGACCGTCTCCCTCGCCATGGACGGCGACGGCCTGGGCACCGTGTGGGGAGTGGAACTCGCACAGCGGATGCTCGCGGAGGCCGGGTTCGGGGACGTGCGGATCGCGAACGTCCCCGAGGACTTCATCAACGCCTACTACGTGGCGCGCCGCTGAAGCGCGGGACGGATCCCGAACGCTAGGCCCGGGACAGGGTGGCGCGGGCCGGTGCCAGCACCTTCTCGCCGCCGCTGCGGGCGGTGATCGCCAGTTGCACGGCCTCGGAGTCGGCCTTGCGGACCTTCGCCTCGATCTCGACGGTGGTGCCGGAGCCGGCCGGGACCACCACGGGCTTGGCGAAGCGGGCCGAGAAGTCGGTCAACGCCGCTTCGAGGCCGGCCTGCTCGACCCACTCGAGCACGGCGCGGGAGGCCAGCCCCATGGTGTACATGCCGTGGGCGATGACGCCCGGCAGTCCGGCCGCCTCGGCGGCGGCCTCGTCGAGGTGGATCGGGTTGCGGTCACCCGAGGCCTCGGCGTAGGCCGCGAGGTCGTCGCGGGTGACCGGAAAGGCCGTCTCGAAGACGGCCTCGCCCGCGGTCAGGTCGGTGAAGTCGGTCATTCGTCCTCCCCGGCGGCGACGAACAGGGTGGTCCAGACCTCGGCGACGGGGCCGTCGGTGCCGTCGACGGCGGTGCGCAGGACCAGCAGGTCGTTGCCGGCGACGGTCTTGATCGACTCGATCGTGGGCGTGCAGGTGACCTCGTCGCCGACGCGCGGCCGGCGGTGGAAGGCGAAGCGCTGTTCGCGGTGCAGGACCTTCGACCAGTCGAGCCCGAAGTCGGAGTCGTCGAGGAGCGGGTCCGCGGCGGGGAACGTGAGGGAGATCAAGTAGGTAGGGGGCACCTTCGCCGCGTCGCGCAAGCCGAGCGCGGCGGCGAACCGTGCGACCGAGTCGGCGGTGATCGCCACTGGTTCGGTCGTCGGCAAGGACCGGCCTACATACGAAGTGTTGAGCATGCCGGGCGCGCGGGGCCTAGCGGGTCTCTTTGTGGACTCGCGAGGTCTTGCAGCGCGCGCAGTACTTCTTGAGCTCGAGCCGGTCGGGGTTGTTCCGCCGGTTCTTCTTCGTGATGTAGTTGCGCTCCTTGCACTCCACGCACGCCATGGTGATCTTGGGGCGAACGTCGGTAGCCTTGGCCACGATGAGTGCCTTCCTCGTAATTGCGGCGAACCCGGTGGTCCGCCGACTGGACGTATCACAATGCTCTGGTGAGCAGTGCTCAGACGAATAGCGCCGACTAGCCTAGCTCGGTAGTCGACGCTGGTCGCAGTAGCGATGGCCGGGATCGAACCGGCGACACAACGATTATGAGTCGTTTGCTCTACCACTGAGCTACACCGCCGCGCACCCACTGCCACCGCTGACGGTGCGGGAGGCAGTCGGAACACTGCTCGGCAGTGCTCCCGAGCCCCAAAACGGAATCGAACCGTTGACCTTCTCCTTACCATGGAGACGCTCTGCCGACTGAGCTATTGGGGCGCTCGCGCTCTCACGCGGACTCGACAAGAGTACATGATCGGCCCCGGAGTTCCTAAGCGGGGCGGTAGATGCGGTTCAGGCCACAAGCCCGGTCCGCGCCCGGCGGCACCGGGCCGTCTCAGACCGCCCGCAGCCGCCCGGCGCCCCGGTCCTGGGTCTCCAGCCAGGCGCTGAACCGGTCGGGCGTGAGCGGCCGAGAGAAGTAGTAGCCCTGGCCGGTCTCGCACTCCAGGTCCCGCAACTGCTCGAGCGTCTGGTGCGACTCGATGCCCTCGGCGACGACGTCGATCTCGAAGTGCCGGGCCAGGCCGAGCACCGCCCGCACGATGGCGCGGTCGTCCGCGTCGGTGGCCATCCCCTGCACGAACCTGAGGTCGACCTTGATCTCCTGGATCGGCAGCCGCCGCAGGTAGGCCAGCGAGGAGTAGCCGGTGCCGAAGTCGTCGACCGACAGGCGCACGCCCATCTCGTGGAGGCGGTCGAGCACCGTCGACAGCCGGGTGCCGTCGGCGACCATGTCGTCCTCGGTGATCTCGAACGTCAGCCGCCCCGGCGGGACCCGGTGGCGCTCGAGCATCTCGGCCACCAGGTCGGGGAAGTCGGCGTCCCCGAGGGTCCGCGGCGAGAGGTTCACCGCCATCGCCAGCGGCCCGCTCGGACAGGACCACTCGGCCGACCGCCGGAGCGCCTCGTCCAGGACCTGCTCGGTCAGACGGCCCAACTGGCCGGTGCTGCCGGCGATCGCGATGAACTCCTCGGGGGCGACCGGGCCGTAGGTGGGGTGCGCCCACCGCACGAGCGCCTCGGCTCCGGCCAGCGCGCCGGAGTCGAGGGCGACCTTGGGCTGGAAGTGGACCTCGAGCTCGTCGCGGTCGAGGGCGCGCCGCAGGTCGGCGGCGAGGCCGATCCGGCGCAGGCTCTCGGATTCGAGCCCGGAGTGGTAGGTCTGGACACCGTCGACGGCGTTCTTCGCCTGCCGGGTGGCGGTGTCGGCGCGCTGGAGGAGCTCGTCGGCGTCGGCGGCGAAGTCGGGGTGGGTGACGACGCCGACGACGGCCGAGACGCCGACGGCGACGCCGCCGAATTCGAAGGGGCCCTGGATCGCCTCTCGGAGGCGGCGGGCGGCTTCGGCGGCGGCGTCGGTGGAGGGCAGCCGGGTCTGGAGGATGAATTCGTCGGAGTCGATGCGGCCGATGAACGAGGCGTCGGGGGCGTTGTCGGTGAGCCGGCGGCTGAACTCGGCGAGCAGGGCGTCGCCGGCCTCGTGGCCGAGGGCGTCGTTGATCTCGTGCATACCGTCCACATCGAACATGAAGACGGCGACGACTTCGCCGGACACGGTGATGCGCAGCGCCTCTTCGAGGGCTTCGAGGCTGCGGCGGCGGCTGGCCAGGCCGGTGAGCGGGTCGTGGTAGGCGTCGTAGCGGAGTTGGTCGATCAGCCGGGCGTTGTCGACGGCGATGCTCACATGGGCCGCCACCGTCTCCAGCAGTTGCAGATCGACCGGGACGAAATGGGACATCTCGCCGCCGATGCGGTCGGCGACCGAGAGGCAGCCGTAGACGTCGTCGCCGGACCGGAGCGGCACCAGCATCGCGCCGCGCAGTCCGGCGGTCCGCAGCAGCTCGCGATGGCGGCTGCCGCTGGCCTTGAGGTCGACGAACATGGCCTCCTTGGAGGCGATGACCTCCCTTTGGAGTTCTTGCGGCACCGGATCGAGGTCGGTCAGGCCGGGGTCGTCGACGCCGGCGGTCAGGCGGATCTCGGGGAAGCGGTTCTCGGCGGGGACCCACACGGTCGCCGACTCGGCCGACAGGATCTCGCGCAGCCGCCCGAGCATGGCGTCGATAAGCCGGTTGGATCGCACCGAATCGGCGACGAGCTGGGTGAAGACGTTGAGTTCGTTCAGGATGTAGCGCTGCTGGCGCAGCTTCATGTAGCTGCGTGCCAGGAGGACGATGCCGACGGTGAGCAGTCCGATGGGCAGGAACGACCACCGGGTGGCCTCGATCAGGATGAGGAAGATCAGGCCCGCGCTGGCGGCGAGGACCGGGCCCAGGAGGGTCATCGCGAAGCCCGCCCAGGCCCTGACGAGGCTCGCCCATCCATTGAGGATAAACAGCAGCAGGGACAGCATGATCGTGGTGACGAAGCCGGCCAGGACGATCGCGCCGATGATGACGATCCAGGTTCGCGGGTCGTGGGGGCCGACGAGGCCCGCGTACTGGACGAAGGCGGTGGCCACCACCGCGCCGCTGGTGGTCAGCCCGATGTTGAACAGCGGCTTGAGCAGCCCGATGTCCTCGCGGAGATAGCGTCCCGCGTAGTAGAGGATCGCCGCCACCAGGCGGACGCCGACGATCGCGAACGGCGACAGGTAGAACAGCGCGGCGACCAGTGGGATGTCGGCGAGGTTGAACGAGATCCGGTGGCCTCGGACGTGCTGCTGGATGAGCAGGTTCTGGGCGATGATGAACGCCGCGACGAACAGCGCGGCCCGGGCCGGCGAGAACTCGTCGGGGAGTCCGAACTCGATGAGAGCGAGGCCGACCCCGGCCAGTACCAGCCCGGTGATGATCCAGGGCAGCACCGTGAACAGACGGGGATGCCGCTCACGGATAGCTGTCACGGTCTGTCCTGAGACGCGGGCCCTCCCCGGCGTCAGCCGATCTCGTTGGAGTTACCGGACGTCGTGTAGGCAATCTCGTTGGAGTTGTCCTCCGTTGCGGAGCCGATCTCGTTGGAGTTGCCGTCCTGCGTCGTTACGGTGGCGGCGATCTCACTCGAGTTCGCAGCGGCGACGGATGGGGTCCCCGCGGTGAGGCCGAGAGCGAGAAGACCCGCGGCTGCGGTCGCAGCGAGCTTCTTGAGCAGTCTGACCGGTTTCACAAGGCCTCCCATGGTCCTGGATTCGAGTTGTCAAGGGGACCAGACAAGCCAATGGTGCCACAGTCCTCGCAGGCGTGGGAAGTCCCGCGGGGTGAACCTCAGGCTATTTCTGGCTCAGCCGTACGTCTGATATGTGGTTCGAATCATTGTCGCCGATCGTCCGGGGCACCGCGCGGACGGGGTCGGCCCGGTCCGGCCGAGCACTGGCGCAGCCGGGACGGTTAGGTTAGCCTTACCGGCAGGATCGACGACCGCCCGACCCATTGGGGGCCGCATGCCCGCGAACACGACCGCCGAGGACGACGTCGAGTCGCTGCCGTTCTCCGCCCGGATCCGGAGGGCCAGTTGGTCGCGCCACCGGGCACTGGATCCGACCGACGGCCCGCAGGCGCGCGGGCCGGGCGTGTTCGACCGCCTCTTCGACGGGACGCTGTCGAGGGAGGACTACACGCGCTGGCACGCCCAGCAGCTCTTCGTGTACGAGGCGATCGAGGCCGCCGGCGAGCGATGGCGCGGCGATGCGGTGGCCGGGGCGTTCGTCTTCGACGAGCTGCTGCGCACCGAGGCGATCGAGTCCGATCTGGAGTTCCTCATCGGACCTGACTGGCGCGACCGCGTCGCGCCGCTGGAGTCGACGCGGCGCTACGTCGGACGGATCAACGCCACCGCGCCGGTGTGGGCCGGCGGCTACATCGCCCATTCCTACACCCGCTACCTGGGGGACCTCTCCGGCGGACAGGCGTTCGGGAAGGCCGCCCGCGAGCATCTGGGCCTGGAGGCGGCCGGCGCCGGGTTCTACCGTTTCGATTCGATCCCGGATCCCAAGGCGTTCAAGGCCGATTACCGTTCCCGATTGGACGCGGTCGCACTCGGTGAGGCCGACCGGCGCCGCGTGATCGACGAGGTCCTGATCGCTTACGACCACAATGGAGCCGTATTGGACGAGCTCGCCTCCGGCCTGGCCGACGCGAACCCGTTCGGCGACGAGGCGGTCGACGCGATCTGCCGCCACATGAACGACGACCACGCCGAGGACACGCTCGTCATCTGCCGGGGCGCCGGCGGCCGGCCCGAGGCGACCGCGGCCCGCATGACGGGCCTCGACGGCGAGGCCGGCGAGTACGCCGTCACCGTCGGCGGCGCCGAGGAGACGATCCGGATCCGGTGGTCCCGGCGCCTGACCGAGCGCGCCGAGGTGCGCCCGGAGGTGGTGCGGCTGTTCACCGAATCGAAGGAGCTGCTGCGACACACCGACCGGGTGTGAATCGCGCCTCGCCGCCCGCGGCGGCGCTACGGTGTCCCGGTTGCCGTCCATGAGCGCAGCCACGGACCCGGAGGATCGATGTCCTATACCGGACCGGCGGACGGGGGCACCGTCCGCCGCCACGCCGCCCGGCCGCACCGCATACGAGGCCGCCACCGCGCTTCGTGGGCCGCCGAACTCCGGCCGCTGCTCGCCGGGACCCAGCGCCGCTACACCGCCGTGGTCGGCTCGGCCGTCGCCGGAGCGTCCATGGTCGCCGCGGCGACCGCCGCCGGCCTGCCCTCGGGCGAGCCGGACCCGGGCGCATCCGAGGCCGTAACCGACATCGCCTCCGCAGCAGCGCAATCGGCCGCCGCCGAATCCAGGTGGCGGGACCTGCCGCCGGCCGAGCCGGACGAGCGGGCGCCCGCGGAAGCGCCCGAACCGGTCGAGACCGAGCCGGTCGGAACCGGCCCGGCCGAACGGGAGCGGCGCCGCTCGCCGGTGTCGGTGCAGGCTCCGCAGGTGGCATGGACTCCGATGCTCGACCGGATCGACATCACCTCGCTGTTCGGCCCCAGGTGGGGGCGCAACCACAACGGCGTCGACTTCGCCGCCCCCACCGGGACGCCGGTGTACGCGGCCTTCCCCGGCACGGTGACGCACGCCGGTTGGGAGTCCGGCTTCGGGAACCTGGTGGTCATCGACCACGGCGACGGCGTCGAGACCTACTACGCGCACAACTCCGAGATTCTGGTCTCCCAGGGGCAGCGGGTCGAGGCCGGCGAGCACGTCTCCGACGCCGGCAACACCGGTTTCTCGTTCGGCCCGCATCTGCACTTCGAGCTGCACGTCGACGGCCGGCCGGTCGAGCCGCTCGGCTACCTCGAATCCGCCGGGCTGGATCTCGGTTAGGTCCCGGTCCGGCGGCCTACAGCTTGCTGACCGGCGCCAGGCGCAGGATCACCCACTTGGGCTCGCCGTCGCCGAAGTCGATGCGGGCCTGCGCCCGAGGGCCGGAGCCCTTGAGCTCGACGACCCGTCCCAGCCCCCACTTGTCGTGGTTGACGCGGTCGCCGACCTCCAGCGACGGCACGTCGGCCGGGTTGCGGACCGCGATCGGCTGCCCGAACGACGGGCTACCGCCGCCGACCGCCCGCAGCGGCGGGGCCGACTCGCTCCATTCGACGAGCCCGGAGGGGATCTCGGCCAGGAAGCGGCTCGCCGCGTAGAACTCCGGGCGGCCGAACACGTTCCTGGTGCCGGCTCGGGTCAGGTGGAGGTGCTTGCGGGCGCGGGTCAGGCCGACGTAGGCCAGGCGCCGCTCCTCTTCGATGTCGCCGTCCTTGGACATGGACCGCTCGTGCGGGAACATGCCGTCGTCCATGCCGGTGAGGAACACCGTGTCGAACTCCAGCCCCTTGGCGGTGTGGAGGGTCATGAGCGTGACCTGGCCGCCGTCCTCGGCCTCGGGGTCGGGAATCGAGTCGGCGTCGGAGACCAGGGCGACGTGCTCCAGGAAGGAGGCCACGTCGGGGGTGAGGTCGGCCTCGTCGTCGGGTCCGCCGCGGGCGGCCTGCTCGGTGAACTCGTGGGCGACCGCGACCAGTTCCTGGACGTTCTCGACCCGCCCCTCATCGCGCGGGTCGCCCGACTGCTCGAGCCCTTCGAGGTAACCGGTGTCGGCGATGAGGCGCTCGAGGACCTCCTCGGGCGGAGCCTCCTCGGCCAGAGCCGCGGCGGCGTCGATGATCTCGCAGAACCGCTCGATGCCGCCGCGGGCGCGGGCCGAGACGCCGGGGGCGCGGTCGACGCGGCGCAGCGCCGCCGGGAACGAGATGCGCTCCCGGGCGGCGAGGGCCTCGATCTCGTCGACCGCGCGGTCGCCGACGCCTCGCTTGGGGACGTTGACCACGCGCCTCGCGGAGACGGTGTCGTCGGGGTTGGCGGTGAGTTTGAGGTAGGCGAGCAGGTCGCGGATCTCCTTGCGTTCGTAGAAGCGGACGCCGCCGACGACCTTGTAGGGGATGCCGCGGCGGACGAACACCTCTTCGAAGGCGCGGGACTGGGCGTTGGTGCGGTAGAAGATCGCCGTGTCGCCGAAGGTGGTCTGGTCGGCGTCGGCGAGTTCGTCGATGCGTCCGGCGACCCAGGCGGCCTCGTCGTGCTCGTTGTCGCCGGTGTGGCCGAGGATGGACGGGCCGTCGCCGAGGTCGCTGAACAGCTTCTTCTCGGCGGCCCGGCCGCGGTTCCTGTTGTTCCGGATGACCTGGTCGGCGGCGTCGAGGATGTTCTGCGTGGAGCGGTAGTTCTGCTCCAGCAGGATCGTCTTGGCGTCCGGGTAGTCGCGCTCGAACTCGATGATGTTGCGGATGGTGGCGCCGCGGAAGGCGTAGATGGACTGGTCGGCGTCGCCGACCACGCACAGTTCGGCGGCGTCGTCGCCGGTGCCGACCAGCTCGCGGACGAGCACGTACTGGGCGTGGTTGGTGTCCTGGTACTCGTCCACCAGGACATGGCGGAACCGCATCCGGTAGGAGCGGGCGAGCTCGGGGAACGACCGGAGGAGGTGGACGGTGGTGCCGATGATGTCGTCGAAGTCGACCGCCCCGGCCAGGCGCAGCCGCTCGTCGTACTGGGCGTAGACGTCGGCGATCAGGCGGGATCGGGCGTCCTCGGCGACGGCGGCGGCCTGCTCGGGGCCGACGAGCTCGTTCTTGCACCGGCTGATCTCGGCGGCGAACCAGCGCGGCGACTGCTTCTTGGAGTCCAGGCCGAGTTCTTTGATGATCTGGGTGAGCAGCCGGCGGGAGTCGTCGGCGTCGTAGATGCTGAAGTTCGACTTCCAGCCGAGCCGGTGGGCCTCGCGGCGGAGGATCCGCAGGCACGCGGAGTGGAAGGTCATGACCCACATGGCGCGGGAGCGGGTGCCGACGAGCTGCTCGACGCGCTCGCGCATTTCGGCGGCGGCCTTGTTGGTGAAGGTGATCGCGAGGATCTGGCCCGGGTGCGCACCGCGTTCGGCCAGGAGGTGCGCGATGCGGTGGGTGAGGACGCGGGTCTTGCCGGAGCCGGCCCCGGCGACGATGAGCAGCGGGGAGCCGGAGTGCTCGACGGCCTGTCGTTGCGGTTCGTTGAGGCCGGACAGCAGTGCGGCGGAAGCGTCGTTCATAGGGGTTCGATTATGCCGCGCCGGGTGCGACGCTTTCGTGTCGGCACCGTCGGCGCGGCTCGTCCGGCGTGCCGTCAGAGCGGTCCGCGTCCGGCGCGGAGCACCAGCATGGCGATCTGGGTGCCGTCGTCGCCGAGAGCGTCGCGGTACTTGTCGAGGATGGCGCGTTCGCGGTCGAGGACGAGGCGGGTGCCGCCGTTGGCCATGCGGATCTCGCCTACGCGTCGGGACAGGCCGGCGCGCCGCTTCCACAGGCGGATGATCTCGGCGTCGAGCTCGTCGATCTCGCCGCGCAACTGCGCCAGTTCGTCGGTGCCGGTGGAATCGGCGGTGGTCGCGGACATCAGGGCTGCTCCTTCGGAATGTTCGGATCATGTGTCCGGGTTCGGGCCCTGGGCGTGAGAAAACCCCGGGCGTCTCGCCCGGGGCAGTAGGTCTCAGTCAGCGCGACGACCTACGGCTCGGACGACCCGTGCCGTAGTAAAAGTAAAATCGCGCGTTCCGGTTCACGTGCGCAAGTATGACACACGCCCGCCGACGGTGCCAGCGGGCGTGTGCCGATCGTCTCCTCAGCCGGTGGCCCGGAGCGCTAGCCCCAGTCGCCGCCGGTGGCGGTGCGGCGGCGCATGAGCCAGATCGCGGCCGCGCCGGCGGCCAGGACGGCGGCGCCGACGCCCACGAGCGTGGTCAGGCTGGAGCCGGTTTCCGGGAGCTGCGGCGCGGCGGGGGTGGTCTCCTCGGGCGGGGCCTCCTCGACGATGAGCTCGAACTCGACCTCGCCCGCGACTTCCTGCAGGTGCTCCTCGGCGAGGATGAGGTTCTGTCCGGTCACGGTCTCCTCGCCCTCGATCGGGACGAAGGCCCGGCCGACCGGGGTGACCCAGGTGATCGACTCGGTGGTGATGGTGACGGTGGCGGCCTCCGCCTCGTCGAATTCGACGTAGATGGTCTGGCCGTCGGTGAACTCGTCGATCGCCTCGCCGTTCTCGTCGACGATGGTGGCGCCGTCGGGCTGCTGGAACTCGACCTTGCCGAAGTTGGTGGCGACGGTGAAGGGGCCGACGGTGGTGCCGTCGGTTTCGGCCTCGGAGCCGTCGACGTCGAACTCCGGGTCCATGCCGGGTTCTTCGACCGGGTCGGTGTTGTCCAGCAGGTAGTCCTGGATGCCGGTGACGGCGTTGTCGACGCCGTCGCCCGCCGCGGTCGGGTCGTCCCCGTCGATTTCCCAGCCGTCGGTCAGCGTCCAGATCGCCGATTGGGTCCCGGCGTAGGCGACCTGCTCGGCGCTCCAGTCTCCGAGGTCCTCGCCGGCCACCTCGGCGGCGTCGACGAGGTCCCCGGCGTTGGCGCCGTCGAAGCCGTTGAGCAGGACGCCGAGCACGAGCGGCAGGTCTTCGACCTCGGTGTCGCCCCAGGCCCGCTCCTCGTGGACGTGCTCGGTGAACAGGGGGACCCCGATCTGGATGCAGTAGACCAGGCGGGTGTCGTCCTCGGCGAGCTCGAGGCCGAGGAGGGTGGCGGCGGGGTCGCGGTCCGGTTCATCGCCGTCGATCAGGCCGTGGAGTTGGATGCCGTCGTCGATCTTGTCGTAGGTGCCGGTGGCGGTCGGCTGGGGGTCCTCGTCGCCGCCGTCCTGAGCGCCGGCGACGCCGGCGCTTCCGAGGCCGAGGGCGAGTCCCGCTGCGGCGGCCAACGACCCTTTCAGGGTTTTTCTGATCATGTGTGGATTCCCTTTGGTTTTCCGAGGGATTGACGCGTTCATTCTGCCTACGACACGTTACCGGCCCGGTGCCGGTTGCACCTTCCGGCAGCGGTCGGCTCATAACGATTCGGCATCGCTCGGAGGGATTCGCGCAACCCAAGCGTCCGGGGCCGCGACCAAGTCGCGGCCCCGGACGCACCATGCGCGGCAATCGGGCTGGTGAGCCGCCGGAGCGTCCCCGGCCCCGAGCCGGGTCAGATGGCTCGGACGCTCCGGCGGCGGCGGGGCGAGCGCCCCGCGCGGGATCGACGGGTCTATTCGGCCGCGGCCCGGCGGCGGACCAGCGCGATGGCGGCGAGTCCGCCGATGACGAGCGCGAGTCCGGCGGCGAAGGCCGCGGACAGGCCGGTGCCGGTGGTCGGCAACTGCGGCTTCGGGCTCGTTTCCTCGGGCGGGGTCTCGGTGTCGGGCAGTTCGAGCGCGAAGGCCCATTCGGCGGGCAGTTCGGCTTCGCGGTTCTCGGCGAGGATGAGTTTCTGGGAGGGGCCGGAGGTCATCCCCTCGGTGGTCTGCGCGCCGAGCGATTCGTCGGCGGCGGCGAGGAAGACGCGGCCGACCGGGAGGTCGAAGACGGCGTGTCCGCCGATGGTGATCTGTTCGGCGCCTTCGTCGAGGACGATGTAGAAGTCGTCGCCGTCGTCGAGGCCGGTGACTTCGCCGCCGTCGGCGTCGAGGAGCCGGCCGCCTTCGGCGTCGAGGGTGACCGGTCCGGCGTTGGTGCGGATGGTGTAGGGCCCGAACTCGCCGTCCTCGTAGACGGCGTCGTCGACGCCTTCGAGGTCGATGTAGAACTCGGAGGGATCGGGGAGGCCGCCGGCGTTGTCGACCAGGTGGTCGTAGACGGCGGTGACGGCGTCCTGCTGGGCGTCGGTGCCGCCGAGGACGGGATCGTCGTAGGGTTCGAAGCCGTCGGTGAAGTGCCAGACGGCGGCCTGGGTGCCGGCGTAGGCGACGCGGGTCAGCTCGGTGTCGTCCCATTGGTCGGGGACCGGGGCGCCGGCCCTCTCGAGCAGGTCGGCGGCACCGGTGTTGGGGTGGCCGTTGACCAGGACCCAGCGGACCTGTTCGAGTCCCGGGACGCCGGAGGAGTCCCAGTCGCCCTCGGCGTAGGTGGCATCGTGGTCGATGTCGTTGCGGATGTCGATGCAGTAGACCTGGAGCGTCCGGTCGGAGTCGTGCGGCGTGAGGCCGAGGACGTTGGCCCACACGTCGAACCGGTCGCCGTCGAGGTCGCCGCGCAGTTCGAGCCCTTCGGCGACGACGGCGACGTCGCCGGTGACGGTGGCGTCGTCGTCCTGGGCGGTGGCGGCGCCGGGCGCGATCGCCACCAGGGCCGCTGCGGCGCCGGCCGCGAGTGGGGCGAGCCTCAACTGTCGAATCATGGCTGTTCGGTCCTCCTGAACGGGGCGAGGTCGGATTCGGCTTGCTACGGGGGAAACGACGCGGCTCCGGCCGCGGGCGCGGGTTCTGGTCCGAACGATGCGCAGAACCCGCCGAAAGTACGATGACGAATCGGTCGTTAGACACCGTCCGGTCTCACCTGTCGCAGATGTCGGGTGTGCGGCGGCAGCGGCCGGGCGTCCGCACCCGAGCTCTATAGTCTGGGATATGCCGATCTCGAAAGCCGCCTCTCGCGGCATCACCGACGAATTCAGCCGCCGCCGCGGCCCCAAGAGCGGCCTGGTGGTCGGCACCGCCTGGGGAGACCCGGTGCTGACCGCGGCTCTGGAGGCGCTGATGCCCGACGACCGGTTGACGGTCGTCGCCGATCGCCCCGCCGTCGAGGATCTGCGGGCGGCGCTGGACGCCGAGGGCTCGTGGACGGCCGGGAACGTGACCGTGGTCGCGAGTCTGGAGGAGGCCGGACCGGTCGAGCAGGTGATGCTCGCCGCACCGGTGACGGTCGAGGCCGAGTCGTTCATCGCCGACATCGAGACGCTGCGCCGCAAGGTGCGGCCGGGCGGAGTGCTGTCGTTCGCCGCCACGTTGACCGCGCCGGCGCGGGAGGAGATCGCCGAACTGGTCGCCGAGTACGGGATCGGGTCGGACCTGATCGTGCGGTCGCTCCCGCCGCTGCGGATCCACAAGCTCCGGATCGGTTCGGCTTCGGACGGGCCGGAGCCGCGCGGGATCGCGCCCGCCGAGGACCTGGCTCCGGCGTGGCGCGCCTCGTCGGTGCCGGTGACGCCGGGCATGCACGTCGACTCCAACGGCGTCATCGCCGCCTCGCTGCTGCTGGGCGCGGCGTGGGCGGCGAAGCGGATCCGGCCGCGCTCGAAGGCCTGGATGGTTCCGGCCGCGGCGGCACTGCCGGCGGCGGGGTTCTTCCGGGATCCGGAGCGGGAGGCCGACCTTCGCGGTGAGGACGACGACCCGAGCGCGGTCCTGGCCGCCTCGGACGGCCGGGTCTCGGCGGTCGAGACCGTCGTCGACGAGCGGTTCGGCGCCGCGGCCGGATACGCGGGCGCCGAGTGGCTGCGGATCAGCGCGCACCTGTCGGTGCTGGACGTGCACATCAACCGGTCCCCGGTCGCCGGGGAGGTCGCGGACCTGTTCGTGGAGCGGGGCGGGTACTCGAAGGCCTCCTCGCCGGAGTCCGAGCACAACGCCGCCTGCTACACGGTGCTGGCCACCCCGCGGGGGCGGGTGGTGGTGGCGCAGCGCACCGGGGCGGTGCTGCGGCGGATCGTCAACCGCTCCAAGGTCGGGGCCGCGCTCGCCAAGGGCGAGCGGTTCGGACTCATCCGCTTCGGTTCGCGCACCGACGTGTACCTGCCGGCCGGGGCCGCCGAGGCGCACGTGACGCCCGGCGAGCCGGTCCGGGCCGGTGAGACCGAGATCGCGCGCTGGATCTAGGCGGCGAGCTTCTTCAGGTCGACCACTCCCAGGGTGTCTTCGACGGCGGCCGACAGCGGCAGGTCGTCCAGGTCGTCGACGTCGAACCAGGCCGATTCGCTGGTCGATCCGCCCGCGGTCTCGACCACTTGGGCCGCCGACGGGTCGGCGACGGTCGCGGAGTAGATCGCCCGGACGCCGTGCCAGTCGAGCGGGTAGCCCTCGGGGCCGATGGCGCGCCGGTGCCGGAACGAGGTGACGTTCAGCAGGCGCCCGACCAGGGCGTCCTGGCCGGTCTCCTCGTAGATCTCGCGGAGGACCGCCGCCCGCGGCGACTCTCCGAAGTCGACCCCGCCGCCGGGCAGGTGCCAGGTGCCGGCGCCGGGGTACCCGTCGGCGATGCGGGCCAGGAGGATCCGGCCGGCGGCGTCGGCGACGACGCCGTAGGCGCCGAAGCGCTGGCCGCGGCGGCGGCGCCCCTTCTTGGCCTTCTGCGGCGGGGTGGGGCGCAGTTCGGTGGGCGTCTTGTCGACCATGCCGGCGAGGCGGTCGTCGGGCAGGGCGAGGCAGGCCGCCACGAACGGCGAATGCGGTTCGGCCGCCGCCCGGGCCGGCTCGACCCATTCGACCGCGTCGACGTCGGTGACCGGTTCGGTGCCGACCGGGTCGGCGGGGTAGATGATCGCGTTGGTGTGGGTGCCTCGCCTGGCGACGGCGACCGCTTCGAGCGGGTCGGCGACGACGACCTCGAAGCCGGTGTGGGCCCCGACCAGTCGCTGGGCGGCGGTCCTGGGGGGTTCCCCGTGGTCGATGACGCCCCCTGGGAGGTGCCAGGGTCCGGCGGTGCGGCCGGCGCGCCGCCGTCGCGTCAGAAGGAGCCGTCCGTCCTCGTCACGTACCTCCCCGTACGCAGCTATCCGGAATTGCATCCCTCAACTGTACGACCTGTGGAGCCCGGCGCTACTCCCATTCAATCGTCCCCGGCGGCTTGCTGGTGACATCGAGGACGACTCGGTTGATCTCGGGCACCTCGTTGGTGATGCGGGTGGAGATCGTGGACAGCAGCTCGTAGGGCAGGCGGGACCAGTCGGCGGTCATCGCGTCTTCGCTGGCGACCGGCCGCAGCACCACCGGGTGACCGTAGGAGCGGCCGTCGCCTTGGACGCCGACGGACCGGACCTCGGCCAGCAGCACCACCGGGAACTGCCAGACCGACCGGTCGAGACCGGCGGCGGTCAGCTCGGCGCGGGCGATCGCGTCGGCCGCGCGCAGCAGGTCGAGGCGATCGCGGGTGACTTCGCCGATGATGCGGATGCCGAGGCCGGGGCCGGGGAAGGGGTGGCGCCACACCATCGCCTCGGGCAGGCCCAGTTCGGCGCCGATGGCGCGGACCTCGTCCTTGAACAGGGTCCGCAGCGGCTCGACCAGGTCGAACCGGAGGTCCTCGGGGAGGCCGCCGACATTGTGGTGGCTCTTGATGTTCGCGGCGCCGGTGCCGCCGCCGGATTCGACCACGTCGGGGTAGAGCGTGCCCTGGACGAGGAACTCCACGTGCTTCTCGGCGTCGATGTCGCGGGCGGCGGCCTCGAAGGTGCGGATGAACTCGCGGCCGATGACCCGGCGTTTCTCCTCGGGGTCGGTCACGCCCTTGAGGGCGGTGAGGAACTGCTCGGAGGCGTCGACGGCGCGCACGTCGATGCCGGTCAACTGCGCGTAGTCCTTTTCGACCTGTTCGGCCTCCCCGGCGCGCAGCAGCCCGTGGTCGACGAACACGCAAGTGAGCTGGTCGCCGATGGCGCGGTGCACCAGGGCCGCGGCGACCGAGGAGTCGACGCCGCCGGAGAGGGCGCACAGCACCCGCCGGTCGCCCACCTGCTCGCGGATCGCGGCGACCCGCTCGTCGATGATCTGCGCATTGGTCCAGGACGGTTCCAGCCCGGCGATGTCGTACAGGAAGTGGCGGATGACCGCCTGGCCGTGCGGCGTGTGGGCCACCTCGGGGTGATATTGGACGCCCGCCAGTCGGGTGGGGAGGTGTTCGAACGCCGCCACCGGAGTGGCGGCGGTGTGCGCGACCACGTCGAACCCGGCCGGGGCCTCGGTGACCGAGTCGCCGTGGCTCATCCACACCGACTGGCGGTCGGGCAGGCCGTCCAGGAGCCTGGAGTCTGCGGTGACGGTCAGCTCGGTGCCCCCGTACTCGGACCGGTCGGTCTTGGTGACCTCGCCGCCCAGGGCCTGCGCCATGGCCTGGAAGCCGTAGCAGATGCCCAGGACCGGGACACCGGCCTCGAACACGGCCGGGTCGATCCGGGGGGCGTCGTCGGCGTAGACGCTGGAGGGCCCGCCGGACAGGACGATCGCGGCCGGATCCTTGGCGAGCATGTCGCTCGCCGACATCGTCGAGGGCACGATCTCGGAGTAGACGTGGGCCTCCCGGACCCGCCGGGCTATGAGCTGCGCGTATTGGGCCCCGAAATCGACCACCAGCACCGGTTGTTGCATGCGACCAGCGTAGCCGGTCGCCGAGCTCACAGGTCGGGGCGCGGCTAGCCTGGGCGTGTGGTGAACCCGGGTGTGGCGGAGTCGTTCAGGCGGGTCGGCCGGGACCTGCGGTCATGGACCGCAAGCGAGGCCGCCCCGGTGCCCGCAGTCCGCGCCGCCTGCGGCATCGCGGCGGTGATGGCGGCCGTGCAGGCACTGGACTCCCCCGGGTGGAGCATTCCGGCGATCATGGGCGCCTGGCTCGGCGGAGTGGGACTGCTGACGCCCGGCACCAGGACCGAACCGGGAGTGCCGCTGCTGATCGGCCTGGCCGGGGCCGGCGGGCTGCTGCTCGGAGCGATCGACCACGCCGTGCTGCTGGTCGCGGCCGCGGCGCTGTACGGATTCGCATTGACGCTCCTCGGTTCGATCTCCCTGCACACCGGCATCACACTGACGGTGTCGGGGCTGGCGTTCTTCCTTTCCGAGCATCTGGCGGCCCACACCGACCCGTGGACGGCCGCCGCCGCGGTCGGCGCCGGCGGGGCGGTCCAGGCGCTGACGGCGCTGCTGCCGCCGCGATACCGGTGGGCCGAGGACCGCCGCATCCTGGCCGGGGCCTGGCGGGCGCTGGCCGATGAGGCCGCCGCACTCGCCGACGCCCCGGACGTGCCGTTCCGGACCGAGGCGCTGGCCGAAGCCGCGCGGGAGCTCGACCGGCGGCGGGCGCTGCCGGCGGCGATCGTCGACGCCCGCGCCCAGATGTACGCCGTATCGGCCGCCATCGGGCGCGTCGCATCGGCGCGAGCGCGGGCCGACGCCCGCGACCAGGACACCGTCGGCTTCCACTCCGAGGCACTCCGGCTGTGCTCGCGGCTACTGGCCCACTTCGCCGACGAGATCACCGCTCCGCGACCGACGGCGCTGGACTGGGACGAGCTGGTGGAGAGCCTGGGTCGCAGCCCGGTGGCGACCTCGACGGGGACGATCCCGGCCGAGGTCGGCGGCCTGCTGCGGACACTGCACGACACCGAGCGGTACGCCGCCAGGATCGCGACCGGCTCGGACGACGTCGTCGCCGACCGCGCCCTTCGCCACGCCACCGGGCGGGCCAGGGAATCGCTCCAGGAGCTGGCGGGCCACTTCCACCGGGCCGACCCGGTGCTGCACCACTCACTGCGCCGCGCCGGGGTGGTCGCGCTGGCGACCGCGATCGGGCTGGCCTGGCCGCTCGAGCACGGCTACTGGATCCCGCTGACGGCCTGGCTGGTGCTGCAAGCCGACTTCGCCGGGACGCTCACCAGGGGCGTCACGCGCGCGGTCGGGACCCTCGGCGGCGTCGTCGTCGCCTCGGGCCTGAGCCTGGTGATTCCGCACGTGCCGCTGTCGCTGAGTTTGACCGTGCTGGCGTACGCACTGCTGGCGTATCTGGCGCGGCCGGTGTCGATGCTGGTGTTCGCCGCGGCGGTCGCCGGGTTCACGGTGTTCCAGGTCGACCTGTCCGGACAGGACGCCCTCGGCGCGGCGGCGGACCGGGCGGCGTCGACCGCGATCGGCGCGTCCGTCTCGATCGGGTTCTACATGCTGGTGCCGACCTGGCAGACCCGCCGCCTGGGCGACCTGCTGGCGGACCTGATCGACGCCTACGGCGACTATGCGCGGCTCGCGCTCGGCCGGCAGGCGAATCCGGCCGACTACGACGCGAAGCTGACGCACGCGGTCATCGACGGGGTCCGGTCGAAGCGGGCCGCGCTCGCCACCGCCGCCGACCAGGCGAAGGCCGAGCCGGTGGGCGGGCCGGGGCCGCTGTCGGCCGACGCGCTCGGTGCCGAGGAGGCGCTGTCGCGGGCGGCGCGGGCGCTGGTGGCGGTCAACGCCAGCGCCGGTAGTAGCGGCGAGGCCGCGCCGCTGCCGGGTGTGGAGGCGTTCGCGCAGTCGGTGGATGCGGCGTACCGGCGGCTTGCGGCGCTGGCCGGGGGCGAGCCGCCGCCGCTGCCGGTGGATCTGGCCGAAGCCGCACGCAGGCTCGATGCCGAACTGGCCGAGGGGGATGCGGAGACCAGGGCGCGTAGGAGCGTGCTGCGCTGGGAGATCGACAACCTGGTGGAGGCTTTGGACGACGTCGGGCTGCTGATCGCCGGCTGGGGTCGGCCGTAGGGCTCGTGGTGCGGTCGACCGCGGGTGGTGTCGCCTGGGGAGCCCGGCAACGGCCGCGGGTGCATAGGCGGGATGCCGCATCCGGATGGCCGCGCTGCACCGAGGCGGCGACGAAGGAGTGGGTGGGCGGTGGAGGTGGGTGCTCGTGGCCGGGTGGCCTTCGGTGGCGTTGGGGCCGTGGCGGACCGGTCCGGGTCGATCGTGAAGATTCCTCGTGTTCGGTTGCACCGCAGTCGATTCGGTGTCGAACATGAGGACTCTCTCACTCGTACGGGTGATGCCAAAACGGCCATGTCCTGGGAGAATGGAGATATAGCACGAACGAGCCGAAAACGACCGAATGTTCGACCAACGAGAGGGGGTGCCGACCATGACCGAGGCGACCGGGGACGAGCGCAGCCGGAAAGCGCAGGCGATCCACACCCACCTCAACTCAGCCGCCGCCGCGGTCAACGCCCTCCACGCCCAGGCCCTGGACCAGGTCATCGAGGCCCAGACCTGGCGCATCCACCGCGACTTCGGCGGCTTCTCCAGCCTCCGCGACTGGCTCATGCACACCTTCGACTTCGGACCGGCCAGCGCCACCGAACTGGCCGCCATCGCCCGCACCTCCCGCAAATTCACCCACCTCGCCGAAACCGCCCGCACCGGAGCAGCCGGCATCGGCCCGATCGCGGCCGCCGTCCGCCGCCTCGAACGCGTCCGCGCCCTCCGCCTCTACGCCAAGACCCCCTACCCCGAACCCATCCCCTCCCCCTTCGACCCCGAGGCTTCCTGCCCGACCCCCGAGCACCTGATCGCCCAATACTGCGTACACGCGCCCGTCAGCGACCTCCACCGCCACCTCGACGAACTCCAAACCGCCCTCGACAACGGCCAGACCCTCCTCGACGGACTGTCCGAGCAGTCCCTCCAACGACTCGATCTGGTCGAACAGGACAACGGCATGTGGACGATCGACGGAGTGGTGGCCGCCGACACCGGGCGGCTGTTCGCCAAATACCTCGAAACCGCCGTCCCCCCACCCCGCCAAGACGAGACCGACGAGGACGGGGTGCTCCCTCCGGCGGCCAACCGCCGGGCCGAGGCACTGCACCAGATGATCGCCGTCTACGGGGCCGGTCCGGCCGCCCCGACCCGCCACGGCCACACCGCGACCCTCAACCTGACCGCCGACCTCGCCACCCTCCGGGGCGAGGACACCGGGCGGGTCCCGCTGCTGGAGGGCCGACCGGTCTCGGTCGCCAAGGCGCGCCTGCTGGCCTGCGAGGCCGGGGTCGTCCCCATCGTGTTCGACTACACCACCGGCGAGGCGGTGGAGGTCGGGGCCTACCGGCGCCTGCCGGGGGCGAGCCTGCGCCGCAAACTCGAGGCCGAGCAGCCGGGCGGTTGCGCCTGGAGCGGGTGCGGGCGGCCGGTCTCCTGGTGCGAGGCGCACCACCTCGTCGAATGGTGGCGGGGCGGGCCGACCACCGCCGACAACCTCATTCTGTTGTGCCGCTTCCATCACGGCCGGGTCCACACTCCTGGGTGGAGTGTGACCAAGACCGGCCCGGGGCGGGCACTGATCGTCCACCACGACGACCACGAGCCCACCGACCCTGCCGACCCGGACCCCGGCGACTGCGGGTGCGCCGACCACCGCAGCGCCGAAGACCTCGAGGCCGAGTTCGCCGGGGACGTGGCCGACCTC
>NZ_PGGV01000033.1:303357-303629 GCF_002798405.1 Glycomyces xiaoerkulensis | reverse complement strand
TACCCGGCCGAGTGGGGGCCGGGACTGGCCGCAGACCTCCGCGACGCCGCCGCAGCCAGCACCGAGGCCGACTCGCCCGACCTGGTCCCACCGCCCGGTGCACGGTTCATCGACCTGGCCGAGGTCGAGTCGATCACCGGAACCGCACCCGAGAGCCACTCCCCACCAGCGACGAATCCGCCTGCGATCACAGGCGAACTCCATTCAGCCGACGATTTCATTCCCTTTTTAGGCCGCCCGCCGCGGGCGACCGCGGCGGGGGTGAGCACAGA
>NZ_PGGV01000033.1:0-303307 GCF_002798405.1 Glycomyces xiaoerkulensis | reverse complement strand
CGGCGGGGGTGAGCACAGAGCGCTCAGCTCGAACTCCAAGAGAGGGTTCGAGCCCTCCGTCATGCCCGCACCCGGAAACGCTCCCGCTCAGCCGGGCCGGATGCTAGCCGACGGTGCGACCACACGCCCGACAGCCGAAGGTGAACCCGCGCCCTCAGCGGTCACGGGCGGAAGAGCGTCTGGCGAGCCTCTCGGATTACCTCTTCGATGCGGCTCTGCTGGTCGGGGGTCAGCCGGTCGGCGACGTCGAGGAGGTCGAGGCCGATCACTTGGAGCTGGTCGGGCAGGTGGAGGTCGCTGGCCAGGCGGGGAACCTCGCGTCGGGGCTCGCCTTCGGCTTCGGCGTCGAGGTCGGCCAGGGCCTGAACGAGGGCGTGCATCGCCTCGGCGTTGCCGCCGGAAGACCAGCGAGCGGGCGACCAGTGGCGCGTGCCTTCGACGACGCGCCCGATCGCCCGCTCGAGTGTCGGTTCCATGCGGGGGCTACTCCTGGAAGTAGCTCAGCAGCCGCAGGAGGTTCCAGTACAGGAAGATGAGTCCGGCGGTGAGACCGAACGCGCCGGCCCAGGCGAACTTCTTGGGGGCGCCCGCGTTGGCGGACTGCTCGATCATGTCGAAGTCGAGGATGAACGAGAGCGCGGCCCAGACGGTGATGCCGATCGTGATGATCCACTGGAGCGCCGAGACCGACTCGCCGGGAGCGGCGAACAGGCCGAGGTCGGCGCCGAACATGCTCGCGCCGAAGTTGACCAGGATCAGGGCGAAGATGCCGAAACCGGCGCCGACCATGATCTTGGTGAACATGGGCGAGTTCTTGAGGATGCGGAACTTGTACAGCGCCAGCATCCCGCCGAAGACGAGTACGGTGCCGAGCAGGGCGTTGACCACGATGCCCGGGTAAATGTTCTCGAATACGGCGCTGACGCCGCCGAGGAGGAGGCCCTGTCCGGCCGCGTAAATGAAGCAGACGACCGGATTCATCACCGGTTTGAACATCGAGAACAGGATGATGCCGAGGCCGACGAGGGCGCCGATGGTGCCGAGCGTCATCGCCGTCGAGATCGCGGACTCGTCGCCGTTCTCGATGCCGCTGGAGACCATGGACCAGGTGACCATGGCCGCGACGAAGGTGGCGGCGACCAGTGCGACGGTCCGGACGATGACGTCGTCGATCCGCATGGACTCGACCTGCGGCGCCTGGGTCATCTGCCCGTAGGGCCCGTATGCCGAGCCCATGCGCTGCTGCTCGGTGTACTGGCTCTTCATCATGTTTCTGAGGGATGAGTTTCTGCTCTGCATGTCTGCGGTCCTCCGTTTATGTCAGGGCACCATAAGCGTAACCGGTCGCCGCTGGGAATCGCATGAGCGGCGGGGGAGACCTGCTCCCCCGCCGCTGCCGCTGTTCCGGTCCGGTATCAGATGACGTTCACTCGGCCCGGCTCGGGCGCCTCGACCGGGGATTCGGGCGAGGAGTTCTCGGCGAACCAGGCCTCGAACGCGTCGAGGTCGATCTCGCCGGTGACCCGATCGGTGCCTTCGGCGAGGACGTGGAACGAGTCACCGCCGTCGGCCAGGAACGAGTTGACCGTGACCCGGTAGGTCTGGTCTGCGGCGATGGGTTCGCCGTGGAGGGTGAGCGAGTCGGCGACGATCTGGTTGGTGCCCTCGGCACCGGTGTCCCAGGTGTAGGTGAAGCCCTCGGAAACCTGCATGAACAGGGTGGTGTCGCGGTCCTCGCCCGGGAGCTGCTGCCGGAGCATGGTGAGGATCTGGTCGCCGGTCAGGTCCATGGTCACCAGGTAGTTGTTGAACGGTTGGACGGTGTAGAGCTCGCCGTAGGTCACGACGCCGGGGTCGCCTTCGTCGTAGAGCAGGTCGGCGCGGACGCCTCCGGGGTTCATGAAGGCGATGTCGGCGCCGCCGAAGTCGGGGTCGGCGGTGCGTTCGAGCTGGGCGTCGGCGATGAGGCTGCCGAGGCCGAACTCCTCGGCGCGGGTCTCGCCCCGGGTGATGTCCTCGGCGATGTAACCGACCGGGCGGTTGGCGACCTCTTCGACGTCGTCGAGGTGCTGCTGGACGAGGTCGGTCTGGAACGGGTCGGGCTCGACGTCGCGGGTGACGACGGTGTTGGAGCCGGTGACCGAGGAGCGGACGATGTCCTTGGTGCGCTTGTCGTAGCTCGCCTCGATCTCGGTGAAGACGCGTCCGTAGGAGGAGGCGGAGGTGACCATGCGGCTCTGGCCGGCCGGGTCGGGCACCGAGCAGACGTACTCTTGGTGGGTGTGGCCGGTGACGACGATGTCGACCTCGGCGGTCATGTCCTCGGCGATGTCGACGATCGGGCCGGACATGCCGACGCCGGACCCGTCGAGGGACTCGCAGTCGTGGCCGGTGTCCTCGGCGACCGGGACGCCGCCCTCGTGGAGCAGCACCACGATCGAGTCGACGCCTCGGCCGGTGAGCTCGGCGGCGTATTTCTCCGCGGTCTCGACCTCGTCGAGGAACTCGATGCCCTCGATGCCTGATTTGGCGACGATGTCGCCGGTGCCTTCGAGGGTCATGCCGATGAAGCCGACCCGGACGCCGCCTTTGAACTTCTTGATCCAGTAGGGCTCGAGGACCGGTTCGCCGGTGGCCTCGTCGACGACGTTGGCGCCCAGGTAGGGGAAGTCGGCGCCGGCGTAGTCGGCCTCGCCTTCGATGTGGCGGTTCAGGTCGTCGATGCCCTTGTCGAACTCGTGGTTGCCGACGCTGGAGACTTCGACGCCCATGGCATTGAGCGATTCGATGGTGGGCTCGTCGCCGAAGGCGGCCGAAAGGAACGGGCTGGCGCCGATGAGGTCGCCGGCGGCGACGGTGGTGCTGTACCGCTGGCCGTCGCGGGCCTGTTCGAGGTGGGTGGCAAGGTATTCGGCGCCGCCGGCGGGGACTTCCTCGCCGTGCAGTTCGTGGGTGAGGCCGTCGCCGGCCTCGAGGTTGCCGTGGAAGTCGTTGATGGCCAGCAGTTGCAGGTCCACCTGGCGTCCGTGGCCCTTGCCGTTGTCGTGGCCGGGGCCGTTGCCGGGGCCGGCGTCGGCGGATCCGGCGCCGAACGCGAGCACGGCCGCGGCCACTGCGCCGGCGGTGGCGGCCGCGAGGTAACGTTTCGGTTTCATCTTCAAGGTCGCTCTCCAGGGGGTCGGACGGGAAGGCGCGGGGCAGGTCGCTCCGAGCTTCATCCAATCATGGGACGTTTTCGCTCCGGTCAATAGAACATAGCGGACCGGCAACGGCCGAGTGAAGGGTTCCGGTGGATCGAAAAGGGCTTTCCAATAGCACAGCGGCCCCTTCCGCACATCCTCCATCCCGAATTCCGAGAGTAATCATGTGACTGCAAATCCCTTGCGCCACAACGGGTTGTTACCACACCGTAACGACGATTTGTCCACAAAGCCTACGGTTGCCCCACCCGATAACGATTGCTACAGTCACTCCGAGGAATACTCGTATAACAGCTCGTCGCAACATGGTGGGGACCGTCGACCAGGCGGTTGGGACGGGTAGTCCTGACATGCCCACAGGGGGTACCTATGACCGGCTACTTCACGAACGACCAGCATGAGGTCCTCAGAAAGGAGGTCCGGGACTTCGCCGAACGCGAAGTCCGGCCCCGAATCCCCGAGATGGAGGCGACCCGTATCGTCCATGAGCGACTGTCGAAGCTCATCGCTCGACAGGGCTGGCTCGGCGTCACCGTTCCGCGCGAGTACGGCGGCATGGGCATGGGCCACTTGGCCAAGACGATCATCATCGAGGAGCTCTCCCGCGTCTCGGGCGCGATGGGCGCGATGGTCCAGGCCTCGCAGCTCGGGGTCGCCAAGATCATCCACTTCGGCAGCGACGTCCAGAAGAAGACCTGGCTCCCGGCGGTCGCCTCCGGGAGGTGCCTGCCGACCATCGCGGTCACCGAGACCGCTTCGGGCGGGCACGTGCTCGGGATGCAGGCCACCGCCACCCGCGACGGCTCCGACTACATCCTCAACGGCCACAAGGTTTTCGTGGGCAACAGCCACGTCGGGGACCTGCACGGCGTGGTCGTGCGCACCGGCTTCGGCTCGAAGGGCCTGTCGGCCTTCCTGGTGGAGGCCGACCGCCCCGGCTTCGCGCTCTCGCCGCAGCAGTCGACGATGGGCCTGCACGGATTCAGCTTCGGCGAGCTGCGGTTCGACGACTGCCGCGTCCCGGCCGCCAACATGCTCGGCGCCGAGGGCGACGGGCTGCCGGTGGCGTACTCGTCGTCGATCCTCTACGGACGCTCGAACCTGACCGCGGTCTCGCTCGGCATCCACCAGGCGATCCTCGACGCGACCGTGAAGTACGCCAAGGAGCGCCACCTCTACGGCAAGCCGCTGTCGGAACTGGACAACATCAAACAGAAGATCGGCCAGATGACCTCCCGGCTCATGACCGCGCGCCTCACCGCCTACCACGCGGTGCACCTGCTCGACCAGGGCATGGCGTGCGACGTGGAGCTGATGAACGCCAAGCTCGTCAACGTCGAGTCCGCGTTGGACTCGGCCCGCGAGGCAATGGAGGTGCACGCCGCGGCGGGGCTGTCGACCGACCGGCCGATCGAGCGGTACCTGCGCGACGCATATCACATCTTCGCGCCGGCCGGCACCTCGGACATCCAGCGGCTGCGGCTGGCCGAAGAGTCGCTCGGGCGGTCCCGGGGCCAGTGGTCCGAACGGATCGTCCACGGAGAGCCGGTCGCGGTCTCCTAGCCGCGGCACGTCTGGAGGGATCGGCCAGACGCTGCCTGAGTACGGAGAGCGGCGCCCCGCGCACCTCTGGAGGGATCGGCCAGAGCGTGAACGGGCCGGGCCGCGCGAAGCGACCGGAACCGAACCGCGAGGAGGCGGCCGGGGCCGCCTCCTCGGTCTACGTCCCCGTCTGCTCCCGCCCGTCCTGATCGGAGCGGTCGCGGATGTGGTCCATGACCTTGGCGGCCATGTCCTTGATGATCTCCAGGCCCGGGCGGCCCCAGTCGTGGACCTCGGTGTCGACCACGCACACCGTGCCGAGCGTGTTGCCCTCGTCGTCGATCAGGGGCGCGCCCAGATAGGAGCGGATGCCGATCTTGTCGACCACCGGGTTGCCCGCGAAGCGCGGGTAGTCGCAGACGTCGCCGAGTACCAGTGCCTTCTGGCGCACCACCACGTGCGGGCAGTAGCCGTGGTCGCGGTCCATCTCCCGGCCCACGTCGGGCGCCGCCTCGGCCCCCGCCAGCGCCTCCGAGGAGCCGTCGCCGGCCGGGACGGCCAGGCCGGCGAAGTACTGGTGTTCCTCGTCGATGAAGTTCACCATCGCGTAGGGGGCACCGGTGACCTCGGTCAGTTCGCGGGCGAGGCCGTCGAATTCGGGGTCGGGTTCGTTGTCGATGCCGAGCTTGCGCAGGCGCTCGACTCGATCGCGTGCCATGGGATCGTCGGGTGTGATGGTGAGTCTGAAGTCTTGGTGGTCGCTCATGTGCAGCTCCTAACCGGGCGGTCGCCGACGCGGCGGCCATGAGGTGCTTGGTCAGGGTGACCAGCACGATGGTAGCCGATCGCGAGTCGCGAGCGTCGCAGCAGACGATCGGGATGTCGGGTTTGAGGTCCAGGGCGGTGCGGACTTCCTCCGGGTCGTAGTGGAACGAGCCGTCGAACTCGTTGACCGCCACGATGAACGGGGTGCCGCGTCGTTCGAAGAAGTCGAGGGCCGAGAAGCAGTCGGACAGCCTCCGGGTGTCGGCCAGCACCACGGCGCCGAACGCGCCGTCGGACAGTTCGTTCCACATGAACCAGAATCGGTCCTGGCCGGGGGTGCCGAACAGGTAGAGGATGTGGCGGAGGTCCAGGGTGATCCGTCCGAAGTCGAGGGCTACGGTGGTGGTCTCCTTATTTCCCAGGCCGGTCATGTCGTCGGTGCCGATGCTGGCGGTGGTGATGGTCTCCTCGGTGCTGAGCGGTTCGATCTCGCTCGCCGCGGCGACGAAGGTGGTCTTGCCGACGCCGAACCCTCCTGCGACCAGGAGCTTGATGGCGGTGGGCAGGGCCGGCTGGGAGGGTTGTGCAGGCGAACGCTCAGAGTCGCCGTTGTAGGCCATTGAGGAGTGCCTCCAATACGGTTCGGTCGGTGGGATCGACGGCGGAGTCGGGGGCGTGGGCGGTGAGAGCCCCGACGTCGACGAGGTCGGCCAACAGGACCTTGATGACCATGGCCGGGAGACGCAGGTGCGCCGAGACCTCGGCGACCGAGATCGGCTCCCGGCATAGCAGCAGGGCCTCGGCGTGCTCCGCTTCGAGCTGTGAGGGCCGTAGCTGCCCGGTGGCGCACACCAGTGAGAGCAGGTCCAGGTCCGCGCTCGGGGCCGTGCGGCCCTTCGAGACCGTGTAGGGGCGGACCAGCGGGCCGGCGTCCTCGTCGAGCAGCGGGTGGTCCTCGAAGTCGGACATCAGCCCACCATCTCGCCGCTGGCGGCGGTGTTGCGCACGGGCGTCTCCAGGTAGGGGCGGACGCTTTTGACCAGGATGGACATTTCGTAGCCGAGTACGCCGGCGTCGGCGTCGCGGCCGGCGGTGACCGCCAGTACGGCGCCGGCACCGGCGGTCGAGACGAACAGGAGCGTGTCGTCGAGCTCGGCGACGACCTGGCGGACGCCGCCGGTCGAGCCGAATTGGGCGCCGGCGCTGCGCGCCAGCGAGAACATGCCCGACGAGATCGCCGAGAGTTGGTCGGCCTCGTCGTTGCCGAGCCCGTGGAACGCCTTCTTGATGCCGTCCGATGACAGCAGGAGGGCACTGCGGGTATGCGGGACCTTTTTTATCAGGCCTGCCAGCAGCCAACTAAGATCCGTCGTTTGCGCCGCTGCCTCATCGCCTGCCATTAGGCCTCCTCGTGTCTGTTCGGAGTAACGGAACTGCCAGAGTTGGGGATCTGGTTGGGGTCGTCCTGCGTGTCGGCTTTGGTGAGCCCTTGCTGGAACGCCTTCATCAGGCCCGGGTCGTGTCCGGCCTCGGACCCGCGGGCCGCAGGCTGCGGGGATTCGCGCAACTGCGGAGCGAGGTGGGATTGCTTGTTGCGCTTCGGCAGTGCCGGGCGATTGTCGACGTCGCGGCTCGGTTCCGCTCCGCCCGTGCGGGGCGCATCGACGGTGGCCGTCTCGAGGGTGTCGTAGCCGGCCGGCGAGGTGGGATTGGCGGGCGAGTAGGTGGGGGCGGGGCCGTATCCGGGGGCGACCCGCGGTGGGGCGGGGTCGTGGCCGGTGCCGACGGCCGGCTGCGGGAGGTGATGGCGGCCGGTCTCGGCGCCGTTGTGCGACATCTGGACGGACGGCAGCGCCGGCTGCGGGGGTTCGGAGGGCCGGCGGACCGGGATGTCGCTCTGGGCGGGGGCCGGTGAGGGGGCGGCCGGTGCCGCGGCCTTCGGGGCGGGCGCCGAGGTCGGGGCGTCGCCGAGGAGCTCTTCGGCGATGATGAGGATCGACTGGGTGCCGCCGAAGATGTTGGTCTGGAGCTGCACGGTGAGGCCGTGGCGGCGGGCCAGGGAGGCGACGACGTACAGGCCGATGCGGCCGTCGGCGAGCAGTTCGTCGAGGTCGACCTCGTCGGGGGCGCCGAGCATCCGGTTGTAGCGGTCGCGCTCGTCGGGCTCCATGCCGAGGCCGCGGTCCTCGACCTCGACGGCGAGTCCGGCGCGGACCTTCTGGACGCGGATGAGGACCTGGGTCTGCGGGGACGAGAAGGAGGTGGCGTTCTCGACCAGCTCGGCGACCAGGTGGATGATGTCGGCGACGGCGTGTCCCTTGAGGTTGCCGTCGATGGGGCGGACCAGCTTGACGCGGGCGTACTGCTCGACTTCGGCGACCGCCGAACGCAGGGCCTCGTAGACGTTGACCGGCCGGGACCACTGGCGCCGCGAGGGGGCGCCGCCGAGGACGGCGAGGTTCTCGGCGTGGCGCCGGATGCGGGTGGCGAGGTGGTCGACCGAGAACAGTCCTTTGAGGAGGTCCGGGTCCTCGACCTGGTTCTCCAGGTCGTCGAGCTGCTCGATCTCCCGGTGCACCAGCGACTGCAGGCGCCGGGCGAGGTTGACGAAGATGCCGACCCGGGAGTGGACCGAGGCGGTCTCGATCGGAGTGGGGACGGCGGGGGCCGACGCGGGCGGGGGCGCACCGTTGTTCTGGTGGGCGGCGGGGGCGGCCTTGGGGATGCCGCGGGCGATCAGGGCGTCGGCGACCTGGCGGAGGAGTCGCGCCTCGGCGGTCAGTACGCGCAGGGCCTCGTCGGTGGTGGCCGGCTGGTGGGCCTGGTTCGGCATCGGGATGGCCCAGCGCTGTTCGAGAGGCAGGTTGCGCTGCATCTCGTCGAGGATCTGCCAGATCTTGAAGTGGGTCTCGACCACCGACCGGCGGACCTCGGCGACCTGTCGGCCGACGTCCTCCTCGACGCCGGAGGCGGAGCGGGCGGCGAGGTAGGCGATCAGGGCGAGCACGGCGGCCGCGCCGCCGAGCACGAGCGCGGGGACCCAGACCGGCCGGGAGCCGAGGTCGACCCGCCAGACCAGGGCCGCGACGGCGGTGCCGACTCCGGCGGCGCCGAGCATCGGCAGCAGGGCCAGGCGCAGCAGGCGAGCGCGGAGGTCGGTGTGCTCGTTCGCGGTCGGTTCGGGACGGTCCTGCGGGCGGCCGTCGGAGGGCGCCGCGCCGTTCAACTGGGTGGGCGCGGCCGTATAGGCGGGGCCGGCGGGTGCCGCTCCGTTGGGCGGGCCCTGGCCGGCTGCGGGAGCCGGTCCGCCGGAGAGGGCCGGGCCATTCGATGGATAACTATGGGTTGTGGACCGAGGTATTTCGGGCATCGCCATCCTCACGACACAGGCCAATTGACTTCGCGATACCGGAAAGTGGCAAAGTCATTGCAGCAGAAGGAAACCGGCTCCCCGCCGTCTGGTTCGACACGATGGTATCAGCGCTCTTTCCCTGGATAGCATGCCTACCCATCTCAGTCAACATGGAGATGAATCGGGAACACGGCGCCGCAAGGACGCAATCGGACAGGTGTGCGCCTGTTGACCAGGCGCACCGTAGCGGTTCGTGACCGCCTGCGAGACGGAGCGTCGGGCTCGGGGTACCGCCCGTATAGGGGAGCTCACGCACAATGCGGTCGACCATACTCGATGCCCGGCAGGCACTTCGGGGCGGGCGGGCACCGGACCGGCGGACCGGTGCCGTTGAGCCCCTTAGCGGCGACGGCTGTGCCCGAGACGGGATTCGAACCCGCAAGCCGCGCGACGGCCGGTTTTAAGCCGACTGTGTCTACCAGATTCCACCACTCGGGCCCGTAGGAGAAACGCTATCGAGAAATCGCCCCGCGTGGTTCACTCGAACGCGCTCCGCTACGGCGAGACCGGGTTTTGTCGGGAGTACGACAGTGGGGTCGCACCGCTGCGGTGCGACCCCACTGGGGCGCAAACAGTCACATGCACCACTGCCGCAACTCCCGCTGCGGCGCGGGCGATCCGGCCTACACCAACTGCTTGGGCTCGGCGTAGTGGCAGGCGGCCCGCGTGCGGCCCTCGTGATCGGTGCGCAGCGGCGGTTCGATGTCGATGCACGCCCGCTGGTGTCCCTCCGAAAGGGTCTGGAACAGCGGGCAGCGGGTGCGGAAGCGGCAGCCCGAAGGCGGATCGGACGGGCTGGGCACGTCGCCGACCAGGACGATCCGCTCCCTGGAGCGCTCCTTGCGCGGGTCCGGCAGCGGGATCGCCGACATCAGCGCCTGCGTGTACGGGTGCGCCGGACCGGCGAACAGGTCGTCGGTGGTGCCCTCCTCGACGATCTTGCCCAGGTACATCACCGCCACCCGGTCGGCGATGTGCCGCACCACCGACAGGTCGTGGGAGACGAACAGGTACGACAGGCCGAGCTCGTCCTGGAGGTCCTCCAGGAGGTTGATCACGCCGGCCTGGATCGACACGTCCAGCGCGCTGACCGGCTCGTCGAGCATGAGCACCCGCGGCTCCAGCGCCAGGGCTCGGGCGACGCCGATGCGCTGGCGCTGCCCGCCGGAGAACTCGTGCGGGTAGCGGTTGCGGTGCTCGGGGTTGAGGCCGACGGTCTCGATCAGGGCGTTGACCCGCTCTCGGCCGTCGCGCTTGAACAGGCCGTGGACCCGCAGCGGCTCGGCGATGATCTCGAAGACGGGCATGCGCGGGTCGAGCGAGGCCATCGGGTCCTGGAAGACCAACTGGATGTCGCGGCGCATCGGCCGCATCTGCTTGCGGCTGAGCTTGGTCAGGTCTCGCCCGTCGTAGAGGACCTCCCCCGAGGTCGGCTCGATGAGGTTCATCATCAGCCGCGCGGTGGTGGACTTGCCGCAGCCCGACTCGCCCACCAGCGCCACGGTCTCGTGCGCCCCGATCTGGAGGGTCACGCCGGAGACGGCCTGGATGGAGCCGATCCTGCGGCGCACGATCCCCTTCGAGCGCACCGGGAACTCCTTGACCAGGTCGTTTCCGGAGATCACCGGCGGCGTCTGGGTCTGCGGCGTGTCGAGCATCGCGTTCACTGGTCCTCCTCCTGGTCGTCGCCGAGGTCGGGGTCGGCGGTGTCGGCGGCGAACACCTCGTCGGGGGTCTTGCCTTCGAGCTCGTCGGCGAAGTGGCAGGCCGACACGTGCCCGCTGGGACCGGTCGGCAGCAGGTCGGGCTCGGTCTCGGCGCAGACGTCCCGGGCCATCGGGCAGCGCGGCCGGAACGGGCAGCCGGGCGGCAGGTGCACCATCGACGGCGGGGTGCCGTGGACGGTGCTGAGCCGGTGCCCGCGGGCCTCGTCCATGCGCGGCAGGGAGCCGAGCAGGCCGAGGGTGTAGGGCATGCGCGGTTCGTAGAAGATCTCGTCGACCGTGCCCACCTCGACCGGGCGCCCGGCGTACATCACCAGCACGTCGTCGGTGTGGCCGGCGATGACGCCGAGGTCGTGGGTGATGAGGATGAGCGCGGCGTGGACCCTTTCGCGGGCCCGCTCGAGGGCCTCGAGTACCTGTGCCTGCACGGTGACGTCGAGCGCGGTGGTCGGCTCGTCGGCGATGATGACGTCCGGGTTGTTGGCCATGGCGATGGCGATGACCACCCGCTGGCGCATGCCGCCGGAGAGCTCGTGCGGGTAGGCGTCGACGCGCTGGCTCGGATTGGGGATGCCGACGGTGTCGAGCAGCTCGATCGCCTGGTCTCGGGCCTCCTTCTTGGAGACGTCGGTGTAGTGGACGCGGATGGCCTCGATCAGTTGGGCGCCCACGGTGTAGACCGGGTTGAGGCTGGTGAGCGGGTCCTGGAAGATCATGGAGATCCGCTTGCCGCGTATCTGGGACAGGGCAGCGTCGCCCAGGCCGAGCAGTTCCCGGCCTTCGAGCCGGGCCGAGCCGGTGATCCGGGTGGTCTTGGGCAGCAGGCCCATGATCGCCAGGGAGGTGACCGATTTGCCCGAGCCGGACTCGCCGACGATGCCGAGCGACTGGCCGCGGCGCAGCTCGTAGTTGACCCCGCGGACGGCGTGGACGGGTCCGTCGTCGCTCGGGAAGGACACGTTGAGGTCCTCGACCTCGAGCACGATGTCGCCCTTGGCGACATCGCGGGTGCCGTCGGCCCTGGTGCCGTTGACCGTCACGTCCATCGTCTACCGCCTCACCATCGTCTGCCGGGGGTCCATCGCGTCGCGCAGTCCGTCACCGACGAAGTTGATGGTGAGCGCGATGAGGATGATGAATATCCCCGGGATGTAGAACAGATACCAGCGTTCGTTGAAGGCCGATCCGCCCGCGTTCTGGATCAGCAGTCCCAGTGAGGTGTCGGGTGGCTGGATGCCGAGGTTGAGGTACGAGAGCGTCGTCTCGGCCAGGATCGCGAAGGCGATCTGGAGCGTGGCCGAGACGATGATGATGCTGGTGGCGTTGGGGATCAGGTGCCTGAAGATGATGTGCGCGTCGCTGCCGCCTACGGAGCGGGCCGCTTCGACGAACTCCTTCTCGCGCAGGCTCAGGACCTCGGCGCGGACGGCGCGGGCGGTGCCGAGCCAGCCGAAGACGGCCAGGATGATCGCCATGTGCCACCAGGTGGTGCCGCCGCTGATGTTGCCGGCGAGCGCGGCGGTGATCACCAGGAAGGGGATCACGAAGAGGATGTCGACGATGCGCATCAGGATCGCGTCGACGATGCCGCGGTAGAAGCCGGCGACCGCCCCGACGATGGAGCCGATGGCGGTGGCGCCGAACGCCACGGTCAGGGCGACGTTGAGCGACTGCCGGGTGGCGCGCATGACCGCGCCGAGCATGTCGTGGCCGACCTGGTCGGTGCCGAACGGGTGGTCGAGGGTCGGTCCGGCCAGGGACGGGATCTCGCGGTGCAGCGTGTGGTCCCATTTCCACAGGAAGGGGCCGACGTAGGCGAACAGGACGATGAGCACGAACAGGATCAGGCTGGTGACCGCGAGCCGGTGCCGCAGGAACCGGCGCAGGACCATCTCCCATTGGCTGCGTTCCTTGGTGGTGATGGCCTCGGCGGAGTAGTCCGTGCGTTTGATGCTGTCACTCATAGCGGATCCTCGGGTCGAGCACGCCGTACAGGAGGTCGGAGATCAGCACTCCGATGAGCGTGAGTACGCCGGCGATGAGCAGGTAGGCCATCACCGCGAACGAGTCGGCGGCCTTGATCGAATCGTAGGCGTAGGCCCCCAGGCCGTTCCATCCGAAGATGCGCTCGACGACCAGGGAGCCGCCCATCGCGGTGACGATGGCCAGCGGCGCGAAGGTGGCGATGGGGATCAGGGCGGTGCGGAGGGCGTGGCGCCGCATCACGGTGCGGTTGCGGACGCCTTTGGCGCGGGCCAGGCGCACGTAGTCGGAGTTGAGCACTTCGAGCATCGCCGCCCGCTGGTAGCGGGCCATGGAGGCGTAGCTGGTGAGCATGAGCACGAAGGTCGGCAGGATCATGTAGGGCAGCGCGTCGAGCAGGACCTCCCAGCCGTTGCCCTGGAAGCCTCTGGTGGAGTCGCGGTAGGTCTTGAACAGGTCGGTGCCGAAGGCGCCGTTGAGTGCGACGCCGGCCTCCTTGACGAGGGTGGCGAACCAGAAGGTGGGCAGGGCCAGGCAGACGAAACCGACGAGGGTGAGCAGGTAGTCCACGGCCGAGTACTGCTTGACCGCCGAGATCACGCCGGTGAGGATCGCGATGCCGACCGAGGCGACCACCGCCAGCAGGACCAGGCGGACGGTGATCCAGAAGCGCTCGCCGACCTCCCCGCCGATGTCGGTGGTGGGGCCCTCCACCGACGGTCCCCATTTGCCCTGGATGAGGCCGATGTCGCCGTTGGTCTCACCGATGCCGGTGAGCCACAGCCAGTAGCGTTCGGGCATGGACCGGTCGTAGTAGAGCTGGGCCTCGAGCTCCTCGACCACGTCCGGCGATACCGGGTCCCCGGTCGACTGCTCGATGAGGAAGATCTGCTCCTGGACGGGGTCGCCCGACGTCTCCACGAGGGCGAACGACAGGATCGACGCCCCCAGGAGGATGGGGACCATCATGACGATGCGCCGGAAGGTGAATGCAAGCATGGTTCCTCGATAACTCCGAATGCGTGCCGTGCGGGGACGGAGGGGTTTCGGGCCGGGTCACGGGCGCTCCGTTCCGCGGTGTCGCAGCGGGCGCGCTACCGCATGGCCCGGTCGCCGCCGACCTGGACCGGAGTCGGGGAGGCGAGGACCGCGACCAGAGTATCGACGGTGGGCAATACGTAGGCATCCGGGACCACCTGGTTCGTCGGCTTCGTTGGCTATGCGGGCGGCTTCATCGTAGTCGAGGGCGCCTCCGAGCCGATTCGGATTCCCGTCCGGTCCGGGGTCGTCGACGGCTTCGAGCTCGAGGTCGTCGAAGGTCGTCCGCGCCGCCGCGGTCGAGGCGGTCGCCGGGCGTGCCACTGCCGGCTTCGGTCGTCGCAACTTGACTCCTTGCGGGTTCCAGGGTCGCTCCGCGATGGGGCCGGGTGTGCGGCCGCCGGGGGCGGGCTCGCTGCGGAACGGGGCGCATCCCGGGTGGCGGGTGGCGCGGGATACAGCTTTCCACGGAACGGGGCCCGGGTGCCCCTCCCGACGAACAGATGAGCTTCGTTCGTTATAAATCCGTTACCACAGGAGTCTATCTACTCGCTCTGGAACGTCGCGCGGGGCCGGCCCTGGGGGCCGGCCCCGCGCTATCGGTCGATCCGTGTCGTCGTCGCTGGGACGTGCGGTGCTACTCGACCGTCCAGTCCTCGACGTTCCAGAGCGGGCCGGACTGGCTGTTGCCGTTCATCTCCAGGCCGCCGACGCGGTCGTTGAAGATGTTCGACTGCGGCTGGTCCGAGATCGGCAGGACGTAGGCGTTCTCGGTGACGATCTCGACCGCCTCGTTGGCCGCCTCGGCGGCCTCGTCGAGCGAGGAAGTGCCGCGGACGCCCTCCAGGACGTCGTCGAGCCCCTCGACCTCGAGCCCGCCGAAGTTCGAGTCCGAGTCGGAGCACCAGAACTGGCACGGGCCGACGGTGAAGGCCGGGTTGCCCGACCAGCCGAACAGGATCATGTCGTACTCGGCGCCGAACAGCACGTCGGCCAGGTCGCCGTCCGGGATCGGGTCGAGGACGACCTCGACGCCGATCTCCGACAGGTAGGACTGGGCTAGCTCGGCCATCTGCTCGCGCGGCTGGTTGCCGGCGCCCATGCGCAGGTCGATGCTGACCGCTTCGCCGTCCGGGGTGGTGAGCGCGTCGCCGTCCCAGGCGTAGCCGGCGTCCTCGAGGATCGTGCGTGCGGCGTCGACGTCGCCCGAGCCCTGGCCGGTCTCCGAGATCGCGTCGACGTAGTACGGCGAGTTCTCGGAGAAGATGTGGTTGGTCTTCTGCTGCAGGCCCGCCTCCGGGTAGACGCGCTCGATCATGTCGGGCACGTCGATCGCGGTGAAGATCGCCCGGCGCAGCTCCACGTCGGACAGGAATTCGTTGTTGGTGTTGAAGTCGAAGTGGTCCCAGATCGAACCCGCGAAGACCTCGTAGAAGAGGTCCTGCTCCTGGTCGAGCTGGGCGAGGGCCTCGCCGTCGTAGGCGGTGGGCCAGGCGCCGTCGATCGAGCCGTTCCGCAGCTCGGTGACGAGCGTGTCGGTGCCCTCGACGACCTCCAGGGTCAGCTCGGTGAGAGCGGGCTCGGCCGAACCGGCGTACTCGGGGTTCGGCTCATAGGTGATGTACTCGCCGGCCTCGAAGTCGGTGGCGATGTAGGGACCGGCCGACCAGGTCGGCGGGTTCTGACTGAACCAGACGACGGCCTCGCCCATCACGGCCGGGTCGGAGGCCCAGTCCTCGAAGCCGTTCTCCTCGGCGATGTGGGCCGGCAGCCGGAGCGGTTCGTAGTTGATGCTCCACTCCGGGTCGAGGTAGCCCTCCTGGTAGGTGACGACGATCTGGCCGTCGGTCTCCTCGATGGACTCGATCTGCTCCCAGCCGGTCGTGCTGGCCGGAGCGCACTGCTCATCGCAGTGCTCCTCGAGGCCAGAGGCCGCGTGCCAGGCGAAGATGAAGTCGTCGACGGTGATCGGGTTGCCGTCACCCCAGTTGGCGTCGGCGTTCAGCGTGTAGGCGACCTGGAAGGGCTCCTCGCTGAGCAGCTCGGGCTCGGCGCCGAAGACGGCGTCGTTGTACTCCCACTCGCCGTCGGGGTTGAACTCGCCGCCCTTGGCCATCATCGGGGTTATGGCCTGACGCAGGTACGAGTTGTTCCCTTCGGTGGTCCACAGGTTCCAGCTGTCTCCCCAGCTGGAAGCGATGGCCCACGTCACCACTGCGTCTTCGCTGCCGCCGTCTTCTCCGTCGCCGCCGTCGCCGCCGCAGGCGGACAAGGCGAGAGCGGACGATGCGGCGATGGCGATGCCTGCCGCTGCTCTCCGCTTCAGGGTCATAGATCTCCTCCAAGTTTCTTGCCGAGGCCGTCGCTGGGTTTGGGGAGCGAGAGCGTCGTCGCCTCGCTCGAAGCGGTGGGTCCGCCGCGCTCCGGCTCGGAGTCGGCGGTCTGTGTCACCCTCGGCGGTGTGTTTGCAACATTAGACAGGGGCGCTCCGGTGCGGAACTACCCGGTGACCAACTGGAGTCCATTCGTGATAATTCCGTGACATTGTGAACGTCTCCCCACTTTGCACCGCCCCTCGATGCACCGGCGACGCCCGGTGTTCGTGATGCAGACGTTACCGGACGGGGACCGGCGCATCAGGCATTCGATTGCGGTGGGGGCGGCACAGTGTGGACGATGGTACCCCTGGAGTCGCCGCGCACGGGAGCCCGGAGGCCGACCGGCGCTCGGAGGTTCACCGCGGGGCGAGGGGTTTGACGTCCATCAGGCGGCCGTCGTCGCGGTGGAGGACCCACCCGGAGCCGGGCGGCAGGTCGGCGGCGCCGTCGAGGGGCAGGGCCAGGTCGTAGGCGGACAGGTCGTGGGCGTCGCGGGCGGCGACGGCGACCAGGAGGGCGCCGAGGACTGGGCCCTCGGCGCAGACCACGGCCGTGCGGCGGGGATCGTCGGGCAGGGCGGCCGAGGCGCGGGAGGCGAGCCAGGCGGCGGTGTGGGCTGGGCCGCCTCCGCCGGGGAACTTCGGGTCGTCGGCGGTCAGGCCCTCGCTGGTCTCGACGGCGAGCTCGAGGCGGGCCGCGAGCGGGGCGAGGGTGGCGGTGCAGGCCCGGCCGGGGGCGCTGCGCAGCACGGCGGGGCTGTAGAGCTGGAGGAAGTCGGCCATCGCGCGGGCGCGACCGGCCTCGGGCGGGCCGAGCCGGGCGGCCGCGGTCGAGGCCGACGCGTGGCGGAGGAGGACGAGCGCCGAGAGCATCAGCCGGCCCCGCACGCCGGGAGGGAACGCATGGGCACGATGCTGCGGCCCCAGGTGAACGATGAATGAACTCGAGCCTTGCCCGGAGGTGAATTCTGTCCGACGGCGAGGACTACGGTTGGTGACGCATGTCCTCGTACTCGGGGTGGGAGTCCATCCAGCGTTTCATGAACGGGCAGGTCACGTAGACCTTGGCGTCCTTGTCGCGCAGGTCGTCCAGCGCGAACCTCGCGAGCCTGCCGCCCTGCCCCCGCCCGCGCAGCGAGCGGTCGACCTCGGTGTGCGGCAGCACGATGAACTCCCCGCGGCTGAGGTATTCGAGGTATCCGAGCACGTTTCCGGACTCGTCGCGCAGCTCGTAGCGGTGCTCGTCCGGGTTGTCGGCCACGACCAGATCTGCCATGCCCGAAAGCCTAGCCCCGATCGGGTCTGCTCGGCCCCGAACGCCGCCAATCCGTACCGGACGGGCTCAGCGCGGTGCGGGCACCGGGCGCTCCGCCCTGCCGGTGAGGCCGGCGGCGGCGAGTGCCCCGGCCAGGCAGACGACGGCGGTGGCGGTGAACACCTCGCTGTACTGGACGGCGAGGGCCGCGTCGAGGGCGTCGAGATAGGCCGCTTCCCGGGCCCGGTACTCGGCTTCGGAGATGCCGAACGGCAGCGGGGTGTCCAGGTCGGCGGTGGCCCGCTGGAAGCGGTGGAGGCTCCAGGAGGTGAGGGCGGCGACGCCCAGCAGCATGCCCATCATGCGGGCGACGACGACGGCGGCCGAGGCCATGCCGTGCCGGCCTTCGGGGGTGGCGCGGAGGGCGACCGCCGACAGCGGGGCGATGACGATGCCGAGGGCGAGGCCGGCCAGGACCAGGCCGGGCGCGATGTCGGGGATCGTGTTCGCGATGACGAGGTAGGCGGCGGCCGAGGCCAGGAGCCCGGCGACGGCGGGGATGCGCTCCCCGAACCGGGCGGTGAGCCGGCCGCCGAGGATCGCCCCCACCGGGAGCCCGACGAGGAACCACAGCAGCAGCAGGGTACCGCCGGCCGAGTCCTTGCCGAGGAGGGTCTGGGCCATGAGCTGGACGTCGACGAGGGTGACCATGAGGGCCGCGCCGGTGGCGAGGCTGGCGGCGAGGCCGAGCCCGAACGGCCGCCACCGGACGCCGGCGGGCTCGAGGAGCTTGACCGGTGAGCGCCACTGCCAGAGACCGAAGGCGATCAGGACCGCGACGCCGGCGGCGATGACCGGCGGGCCCCAGGAGGGCAGGACCGCTTCGGCCGGTTCGGGATTGTAGAGGCCGACCACCAGGAGCCCGAGCGCTACCGCCAGCAGGGCCCCGCCGACGAAGTCGACCCGCTCCCGGCCGCGTCCGGCGGTGTCCCGGGGGACGGTGAAGTGGATGGCGAGGGCGGCGAGGACGGCGAGCGGGAGGTTGATCCAGAAGATGCCGCGCCAGCCGATCAGGAACGCGACCCCGGCTCCGAACACCGGGCCGATGACGGCGCCCAGCTCCTGGGCGGCGCCGACCCAGCCGAGGACGACCGCGCGGCTGCGGGTGGAGAACAGGTCGGCGGCGAGGGCCATGGTCACCGGCAGGAGCGCGCCGCCGGCGAGGCCTTGGAGGGCGCGGCCGGCGATGAGCGGGGTGAGGTCGGTCGCGGTGGCGCTGATGAGCGAGCCGACGGCGAACCCGGCCAGGCACAGGTGGATGACGCCGCGCCGTCCGAAGCGGTCCGAGAGCCGCCCGAGCAGCGGCATGCCCGCGACGTAGCCGAGAAGGTAGCCGGTGACCAGGGGGGTGGCGCGTTCGAGGTGGTTGGCGGGGATGCCGAATTCCCGGATCATGTCGACCAGGACCGACACCAGGACGTAGGCGTCGATCGACCCGATGAGGACGGTGGCGCCGGCCGCGCCGATCGCCACCCGCCGCCGGGTGGGGCCGGCCTGCCTAAGGCGCCTCAATCGTCACCGGTTCGTCGTAGTCGGACAGGTGGATGGTGACCGCGGCGTCGCCCTCGGTGAACTCGGCCTTGACCACGCGCAGGTGCTCCTGGTCGAACCAGACGGTGGCCTCGTTCCAGTCTCCTTCCGCGGGAATGAAATCGGAGAAGACCTCGGGGTCGAAGACGATGCGGTAGCGGAAGGCGTCGACGCCGTCGACCTCTTCGGTCCCCTCGGCCTCGGCCTCGTCGTAGGCCGACAGCAGGGTCGCGATCCCGCCGTCGCCGGCGAGGATGATCGTGGGGTTGTACGGCAGCTCGTCGCCGCCGACGGGGACCTGCTGGTAGTCGCCGGTGAAGCCCTTGACGTAGGCGTCCTCGCCGAGGATGACGTAGGACACCTCAACGTCCATGCCCATGGCGGTGATGACGCCGCTGCCCTCGGCGTCGCCGGCGGCGGTGACGGTCCCGTCGGCGGCGCCGATGTCGAGCCCGTCGACCTCGCCGTCCACTTCGAGGGTGAAGAACACGCTCTCGGCCTCGGCCATGGTCTCGGCCGCGTCCGGAATCGTCTCGTCGGCGGCCGGAGCGTCGCCCGATCCGGAGCAGGCGCCGAGTGCCAGGAGCGCGGCGCCGCCGAGGGCGAGGGGAATCTGTCTCATGGCGCCATCTTAGGGTCGGCGGTGCAACGCCGACCCCCGCCGACGCCGCGGGGTGAGGCACGCGGCGTTGCGGTCCGGGGCGTCGGCGGGGTCCGGCGGTCAGCCGAGGGCGTCGAGGAGCTCCCGGCAGGCCTGCTCGCAGTTGCGGCATTCGAAGGCGCAGCTCGCACAGTGGTCCATGGCCTCGTGCTCCCGGCAGACGTCGGCGCAGGACTTGCAGGCCGTGGCGCAGGCTTCGAGGACCGCGCGGGTGAGGTTGGCGTCGTATCCGGTGTGGCGCGAGAGGACCTGGCCGGTGGCGAAGCACACGTCGGCGCAGTCGAGATTGGTGCGGATGCACTTGGCCAGGGCTGCGACGTCCTGCTCGCTGAGGCACGAGTCGGCGCAGGCGGTGCACGCCTGCGCGCACGCGAAGCATTCCTTGATGCAGTCGGCGAGTTTCCGGCGGTCGACGTTGCCGAGGTCGGCCGGGTAGGTCCGGATCATGTCGTCCACGAGCGTCATGAAGGTCTCCTTGTCGGATCGCGATGCGCCGGCGGCGCGGTGCGCGTCGCCGGTTCGGTCTTCACGAGGGCGGGCGAGTCGGCCGGCCCGGTTCCGCGCACGGCGCGGCGTACTGCGGGGCCGTGCGGTGAACCGGAGCGAGCTCCGTAGAAGCCCACGCTATTCGCTCCCGAGGGCGTCTGTATGCGATTCGCCCGAACCCGGCCTCCGGGGCCTCCTGCGCCGGGGAGGGCGCGGCACCGGATGCGACGCCGAGTCCTGCTCAGGCCATGCCGCCGTTGGTGAATATCGTCTGGCCGTTGACCCAGCGGGCGGGCCCGGCGAGGAACGCGACGGCCTCGGCGACGTCCTCGGGCGTGCCGAGCCGGTTCATCGGGTTCATGGAGGCGATCTGGTCGATGAGCTCTTCGCTCTTGCCCTCCAGGAACAGGGGCGTGGCGGTGGGGCCGGGGGCCACGGTGTTCGCGGTGATGTCCTTGCCGCGCAGCTCGCGGGCGAGAACGAGGGTGAGGCCCTCGACGGCGGCCTTCGAAGCGGCGTAGGCGCCGTAGGTCGGAAGCTGCGCGCGCGTGACCGACGTGGAGAAGTTGATGATCGCCCCGCCGGAGCGCACCCGGTTGGCGGCGAGCTGGGAGACGACGAAGGCGCCGCGGATGTTCGTGCGGTGCATCCGATCGAGTTCGGCCAGGTCCATGGTGGCGACGGGCGACAGGACCATGACGCCCGCGGTGTTCACCACGACGTCGAGACCGCCGAAGGCGGACTCGACCGCGTCGAACACGGCGGCCATGGCGTTCTCTTCGGCGACGTCGCCGCCGACGGCGATCGCGCGGCCGCCCTCGCCAGTGATCCCGGTCGCGAGGGTCTCGGCCCCGTCCCGGTTGCCGGCGAAGTGGACCGCGACCGCGTACCCGTCGGCGGCGAGCTTCTCCACGACGGCCTTGCCGATGCCGCCGGAACCGCCCGTGACCAGGGCGACGCGCGTGTCATTGGTGTCCATGTCCGTCTCCTTCGCGATGTGGATCGTGGTGCGCCCGGAAGAGCGACCGGTGGCGCCACCGGCACGGGAGGACCCATCGCCTCCACGACTGCTTCCGGATCAATGGAATCAGCATCTCGATATCAACGATAACACAAGTGCGAACCATTGCACCCCAATATTCGTTATCGTCGATAACATCGGATGGAGCCCGGCGCGGAGCGTGAGGTGCGGAGCCGGGGAGACCGTGGCCGGTGGGCTTCCGCCGAAGGCCGCGCCGCGACCCCGGAGGCTGCGGCAGGTCGGAACAGCCGGCTCCCGCACCCCGTCCACCGAGAGGCTACTTCTCGTTCATTCGGCGAGGTCGTGGAGCAGTTGCCGGGCGGCCAGCAGCAGCGCGCCGCGCATCTCGGCGTCGGGGACACGGTCGACCACCCCGTCGAGCACGGCCTCGAGTTCGCCGAACGCCGACATGACCTCCTGTGACATCGACGGGTCGTACTCGCCGAAGACCGCGTCCGGAATCGCGTCCGCCAGCAGGTCAAGGAACCGCGCGTAGCGCTCGGCGAACTCCCGGCCCAGCGCGTGGTCGGGCATGTCGTCGCGGCTGGCATTGCCGAGGATGTCGGTGATGGTCTGGACTGACTCGGCGGCCAGGCTCAGCCGGTCGGCGGCGTGGAAATCGCTGTCGACTGCGTCCCCGTGGCGCCGGTACGGCCATCGTGGGTTCAACCACAGGCTCCGGCGGCCCTCACGCAGGGTCGCGCGCAGGTTCGAGATCCGGTCGTCCAGCTCCGATGCGCGGGTGACCCACTCCAGGGCCCACTCGCGGCCGAAGCCCTCGCGCAGGCCGGCCGCGAGGTCGCGGAGGATTCCGGCGGTCGATGCGGCGACGTGGCGACGGTGCGACTTGCCCTTGCCGATGTGCACCGGCGGCAGCACCGACAGGTTCACCAGGGTGCCGATGCCTGCCCCCAGCACGGTCTCGAGCAGCCGCCATCGCAGGTATTCCTGTTCGGGCTGGTTGAGCGTGAGCAGGAACAGGGCGGCGAACGGCGCGTAGATGCCTTGGTCGTCCAGTCGGTAGGACCGGCCGATCAGCAGCGTGAGAGGCAGCGCCAAGGCCAGCGCCGCCGTGGTCGACTCGGTCAGGGCCAGTGCGCCGTATGCAAACGTCAGGCCGATCGCCACGGCCGCCACCTGCTGGAGACCCGACAGTATCGACCAGTAGACGGTGTCGCGGACCATGATCATCGCCACCAGCGGGGCGACGTACGGCATCGTCAACTCGAGCGCTTCGGCGGCGATCCACCAGGCCAGGATCGCCGCACCGGTGGCCTTGAGCGTCTGGGCCAGCGTGCGGCGGGCCGAACCGTCGGATCGCGCCAGCTCGCGGACCCAAGAGCCGGCGCGGCGCACCTCGTCGAAAAGAGCCTCGAACGCGCGCCGCGGCAGGCGCAGCATGCGAGATTCCACCACGATCGGTTACCCACCGGCGACAACACCCATGCTCGCCCGACGGGAGGTGCCGACGAGGACGCAAATAGGTACACCCCAGATTGACTGCGACCGCCTTGCCGGCTAGAACACTCCCGCTCGGCGAGCACGACTCCTGAGGAACGGGGCCGCCCGTTTGCAACCGGGAGCCGAGCATCTCTGGCCCGTCGCCGGATTCGGCTCCAGGTTGACCGGCTGTGCGCGGGCGGCGGCGTCGAAGCCCGCTTCGCCGCCACGGCCTGTCCCATCGCTGCCGACGGAGTCGGCGAGAATCTGGCCGAGGAGTGCTTCGATGCCTCGACCGCCGAGATCCCCCGGCACCGCTGTTGGGAGCGGGCCGTGGCAGGCGTTCCCGCATAGCCCCGCGAGGTTTCCACCGCCCCGACCGGGGAACGCTTCTAGCAGGCAGTCCGTTCCAGGAGCGGCCCTCAACCGGAGGTGACAGGCCATGCCACGGCGGAATCCGCGGGACCAGTGGTCGAAGAAGGAAGAGCGGCAGTACGAGAGCATCAGGGACCAGTCCATCGAGCGGGGCACCTCGCGCGAGCGGGCCGAGGAGATCGCCGCGCGCACCGTGAACAAGCAGCGCGCCCAGGCCGGCGAGTCCCGGCGGGCCAGCGAGACCTCGACCGAGGACCGGTCCGCCTACAAGCGCGGCGGTCGGCGCTCGGGCAAGCGGACCGGACCGCAGGGCCGCACCAAGGAGCAGCTCTACGAGGACGCCAAGCGCAAAGGCGTCACGGGTCGCTCGAAGATGAATAAGGATGAGCTCGAACGCGCCCTCAGACGGGCCTGAAGCGAGCGGGGCGGTCGGTCGGACCGCCTGCACCTTCGGGGGGCTCGACGGGACGCTCACCGTGGATACCCGGCGCCGACCCGGCCCTGACTGATTCCCGCAGCAGGCGCTCGGCGGGGCGCGGCGGCCGCGCACAAGGGCACAGAGCGGCAAGAGGACTACAGTATCGACAAGCGGTCCTGGTTCCGCCATCGATTTTGGGGTTCGGCATCGTGGCGGCCTTCCCCAATGCGGCGTCCCGCTCCATTACTCAATCGCTCTCCCCTCGGCTTGGAGCCTGAGCCGCGAACAGCGTCCCGCTGCGGAGCGCTCCCACAGCCAGTCCGGCCGGCTGCCTCCGGTGGTTCACAAGGATCGGCCGCGGGTAGTCAAGGCCGACGAGGCGAAGACGGTGGCCACCGGGAAGGATGACGGATGCGCAAAATGCCGCGTGAGCGGGTTCCCGATAGCACATTGGCGTTGATGCGCGACCCGTACGGTTATATCTCCCAGCACTGTCGCCGTCACCGCTCGGATCTGTTCGAGACCAGATTCCTGCTTCGGCAGGCGATCTGCATGACCGGACCTGAGGCCGCCGGTTGCTTCTACGATCGCGATCGGTTCGTGCGTGCCGGCTCGGCCCCGTCCAGGCTTCAGAGGACGCTGTTCGGGAAAGGCGGCGTCCAGAGCCTGGACGGCCCCGCGCATCGCCACCGCAAGCAGATGTTCCGCTCGCTGACAACCGCGGAAGAGATCGATCGGCTCTCGGATGCGGTAATCGGCCGCTGGTCCGACGAGGCCGCACGGTGGGCGTCGAATGGGCCCGTTGTCCTCTACGTGGACCGACGCACATCGGAGCTGGTTGCGATGTTCCAACACGCCGGGTCGATCGGGATCTTGCATCGCCGGTCACGTCGCGCTCGGAACTCGGCGGAGCGGTGGATCGAGAGCCTGGTTGAGGCGATCCGCACCGGTCGTCTCGACCCGCCGCCCGGATCCGCCGTCGACGTCATCGCCCGACATCGCGAGCTGGACGGCAAGCTGTTGCCGCCGACCGTGGCGGCGGTGGAGGTGTTGAATCTGCTACGGCCAACCGTGGCCATCGCGGTCTACCTCGTCCTCGTCGCTCATGCGCTGCATAACCATCCGGTATGGCAGCGTCGCCTCCGGGAGGGCACCGATGCGGAGCCGTTCGTCCAAGAGGTACGGCGGTACTACCCGTTCTTTCCGTTCCTGCTCGCCCGGGCTCGAGCCGAGAGCGAATGGCACGGCCATCGGTTCCCGGCGGGCCGGTGGGTCCTGCTCGACCTGTACGGCACCAATCACGATCCGCGGATCTGGAAGGAACCCGATCGCCCAGCCGTTCCACCGTTCCCCCGTGCGTCGCCAGATCGCCCGGACGCCGCCATCTGGGGTGATTCGACCTCGCAACGGTCACGACACCGCACGGAGAGCGGCGAGTTCGGCTCGATCACCCGCGGCGGCGAGGCGACGAGGGTCCGATGTCCTCCTGCCATCGGCAATGGAGGTCCACGTTGGGCGGCCTGACCGCAGTCGCGGCACGCGTTCCTAGCCCGCCGGCGTATTCGGGCGCCTCAGTACTCCGGTCAGCACCGAAGCGCCGTTCATGTCGAATCCGGGCCGACAGATGCCTTATAGGCTAAGCAACATCCAGGACGGTCTTGAGCCAGCCGTCTTGGCGCCGGTCGAACGTCTCGTATGCCTCGATGGCGTCGGTGGGCCGCTCGTGCTGAGTGATGAACGCGGTCGGGTCAACCGTGCCGGTCAGCACGAGGTCGAGTAGCCCAGGCAGGTAGCGGCGGTGGTTGCAGTTGCCCATCTTCACGGTGAGGTTCTTGTTCATCGCCGCGCCGATCGGGAAACTCTTGAAACCGGGAGGGAAGACGCCGACGATACCGATGCTGCCGGCCTTGGCCACCGCCTCTACGGCCCATTCGACGGACAGGCTTGGCGCGTCGCCGGGCACCCACCGGTCTCCGCTGGGATCCGCGTCGGGCGCAGCCTGTCGCCGCTCCTCCTCGAAGCGCTCCACCTCGTGGCCGACCTGCGCGGCGGCCGGTCCCGACTTCGGGCGCTGTGCGTCGATGCCCACGGCCTCGATAACACGATCGACGCCGATCCCACCGGTGAGTTCCTTGATCACCGCCACCGGGTCCTCATGGTTGAAATCGATCGCCTCGGCGTTCTGCTCTCGCGCCCTGTCCAGGCGGGAGGCGATCCCATCGACGGCGAACACCCGCCCGGCGCCCTGCCGCTTGGCCGAGGCGATGGCGAACTGGCCCACCGCCCCCGCACCCAGCACCAGCACGCTGTCCCCGTCGCCGACTTCGGCGAGCTTCGAACCGAACCAGGCGGTGGGGAAGATGTCGGACACCAGGATCGCCTGGTCGTCGGTCACCGCGTCCGGGATCCGTACCAGACTGGTCATCGCATACGGCACGCGCGCGTACTCGGCCTGCAACCCGTCCACCGGTCCGGTCGATTTCGGCCCGCCGAAGAAGCACGTGCCCGCGGACGGGCCATTCGGGTTGGAGGCGTCGCACTGCGCGTAGTAGCCGGCCCGGCAGTACGCACACGTACCACAACCGATCGTGGAGGGCACCACCACACGGTCACCAGGCCTGTACCCCCGCACCTCCCGCCCGACTTCCTCGACTACACCGACCGCCTCGTGACCGAGAATCGTGCCCTCGACCATGCCAGGCATGGCACCACGCACCATGTGCAGGTCCGTACCGCAAATCGCGCTGCGCACGATCCGGATGATCGCATCACTCGGTTCCAGAATCTTCGGATCGGGCACCTCATCCAAGCGGATGTCCCCGACCCCGTGCCACACAACAGCCTTCATCGCACTCGCCTCTCGCCTCGATCGTCACCGCCAGGTGCCCGGGTCACCGCCCCCCTAAACACCCGACTGACCGGGAACTCCTCGTTCAGCAGGTCGCCTCGATCGCAGCAGGCATCTGCCGTCGGCCGAGCTCTGAGGCTGGGCTAGGGCCCTGTATGAGCCGAGACGCCGCCCCAGCACAGAGGGCAATCGCTTGATCACCAAGGACGACCGCTTCAAGAAGAGCCGAGCACGATCTGGGATGGCGGCTCGTGGGAGGTCGGCGTCGCGCCTTGGAACGCAGTCCCCAGAGGAGCGAGGCTGTCGAACCATTGGGTCACAATGAGCCCGTTTCAATCTGAGTTGTGCTCGTAGCTGTTGAGGACTTTGGATGGCTTTGGCGATCTGGGTGACCAGTGCGGGTCGCAGCGGACGCGGTCGAAGATCGACCAGGTTTTGAGCTGGGCGAACATTCGCTCGCCGGGTCCGCAGAGGCGGGAATGCAGGCGGTTGTAGGCCTTTTGCCACTCGGGCTTGTCGTTGCCCTTGATCAGTGTGATCACCAGGTCGTGGTCGAGTCCGCCGTAGCCTTTGTCGCCCAATGCGAACAGGCCATACTCGGCCAGCAGCCGGGGGATCTGCCGGATTCCGGCGGCGGTGTCGTGGGTGCGCATTGCACCTGAACGGCGCCTCACGACAGGGCCCGAGTCGAGGATCGAGGTTCGCCCATGGGCCGATCATGCCCATTCGCATTCGGTGCTCTCCGTGGGGCCGCGACCAAGGTCGGAACCCGGTATCGCCGCGCAGACCGAGGCCGGCCGACTCCGGCTGTGATGGGAACCGAGCTCGACGCGCTCCGCGACGCGGCGGCACGAGGCTCGCGCATCACGTCGATCTGCGGGGGCGCGTTCACTCACGCCGAAAAGCATGTCCACTGTGAAGCAGGACGTGCCGCGGACCCAGACCGAACCGGGCCTAAACGACCGGACTCAGATCGCGCCCTCGTGGCACTTGACTCCGTCCTGAACGACCCGGCATGACCCGCTCCTCAGCCGCCCGGCTCCCGCAGCCATTCCAGGACGATCCTCGCGGTCTCGTCGGGGCGGTCCAGGTGCATGAAGTGCCCCGCCTCCGGCAGGATCTCGACCCGGGAACCGGGCGCGAGGCCGACCTCGGCGTCGGCGAAGGACGGCGGCGGGATGCATCCGTCATCCTCCCCGGCGAGCACCAGCATGGGGATGGACGCAGGCGCCTCGGCGGTGGCGGCCAGCTCGGTGAGTTCCGGGTCGTGCAGCGAGGTGTCGAAATTGGCGCGGTAGATCCGCAGAGCGTTGGCCACCAGGGCAGGGTCTTCGTACAGGGCGTGGACGCGCTCGCGGTGCTCACCCGGATCCAGGCCCGGAGACCAGTTCGCCCACAGGTAGTCGACGAGTTTCAGATTCAGCGTCGCCTCACCGATCCCGGGGACATGGAACAGGAACATGTAGAACAACCGCTGCAACTGGGCCGGATCTTCTACCAGACCGGGCAGGGCCGCAGGCGGCGGCACTGCCATGGTGACGGCGTTTCGGACCAGCTCCGGCCACGCGGCGGCCGCGCGGCCCACCATTCCGGCTCCGATGTCGTGCCCGATCATGTCGACGCCGTCGGTGTCCAGCACACGGGCCACCGCGGCGGCGTCTGCGGCCAGAGTGAGACCGTCGGCGTAGGTCATGGCGTCGGCGTGCACTCGATGATGGCCGCGTAGGAACGGGGCCACGACACGTCGCCCGGCGGCCACCAGGCGCTCGGCCAGCGGCCCGAAGGTGGCCGGATGATCAGGGAATCCGTGCCAGCACACCACGACCGGGCCCTCTCCGACCGCCAGCGCAGGGAATTCCAGTCGGTCCGTGGCGATGGCGATCTCCTCGAACTCCATCACGTCACCATATGATTCGGCCCGGTCCTCAGCAATGAGCCTGCCGTCCAGGGCCGGACGTCATCTGCTCGGGGTCCCACTCGCCGGCGGACCAATATTGAGGTGAGGCTTTATGCAGAGGGGCGCTCCGGATCATTGGCGTCTCACCTGGTTCGATCCGGAACTGGAAGCGCGGCTACGCCGATGGCGGCGCAGCCGGGACGGTCTCGGGTCGACCCGGTCGCAGGGCGGGCAAACAGACGCGGCTGTCGGCTTGCGAGTCCGAGGCGCTGGTCGGATCGATCGTGGACTTCGAGCCCGATCTGGGCGGGAAGCTGTGGCCCCGCAAGAAAGTCGTGGCGCTCTCCGAGCGTCTGTTCGAGGTTTCCTTCACCGAACAGGGAATGGGCAAGCTGCTGCGACGCATGGGCATTTCCGTCCAGCGGCCCGACAAACGGGCGATCGAGGCCGATCCGGAGGCGATGCGGGTGTAGTGGTCCCGGTCGCGTTCCTGGGCCGTACCTCCGGCAGGATCCGACGTTGTCGCTGCCCCGGCAGGTGCGCGCCTGCCGGCAGGCGCTGCCGGCCAACACCCGGATCGTGGCCTACTTCTACAACTTCGAATCCGGCCGGACCGCAGTGACCGAGCGGGGACGCGGCCGGGCGCATGAGCAGATGAGCGTCCTGGTGCGGCGGGGCGGCGGGCTGCGGGAGCTGCTCGACGAAACCGAACGCCGACCGCCAGACCCCCCAGCGCCGCCTCAGAGCCCTCGATCACGGCCCCGAACTCAATGTCCTGCACGACCCGCCGCATCACCCTCGTCCACCCGAGCGCCCCAGACCCGCCCCAGGGACCAAAAAGAGCTGCGTAAGTCCGCCAGACTTACGCAGCTCCACACCGCGCCCCCGACAGGATTCGAACCTGCGACACCCGGTCCCGGAAACCGGTGCTCTATCCCCTGAGCTACGGAGGCGAGGACGATGCTACCAGGCGTGCCGAACAGCGGGACAGGCGGTTTGCACGGCGAGGATCACACCATCGGCGGACGCGTCCGTTTCGGCGCGGAAGTGTCGCACCGGGGGCTTAGGCTGACCCCTCGGAAACCTCGGAGTTTAGCGGACACGCTGCGGTTTCACCGCCCGAAACCTCGAAGAACCTCAACATCTTGGGTCGACTGCGAGGATCAACCACTACATGTATGATTCCGGGTTGTCGGGTCGACGTCCGGCCGCCTTCGCTTCACCACCGTGAAAGGGCGGTGGCTTCGGCGCCGGCTCCGCACGCGAATCACGTCACGAGGGGATGCAGAGATGACCGGGCTCGCCAGCACCACATCCGCCGCCACCACCACCGCACCGGCACAGCGGGGCGATCCGTCCGGCGGCGAGGTCGCCGCATCCATCGCCGAGAAGATCCGCGTCCACGCGGCCGGGCTCGGCGACGTCGACGCCGAACGCGTGATCGCCCAGGTCCAAGGCGGGATCTGGCCCGGCGCCACCGTCGGGGACCTCCGCGAACGGGCCATCGAGATCACCGCCGCGTCGGTGGCCTCCGAACCGACGTACTCCAAACTGGCCGCGCGCCTGCTGTCGGAGCACATCGCCGAGGAGACCGCCGCCGAAGGCGTCGCCTCGTTCACCGACGCGATCGGCGCCTGCCGCGACAACGGACTCCTTTCGGATGAACTGGTCGCCTTCGTCGAGGCGCACGGACCCGAGCTGGACGCCGTCATCGACTCGGCCGCCGACGACCGCTTCGAGTACTTCGGGCTCCGCACGGTCTACGGCCGGTACCTGCTGCGGCACCCCGAGCACCGCACGGTGCTCGAGCGGCCGCAGCACTTCATGCTGCGCGTGGCGTGCGGGCTGAGCCAGAGCGTCGCCGAGGCCGCCGAGCTGTACCGCCTGCTCTCGCAACTGGCGTACCTGCCCTCCTCCCCCACGCTGTTCAACTCCGGCACCCGGCGGCCGCAGTTGTCGTCGTGCTTCCTGCTCGACAGCCCCAAGGACGAGCTCGACTCCATCTACGAGCGCTACAGCCAGGTCGCGCGGCTGTCCAAATACGCCGGCGGCATCGGCATCGCCTGGTCGCGCGTGCGGTCCCGCGGCTCGCTCATCCGCGGTACCAACGGCCACTCGAACGGGATCGTGCCGTGGCTGCGGACGCTCGACTCCTCGGTCGCCGCGGTCAACCAGGGCGGGCGCCGCAAGGGCGCCGCCTGCGTGTACCTGGCGACCTGGCACGCCGACATCGAGGAGTTCCTGGAGCTGCGGGACAACACCGGCTCCGAGGACCGCCGTACCCACAACCTCAACCTCGCCAACTGGGTGCCCGACGAGTTCATGCGCCGCGTCGAGGCCGACGCCGACTGGTCGCTGTTCGACCCCAAGGAGGTCCCCGAGCTCGTCGACCTCTGGGGCGAGCGGTTCGACACCGCCTACCGCCGGGCCGAGGCGGCCGGGAAGGCCCGCAAGACCATCCCGGCACGAGAGCTGTACGGGCGCATGATGAGGACGCTGGCCCAGACCGGCAACGGCTGGATGACCTTCTCCGACACCGCCAACCGCGTCTCGAACCAGACGGCCGATCCGCAGAACGTCATCCACCTGTCGAACCTGTGCACCGAGATCCTCGAGGTCACCAGCGACGCCGAGACCGCCGTGTGCAATCTCGGCAGCGTCAACCTCGCCGAGCACTGCACCGGCGAGGGCTTCGACTTCGCGCGGCTCGAGGACACCGTGCGCACCGCCGTCAAGTTCCTCGACCGCACCATCGACCTCGGTTTCTACCCCACCGCGGAGGCCGAGAAGGCCAACCGGAAGTGGCGGCCCATCGGACTGGGCTGCATGGGCCTGGCCGACGTGTTCTTCAAGCTCGGCCTCGCCTTCGACTCGGCCGAGGCCCTCGAGCTGTCGACGAAGATCGCCGAGCACATCGCCGTCACCGCCTACGAGACCTCGGCGTGGCTCGCCGAGGAGCTGGGCGCGCACCCGAACTTCAACCAGACCCGCGCCGCCGAGGGCGTCCTGCACCTCGACCACTACCGGAACGCGCGGATCACTCTGCCCGAGCGGTGGGAGGCGGTGCGCGGCCGGATCGGCGAGACCGGGCTGCGCAACTCGCTGATGGTCGCGGTCGCACCGACGGCGACGATCGCCTCGATCGCCGGCTGCGCCGAATGCATCGAGCCGGTCGTCTCCAACGTCTTCAAGCGGGAGACGCTCTCCGGCGAGTTCCTCCAAGTCAACCGGCACCTGATCGGCGAGCTCAAGGAGCGGGGCCTGTGGAACGAGACCCTGCGGCAGGCCATCGTGGTCGCCGAGGGCTCGATCGAGGGCATCGAGGCGATCCCCGAGGACATCCGCCTGCGCTACCGGACGGCCTGGGAGCTGCCGCAGCGGGCCCTGATCGACCTCGCGGCCGCCCGCACGCCGTTCATCGACCAGGCCCAGTCGCTGAACCTGTTCCAGGCCAGCCCCACCATCGGGAAGCTGTCGGCGATGTACCGCTACGCCTGGAAGCAGGGCCTCAAGACCACCTATTACCTGCGCAGCCGCCCGGCCACCCGGATCAACCAGACCACGGTCGGGGCGCCGCAGCCGGTCGCGACCGCCACCGACGAGGAGGCCTGCTCCCTGGAGAACCCGGAGAGCTGCGAAGCCTGCCAGTAACGCCCTCGGGGAGCGCCCGAGGGCGCTCCCCGACGCATTGACCGCCCGCAGAACCCATATTCGAGAGGACCGCACCTATGCTGCTCGACCCGGGCATGAACCTGACCCTGCGACCCATGAAGTATCCGGACTTCTACGAGCAGTACCGGGCCGCCATCAAGAACACTTGGACGGTCGAAGAGGTCGATCTCGCCTCCGACCTGGCCGACCTGGCGAAGTTCACCCCGCAGGAGCAGCACCTGATCCACCGGCTCGTGGCGTTCTTCGCCACCGGCGACACGATCGTGGCCAACAACCTGGTGCTGAACCTGTACCAGCACGTCAACTCGCCCGAGGGCCGCCTGTACCTGTCGCGGCAGCTGTTCGAGGAGGCCGTGCACGTCCAGTTCTATCTGACGCTGCTCGACACCTACCTGCCCGACCCCGACGAGCGCGCCAAGGCGTTCGCCGCGGTCGACAACATCCCCTCGATCAAACGCAAGGCCGACTTCTGCTTCAAGTGGATCGACTCGGTGTTCGAGATGCGGGAGCTGTCCGGCGCCGAGGACCGGAGGGCGTTCCTGCTCAACCTGATCTGCTTCGCCGCCTGCATCGAGGGCCTGTTCTTCTACGGCGCGTTCGCCTACGTGTACTGGCTGCGGAGCCGGGGCCTGCTCGACGGGCTCGCCACCGGCACCAACTGGGTGTTCCGCGACGAGTCCTGCCACATGAACTTCGCCTTCAGCGTCGTCGACGTGGTCCGCGCCGAGGGGCCGGAGCTGTTCGACGACCAGATGCGCGACCAGGTCACGGCGATGATGGACGAGGCCGTCGAGTGCGAGCTCCAGTTCGCCCAGGACCTCATCGGCGAGGGCATGCCGGGCATGACCGTGAACGACATGCAGTCGTATCTGCAGTACGTCGCCGACCAGCGCCTGGAGCGGCTCGGGATGCCGAAGAAGTTCGGCTCGGAGAACCCGTTCCCGTTCATGGCCCTGCAGGACGTCCAAGAGCTGACGAACTTCTTCGAGCGGCGGCCGACCGCCTACCAGACCGCCGTGGAGGGCACGGTCGACCTCGACGAGGAGTTCTAAGTAAGGACCGGACCGCATTCTCCCCGGTCCAGGTCACCGGCCCGGCGTCCCCACGAGGGGGCGTCGGGCCTTGCTCATGCGCCGCGGGCGAAGGTGACGCCCTCGGCCTGGGAGCCGTCGGCCATCTGCGCGACGCACATGAACGTGCCGTCGCCGGGCAGATGGAGGTCGGTGGCCCAGTCGACCGCGTCGCCGCCGATCAACTGCGACAGCGGTCCTTCCTCGCGCTCACCGTCGAAGCAGGCCGAGGCGATCGTCTCGTCCTCATTGGCGGCGGCTTCGTCGTCGGCGCCCACGCCCTCGGGCAGGGTCCCGGTCGCGTAGGCCTCCCACTGGTGCGCGCCGCTGCACTCGGCCGGGGTCAGCTCGCCGACCTCGCCGTCGAAGCAGGTCGGTTCCTGCACGCAGTCGGCGCCCTCCTGCTGAAGCGAGCATTCCTTGACGTAGTCCTCGACTTTCGACTGGCCCTCGAGGTCGGTCTCGTCGTCGCCGCCGAACAGCCAGACCGCGCCCCAGACGAGCAGGGCGATAACGGCCGCTACGGCGAAGCCCATGCCGAGCAGGCGGCCGAGCCCGGAGCCGCCGTCGCCGGACTGGAGGCGGCGTTCGCGGCGGGTCGTGCCTTCGGCGGGGGGCACCGGCAGACGCGTGCCGGTCTGGCCGCCCTCGAGCGTGCCTCCGGAGCCGAAGGCCCGCCACTGCTCGGTCGGGGCCGGGGCGGGCTCGGCCGGGCGTTCCGGGGCCCGCTCGGGCGCCGGCGGGGCCGAGGGGGCGGCCGCCGAGGCCCGGACCGGTCCCGGCTCGGGCCGCTGGGGCCCGGGGCGGCGGCCCGAGGGGGCCAGGCGCAGCGTCGAGGGCGGCTCGGGCTCCTCGGGCTCGGACGGCTGGGAGTAGGCCGAGAAGACGCCCTCCTGCGGGGGCGACGGCTCGCGCTGAGGCGGGACGGTGACCCTCGGGATGATCCCGGTGGAGGCTTCGGGGATGGAGGCGAGGAACTCGCGGAACTCGACGGCGGTGGGCCGGCCCTCGGGGTTGTTGATGAGCGCCGTTCTCAACATCTCCAGCAAGAGCGGCGATATACCGGGAATCGCCGGGATCGGCTCGTCGTACAGGGCCGCGACCTGGTTGATGTCGACCGCGCCGTCGGTCGGGAAGCGGGGCGGGCGGCCGTTGAGCATCGTGTACAGCGTCGCGGCCAGGGAGTAGACGTCGGCGCTGGTGCCGACCTCGCCCATCTGGAAGATCTCGCGCGGCGCGTACGCCGGGGTCGCCATCGTCGAGACCGGCTCGCCGGGCTGGGGCTGCGGCATCAGGCAGGAGAGCCCGAAGTCGGTGAGGACGGCGTGGCCCTGCTCGTCGAGGAGGATGTTGGCGGGCTTGACGTCGCGGTGGACGATGCCGGACTCGTGGGCGGCGGCGAGCGCGTCGGCGATGCGGATGCCGATCTCGACCGTCTGCTGGGGATGGAGGGTCGTGTAGTGGTCGAGCAGGTCGGCCACCGAGCCGCGGCAGCGTTCCATGACCACGTACGGGTGGGCGCGGCGGGTGAGTCCGGCCGAGAGCATGCCGACCACGCACCGGTGGCTGGAGATGCGTCCGGCGGTCTCGATGTCGTGGCGGAAGCGCTGCCGGGACGCCTCGTCGGTCAGCGGCCGGGACTCGATCTTGACGGCGACCTCGGAGCCGTCGTCGAAGCGGGTGGCGCTGTAGACGACCGAGTAGGCGCCACGGTCGATCTCCTTGTACCCGGTGAGCCGCTCGATCCCGGCCAGGAGTGCTTCGGGGTCGAGTTCGGCACCGGGGACGTGCGTGGCGGGGCCCGGCGGGTGCGGCGCGCCCGGTGCGAGGTGGTCGGCGTACCCGGCGGGCGGCGGGGAGAAGGGTGCGCTGGACTTGGGGTGATGGCCGGTGGGAGCACCGTAGGACGAGATGGTGTCCACTAGTTGCAGCCTCCGTAGTGTCGAGCCTGGGTCGAGGCGGAGCGTGGGTCAGCGTCGGCTGCGCTCCGCCCGGCGTTCGTTTTCGCGTCCTGGGTTCTGGGCCCTCTGCCGGATAACGTTACGGCAACGTGCCCGGGATTCTGTATACGCCTGGACGAAAAGCCAGTCACAACTGACCGAACGGATGATATGTCGCTTCCGCAACGCGTTGTGGCGGTAGCCGATAGTGAGTACGTCCCCCGTGTGACGCGCGGGTGGACGGGTGTGTCGGCGACGGTTCAGGGCCCGCCCGTCCGCCCGCTGCGTCTCGGCGGTCACGCCGTGCCCGCGCGCCACAGTGGCCGATGTTCGGCGGGCCGCGGTCAGGCCAGGTAGTCCTCGGCCCAGGCGGTCGCGCCGGGGTCTTCGCCGAAGGACTTCAGGACCGTCCGGGCCCACCGGCGGGCCTGCTCGGTGCGGCCCTCCTGGTCGAGCAGGCGGGCGTAGCGGGCGACGATGGCGCGCCGCGGGTACCCCAGGGACGGTTCGTCGTAGTGCTCGGCCAGCTCCCCCAGCATGCGCAGGGCCTCGGCCCGGTCGCCGCGGGCGGCGAGGACGTCGGCCAGGAGGGCGGCGCCCGCGGCCCGGCCCGGTTCGAGGACGTCGTCGGTGACCAGTGCGAGGGCCTCCCGCGCGGCGGTCTCGGCGCCGGCGAGGTCGCCGGCCTCGAGCGCGCACCGGCCGCGCAGGGACAGCGCGAGGCTCATGAGCATCGGGTGCCCGGTGGCCTCGCCGTAGCGCTGGGCGGAGGCGGCCAGGTCGGCGGCGTGGTCGCGGGCGCCGATCCGGAGCGCGGCGAGGGAGCGGACGTACTTGGCGAAGCCGCGGCCCCAGTCGTCCTCGATGCGGTCGAAGTCGCGGAAGGACTTGCGGGCGGCGGTGTCGGCGCCCTGGGGGCGGCCGAGCCAGACCGCGGCCGCCGCGCCGGTGGCGCGCAGGAGTCCCACGGCGAAGACGTCGCCGGAGCGTTCGCCGATCGGCAGGAACACTTCGGACAGGCGGCCGGCCTCGGAGAAGCGGCCGGCCATCAGCAGGGCGAACGCGGAGACGCCGCGGACCCAGGCGCGGCCGACCAGGTCCATTTCGCGGGCGAAGGCCTTGGCGGCCCCGCGGAGGACCTCGTCGGCGCCGTCGAAGTCGCCGCGGGCGACCAGGACCCAGGCGCGGTGCTGGAGGGCCCAGGCGCGGCGGCGGTCGTCGCCGACGCCGGTGGCGGTGTCGTAGGCGTCCATGAAGCGGCGCTCGGCCTCCGAGAGGCGTCCGGCGAGGAAGTCGAGCAGTCCGATGCGGCACTGGGCGTCGCAGCGGGGCCCGGCCAGACCCTCGCGTTTGGACAGGGCCAGCGCGGCGGTCCAGGCGGCGCGGGCGCCGTCTACCTCGCCTTTGAAGCGGTGGAGGCGGCCGCGCAGGAGCAGCAGTTGGGAGACCAGTTCGACTTCGGTCTCGGGGAAGTCGTCGCTGTACAGATGCCCGGAGGGGTGCTCGTCGTGGTCCTCGCCGGGGACGGCCAGGCCGATGTCGACCGCGAGGTGCTCGATCTCGGCCTCGGCTTCGGCGGTGCGTCCGAGGCGGGTGAGGGCTCGTCCGCGCAGGAGCCGGTCGTCGGCGGTCAGCGGGGTGAGCGGCTCGATGCCGTTGAACATGGCGACCGCGCGTTCGGGTTCGGAGGCGTCCATCGCGCGGTGGGCCTGCTTGCGGACCGCTTCGAGGGCGAGCGGGAGGACGTTCCAGACCTCGTCGACCGCTTCGATCTCGACTTCCCGGGCCAGTTCGACGGCGCGTTCGGCGTGGTAGACGACGAGATCGTCGGCGCTCTGGCCTTCGAGTTCGGTGTCGGCGGCCCAGCGGGCGATCTCGGCGTGGGCGTGGGCGGCGTCGGCCTTCCCGATGGGGGCGTAGGCGGCCTGGCGCAGCAGGGGGGTGACGAACCGGTAGCCGCCGTAGGAGCGGCGGCGGAGCATGCGCCGGTCGAGCAGCTCTTGGAGGGCGCGGTCGAATTCGCCGGGGACTTCCTTTTCGAGCAGTTGGGTGGCTTCGGGCGGGACGGCGTCGCCGAAGACGGAGGCGGTGCGCAGCAGGGCGCGGGCGGCCGGGGAGAGCGCGTCGATGCGGGCGCCGAGGACTTGGGCGAGGTCGCGGGAGAGGACTTTGCCGGTCAGGGAGCCGACGGCGAGCCGCCATTGGTCGCCGGTGTCGGTGAGCAGGCCCTGCTCGGTGAGGAGGGTGACCAGTTCGGCGAGGTAGTAGGGGTTGCCTTGGGCGAATCCGAGGAGGCGTTCCTCGTCGGGTTTGGGCAGGCGGCCGCCGCCGAGGAAGGCTCGCAGGAGGCGGGCGGCGTCGGCGCCGGCCAGCGGCGGCAGGGGGTGGACCTCGGCCTCGGAGATGCGGGTGAGGACACCGGAGGAGCGGGTGAGTTCGGGGCGGCCGTAGAGGAGGACCAGCACCGGGCCGCGGAGTTCGGCGAGGGCGACGCCGAGGGCGTCGATGCCGTCGGCGGAGGCGGTGTGGAGGTCGTCGATGTTGAGGACGATCGGGCCCTTGCCGGCGAGGTGGCTGATCAGCTCGGCGACCGCGTGCGGAACGGTGTAGGCCTCGGATTGGCGGCCGGTGAAGCCCCCGGGGCTGTCGGCCGCGCCGGGTCTGCCGTGGCCGAGGAGGCCGAGGAGGATCTCGACGTTGAGGCCGCACTCGTCGTGGTCGAGGTGGCCGTCGGCGATGCGGCGGAGTTTGGCCTCGGCGGTGGCCCGGTCGTCGTCGAAGCGGAGGCCGGCGGCCTTGCGGACCAGGTCGGCCAGTGGGCCGAAGCGGCGGCCTTCGCCGTAGGGGGCGGCGCGGACCGACAGGACGCGGGCGCCGCGCTCGGTGGCGATGGTGCGGATCTCGCGGGCGAAGCGGGTCTTGCCCATGCCGGCTTCGGCGGTGTGGATGAGGACGAGCGGTTCGCCGCGGTCGATGACGGCGTCGAGGCGGCCGGTGACGCGGCCGACCTCGGCGCCGCGGCCGATGAACGGCGCGGTGTCGCCGAGACTGGCGCGGGTGCCGGGCTCGTCTTCGAGGCCGAGGAGCTGGTAGACCTCGACCGGTTCGCGTTTGCCCTTCAGGCGCACCGGGACCAGGCGCCGCCAGGCGGCGGTGTGGCGGGTGGCGGCCATGGTCTCCTCGCCGGCCCAGACGGTGCCGACGGCGGCGTTGTCGCAGAGGCGGGCGGCGGTGTTGACCGTGTCGCCGATGACGGTGTATTCGAGGTCGGCCTGCATGCCGGCCACCACGAGTCCGGAGCGGATGCCGATGCGCAGGCCGATGGGCAGGCCGCCGCCGGATTCGGCCTTGAGCAGGCGGCGGACGCGCTTCTGCATGGCCTGGGCGGCGCGGATGGAGCGTTCGGCGTCGTCTTCGTGGGAGAGCGGGGCGCCGAAGACGGCCATGAGGCCGTCGCCGGTGAGCTTGTCGACCTGGCCGCCGTACTCGTTGACGGCGCTGACGCACTCGGCGAGCAGCCGGTCGGTGACCGAGGAGACCCGTTCGGGGTCGAGCGACTCGGACCAGGTGGTGAAGTCGGAGAGGTCGGCGAACAGGACCGTGACGTAGCGGCGCTCGGTCTGCGGGGCGCTGGCCTCCGGAGACAGGGGGGCCCCGCAGTTGTGGCAGTAGCGCGCGCCGGGAACGGTCGGCGCCGAGCAGAACGGGCAGGTCACAGCAGCACCAACACCGCCACCAGGCTGTGTTGTTCCCCACCCCTGGGGAGAATGGGAAAGTTCTTGGCGTTCACGTTCGCAAGGATACGTGGCGCGGCTGACAGATACCTGTGCGACAGAGCACAATTTCCCGAGAGTCGCTTGTAGCTCCATCGCCTCCACCACACGCCCCGGCTTGCAACGACACCCGCCGAAACTCCCGGATCGGTACGATCGACCCCAGACATGCTCGAATAGAGAAAGCCCCGCCCGTGGACCCTTCCTTCTCCCCCGCTTCCCACCCCTCGAATTGGCGGACCGTGCGCCTGAACCGAACGCGGCTCACCTGGAGCATCGTGTTGGCCGCGTATGTACCGATCGCTTGGAGCGTCACCGCCGATATCCAGAACGGGAGCGGCTTCTCCCTCTGGGGCGCTCTTGGTGGGTTCACGTGCGCGAGCCTCTTCCTCGGCCTGATGATCTGGGCTGTCACCAGGGGCCGCCACTTCCGGTACGACCCTCGGACGGGTCGCGTCGAAGCCGGTGGAGGACGAGGGTTCGGGCGAACGATCTACCCGCGCCCGGGCTACGAACGTCTGGAGTTCTCGCCGGTCTTCGGCGAAGTGTGGGAAGTCGCCCGGAACGGAAAGCGCCACCGACTTCCGATAGGGCAGATTGCGGCCAACCGAGACGACTGGAGAGCCTTCGTCGAGAGCTTCCATCCCGAGGCGGGCCAGCCGATCGCGATCTGTCCTCCTCGAGACCGGAACTGAAAGAGAACCGCCGTGGCCTCATACCCCGCCTCAGCGCCCCGCGCCGAACGCCCCGGCCACCGGCCGCGCTGGGTGTCTGTGAGAACAAGTTGGACCCGGAACCACACCTTCGTCGCAGTCTGGGCGGTCTTTCCCCTGAGCGGGATCCTCGACTCGGAGGTCCAACGCGGTGACGATTTCCCGCTGCTGGTCGCCCTCGCGTGGTTCGCAGGTGCCGTCGCCGCGCTCGGATCGGCGGTCCTGGCTGTCCAGAGGCGCCGCCGCTTCAGATACGACACCCGGTCCGGTCGTATCGAAGCGGGCACCCGGTGGGGTTTCGGTCGGACGATCTACCCGCGCGCCGGTTTCCAGCGGCTGGAGTTCTCGGTCGCGCGCAGAGAGATTCACGAGGTTCGATTCGACGGGACTCGCAAGCGGGTCCCGATCGCGGCGTGGATGGCGCGTCGGGCCGACTGGCAGGCATTCGTCGAGAGCTTCCACCCCGAGGCTCGCTCGCCGGTGCCCCTCTTCCCGCGCGCCCCGGATCCGGCACGTGCAGGGCCATCCGACGCTCCTGCAGCGCCGCCGGACATCGGCCCTCCCCCGCAGCAAGGCGGAGGAAAACGTGTGGGCACGGTCGATATGAACCGGCGGCGCTTCCGCCGACTGGCGGCGGTCGCCGTTCCGGCTTCGCTGATGGGCCTCTTCACCGCGTTGTTCGTCATGGAGCCGGACGGACCGTGGGACTTGGCGGTCATCGGCGCCAGCAGCGGAGTGTTCGGTTGGAGCCTTGAACCGCTCATGATGGGGCACTACTTCAGGTATCGCCCGAGCGGCCGGTGGATCGAGGCCCGCGGCTCATGGGGCATCGAACGGCGGTATCCGCGCCCCGGATTCGAGCGCTTGGAGTACTCGGTCGCTCATGCCGAGATTCACGAGACACGCGCCGACGGTAAGCGCCGCCGCCTGTGGATCAGACCCGCCACGGCGAACCCGGACCACTGGCGGCGCTTCGTCGAGAACTTCTACCCCGCAGCCAGGACTCCGATCGTCATCCGCCCGCCCAGCGAGCTGGACTGAACGAGGCCGACGCCGAAGGCCCGTGCGAACTCGGGATCAAGACCGCGGACGCCGCCGTCCGGCAATTTGTAAAGTCGGAGTCCGGCGTTTTGTCAACTACAGGACCGGCAGTTTGTAAACCGGCCCTGGTCAGGCGGTGACCAGGCCGGCCCTCTGGAACTCCTTGACGGTGGTGTATCCGGTCTTCGCCATGGCCCGGCGCAGGCCCCCGAAGAGGTTCTGGTTGCCTTCCGAGGAGTTCGACGGGCCGTAGAGGACGGCCTCCAGGTCGGGCACCTCGATGTCGCCGGAATCGCCCGGGCGGAAGCGGCCCCGCGGCAGCTTCGGGTGCGAGGCGGCCGAGTGCCACCAGGCGCCCTGAGCAGGCGATTCGGCGGCGTCGGCCAGGACCGAGCCGAGCATCACCGCGTCCGCGCCGCACGCGATGGCCTTCGCGATCGCGCCCGAGCCGGTGATCTCGCCGTCGGCGATCAGGTGCACGTAGCGGCCGCCGGTCTCGTCGAGGTAGTCGCGGCGGGCCGCGGCGGCCTCGACGACCGCCGAGGCCATCGGGACGTCGATGCCCAGGACCGAGTCGGTGGTCGACCAGTCGTCGGAGCCGACGCCGACGATCACGCCCGCCGCGCCGGTGCGCATCAGGTGCATCGCCGTCTTGTAGTTGGTGGCGCCGCCGACCACGACCGGCACGTCCAGATCGGCGATGAACTGCTTGAGGTTCAGCACGTCGCCGTTGCTGGAGACGTGCTCGGCGGAGACGATCGTGCCCTGGATGACCAGCAGGTCCACCCCCGCCTCGACCGCCAGCGGCGCGAGCTCGGTGGTGTGCTGCGGGCTCACCCGCACCGCCGTGGTCACCCCGCCGGCGCGGATCTCGGCGATCCGCTCGGTGATGAGCTCGGGCTTGACCGGCTCGGAGTAGATCTCCTGGAGCCGTTCGATCGCCGTCTCCACCGGCGTGTCGGCCAGCTCCTTGAGCAGTGAAGTGGGGTCGACGTAGCGGCACCACAGGCCCTCGGCGTTCAGCACGCCGAGGCCGCCGAGGCGGCCGGTCTCGATGACCGAGGCCGGGCTCATCGTCGCGTCCGACGGGTGCGCCATCGCCGGAATCTCGAACCGGTAGGCGTCCAACTGCCACTCGGTCGAGACGTCGTCGATGTCTCTGGTGCGCCGACTCGGCACGAGCGCCACTTCGGACAGCCGCCAGCCGCGCGCCACGATCTTGCCGGGGCCGATCTCGACCAGTTCCCGCACAGGTCCTCCTCCTACCGGGTTCCCACTACCGAGTCTGGTAGTTGGGCGCTTCTGCGGTCATCTGGATGTCGTGCGGGTGGCTCTCCTTCAGACCCGCAGCGGTGATCCGGACCAGACGCCCGCGCTCGTGCATCGCATCGATCGTACCGGCCCCGGTGTAGCCCATCGCGATGCGCAGACCGCCGGTCAACTGGTAGACCACCTGTGCGAGGGTGCCCCGGTAGGGAACCTGGCCCTCGACGCCCTCGGGGACGAGCTTGTCGTCGGCGTCGACCGCGTCCTGGAAGTAGCGGTCCTTGGAGTAGGACTTCGCCTGGCCGCGGGTCTGCATGGCGCCCAAGGAGCCCATGCCGCGGTAGGACTTGAACTGCTTGCCGTTCATGTAGATCAGCTCGCCGGGACCCTCCGCGCAGCCGGCGAACAACTGGCCCATCATGACCGCCGAGGCACCGGCGACGATGGCCTTCGCGATGTCCCCGGAGTACTGGACGCCGCCGTCGGCGATGACCGGGACGCCGCGTTCGCGCGCCACGCGGACGGTGTCCATGATCGCCGACACCTGCGGCGCGCCCACTCCGGCGACGACGCGGGTGGTGCAGATGGCGCCCGGGCCGACCCCGACCTTCACGCCGTCGGCGCCGGCGTCGATCAGCGCCTCGGCGGCCTCGGCGGTGACGATGTTGCCGCCGACGACGTCGACCTTGTCGCCGAAGTCCTTGCCGACGGTGGCGATCATGTCGAGCACGCCGCGCGAGTGCCCGTGGGAGGAGTCGACCACCAGCAGGTCGACGCCGGCCTCGACGAGCTGCCCGGCGCGGGCGTACTGGTCCTCGCCGACGCCGATCGCGCCGCCGACGCGCAGGCGCCCGGCGTCGTCCTTGGTGGCGTCGGGGAACTCCTCGCGCTTGGCGAAGTCCTTGACGGTGATCAGGCCGCGCAGGCGGCCGGTCCCGTCGACGATCGGAAGCTTCTCGATCTTGTTGCGCTTGAGCAGCTCCAGGGCCTCGTCACTGGAGACGCCCTCGGGCGCGGTCACCAGCTCGCGGCTCGTCATGACCTCGGCGACCCGGGCCGACATGTCGGCCTCGAAGCGCATGTCCCGGTTGGTGACGATGCCGACCAGCCTGCCGTCGGCGTCGGTCACCGGGAGCCCGGAGATGCGGTAGCGGGCGCACAGCTTGTCGACCTGTTCGAGGGTGTCGTCGGCCGAGCAGGTGACCGGGTCGGCCACCATCCCCGACTCCGAGCGCTTGACCAGGTCGACCTGCTGGGCCTGCTCCTCGGCCGGGAGGTTCCGGTGCAGGACGCCGAGGCCGCCGAGCCGGGCCATCGCGATGGCCATGCGCGCCTCGGTGACGGTGTCCATCGGCGCGGTCAGCAGCGGCACCGACAGGCGGATGTTGCGGCTGACGTGCGCGCCGGTGTCGGCCTCACCCGGCGCCACCTCGGACTCGCCGGGCAGCAGCAGCACGTCGTCGTAGGTCAGGCCGAGCGGGATGGCCGCCGGCGAGCCGAGCGGCACCGTGGTGCCCCCGACGCGGCCGCCGCCCTGGCCCTCGGCTCCTGCAATTCCGAAATCCCCTGAGAACGCCATGGACCAATCGTAGTGCGGCGACCTGCGCCGCTCCGAGCCGCACACGGCTCCGGGAGTGTGATCCGGGCCGGATCACTCCGGCGGTCCGCCGGTCTCCTCGGAGCGGTCGCGCAGCGGAGGGGTGCCCGCCCGGCGCACGGGCGATAGGCTGGGGGTGTGCATGAGGAGCCTCGCGACCCGTTCGCCGACGACCCCGAGCACATGGACCACTCCATGGTGTTCGAGCCCGAGCTCGACGACGCGGACCGCGCCGACCTGCTGGAGGACCTGCACGAACTCGAGATGTTCGAAAAGGTCCTGCAGCCCCTCGGGTTCCGGGGGGTGGTGGTCGACTGCGCCGACTGCGACGAGCCGCACTACTTCACCTGGGGTCTGCTGATGTCGAACCTGCGCGCCCTGCTCAAGGACAACAGCGCGCAGGTCCACGAACCCGCCTACGACCCCGACCCGGCGCAGTACGTGACCTGGGATTACGCCCGCGGGTACTCGGACTGCTGGCTGCGGCACCACGGCAGCGCCAACTGACGGCCCGCGGCCTTCGCCGGAAGCGAGGCCGGGGCCGCCGCCGAACGGCGGGCGGGCATCATCGGGGGAACACCGGAGAAAGGAGTCCGTCCCGTGACCGATCCGTTCGTCCCCTGGATCCCGCTGCAGGAACCCGACTTCATGCTGACCGGCCCGCTGGCCGGGCTGCGGCTGGCGGTGAAGGACCTGTTCGACGTCGCCGGGATGCCCACCGGAGCGGGCAACCCGCGCTGGCTGGAGACCCACCCGGCGGCGGCCGACGCCGACGCCGAGGCCGTGGCGCGGCTGCGCGGGGCCGGGGCGAGCCTGATCGGCAAGACCGTCACCGACGAGCTGGCGTGGAGCCTCAACGGCACCAACGCCCACTACGGGACCCCCGAGAACCCGGCCGCGCCGGGCCGGATGCCCGGCGGGTCGTCGTCCGGATCGGCCTCGGCGGTCGCGCTCGGGGCCGCCGACGTCGGCCTCGGGACCGACACCGGCGGCTCGATCCGGTTGCCGGCCTCCTACTGCGGCCTGTTCGGGCTGCGCCCCAGCCACGGCCGCGTGCCGCTGGAGGGCGTCGTGCCGCTGTCGCCGTCGTTCGACACCGCCGGCGCGCTCGCGCGCGACGCCAGGACGCTGCGCGAGGCGTGCGAGGTGCTGCTGGGCACGTCCTCGGACGCCCCCGAGCCGTTCACCGGTGTCCTGGCCCCGCGGGACGTCTGGGACGAGGCGAGCCCCGAGGCGCGCCGGGCGCTCGAGCCCGCCGTGGACCGCCTCGGGCTCGAGATCGACACCGCGCCGCTGTTCGACGAGCCCGACGGGCTCGAACGGGCCCGCGTCGCCTACGCGATGATCCAGGCGTTCGAGGCGTGGCGGAGCCACGGCGAATGGATCGAGAAGGCCGAGCCCGAGTTCGGTCCGGGCGTGGCCGCGCGGTTCTCCAGGGCCGCCGATGTGAGCGCCGAGACCGAAGCCGAGGCGACCCGCCATCGGGACCGGGTCACCGAACTGCTCTCCGAACGGCTCTCGGGCGGCGCCGTGCTCGCGATCCCCGCCGCGCCCGGCCCCGCCCCCGAACCGGAGGCGAGCATCGACCGCGAAGCGGTGGTGCGCCTGACGTGTCTGGCCGGTCTGACCCGCGCTCCCGCCCTCGCCCTGCCGTCGGGCGACGTCGCGGGTCTGCCGGTGGGCCTGCAACTGGTCGGCTCCCCCGGCGACGACGAGGCGCTCCTGGCGCTCGGTGAGGCCGCCGGGCCGGGACGGCGCTCAGCAGACCAGGCCTGAACGGAACGCCTCGGCGACGGCGTGAGCGCGGTCGCGGGCGCCGAGCTTGCGGAACATCCTCCTGGCGTGGGTCTTGACGGTGTCCTCGGAAACGAACAGGTCCCGGCCGATCTCGGCGTTGGACTTGCCCTCGCTCATGCCGCGAAGGACCTGGAGCTCCCGCTCGGTGAGCTTCATGCCCTGGAGCTGCGAGCGCTGCCGGGGCACGGCGTCGCCGAGGCGGACCAGGTTCGGCGAGGCGAACATGATCGCCTGCGCCAGTGCCACGAGCAGCTCGTCGGAACTGTTGGACGGGGAGCGGATGACGCCTCGGGCGCCGGCGGCGACGACCATCGCCGTGGTGCGGGGGTCGGCCGCGCCCGAGAGGAGGACGCCGGTGCGGGGGGACCGGGCGCGGACGGTCTTGGTGAACTTGACCGGATCGGGGGCCGCGAGCGCGATGTCGACCAGCACCACGTCCACCTGGCGCCGCCCGAGTTCGACGAAGAGCTCGGTGGAACCCTCCACCGGCTTGACCGCCTGCGCCAGGCCCATTCGGGTCGCGCAGGCCGAGATCTTCTGCCCCGCTTGAGGAGTCTTGATACAGACCAGTACGGTTCTCACTTTTGTTCTACCTTTCACTGCGGCAGACCGGATGGTGACTCTCGGATATGTCACGGAACCGGTGAGCCGCCATGACGCGACTTGCGCGAACTTTTTTGAGTGACTTTTCGTGGATTCCCGGATGAGGTGTGGACGCATACGATTCGGGCCCGGGCACGCGCGGTCGACGCCGCCCGATGCGAGGATGGGCACATGACGAAGGGAAGAGGGGGACAGCGTCACCGGAAGTACAGTCCCCGTTCAATTGATGACCAACGTTCATATCCACCTCGCCATGACCTGTCTAACGAACTAACGGCCCTGGAGGGTGCGAGTTACGGCCGATATAAATCGCTGCGTGGCAAATGGTGGACAGGCGAGGCGGAACTCGACATCGTCAAGGTGCAGTCCGACCCGTTCGCGCCGCCGAGCCGCCTCGAGCTGCGGTTCGCGACCGAGCCGGCCGACCTGCTGGACGACTGGTTCGCGACCCCGGCCCGGCGCCGGGCGGTGGCGGTGCTGCTGGCGAAGCGGTTCCGGCGCGCCTGCCGCACCAAGGACCTGCGGATAGACGCCGGCGGGCAGGAGATCCTGCAGCGCTCCTCGTGCGAGGTCGGCGAGGACGGGTCGGTGGTGTTCCGGCTGGGCGCGCAGATGCCCGGGCGGGGCCGCCGCATCGACGGCCGGGGCGCGGCGCGGCTGCTGTGCACCGCCCTGCCGGACGCGGCCGACGCGGCGCTGGGGGTCGAGGACGACGAAGCGTGGCGGTGGGTGCGGCACGCCGACGACGTCGAGGCGCTCCGGGAGGCGGTCGCCGAACGGGGCCTGGTGGCGTTCGTCGCCGACGGCTCGATGCTGGCCCGGCGCTCAGGGGTCGACGACCGGCAGATGGAGGGCGGCGTGCCGTTCGAGAGCCCGGAGTCGCTGGCGGTCACCGTCGAGCTGCCGCACACCGGGACGGTGCGCGGCATGGGGATCGAGCCGGGCGTGTCGCTCGTGGTCGGCGGCGGCTTCCACGGCAAGTCGACGCTGCTGCGGGCCTTGGAGACCGGAGTGTGGGACCACGTGCCCGGGGACGGCAGGGACCTGGTGGTGACCGACCGTTCGGCGGCGAAGATCCGGGCCGAGGACGGCCGCGCGGTCACCGGCGTCGACGTGCACGCCTTCGTCGACCACCTGCCGTCGGGGGACGACACGCGGCACTTCACCACCGAGAACGCCTCGGGCTCGACCTCGCAGGCGGCCGCGATCGTCGAGGCGATCGAAGCGGGCTCGAAGCTGCTGCTCATCGACGAGGACACCGCCGCGACGAACCTGATGATCAGGGACGCGCGCATGCAGGAGCTGGTCGCCAAGGACCGGGAGCCGCTGACGCCGCTGGTCGACCTGATCCGGTCGATGGCGGACCGGCACGGGGTGAGCACCGTACTCGTCATGGGCGGTTCGGGCGACTACATGGACGTGGCCGACCGGGTGCTGCTGATGGACGCCTACCGGCCCCAGGACGTGACCGCGAGGGCCAGGTCGCTGGCGGCCGAGCCGACCGGGCGGGTGGCCGAGGCCGACGCGTTCGACCTGCCCCGGCCGCGGGTGATCGACTCGGACTCGGTTTCGGCCGAGTTCCGCGGCAAGCAGAAGATCAAGGCCTCCGGCACCGACGGGCTCCGCTTCGGCGGCTCGGACGTGGATGTGCGGTCGGTCGAGCAGATCACCGACGCCTCCATGACCGCCGGGATCGGCCTGGCGCTGGAGGCGGCGATGCGCCGCGGATGGATCGACGGCAAGACCACCGTGGCCGGAGCCCTCGACCGGCTCGAGGCCGCCCTGGAGTCCGAGGGGGTGGGCGCGCTGCTCGACATCCGGAACGCGGACCTGGCGATCCCCCGGCGCCACGAGGTGGCGGCGACACTGAACCGCATGCGGCGGTTGCGGGTTCACCAGTCGGGCGACATGCGGGCATGAAAAGTGCCTTCGCGGCTCCGATCCCCAAAGGCCGCGAAGGCACTTGAACTCTATCGGGTTGCCGACAGTGGCGCGAGGAAGTGTCGGGATGTTGACACTTCCGATTCTCAGGGCCGCCGCCCGAGACGAAACGGGGCCGCCGACATCGTCGGCGGCCCCGCGGTGCGTTCGTCGGGTCAGAATCCCGGGCCGTGCTGGTGGGAGTGGCCGTGACCGTGGCCGTCCTCCTCGTCGTCCTCGGGCTTGTCGACGATGGTCACCTCGGTCGTCAGCAGCATGCCGACGATCGAACCGGCGTTGAGCAGCGCGTTGCGCGTGACCTTCACCGGGTCGATGATGCCGGCGTCGACCAGGTCCTCGTACTGGCCGGTGAGGGCGTTCCAGCCCTCCCGGGTCGAGCTCTTGGCGATGACGGCCTCGACGACCACGTCGCCGCGGGCGCCGGAGTTGGCCGCGATGCGGCGCAGCGGCTCGGTCAGGGCCTCGTCGACGATCTTGATGCCGACGCGGGCCTCGACGTCCTCGAGCTCGACCTTCTCCAGGGCCGAAGCGGCGTGGACCAGGGCGGCACCGCCGCCGGGGACGATGCCCTCCTCGACCGCGGCCTTGGTCGCCGAAACGGCGTCCTCGATGCGGTGCTTGCGCTCCTTGAGCTCGACCTCGGTGGCCGCGCCGACCTGGATGACCGCGACGCCGCCGGAGAGCTTCGCGAGGCGCTCCTCCAGCTTCTCGCGGTCCCAGGAGGAGTCGCTCTGCTCGATCTGGGTCTTGATCTGCGAGACCCGGCCGTCGACGTCGGCCTTGGTGCCGGCGCCGTCGACGATGGTGGTCGAGTCCTTGGTGACCGTGACGCGGCGGGCCGTGCCCAGGTGCGACAGGTCGGCCTGCTTGATGTCGAGCCCGACCTCCGAGGAGATCACCTCGGCGCCGGTCAGCGTCGCGATGTCGCCCAGGATGGCCTTGCGGCGGTCCCCGAAGGCCGGGGCCTTGACCGCGCAGGCCTTCAAGGTGCCGCGCAGGGCGTTGACCGACAGGGTCGCCAGCGCCTGGCCTTCGACGTCCTCGGCGATGATCAGCAGCGGCTTGGAGGACTCGATGACCTTCTCCAGCACCGGCAGCAGGTCCTCCACCGAGGAGATCTTGCCGTTGGTGATGAGGACGTACGGGTCCTCGAAGACCGTCTCGCGGGCCTCCTGGTCGGTGATGAAGTTCGGCGAGATGTAGCCCTTGTCGAACTGCATGCCCTCGGTCACCTCGAGGGTGGTCTCCAGGCTGGAGCCGTCCTCGATGGAGATGACGCCCTCGGCGCCCACCACGTCCATGGCCTTCGCGATCAGCTCGCCGATCTCGGGGTCCTGCGCCGAGATGGAGGCGACCTGGGCGATGCTCTCGTGGCTGGAGATGTCGACGGCCTGGTCGAGCAGGGCGTCGGACACGGCCTGGGTGGCCGCTTCGATGCCCTTGCGGATGGCCACCGGGTTGGCCCCGGCGGCGACCGCCTTGATGCCGGCCCGGCTCATCTGCTGGGCCAGGACGGTGGCGGTGGTGGTGCCGTCGCCGGCCACGTCGTTGGTCTTGGTGGCGACCTCCTTGACCAACTGGGCGCCCAGGTTGGCGTAGGGGTCGGACAGTTCGATCTCCTTGGCGATGGTGACGCCGTCGTTGGTGATCACCGGCGGGCCGAAGGAGCGTTCGAGGACCACGTTGCGGCCCTTGGGGCCAAGCGTGACCTTGACGGTGTCGGCGAGTTCGTCGATGCCGCGCAGCAGTTCGCCGCGCGCGTCCTCGGCGAAGTTGAGAATCTTCGGCATGGGTTTCCCTTCGTTGGTCGAGCGGAGAGCACGAAAGGGCCCCTACCGGGCGCGCCGGGCGTCGCCGCAGGGGCCCGGCGGCGCTACTGCTCGACGACCGCGAGCACGTCGCGGGACGAGAGGACGAGGTACTCCTCGCCGGCGTACTTGACTTCGGTGCCGCCGAACTTGGAGTAGATGACCACGTCTCCGACGTTGACGTCGACGGGGATGCGGTTGCCCTTGTCGTCGGTGTTGCCCGGGCCGACGGCCAGGACGGTGCCTTCCTGCGGCTTCTCCTTGGCGGTGTCCGGAATGACGATGCCGGAGGCCGTGGTGGTCTCGGCCTCGTTGGCCTGGACTACGATGCGGTCGCCGAGCGGCCTGATTGCAGCCTTGCTCACTTGGTCTTCTCCTCATGTGAGAGTTCGTTGCGGTGAACCGCCACGACAGCGCGGGTCTCGTCGTCGCGGGTGCCGAGGCACCGGCCCGTGGCTTCTGGCACTCTCCGCTCGAGAGTGCCAAGCTCATTCTAGCGCTTAGCAATCTCGGCTTGCGAGTGCTAGGTCGAGATTAGTTCGCGCAGGTGAAGACGTCAACGGCGGGGGCTGTGACGCGATAGGGAATCATTGGGGTCGTGGATACCAGGCTGCTGAAGGCACTGCAAGCCGACCCGGGACTGCAGCGGCGGGCGGCCGAGGCGCTGCGCAGCGCCGGCCGCCGGGCGGCGCTGGAGCTGCGCCGCGACGGCACCGACCCGGAACTGGCCGCGGCGGCGCTGACGCTCGCCGAGCTCCGGGTCAAGGCGCGGGCGAAATTCGGCGAGCGCGCCGACGAGCTGTACTTCACCCGGGAGGGCCTAGAGCAGGCCACCAGGTGGCCGGTGGCCGAGCGCCGGGCGGCGCGGCTGGCCCGCCACGCCGACGAGGTGAGCGACCTGTGCTGCGGCCTGGGGACCGACGCGCTGGCGCTGGCTCAGGCGGGCCTGCGGGTCGAGGCGGTCGAGGCCGACGCCGCCACCGCGGCCCTGGCCGGGGCGAACGCCGAGGCGCTGGGGCTGGAGGTCGAGGTCCGGGTGGGGGACGCGCTGGCGGCGCCGCTGCGGGCGGCGGTGTTCTCGGACCCGGCCCGGCGCGGCGGCGCGGGAAGGACCTTCGATCCGGCCGCCTACGCCCCGCCGCTGGACCGGCTGCTCGACCGCCTGGCGGAGGCCGGGGCCGCGGCGGTGAAGCTGGGCCCGGGCGTGCGGCGCGAATGGCTGCCGGGCGGCGCCGAGGCCGAGTGGGTGTCGGTCGACCGGGACGTGGTGGAGGCCTGCCTGTGGCTGGGCGGGGCCGCGGAGGTGCCGCGCCGGGCGAGCGTGTGCAAGGACGGGACGTGGCACGAGCTGACCGGGACCGGTGAGCAGCGGGCCGAGACCGGCGGCGTCGGGCGGTACCTCTACGAGCCGGACGGCGCGGTGATCCGGGCGGGCCTGGTGGCCGAGCTGGCCGAGCGCCTGGGGGCGCACACGGCGCATCCCGACATCGCCTACCTCTACGGCGATGAACTCCTGCGGAGCCCGTTCGCGAGGGTGTGGAAAGTCGAGGAGATCTGGCCACTCAACGCCAAGAAGGTGCGGCGAATGCTGGCCGACCGCGGCATCGGCACTCTGACGATCAAGCAGCGGGGCACCGGTATAGACCCGTCGAAGTTCCGCAACGAGCTGAAGCTGAAGGGGAGTGAGGAGGCCACCCTGGTCGCGACCAGAGTAGGGAAGACCCACGCCGCGATCCTCTGCTCCGAGCTCTAGGCCGTGGACGCCTCAGCGTTGATTCACATGTCGTCCGGCAGCAGACGAAACGCGTTGTACTCGGCGAGCGGTTTGATCGCGCGGAAGTCCCGACGATCGAGCGTCAGGATCGCGTCCGTCTCGAACTCGGCCGCCACGACCACGTTGACGGCATCGGCGATGTCGAGATCGAGATCGCGGTATTTGCGACGAACCTCCTGCGCCAAGGCCACGATGCGGGACGTGATGTGCGGGATGCACGCTCGGCCCTCGTCGACCCTCACTCGCAGATCATCGACCACCTCAAGGGCGGCATCCTGACCGAATTCACGGTCGACCAGGTGGTCGAGTTCCGACAGGAGGACCGGGGAAACGACGAGCAGACCTGCGGTGTGCATGACGGTCCGAGCACCTTCGCCGTCGGGATGCTCGGCATCCAGCGCTGCGACCAGTCCAGAAGTATCCGCGATGACGACGATCACGAGTCGCCGTTCCGCGTTGCACGATATCTGTCGAGCTGTTCCCGCCAGACTGCTTCCTTCGCCTCCTCGTAGCCTTCATTTCGGATCCGCTTGTAGGTCTTGCTGAAAAACGGTTCGTCCCAGATCCGGCTCGACATCGCGGCACGGTGGATCGCCTTGCGGATGAGCTCGGCTTCGGATACGCCGTAGCGCCTCGCAGCTTCCTTGATGATCGCGAGATCCTCTTCATCGGCGTAGACCATGGTCCGCTTCCTAGCCATATGCGTATGCTACCACACGCATATGTAGCGACCGGGCATTATTCGGCGACCAACCGGGCCGTGAGGTCGACTTCCACGAGTTGGTCGCGATAGCCGAGCGGTCACTCCAGAACGGTGCCGGCGGCTTCCAGAGCCGGGGCCAGCGGCGTTCGTTCGGCCAGGCGGTGCCAGGCACAGCCGACGAATCCGACCAACGATGCACCTCCGTAGTAACAATGCTGGTAGTAACAGCAGTGTTAGTAACACCGGCGTTAGTATCACCATCGGCAGTGCCGTTGTTGTAAGTGGCTAGTGCGAGAGTTTGTAGCGGAGGTTGGAGTCCTTCTCCGAGACCAGGCGCTCCAGGTCGACCTGGTGGTTGGACATACGCTCCCGCAGATCCGGGTCGGAGGCGCCGAGGATGCGGACGGCCAGGAGGCCGGCGTTGCGGGCGCCGCCGATGGACACGGTCGCGACCGGGACGCCCGCCGGCATCTGCACGATCGACAGCAGCGAGTCCAGGCCGTCGAGGTTCGACAGCGGGACCGGGACGCCGACCACCGGCAGCGGTGTGGCGGCGGCGACCATGCCGGGCAGGTGGGCGGCACCGCCGGCGCCGGCGATGATGACCCCGATGCCGCGGGAGGCGGCCGACTCGGCGTAGGCGAGCATCGCGTGCGGGGTGCGGTGCGCCGAGACCACGCGGACCTCGAAGGGGACCCCGAACTCCTCCAGGGCCCCGGCGGCGGCCTCCATCGTCGGCCAGTCCGAATCGGAGCCCATGATCACGCCGACTCGGGCGCGTTCGTTCTCAACCATGTGCACAGCCTACTTGCCTTCGGTCAGGTGCCGGGCCGCTCGCTTGGCGCGGGCGCGAAGGGAATCCAGGTCGTCCCCGCGGACGGTCACGTGGCCGATCTTGCGGCCGGGCCGGACGGCCTTGCCGTAGAGGTGGACGCGCGCGCCCGGGTCGCCGGCCATCAGATGCTGCAGCCGCTCGTCGAGGCGGGGCCCGCCGGCCTCGCCGCCGAGGACGTTGGCCATCACCGTGATCGGGGCGGTCGGCGCGGTCGATCCGAGCGGGTAGTCGAGCACGGCCCGCAGGTGCTGCTCGAACTGGCTGGTCTCGGCCCCTTCGATGGTCCAGTGGCCGGAGTTGTGGGCGCGCATCGCCAGTTCGTTGACGAACAGGCCGTCGGCGGTCTGGAACAGCTCCACCGCCAGCATGCCGCAGACGCCGAGCTCGTCGGCGACGGTACGCGCGATGCCGGCGGCGGTCTCGTTCAGCTCGGGGCCGACATCGGGGGCGGGGGCGATGACCTCGGTGCAGATCCCGCCGCGCTGCACGGTCTCGACCACCGGGTAGACGGCGGTCTCCCCGCGCGGGGAGCGCGCCACCTGGACGGCCAGTTCGCGTTCGAGGTTCATCGTCTCCTCGGCGATGAGGCGGACGCCGGAGGCGAGGACGGCCTGGGCGTCGCCGGGCCGGTCGACCATCCACACGCCTTTGCCGTCGTAGCCGCCGGTGGCGGCCTTGAGGACGCAGGGGAAACCGAACGCCTCCACATCGGAGATCGAGTCGACCGGCGCCCAGCGCGGCATCGGCAGTCCGAGCTTGCCGAGCCGCTCGCGCATGGCCTGCTTGTCCTGCGCGTACCGCAGGGCCTCGGGCCGGGGCTGGAGGTCGACACCCTCGGACCCCAGCGCCCGGAGGGCCGCCTGGGGCACGTGCTCGTGGTCGAAGGTGACCACGGTGGCGTCGGCGGCGAAGGCGCGCAGGTCGTCGAGGTCGCGGAAGTCGCCGATCTCGACCCGGGAGGCGACGGCGGCGGCGCTCTCGGCGGGGTCGGCGGCGAGGACCTTCAGGCTCTGGCCGAGCGCGATGGCGGCCTGATGGGTCATGCGGGCGAGCTGGCCGGCGCCGATCACGGCGACGGTCGGAAGTTGGGTCGCGGCGTCCACGGCTGTGAGCCTAACCCGGTCGCCACCTGCGGCGGCGGCGATCGGGTCCGGGCGTGACGCGGATCGTCGCGGCGGCTGCGGTCGGCCCGCGCGTCGGATAGGTTCGACGGGTGATCGAGTACTACTCCCCTGCAGAGATCGAGCGGATGCGCCCGGCCGGCCGCTTCGTCGCCCAGACCCTGACCGAGCTGGCCGAGGTCGCCGACGTCGGCGTGAACCTGCTGGATCTGGACGAACTGGCCGCCCGCCGCATCAAGGAGGCCGGCGGGCGCTCCTGCTATGTCGACTATTCGCCGCCGTTCGGGTCGGGCCCGTTCGGGAAGGTGCTGTGCACATCGGTCAACGACGCGGTCCTGCACGGGCTGCCGCACCGCTACCGGCTGCGCGACGGCGACCTGCTGAGCCTCGACTTCGCCGTCGAGGTCGACGGCTGGGTGGCCGATTCGGCGATCAGCGTCGCGGTCGGCGAGCCGCGCGAGGAGGACCTGCGGCTGATCGATACGGCCGCGCGGGCGCTGGAGGCCGGGATCGGCGCGGCGCGGGCGGACAGCCGGCTCGGCGACGTCTCGGCGTCGATCGCGGAGGTGGCGCGGGCCGAGGGCCTGTCGGTCAACACCGAGTTCGGCGGGCACGGGGTGGGGCGCACGATGCACGCCGACCCGCAGGTGCCCAACGACGGGCGGCCGGGGCGGGGGCTCCGGCTCAGGCCGGGCCTGGTCATCGCGATCGAGCCGTGGTTCCTGCACACGACCGACCGGATCCGCTTCGACGCCGACGGGTGGACGCTGCGCAGCGCCGACGGCTCGCGCGGGGCGCACATGGAGCACACGATCGCGGTCACCGAGGGCGACCCGATCGTGCTGACCGACCGTTCGGCGCTGCCGCAGCCGGTCAGTGGTTCGACTCGGCGCGCCTGAGCCGCTCCATCCGGTCGATCATGCGCTCGGCGGCGACCTCCTCGGCGGTGACGGCGTAGCCGTAGTGGTCGCGCCAGCCGCCGTCGATGTAGAGGTAGCGCTTGTGCAGGCCCTCGCGGCGCAGTCCGAGTTTCTCGGCGATGCGGTTGGACGGTGCGTTCTCGGGGCGGACGTTGACCTCGATGCGGTGGAGGCGGCCGACGGTGAGGGCGTGGTCGATGACCAGGGCCAGCGCGGTGGCGGTGATGCCGCGGCCGGCGTGGCCCTGGTCGATCCAGTAGCCGGCGTAGGCCGAGCCGAAGGCGCGGCGCACGATGTTGCCCACCGTCAGCCCGCCGACCAGTTCGCCGCGGTGGCAGACGGCCAGCGGCCAACTGGTGCCGTCCTTGACCGAGCGTTTGAGGCCCCGGAGCATGGCGCGGAACGCGGCCGGCGAGTGGGCTTCGTGCCAGGTGGTGCCGGTGCCGGGCTCCCAGGGCGCGAGCCAGGCTTCGTTGGCTCGGCGCAGGTCGCTCCAGCGCCGGGCGTCGCTGCGGCGAAAGGGTCTCACGCCCACGTCGCCGTGGGCGAGTCGCACCGGCCAGCCGGGGTTGGAGAGGGTCATCTATTTCGGTCCAGGTGCAGTGTGTCGTGGCGGTTCATCGGTTTCGATCCAGTAGCAGCACGTCTACGGTGGACCCGGCGGGCACCCGGGTCGCGTTCTCCCCGATGGTCATCAGTCCGGTCGCCTCGGCGATACCGGTGAGGGTGTAGGAGGTCGATCCGAGCGGTGCGACGGTGTAGCCGCCGCCGCGCCGTTCGGCGACGCGGACCGGCCGGAATTCGCGCAGCCCGTTCGGTGAGGATACGGGCTCGGTCAGGTTGGCCCGCACGCTGGGCCGGAAGACCGGTTCGGCGCCGGCGAGGCGCTGGATGAGGGGCCGGGCGATCACTTCGAAGGCGACCATGGCCGCGACCGGGTCGCCGGGGAGGCACACGACGGGCACCTCCTCGGGGCCGATGGTGCCGAAGCCCATCGTCTCGCACAGGTAGACGGCGACCGGGTCGAACGCGACCGCACCGTCGCGGGAGAAGGTGCGCCGGACCATGTCGCCGGGGCCGGTGCCGGTGCCGCCGGTGGTGACGACCAGGTCGGCGCGGAGGATCTGGTCGTCGAGGACCATGCGGAGGGCGTCGGGGTCGTCGTCGCAGATGCCGACCCGGTAGGCGTGGGCGCCGGCTTCGGAGGCGGCGGCGGTGACCAGGTGGGAGTCGACGTCGACCAACTGGCCGGGCTGGGAGGGCCGTCCGGTGTCGACCAGTTCGTCGCCGGTGGCGATGACGACCACGCGCGGGGTGGGGCGGACGACGACGTCGGCGACGCCGGCGGCGGCGAGCATGCCGATGAGCTGGGGGGTGATGCGGCGGCCCTCGTGGGCGAGGATCTCTCCGGAGGTGCGTTCGGAGCCCAGGCGGCGGACGCCGTGGCCGCGGCGGGGCACCTGCCGGACCTCGACGGTGGCCATGCCTTCGTCGGTCCAGGCCAGGGGCACGACGATGTCGGCGCCGACCGGCAGGGGCGCGCCGGCGGCGACCGAGAAGCAGGCGCCCTTGACCAGGCGGACGGGCCGCCAGGAGGAGGCGGCTAGGTCGCCGAGGACCTTGAGGCCGACGCCGCGCTCGGGGCTGGCGCCGGCCAGGTCGTCGGCGGCGGCGGCGTAGCCGTCGATCGCCGCGTAGTCGAAGGCGGGGAGCGGGCCGGAGCTGGTGACGTCCTCGGCGAGCACCGACCCGGTCGACCGGGTCATGTCGACGTCGGTGGGCGGCAGGGGCCGGACGAGGGCCAGCGCCTTTGACAGGAAGTCCGCCAATGGCGTCGCCTCACCGCTGCCCTTCACTTCTCAGCCCCCCGTTTGTCGAGTCCCCGCCATCGTCCGACCAGCGTCGCTAGTCCAGTGTCGCACCGAATTCCCGCAGCCAGGCGTTGAAGCCGGGCAAGTCGTCGCGTTCACTCGCCAGTTCGACGATGGTCTGCAGGTAGGCGGCCGGCTCGCCGGTGTCGTAGCGGCGGCCGCGGAAGATCACGCCGTGGACGGGGGTTCCTTTGGCGCGCATGGTGTCCATGGCGTCGGTGAGTTGGATCTCGCCGCCGCGGCCGGGCGGGGTGTCGTGGAGGACCGGGAAGATCGAGCCGGGCAGGACGTAGCGGCCGATGAGGCTGAGGTTCGAGGGGGCCTGGTCGACGGCGGGTTTTTCCACCATTCCTGTGACCTCGACGACGTCGTCGTCGTCGGTGGCGTCGACCGAGGCGATGCCCCATCGCGAGACGTCCTCGCGCGGCACCTCCATCAGCGCCAGCACGATCCCGCCGGTCTCGGCCTGGAGTTCGATCATGCGCGGCAGGAGCTTGTCGTCGAGGTGGCAGAACTCGTCGCCCAGGAGGACTGCGAACGGCTCGTCGCCGACGTGGGCGGCGCCGCGGCCGACCGCGTGGCCGAGGCCGAGCGCGCCGCCCTGGCGGACGGCGTGGATCTCGGCGGTTCGCTCGGGTGCCCGGATCGATTCGAGGGCGTCGTCCTTGCCCTTCGCGGCCAGCGCCTCCTCGAGGTCGAATCGCGAGTCGAAGTAGTCGACCATCGAGTCCTTGCCGCGGGCGGTGACCAGCAGGACGTCGTCGGCGCCGGCCTCGGCGGCCTCCTCGACGATGTACTGGAGCACCGGCTTGTCCACGATCGGCAGCAGTTCCTTCGGGACGGACTTGGTGACCGGGAGGAATCGGGTGGCGTTGCCGGCGGCGGGTATGACGGCCTTGGTGGCCCGACGCGAGGTTTCAGACATAGGGCGAGCGTATCGTGACGACGCTGCGTCAGATGTCCGCCACCCGGACGCGGGTCCGGGCCGGTCTACCTGCGGCGGAGCGTCCGAGGGCGGCGTCCGGCCCGGCCGAGGGGGGCTCAGGTGGCGGCGACCCGCCAGGTGTCCCTGCCGGCGGCCTTGGCCGCGTACAGCGCCTCGTCGGCGGCGGCGAGGACGTCGGCGGCGGTGTCGGCGTGCTCGCCGAGGACGGCGATGCCGACCGAGACGGTGACGCTCAGCTCCAGGCCTCCGACCTTGAACGGCCTGCTCGCCAGGGCGCGGGCGAGCCGCTCGGCGACCGCGGTGGCGCCGGAGGCGTCGGTCTCGGGCAGCAGCACCATGAACTCCTCGCCGCCGTGGCGGAAGGCGAGGTCGACCTCGCGGATCTGCCCGGTTATGCGGCGGGCCAGCTCGACCAGGACCTGGTCGCCGATCGGGTGCCCGTAGGTGTCGTTGACGATCTTGAACCGGTCGAGGTCGATCGCCAGCAGCGCCGACGAGCGCCGGTAGCGGCGCACGCGTTCGGCCTCGCGGCGCAGCGAGGTCTGCATGAACCGGTAGTTCCACAGACCGGTGAGCGGGTCGGTCAGGCTCAGCCGCTGGGCGCGGCGGTGGAGGAGCACGTTCTCGACCGCGACCGCGACCTGCCCGGCGAAGGTCTTCAGGGTCTCGACGTCGCCGTCCTCGAAGTCGAGGTCGGCGACCCGGTTGTACAGCACCAGCACGCCGAGCACGCAGTGCTGGCCGCGGCCGGCCTCGTCCTCGGAGGCGCCGCCTCTGCGGGCGCCCGGATGCTCGGGCTCGGGCGTCTGGCGGCTGCTGAAGGGCACCGCGACGATGGTCCGGGCGTCCGGTTCGGTGGCGACCCGCCGCCACGGCCCGAGCCGGCCGTCCACGATGCGGCCGTGGGCGGGGGCGCCGCTGGCGGCGATGCCGCCGATGACGCCCTCCCCGAGGCGGACGGAGGCCGGCTCGTCGATGCCGAGGGCGCCTTCGGCGGCGCGCTGGCCGAGCCGGTCGGTGTCGGCCACGTCGGCGAGCATGACCAGTCCGGCCTCGGCACTGGTGGTGACCATGGCGGTGTCGAGGATGACCTCGAGGATGCGGTCGAGGTCGAGGGTGGCGGTGAGGGTCTGGCCGAGCCAGCCGAGCTGGCCGCGCATCTGGTCGCGGGAGGTGGTCAGGGCCTGGACGTAGGACTGGGTCTGGGCGGTCATGCGGTTGAAGTTGTCGGCGAGCTGGGCGAACTCGTCGCCGCCCTGGACTTGGACGCGGACGTCCAGGTCGCCTTCGCTGATGCGCTGGGCGGCCCCGGACAGCTCGGCCAGGGGGCGGGTGGTGGAGCGCGCGAGCCAGGAGGCCAGGGCGACCGCGAGCACCCCCGAGGCGGCGACCATGGCCGCGAGGGTCCAGTACATGGGGGTGACGTCGGTGGAGACGGTCCCGATGCGCAGCGGGAGGAAGGCGTCGGTGCGGGCCCAGACGGCGGGGTCGGCGCCGCGGGCCTCGAGCGGTTCGAAGCGGCCGTCGTCCAGGACCAGGGAGGCGTCGGCGGCGTCGGCGAGGGAGGCGAGGAATGCCTGGTCGACGACGCGGAAGGCGGTGAAGGCCGCAGTGGAGCCGTCGTCGTTGCGGACCTCGGCCTGGGCGCCGAGGGCGACGACCGGGCGGGCGCCGGCCCGGATGGCCTCGGCCCCGCAGTCGGCCCAGGCGCCTTCGGGGGCGGGGTCGCCGACGCTGGTGGCGTGGCCGGCGGCGTCGTCGATGCCGGTGAAGGCGATACCGTCGACGACGGCGCGGTCGACCAGGAGCTCGGCCATGTCGGCGCCGCCGTCCCGGCCGCCGCTACCGTGGTTGAGGGCCACCGCAGCCGCGGAGGCCTGAATGCGCTCGCAGATGGTACCGAGGGTGGAGTCGACCACGGTGACCGCCGAGTCGGCCGCGGCCTCGCCGCGGGAGTCCGCCAGATGGGACATGATGGCAGCAACGAAGACGGCCCCCACCAGGACCGGCCCGAGCACGACGACGAGGAACGCCGTGGTGAGCCGTGAGCGCAGCGACACCGAAGCCCCCTCAAGTTCACTCCCTAGAAGACTACCTAGCGCAACCGTCTCGACACGACACGGCGGGGCGTTTCCGAGGCGATGCCGCCCGAAAAGGTGAACAGATTTAGCTATTTGGTGGAATCGGTGCTGGTTATAGGTCGAACACAGGAGGGACGATCATGGCTATAGACAAACACATCGTTCGAACCAAGCTGCTGAGCAGCCGAAAGGCCCTACCGGCGGCCGACCGGGCCTCGGCGGACCGGGCGACCTGGATCGCGCTGCGGGGCTATTTGGACGAAACGCTGACCGCGGGCGCGACGGTCGCGGCCTATCGGCCGTTCGGGGCCGAGCCGGGGGCGACGCTGCAGCCCGAACTGCCCGAGCGCCTCGCCGAGACCTACCGGGTGCTGCTGCCGGTGACGTTGGCGGACAACGACCTCGACTGGGTCGTCGTCGGCACCGAAGTGCCGCAGTCGTCGTCGGATCCGGCGCGGCCGAGAACGGCGCTCAGTGGACCGAAGGGGACGGAGAAGGTCGCCGCCACCCGCGGCCCGGCGGCGATCGGGCGGGCCGAGGTGGTCATCGTGCCCGCCCTGGGCGTCTCACATTCCGGACTGCGCCTGGGCCGGGGCGGCGGCTCCTACGACCGGGCGCTGACGCGGCTGCGGCCGGGGACCCCGGTGGTCGGGCTGCTGCGCGACGGCGAGTTCGGAGTCGCGGTCCCCGCCGAGGACCACGACCGGCCGGTCACCGCGATCGTGACCCCCTCGGGCGGCTACGCCACGCTCGAGTGACCGTCACCGCAGGCCTGGACGCCATTAGCACTCCGGGCCGCTGAGTGCTAATCTCGATCGGGGTCCGACCGCGACCCGCCCACGGCCGACTTTGCGAGCCGTGTCGCGACCCGGCCATCGCTGGAGGTTAGCCGTGCCGACGTACGAATACCGCTGCAAGGAGTGCGGTTACGAGTTCGACCAGCACCAGTCGTTCTCCGAACCGCGCCTGACCGACTGCCCCTCGTGCCAGACTGCGGGCGCCCTGCGCAAGGTCTTCGGCAACGTCGGGGTCACCTTCAAGGGCAGCGGCTTCTACCGCACCGACTCCCGCTCGTCCGACTCCAGCACGCTGAGCGAGAACGGCTCGCAGAACGGCGCCAAGAGTTCCGAGTCCACGAGCGAGTCGAAGAGCGAGTCCAAGCCCAAGAGCGAGAGCGCGTCGGGTTCGGCGGCCGCCTCGGACTCGAAGGCGGCTTAGGCCAGCGCGACGACCGTGGTCAGCACGAGCTGGCCGAGCGCGGCCGGCACCAGCCCCTTCCAGCACAGCGCCTGGATCTGGTCGACCCGCAGCCGCGGCCACGCCACGCGCAGCCAGATCACCACCGCCGAGAGCGCGCCGGTCTTCAGCAGCGTCCACAGCCAGCCGAGCGAGTCCGGTCCCGGACCCTTCCAGCCGCCCAGGAACAGCACCGAGGTGAGTGCGGCGATGACGACGATCCCGGCGTACTCGGCCAGCAGCAGCAGCGCGAAGCGCAGCCCGGCGTACTCGGTGAGGTAGCCGAACACCAGCTCGGAGTCGGCCACGGGCGCGTCGAACGGGGGCCGGCGGATCTCGGCGAGCCCGGCGATGAAGAAGATCAGCGCGGCCGGGGCCTGCCACAGCAGCCACCAGGGGTGCCAGGCCTCGACGATGCCGGAGAGGTTCAGCGTTCCGGCGGCGACGGCGATCGAGGCGGCCGCCAGCACCAGCGGCAGTTCGTAGGCCATCAACTGCGCGGCCGCGCGCAGCGCCCCGACCAGCGTGTACTTATTGGCCGAGGCCCAGCCCGCCATGAGCACCGCGAGCACGCCGATGCCGACCAGCGCCAGCACCACGAACAGGCCCATCTCCAGGCCGGAGCCGACCAGATCGCCGGGCCCGAGCGGGATGAACAGCAGCACCAGCAGGTAGGGGACGAGCGCGACCGCCGGGGCGAGCTTGAAGACCGGCCGGTCGGCCGCGGCGGGAACCAGGTCCTCCTTCTGCGCGAACTTGACGCCGTCGGCGATCAGTTGCGCCCAGCCGTGGAAGCGGCCGGCGTGCATGGGGCCGAGCCGGCCCTGCATGTGGGCCATGAGCTTGTGCTCGGTCTGGCCGACCAGGAGCGGGAGCAGCAGGAATGCGGCGATGACGCCGGCGAGTTTGAGCGCGATCTCAAGCATCGGGCTCCTCGCCGGCCGGTTCCATCCATCCGTCGGGCACGCCGGGGGGTTTCTTGGGGGCGCGCTTGCGGGCGCCGGGGCGGCCGCCGCCGGGCTCCTTCTCCCCCGGCCAGGGCTTGACCACGCGGGAGGCGAGGACGAAGTCCTTGCGCAGCGGGTGGCCCTCGAACTCGGGCGGGAGCAGCAGCGGTTCGAGCCCGGGGTGGCCGGCGAAGTCGGCGCCGAACATCTCGTGGGTCTCGCGCTCGTGCCAGGACGCGCCGGGGTAGAGGTCGGTGACGGATTCGAGCGGTCCGGCCGCGGCGGTGCGGAGCAGGACCCCGCGCCGGGCGCGGATCGACCAGAGATGGGCGATGACCCGCAGGCCCGCGCCGTCTTCGATCTCGCTCTCGTCGACCGCCGACAGCCAGTCGAAGAAGTCGCAGCCGAGCTCGTCGCGGCAGGCGCGGGCGGCCTCGTGCCAGCGCTCGGGCGGGACGTCGGCGACCGCGCGCGCGGCGTCGGGGACGACCTCGACCGCCAGCGCCGCCCGCACGCGCTCCTCCCAGGGATCAGGCACGGGCCCTCCCCGGCGGAATGAATCCTATAGGATATTTCCTATAGGAAATAGGATCACGCATCGCGCCTCCTCAGCGCCGCCCGCAGCCTCGACGCCGGGCGCAGCGGCTCGTCGCCTATCTGCTTCTGCAGTTCGCCGATGCCGTACAGCAGCGCCTCCGGGCGCGGCGGGCACCCGGGCACGTACACGTCCACCGGGACGATCTGGTCGACGCCCTTGGTGACGCAGTAGGAGTCCCAGTACGGGCCGCCGGAGTTCGAGCAGGCCCCGAAGGAGATGACGTACTTCGGTTCGGGCATCTGGTCGTAGAGGCGCTTGACCGCGGGGGCCATCTTGTCGGTGACCGTGCCGGAGACGACCATCAGGTCGGACTGGCGCGGCGAGTGCGCGAACGGGATCACCCCCAGCCGCATGAAGTCGTGGCGGCTCATCGAGGCCGCGATGAACTCGATGGCGCAGCAGGCCAGCCCGAAGTTGAACACCCACAGCGAATAGCGGCGGCCCCAGTTGAGGATGAACCGGATCGGCTCGCCCAACGCACCGGCGCCCTCGGCTGCGGCGCCGGACTTGGACGGGTACGGCAGCCTCACTGCCATCGCAGGACCCCCTTCCTCCAGGCGTAGGCCAGCCCCAGGACCAGCACGCCGACGAACACGCCCATCTCGGCCGCCGCCGGCGGCCCGAAGGAGGCGGCGACGGCCGCCCACGGGAACAGGAACACCGCCTCCACGGCGAACAGCACGAACAGGAACGCGTAGACGTAGTAGCGGATCTGGACCTGGGCCCAGTCCCCGCCGACCGGATCGACCCCGCACTCGTAGGTCAGGGCCTTGGCCGCCGACGGCGCGTGCGGCCTGAGCAGCCGGTTGGCCGTCATCGCCACGGCCACGAACGCGAATCCGGCCAGCAGCAGCACCCCGAAGACGGCGTAGTCGCCGAGCAGGGAGGAGTTCATGGTCACACCATAGTGCGCGAGGCGGAAGGAGGGAAGCGCCCGCGCGCCCGGTCCGGCCGGGGGCCGAATTGTTTCCCGAGATCCGCAACCGAGCGGGCCGGTCGGGCGTGTTGGTGTGCGAAGAGGATCAACACCGAGTCCGATGATTTCGGACTCCCCACCCATCGGAGAGCTTCGCAGATGACTCCCGCCGGCGCCCCGCCGCAGCGCCCCCGGTCCGCCGGGCGGGGCTGCGCGTTCCGCTCGGCCGCGGTCCGGCCCGTCTTGGGGGACACCCCGCTTCGTTCCACCGGGGTATCGGGCGCGAGAATGGGTGAGGCCGGGTCTGCCCACTCGGCACGGTTGACGAGTTGCCTGATCCCCCCTACCTGTGCTGGAGCGGATGTGCGAACGGAGGCGGAGTTCACCGACCTCTACGAGAATCACTTCTCGGAGCTCGCTGCCCAGGTGTGCGCCTATCTCGGTGACGCCACCGAAGCTCAGGATCTGGTCCAGGAGGCGTTCCTGCGCGCCTGGCAGCGCTGGGACAAGGTGGGCGGCTACGAAGAGCCGGTCGCCTGGGTCCGCCGGGTCGCCTGGAATCTCGCCACCAGCCGCCACCGCCGCAACCAGGTGGTCCGCAGGTTCCTGCAGAAGTCGGCGCCGCCCGAGCCCGCCCCGGCCGCGGGCCCGGACCACGTCGCGCTGGTGGAGGCGCTCGGGCAGGTGCCCGCCAGACGGCGCCGGGCGCTGGTCCTGCACTACATGGCCGATATGTCGGTCAGCGCCATAGCCGAGACCACCGGGGCCCGGGAGGGCACGGTCAAGTCGTGGCTCCACCGCGGCCGCAAGGAGCTGGCGGCGCTCCTGGCCGACGACCTCGGCGGACCGGGACCCGAGGCGGCCGATGGCGACACCATGGCGATACGCGTCCGGGGCCGCAAGCCGACCGGCACCGCGAAAGTGCCCCGGACGACCGACCCGGCTTCGGTGAAGGAGGACCGCTGATGAACGCCGACCAATACGGCGACCACGTCGCCGAGCCCGGCGACGAGGCGATCCGCTCCGCCTTCGCGTCCTACCGGGAGGAGGCGGCCGCGAACTTCCCGCCGCCCCCGGTCGACGACCTGATCATGTCCGGCCCCGCGGCGCTGCGCCGCCGGCGCCTGGTCTCCCTGGCGGCGGTGGCCGGCGCCTGCACGGTGGTCACCGCCGGCGGCTTCGCCGTCGCGCAGACCCTCGGCTCCATGCCGGAGCGGACCGAGCCGGAGGACCCGCCCCCGGTGGTCAACGGCTCCACCTCGCAGGACCCGTCGGAGGGCACGCAACTGGGCGACCCGGCGCCCCCCGAGACCGAGCCGGCCCCGGGCGGAGACGAGGACGACGGCTCCGGAGACGAGGGCGAGACCCTCACGATCGTCATCGACGACTGGTCCCAGGTGTGCGAGGGCGGGTCGTTCGAGGTCGACCAGGACCTGGAATTCACCGGCGAGCCCGACTGGGCGATCGAGCAGGCGGTCGTGGCCGACGTCGACGGCGACGACGCGTCCGACACGGTGATGGCGCTGACCTGCCAGGACGCGACCGCGGTCGCGGCGTTCACTGGCTCGGAGGCGGGCCTGGAGCATCTGGCGTGGGTCTGGCGTCCCGACGGGTCACAGGAGCTCGAAGAGATCGCGGGCACCGACGGCGGGGTGGTTACACTCCAGGGTCTCAGCGACGCCTCCGAGACCTGGACGGCGAGCTTTGAGTGGGACGGCGAGGCCTTCGTCGAGATCGACGACGAACCGTCGACCGAGCCGAGCCCGTCCGAGGACTCGGAGACCCCCGAGCCCGACGAGACCCAGACCACCGAGACGGCGCCGTCCAGCGAGACCCGGGACTGACCTTCCGCGGGCCGCGAAGGGCCCGTGCGAACTTCGCTTTCCCACGCATTGGGAGCCGGGCCGGATAAGGGTGTCACCTGCGTCGCTGACTGGACGCGCCGTTGGCAACCGGACAGGCTCCGCGCGTAGCATCGCAATTGAAGAACCCAATGACGGAGCAGTGCTCCGGCATCCCGAACACACCGCGTGAGAGCGCGTGCCCGCAAACCCGCATGAGGAGAACTTGGTGAATACCGTCCGGCAGCTCGACCGGGTCGTCATCCGCTTCGCAGGGGACTCCGGTGACGGGATGCAACTCACCGGCGACCGCTTCACGGCGGAGACGGCCAAGCTCGGCAACGACCTCTCCACCCTCCCGAACTTCCCGGCCGAGATCCGCGCCCCCGCCGGGACCCTCCCCGGTGTGTCGAGCTTCCAGATCCACTTCGCCGACTCCGACATCCTCACCCCCGGCGACCAGCCCGAGGTGCTGGTCGCCATGAACCCGGCCGCCCTCAAGGCGAACCTGCGCGACCTCAAGCCCGGCGGGATCATCATCGTCAACACCGACGAGTTCACCAAGCGGAACCTCAAGAAGGTCGGCTACGACGACAGCCCCCTCGAAGACCACACCCTCGAGGACTACCAGGTCATCGAGGTGCAGTTGACCAGCCTCACCGTCGCCGCGCTCGCGGAGTACGAGATCGGCAAGAAGGACGCCGCGCGCAGCAAGAACATGTTCGCCCTGGGTCTGCTGTCGTGGATGTACTCGCGCACCACCGAGGTGACCGAGGAGTTCCTGCGCAAGAAGTTCACCAAGAAGCCGCAGATCGCCGAGGCCAACGTCGCCGCGCTCAAGGCCGGCTGGAACTACGGCGAGACCGCCGAGTCGTTCGCGGTGCAGTACGAGATCCCCCCGGCGACGCTCCCGGCCGGCACCTACCGCAACGTCACCGGCAACACCGCGCTCGCCTGGGGCGTGCTCGCCTCCGGAGTCGCCTCGGGTCTGCCGCTGTTCCTGGGCGCCTATCCGATCACCCCGGCCAGCGACGTCCTGCACGAGCTGTCCAAGCACAAGAAGTTCGGCGTGACCACGATGCAGGCCGAGGACGAGATCGCCGCCGCGGGCGCGGCCCTGGGCGCGGCCTGGGGCGGGGCGCTGGGCATCACCACCTCCTCGGGGCCGGGCGTCGCGCTCAAGTCCGAGACGATCTCGCTAGGCGTGTCGCTGGAGCTGCCCCTGATCGTCATCGACGTGCAGCGCGCCGGGCCGAGCACCGGAATGCCGACCAAGACCGAGCAGGCCGACCTGCTGATGGCCATGTTCGGCCGCCACGGCGAGGCCCCGGTCGCGGTCCTGGCCCCGCAGTCACCGTCGGACTGCTTCGAGACGATGCTCGAGGCCGCCAGGATGGCGCTGCAGTACCGGACGCCGGTGATGCTGCTGAGCGACGGCTACATCGCCAACGGCGCCGAGCCGTGGAAGCTGCCGGACCTGGCCGAACTGCCCGACCTCGGCGTCGAGTTCGCGACCGAGCCGAACGCGACCGACGCCTCCGGCGAGCCGACCTTCCTGCCCTTCCAGCGCGACCCCGAGACGCTCGCACGGCCGTGGGCCGTGCCCGGCACGCCGGGGCTGCAGCACCGCATCGGCGGGATCGAGAAGGCCGACGGGACCGGCGACATCTCCTACGACCCCGCCAACCACGACCACATGGTCCGCACCCGCGCCGCCAAGATCGCCGGGATCGACGTCCCCGACCTGGCCGTCGACGACCCCGACGGCGAGGCCGAGGTGCTGGTGCTGGGCTGGGGCTCGACGTGGGGCCCGATCGGCGCGGCCGTGCGCGGCCTGCGCGACCGCGGCATCCACATCGCCCGCGCCCACCTGCGCTATCTCAACCCGATGCCCGCCAACGTCGGCGAGGTACTCGGCTCCTACAAGAAGGTCGTGGTCCCCGAGATGAACCTGGGGCAGTTGGCGCTGCTACTGCGCGGCAACTTCCCGAGCGCGGACGTGATCGGCTACAACAAGGTGCGCGGGCTCCCGTTCACCTCGAACGAACTGCAGGATGCCCTCGAGGAGGTCGTCAAGAATGGCTGACGCCGTCAAGATGGACGCGCCCAAGCTGAAGGCCAAGGACTTCAAATCGGACCAGGAGGTGCGCTGGTGCCCCGGCTGCGGGGACTACGCGATCCTGGCGGCCGTCCAGTCGTTCCTGCCCGAGCTGGGGCTGGAGCGGGAGAAGATCGCCTTCGTCTCCGGCATCGGCTGCTCCTCGCGGTTCCCCTACTACCTGAACACCTACGGGATGCACTCGATCCACGGCCGCGCGCCCGCGATCGCGACGGGCCTGGCCACCAGCCGCCCGGACCTGTCGGTGTGGGTGGTGACCGGCGACGGCGACGCGCTGTCGATCGGCGGCAACCACCTGATCCACGCGCTGCGCCGCAACGTGAACCTGAAGATCCTGCTGTTCAACAACCGGATCTACGGGCTCACCAAGGGCCAGTACTCCCCCACCTCCGAGCCGGGCAAGCTCACCAAGTCCAGCCCGATGGGCTCGGTGGACGCCCCCTTCAACCCGCTGTCGCTGGCGCTGGGTTCGGAGGCGTCCTTCGTGGCCCGCACGCTCGACTCCGACCGGGCGCACCTCAAGGACGTGCTGCGGGCGGCCGCCGAGCACGAGGGCAGCGCGTTCGTGGAGATCTACCAGAACTGCCCCATCTTCAACGACGACGCCTTCGAGGTCCTCAAATCCCCCGAGACGCGGGACATGGCGCTGATCCGCCTGGAGGACGGCGAGCCGATCCGCTTCGGCTCCGAGGGCGGCGAGCAGGTGGTGGTCCAGTCCGGGTACGGCCTGCAGGTCAAGCCCGCCGACGAGGTCGACCCGGCCGACGTCGTGGTCCACAGGTCCGATATCGACGACCCGGCCTACGCGTTCGCGCTCTCGCGCCTGTCGGGCACGGTCCTGGACCACACCCCGATCGGCGTGTTCCGCAGCGTGCGGAAGCCCACCTACGACGGGCAGGTCCGCAGCCAGGTGGAGGAGGCCGCCTCCGGCGTCGACCGCGCCGCGGCGCTGGGGGGCCTGATGCACTCCGGCGACACCTGGACGGTGCTTTAGCAGGAGCGTCCCCGGCCCCGGGATCGGGGCCGGGGCAGACGCATGACCGGGACGTTCCCTCTGGCGGACAGCGATGTCATCTTGAACGCGCGGACTGATCAGCGGTACCTGGACCGGCTGCGGACCCGATCGTCCCGGACGAATACCGGTGAGGCTCGCAACGGGTCACTGCGCACTTCCGGTCAACTCAGTACCCGATGAGTTCATCGAACTCGGTGGGAGTGAAGTGGACCTGAACGGCGGCACGGGTCCGACTCGACGCCGTTCAACCTGCATCACGTTGCTACGGTTATGCAGTCAGCTTAGATCCACTGTACCCACTCAGCGTCAAGACACCTCTCACACCCAAGGGAGCGTTCTCATGGTCGATATGGTCCCGGACCAGCTCATCAAAGCCGGGGAAGAGTTGTTCCAGCTCGAGGACGACATCTACCAACCCACGTACAACCGACTCGCATTCGACACCATCGAGGCGCGCACCACCATGACCGACGACGGCCTTTCCATGGGCGAGGCTCTCGGCGAAGCGAGCGCCGCGTGGATGGAGGATCGAGTCGACCCCATCCGCACCCTCATCACCAATCTGGCGGAGTTCCTGGTCGTGCACTCGCAGGACATGACCGAGATCGACGAGTTCAACGGCACCGAGTTCGACCAATATTCGGATCTGGTCGACCAGCCGAGGCAGAACCACTACACCGACTACGCCTACGGAAACTGACGATCCCGATGAGCGAACTGACCTGGGAGCAGATCAGCCTGCTCGACCTCGATGCGATCGACGACGCGGCCTCGAAATGGGCGACCTACAACGGACAGATGGGCGATGTCGCCGAGGCCATCGAGAGCGACGTCTCCTCGACGATCGACGAGGACTCGTTCGGTGACCAACTAGGTGAGGACAGCCGGGCGCAGTTGCGCAACATCTCCAACGAGTTGCAGGATCACATCGACGAGGCGGCCAAGAAGATCAAGGTGATCCTCGAAGATGCGCACGAAGAGTTCGAGACCTGCAAGAACGACATGCAGGACCTGATCGACGAGGTGCTGGAGGCCAAGCTCCGGATCGAGGAGGACGGGACGGTCAAGATCTCCGACGCGCGCATCGAGGAGATCCAGACCTGGGCCCAGCAGAAAGCCGAAGACGAGGGCGGCCACGCGCTCGGCCACGCGATGGAGAAGAAGGAGCAGATCGAGCAGGACGAGTGCCAGCCGCTCACCGAGCGAATTCAACAGGTCATCGAATCCGCCCGCGGCCACGACGACGACTTCACCCAGCGGCTCAACTCGATCCGCGATGCGCATGTGGAAGGGCCACCGCCGCTCGGCTCCGACTGGCACGAGGACGTAGCCCAGTACTACGCCGACCGGGCCGTGGATCTCCTCAACGGCGGTGCCGACGGCGAAATGAGCCCTGAAGAGCTCGACGAGTTCAACGAACTCGTCTCGGAACGGTCCGACAACCCCGTCTTCGCCACGACGCTCATGAACGAGCTCGGGCCCGACGGGTACACCGAAGCGCTCGCCGACGTCGCCCTCGACGTGTACGGACACGGTGGCAACGAGTCCGATTTCACGCCCGAGCAGGTCGATGCCTTCTACGAGGCGATGGGCGTCAGCCTCGCCACGGCCACCGACACCGACAATCCGCAACATGTGGACGAGGAATGGGTCACCGGACTGATGAACTTCGGTGACGAGAACATCGCCACCGTAGACGGCAACGCGTACGGCTACCAGCTACTCGGTCCGGCCCTCGAACACGGTGAGTACCACAGCGACTTCATCGTCCCCGTCACCGACCACATCCTGGCCATGGACAACGGCGACGTACCCTATTTCGACAGCTCGACGACCGGTCTCGAAAGGGGCCTCGGCTCACCGTTCTCCCACAGCCCGGTCAACTCCGCACTGACCGCGCTCGACAACAGTCCCGAGGCCGCCCTGGACTTCTTCACCGAGTCCGGAACGCGTCTCGACCACATGGACGGGGTCGGCCTGGAGCACGCCAACCCCGTGGACGATCCCATGGACTATCTGATGGACGCGGCCGACGACGCCGGCAGGTACATGGACTACATCGATCCGAACCTGGTCGGGAACGCGCTCGAGGCGGGGGCGACGGGAATCTCCACGAGCGACGAGTTCGACCCCGACAACCCTCCGCACCAGACGCCCCAGATGTCGATGCTCGCCGATAGAGTCATCGAGACCGTCACCGACGACCCCGACAGGTTCACGACCGGTGGACTGAACGAGATGACCGACAACTTCGGCGGCATCACCGCCTCCTACATCGACGACTTCCAGCGCTCGATGGCCTCCGACCCCGATTCGGACATGTGGATCGACAGTGGGGGCGACCTCAGCTCGATCGCCGGCGACCAGGAACTCGCCGGGGAGTGGCTCAAGGTCGTCGGCCATGACGAGGGCGGTATGTCGCAGGTCTGGGGAGCGAGCGAGGCGCTCATGTACGACCAGATGACCAACGCCGCCGACAACCATGACGGCCAGAGCAGCAACGCCTACAACGAGTCCTTCGAGCTGCACGGTCGACTTACCGGCGCACTCACCGTCGGTGCTCTGGAAGGTATAGCGGACGGCGTCTATCAGGAGCAGTCGGACCAGAACGGGGCGGTCGACCGGTTCGCCGAGGGCGCGAAGTACGGCGCCAGCGTCGCCGGCGGTGCGGCCACGGGCAACCCGTTCAGCGGTGCGGCGATCGGACAGGGAGCCGGATACGGCATCGACTTCGTCGCCGATTACTTCCGGATGTCCGACGAAGAGGCGCAGCAGCAGATCTCGGATCTCGCGAACGACCAGACCTCGGCCAATGAGGACCGGATGCGGGATGCAACGACACTCAACCACATCGAGGGGATCCTCGACGAGGACTCCAACCTCACTGCCGAGGACAAGAGCGTACTGATGGACAACTACTACGAGCGCTATTGGGACAACGTGTCCTGGGTGGCGAACGGGTACGGAGCGTAGCGGAGTCATGGGATTCCTTCGGGGCCTCAGCAGCAAGGTGAAACTCGCCGTCGCCGTTGCCGCGGTGGTCCTTGTCGCCATCCCTGTCGTCCTCTACCTCCTCACCGGGCCGCCCGGGTCGGTGGACGGCGATCTCTGCAGGCAGGGCACGTTCGACGACGGCGAGTCGACAGTGCTCGAGCGGGTGAGTGAATACGAACCCGACCAGCTCTCCGAGTACGGTTCGGGCCCGGCTGCCGACGCCGCCCTGCTCGCCGACGACCTGAAGGGAACCCGACATGTCCTGATGGACATGCAGTCCTGCACAAAACCCGGCCTGGCCGGAGTCCCCTTCTCCCTCACAGAGGTCATCGATGCTCCCGGCCACAACAGTCCCGGCCTCCCGGCCGCCCCCGCCGATCTGGAAACCGCCTGGTTCGACGAACTTCGCCCTGAAGGTCTGGTCACCGGTTGGGGACTGGGTGCGACGATGCATCAAGGCGGGGCGTTCTGGGAAACGGACAACGGGTCCGACTCGCCTCCCGATTTCGCTGCGGAGGTGCAGGAACTGCTCGGGACCGGTCTCGCGCACGCGACGAACCCGGATCGAACATCGCTGATCGACGAGGGCAATTACACCGAGATCGTCCTCGATCCGGAGTACCACCTGGGCGAGGAGTACACCGGCCGCTTCATCGAACTCGGCTCGTCTGAGGTGCCCATGGTGAAGTACACCGGCGCACCGGTCCTCGGTCGGGACGACGAGCACACCGAGGACCTGGTCGAACGCCACGGCGGCGAGTGGCGGATCGACGCGGTCGGACCGACGGTGCACGGCTGGTCGGTGCTGGCGCCGCTGCTGCGGTACGGGGACTTCCACGAGGAGTTCCTGGTGCCGGTGGCGACGGCGATCATCGAGTTCGACGTCGCGGTCGGCGGCGACTGGACCGTCGAGGGAGAGGAGCCCCTCTCGTTCGACCTCGCCGGCGACGATCCGTCGAACGCCATGTCCGCTGTGCTGGAAGCACTGTCGCGCAATCCGTCCGCCGCCGCGGCGGTGCACGAGGCGACCGGGGACGATCGGGTCGCCGATCTGCTGTCCTAGGACCGAGGAGGGCCATCGATGTCCGACCCCCACCGACGGTCGGGCCGCAACCGAGACTACGGCTCGATTCCGGTCGAGCGCGCCTACGAGGTCTCGCGCTACGCTATGCCGGTCGCCGGCCGGTGCGCCAACTTCGCGATCGTATTCAACGCGATGATCACGGGCTTCATCGGCGTCATGGGCCTGCAGGTCTCCGGATCGGAGGCGGCCGCCGACTACGAAGGCCCCGCCGCATCCGATGTCGACCCTCAAGTGCTGCAGCCGCTCAGCGTGGTCCAACTGGTGCTCGCCGCTGCATCCATCTGGATCGTCTTCCGCATCATCCGGCAGCGGCGAATCGCACTGTTCACGGCCTTCGTGGTGACCGGCTTCATCACCCTGATCGACGTCGCCCTGCTCGTGCTCGTGAAGGCCCGGATCAGCGGCTTCGACGACTACGACCTCCAGTTCCAGGAAGCCGCCGAATTCATCCCGTTGGCGCTGAACGGACTCGTGTATCTCCTGCTCTGCATCCCGAGCCTCTGGGAGTGGTGCGACGAGTGATCCCGCCGGGTGCGGGCGAAACGAACCGGCGGCCTGTTGGTGCCGGCGCCGTTGAATCCGCCGGGTCGCCCCGGGGTGAGACCCCCTGGGGCGACCCGGCGTCCTCACATGCGACCGCGGCACCTAGGCCATCAACTGTGAATTACGACACTCATTTGTAGACTTGGTTATGTTTCGGGCGAATCTGGCCCTATTGCCCTTTAGGCCGATGGCGAGGGCCTGGCATGGTGGGGTGCAAGGGAATCGCATTCCTTTGGAACCCGTTGACACCGGCGCCGATTCCCCCGGCGCCGCCACCCCACGCAAGGAGCCGCCTTGACAGTCACACAACGATGGCGACGGGCATTCGCCGCCTCGCTCGTGGGAGCGCTATCAACCACCTTTGCCGTCGCCGCACCCGCCTCGGCGCAGACCGATACCGGCGCGACCGCACTGCTGGAGCAGAAGGCCGATCCCGAGCTGCTGGCCGAGATCGGCGCCGAAGGCGAAGCCGAACTCTGGATCCGGTTCGACGGCGGTCCGGACTATTCGGCCGCGTACAGCGCCGAGACCAAGGCCGACAAGGGAGCGGCCGCCGTCGAAGCGGCGATGGCGTTCGCCGAGTCCTCCCAGGCCGAACTGACCGCCGCCCTCGACGAGGCGGGCGTAGATTACGAGTCCTACTGGGCCTCATCGACGGTCAAGGCGACCGGCGGGATCGAGCTGCTCGAGACCGTGGCCGCCTTCGACCAGGTCGCCGAGGTCGTCGACGCCCCCGAAGTCGAGACCGTCGAACCGGTCGAGACCGCCGAGCCCGCCTTCGAGCAGGCCTCCACCGAATCGGGCGTCAGCGACATCAACGCACCCGACGTCTGGGACCAGCTCGGCGTCACCGGCGAAGGCATCGTGATCGCCAGCATCGACTCCGGCGTCCAATACGACCACCCGGCGCTCGTGGAGCAGTACCGGGGCAACAACGGCGACGGCACCTTCACCCACGACTACAACTTCTACGACGTCGAAGGCGGTTGCGGCGGCACGCCGTGCGACCTCAGCTACCACGGCACCCATACGGTGGGGACGATGGTCGGCGACGACGGCGCGGACAACCGGATCGGCGTCGCTCCCGGCGCCGAATGGATCGCCGCCAACTACTACGGATCCAGCATGGACTCAGTGCTGCTGGCCGGCCAGTGGGTCGCCGCACCCACCGACTCGCAGGGCGGCAACCCCGACCCGTCCCAGGCGCCCGACATCGTCAACAACTCCTGGGGCAGGGACACCACGACCGATGACGATCCGTACTACCAGGACATCGTCGACCTGTGGCACGCCGCCGGCATCATCCCGGTGTTCTCCGCGGGCAACAGCGGTCCGGACTGCGGCACCAACGATCCCCCCGGAGCCTACTCGGACGTGATCGCAGTAGGCGCCTACCGTTCGAGCGGCGAGATCGCCGAATTCTCCTCCCGGGGCCCCACCAGCGACGGCCGCCTCAAACCCGACGTGTCGGCCCCCGGCGTCCGCGTCCGCTCTTCGATGCCCGGCGACGACTACGGCGTCGACAACGGCACCTCCATGGCCGCACCGCACGTGGCCGGAACCATCGCCCTGATGATGGAGGCCGAACCCGCCCTCCAAGGCGACTTCGACCTGGTCTACGAAATGCTCACCGACTCGGCCCGCTTCACCGAGAACGACCAGTGCGGCGGCAACGGCGAGGCGAACAACGTCCACGGACACGGGCGAATCGACGCGCTCGCGGCCGCCCAAGCCCTCCCCGAGGGCGAATCCGGTGCCATCACCGGGACCGTCACCGACACCGACGGAACGCCGCTGGAAGGCGCCGAACTGGTCTTCGACGGCGATTTCGACCGCACCGCCACCACCGGCGCCGACGGCACCTACACCGTCTCGTTCGCCCTGACCGGGCAGCACGCGGTGAGCGTCGAGAAGTTCGGCTACGAGGCGGCCTCCGGGACGGTGACCGTGGCGGCCGACCAGACCGCCGAATTCGATGCGGCGCTGACCCCGATCGAGACCAACGAGGTCACCGGTACGGTCGTCGACGGCTCCGGCCACGGCTGGCCGCTGGCGGCGACGGTCGAGACCAGCGGCGGCGAGGTGTCCACCACGACCGACCCGCTCACCGGGCGGTTCGAACTGACGCTGCCCGTCGGCGGCGTGGAACTGGTCGTCGAGACCGAATACGGCGGGTACCAGACCGTCCGAGTCGACGCGGACTCGAGCGACCTCCTCATCGAGGTGCCGGTGGAGCAGGGGTGCACCGCTCCCGGCTACGCCTTCGACCCGCTGGGCACCGGTTTCGAATCCGGGGCCGCGCCGATCGGATGGACCGTGGTCAACCGCGGTCCCGCGCCGTGGACGTTCGACGACCCGGGCGGCACCGGCAACCGCACCCCGGGCTCGGGCGGCTTCGCCTTCGCCGACCCGCCCGGCGGCGGCATCATGGACACCGACCTCATCTCGCCGGTGTTCGACCTGGCGAGCGCCCCCGAACCGGTCCTGTCCTTCGCCACCGACTTCTACATGTACGCCCCGCATTCGCGAGCGGACGTGGCGATCAGCGTCGACGGCGGACAGACCTGGGAGGAGGTCTGGGCGGCCGAGGAATCGGTGCGCGACACCACGGTCACGGTCGACCTGTCCGCTTGGGCGGGGGCACAGGAGGCCCAGCTCCGGTTCCACTACTACCACGCCTACAGGTCGGGCTACTGGTGGCAGATCGACGACGTCCTGGTCGGCGGCGCGGCCGACTGCGCTCCGGTTCCGGGCGGACTGGTGCGGGGCACGGTCACCGACCAGAGCGGAGCGCCGGTCGCGGGCGCCCAGGTCACCCACACCGCTTCCGGCCATCACGGCACCACCGACGCCGACGGCCGGTACTCGACCTTCGCGCCCGGCGGCGGGCCGTCCCAGTTCGAAGCGGTGGACGACGAGTCCGGGTCCGCGACCGCGGAGCTCGATGTCGTCCCCGACTCGGTGATCGAGGCGGACTTCACGCTCGGCACTCAGTCCGCGGCGTCCTTCAAGACGACCGAGCGGGAGTTCGCGGTGCCTCCGCCGGACCCGGCGTCGGCGGGGTGAACGCCGCGCCGCACCTCGTCGGCCGCGCATGAAACGGGCCCGGTGACCTGGTCACCGGGCCCGGTCGTCGCTCGCGGGTATGGGTGCGGCATGCAGCCGGGAGCCGGCGCCGCGGGGCGCCGCAGCGGAACCCGCGCTACTTGCAGGAGGTCGTCTTCATCAGATCCGAGTCCGAATGGAACTTCTCCGTGACCAGACTGAGGTTGCCCCATTGGACATGTCTGCAGCCGTTCTTCCAGACATGCAGGGTCCCGTACATGAGCGGCCCGAAGTCGCTTTCGTAGACGCCGCAGGCGCGGAAGTTGCCCCCCTTGAGCGACTCCGAGACGCAGCGATCCGTGCCGGTGTGGTGCCAATCCCCGTGCGGACTGGTCTCCCCGGTTATTCCACTACGCGTCACTGGCCTCTGGATCTGCTGGTAGCCGTAGTAGGCGAATTCGGTGCAGACCATGACCGGGCCGTAGCCCGTGGCCGCCCAGTAGTCCGAGGGGCAGTACACGCCCGGTTCCTTCTCGGCCGCCGCCGGTCCGGCCGGAGCGGCGGCGAGCCCGATGCCGATGGCCACGGCGGCCAGGACGCCGAAGATTCGTCGTTTCAATGGACTCTCCTGAGTGTGATCGGTTCCGAGGGGGTGGATTCTGGGAGGATGCGATCTCTTAGGAGGCTAAGTGAACCGTCCCTTGGCGTCAATCACCGAAGGTGATCGACTTATGTTGCTTTGTCCGCACTGCGACGTGGGGCGGCGGGCGCTGGAGCGGCGGGAACGTGTCCTGGCGCGGCGACTCTGCGAATGTCAACCTTGTGTCGATTTGACGACATTCGTCGTCCGGCGATGAACAACGGAGCGCGCATGCGATCCGCGTCCGCAGGCGGGAAGTGCGCGGATGCGAACGCCGCCACCGACGTCCACGTGGCGCTGATGTCGTCGCGGAACTGGTGACACGCTCAGAACAATCGCCTACAGACCCAATAGGTCGGTGCGGGGATGCGGCGGAACCGGGCGAGGGGTACATGTCCATGTCCATTCGCTTCAGTTGCGTTCGGACTGGTTTCCCACGGATGCGCACCGTATGTCCACAACGCTTTAGAAGGCCCAGAGGCCGCCCAGCCTCCGACTCGCGCGCCCGCGCCCCTCGGTACCGAAGCCGCGATGGTGCCGCGGATGCGGCATGCGGGCTCGGGCCGTCGTGTCACTCCGCTGCGGTCCCTGCGGCCGAGTCCGAGGACAGGCCGACATAGGCGCCGACGCCGTCGCCGTCGGCCGCCTCGAGTACGGCCCGCAGGAGCCCGGGAAAACGCCCGTCCAGGTCGTCGCGGCGCAGCTCTACGAAGCAGCGTGTGCCCTCCTGGCGGGTCCGGGTGATGCCCGCGTCCCGCAGCACCCGCAGGTGGTGGCTCAGCGTCGACTTGGCCACCGGTGCGCGCAGCTCGCCCCATCCGCGCTCACGGCCGTCGGCGAGCATCCGCACCAGGCCCACGCGAATCGGATCGCTCAGCGCCCCCATCACTTGGACCAGTTCCATCTCCCCCGGCTCCGGATGCCGCATCCCCTTCATGACGCACATGATACCTTGTTCGATGTTCTACAAACATCGAACAAGGGAGAATCCGTTGACCGCTCGACCGCAGCAGGAGTTCACCGACAAGGTCGCCATCGTCACCGGTGCCGGCTCGGGCATCGGCCGCGCCGCCGCCCGCGCCTTCGCCGATGCCGGAGCCCGAGTGCTCGGCGTGGGGCGGCGCCGGCATGCCCTCAAGGAGACCGCCGCCGATCACTCCGCCATCGGCGTCCATCCCGCCGACCTTCGCGACCCCGAAGCGCCGCAGCAGATCATCGACGACGCGATCGACCGGTGGGGACGGGTGGACGTCCTGGTCAGCAACGCCGGAGTCATGCGAATGATGCCGCTGCCCCAGACCACGGCGGAGGGAATCGAGGACGTCTTCTCGCTCAACGTCACCGCACCGAGCCTCCTCGCAAGCGCCGCCCTACCCCACCTGCGCCGGACCGGTGGGACGATCGTCAACGTCTCCAGCACCTTCGGCCACCGGCCGCTGCCCCAGGCGGCCCACTACGCCGCTTCGAAGGCCGCGATCGAACAGCTCACCCGCAGTTGGGCCCTCGAACTCGCCTCCGACGAGATCCGCATCAACGCCGTCGCCCCCGGCCCGACCGAGAGCGAGGCGCTCGCCGCGGCCGGGCTGCCCGCGGCCGACGTCGAAGCCGTCAAACGAGACGAGGCCGCGCGCATCCCCCTCGGCCGCCGCGGTGAACCCGAGGAGGTCGCCGCCTGGATCCTGCACCTCGCCGACCCCGCCGCCGCTTGGATCACCGGTCAAGTCCTCACCGTCGACGGCGGCCTGGACCTCACCTGACCGGCACGGCGCCGCTCGGACCGCCAGGTGATACCGCTGCACCCTGAAGCCGGAGCGGTGGTGAACACAGATCCCTTCAGGATGTAGCGGTCGGATCGGCAGCGGTGCGCCCGGAGCCCCGATACCCCGGGGGGGTGCAAAGGAGGCGAGTCTCCTTTGCACCCCCGAATGCGTTTCACCGACCGCACGCTAAGTGTGGTCTCGGCCTCGTTCGGATTCCTCCGGAGGGATCACTTCACGTGCGCCATAGGGAAAGCAGTAATCCCAGGGGACGCGCCCGGACACATTGGTTGACAATGCGGATATCTTGAGTCACCATGCAATCACCGCGCTTGTGTTTCTTCAACAGCGGCAACCATTTACGTTTCTCTCAGAAAGGGTTACGAGAAAGGCCCTGAAACCAGAAACAACTTCATAAGAAAGCATCTCGGCCGCCGCCCGGCGGCACATAGTCACCAAACTCCGTTCCGCCGGGCGGCTCAACACAGAGAGAGGACTCTCGTGTCGTCACTGACGATACGCCATTCCGGCGTGCTTGAAAACACCCATTCGGCCACCCGCATCGCCACCGGTCACCCTGGACACCCGGCGGCCTCGGCGCGCTCGGGGCACTACGCCGTTTCCGCGAACCACCCGCCCGGCTTCGGATCCGGCGAACCGAACTATGAACCCGCCCACCTGCGCCACCGGCCCGGCGACGAATGGAAGATCGGCGGCAGACCCCACGACCCCGACGACCCCGGCCCCTACGGCACGCCCGGCTGGCGACCGGACCGCCGCATCGGCCGCCACCGCCGAGGGGAACTGCCCGACCCGCTCCCCGAGACCGACCCGACCGATCAAGAGCCGCAGCGGTTCCCTCGGCTCCGCGAGGACGCCTACCGGGCCTTCATCCGCGACTCCGAGGAACTCCACCAAGCCCACTTCCGGTCGCCGGAACCGAGCCGCGCGGCAATCCGCGTCCGCTGGTTCCTCCGGGTGCTGCTCGCCATCCTCTACTGGCGGGTCCTGCCCTTCCCCGAACGGCCCCGACCGGCACCGCGCCGCCCCTCCCCCGCGCCCGATCGGGCCCGTTCCCGCGTGCCGCAGCCCCGATTGCCGCAGGTGCGCCTCGAGACCGGCGGCATCGATTCGATCGGGGCCAGACCGATCGGGCGCCGCTCGATCGGGGGTGGTGCCGGATGAGCACCGGCACCGCACCCGAGCGGTTCCGGCGGACCTACCTCGGTTCGCTGGCCGACCTGCCGCTGCTGACCACCGTCCCCGAGCCTCCCGATCCGCAGAGCCTCACCGTCCTCGGTGCGGCCCGAATCGGGATCCGGACCGTCGCCTTCGCCACCGAAGCACTCCGACCACGGTTGTGGATCGTCGCCGAACACGAGGCGCCGCGGGTGATCGGATTCCTCACCGGTCTCGTCCACGCCCGGCCCGACCTGTGGATCTGCGATCCGGAGTCCTGGGCGTGGATCAACTCCGACCGCATCAGCAGCGACATCAAGGCCGCCGCAGGCCGCGTCTGGACCGCCTGCCGGAAGGAGTGCGACGGCTGAGCCCGACCCTAGGCCGGGTGACGGTCGATCCGGGCGCTCGTTGCCGGTGCAACGAGCGCCTGCTCGCCTCCGAGCTTGGATACTAAACCACGTTTTAGTAAAGCGCACTTTAGCACTGGAGGATCCGTGGAGAAGCCGCCAGCCGTGTTCGACGCTCCGACGAGTGGGCCGGGCTGGCGATCTTCATCCCCGCACCGGGGTCGGCCTCGGCGACCTCTACCGGACTCCCGCTTGAGCTCGCCTCCGGCCTCGTCGGTACACCGCACAGCCGATACCCGAGGCTTCCGCCGACGCTCGGGGTTTGGCAGGATGGGCGGCGTGAAACTCATCGTCAAGATCGCGGTCACCGGCGCGGCGTTCTGGATCGTCTCGTGGCTGCTCTCCGGAATCCAGATCGGCAGGCCCGGCGACGACCTGGTCGACCGGATCATCACGCTCGGGATCATCGCGGTGATCTTCGGCGTGGTGAACGCGGTGCTCAAGCCCATCATCAAGACCCTCGGCTGCGGCTTCTACGTGCTCACCTTGGGACTGTTCTCTCTGGTCGTCAACGCCGGTCTGTTCCTGCTGGTGGCGTGGCTCGCCGAGCAGTTCAACCTGGTTTTCGAGATCGAGCCGCTCTGGTGGGCGCTGCCCGGTGCGATCCTGGTCTCGCTGGCCTCCTGGGTGATGAACCTGATCCTGCCCGACAAGATCGCCTCGAACTAGTCGAGCAGCGGCTCGAGTTCGGCCGCGGCGAGGCGCAGCCGCCAGGTGACCTCCGGCCAGGACCGCCCGGCCTCCGACAGCGGCATCGCCGCGGCCAGTACGACCCGTTCGGCCGGTTCGGGGTGGTCGCGGGCGACCACCGCCCCGCAGGCGACGCCCTCCTGGAACTGGCCGAATTCGGTGAAGACGCCCGACTCGTCGGCGACGACCAGATCGTGCTCGAGCGCGGCCGGCTCGGTCAGCGTGCGGCGGGTGAACCGGCGCATCCCGGCGGCCCTGAGGTACAGCGCGCGCTCGAAGTGCGGGAGGGTCGCCAGGAGCGCCTTGCCGAGCGCGGTGGCGTGGGCGCCGTCGTCGAAGCCGACGATGAGGTCCTCCACGTGCGGACTGCGGGCGCCCTCGGCGACCCCGGTGACCGCCGGACGCCCCTCCACGAACCGGGCCACGTAGGTGCTGTATCCGGTCTCGGCCGACATGCGCCGCATGAACTCCTCGGCGCTGCGCGGCCCGGCCATCGCCTGGGTGAGCTCGGAGTAGCGGTCGGACACTTCCAGGCCGAGGGTGTAGCGCCCTTCGTCGTCGCGGCGCAGGTACCGCTCGTAGACCAGGGTGCGCAGGAGGTTGTACGCCGTGCCCCGGTTGAGCCGGCACTCGAACGCGATCCGCTGGGCCGACACGCCCTCGCGGTACTGGCCGACGAACTCCATGATGTGCAGCGCCCGCCGCACGCTCTGGATGAGTTTGGTCGGTTGCTCCTTGCTCCCGGGCCGGATGCCGCCGTGCTTGCGCCGCTCGTACCGGGGTCGCCGCTGCTCCACCATGCCGCCGCTCCGTTCGCCGTTCAGACGGTCCCCGACGATGGGGACCGGGCCGCCGCCCGGCGGGCGAAGACCGAGAATCCAACTATATAAACAATTGCGGCTTGCGTCAGACCACGGCAACCGGCAGTATCTACCTGTCAGCACCGTTCGAACCCCGGCGCGAGCCGGGCGTCGGACGCCTTCCGCGGCGGCGGCGTCGAGTCCCCACCAACTTCATGCCGCTACCGCGGACATACACACCACATAGAAGCGCGGCGGCTCCTCCCACCAGGGTCGCCGCGCTTTACTTTTGCGCGGGCCACGGTCGTATACCGTCCAGTGAGCCCAGACGACGCTCCCACACCCGGCGACGCCGCGTCAATTCTCGTCACCCGTTCATGTGAGGTACCGGACTCCGGCGAACGCTTGCATCCACCGTCGACGCCGGGAGTACGGTTGCCGTCGTGTCCGCCGCAGCCGTCCCGAACGCCTCCTCCACGATCGCGACCGCGCTGAGCGTCAACGTCGCCGCGGTCATGCCGGTGTTCCTCTTCGGCGGACTCGCCGTCCAGATCGCCGCCGAGCTCGGCATGCGACCCGGCACCATCGGCCTGGTCTCCGGGCTCTACTTCGCCGTCGCCGGACTGACCGCCGTGCCCTCGGGGCGGCTGGTGGAACGGTTCGGGGCGCCCGCCATGGCCCGCCTCGGCGTGGCGCTGGCGGCCGGATCGATGCTCGCCATCGCCGCGTTCGCGCAGCACACCGCCGTCCTGATCGCCCTGATGATCGTGTCGGCCCCGGCCAACGGCCTGGGGCAGTTGTCGTCGAACACGGTCCTGTCCAACTGGGCGCCCGGGCGCCACAAGGGCCTGCTGTTCGGCGCCAAGCAGGCCTCGGTGCCGCTGTGCACGATGCTGGCCGGGCTGAGCGTCCCGGCGATCGCGCTGACGCTCGGCTGGCGGTGGGCGTTCGTGGCCGGAGGCGCGGTCGCACTGCTGTCGCTGATACCCCTGAACGGCCTGGGGCGGCCCGAGCGGCCGGCCGGCAACGGCGACGGCCGGGTCTTCGACCGCCGCCTGCTGATGTTCGCGCTCGCGACCTGCCTCAGCGCGGGGGCCGCGACCCCACTGGGGACGTTCCTGACCACCTACGCGGTGGACATCGGCGCCTCGGAATCGTTCGCGGGACTGAATCTGACCGTCGGCGGCCTCGCGGGGGTCCTGGCGCGCACCGCGGTCGGTGCGATCGCCGACCGGCGCGGCGGCGGCGAATTCGGGCTCATCGTCGTCATGCTCCTGGGCGGCGCGATCGGGATCTCGACGCTCATGATCGGGCAGCCGTGGCTGCTGCCGCTGGGCACGGCGGCGGGCTTCGCCCTGGGCTGGGCGTGGCCGGGACTGATGAACTTCGCGGTGACCAAGCGCTACCCGGACGCGCCGGCGGCCGCCACCTCGATCACCCAGACCGGGGTCTACCTGGGCGGCGCGGTCGGACCGATCGCGTTCGGGCTCCTGGTCGACCACGGCGGCTGGACCGCGGGCTGGACGGCCTCGGTGGCGGCCATGACCTTCGCGGCGGTGTTCATCGTCGCCGGCGGCCGCCCGCGCCACCGGACGGCGCGGTAGGGCCCACGCGACCACCGGATCCCGCGCCGTGCCCGATTCGCGGCCCGCACGATAAGGTGAGCCTGTGGTGACCACCGGAACTGGCCAGATCTCGCTGAGTTTTACCGACGGGGAGTTCTCCGAGCGCATACGCGAGCGCCTCGAGACGGTCGAGGAGCATCTGCTGAAGGCCGTCGACACCGAGCAGCCGCTGCTGCGCCAATCCGGCTCCCACCTGATCAACGCCGGCGGGAAGCGCTTCCGGCCGATGCTGACGCTCACCTGCGCCCACCTCGGCGACCCGGACCGCCCCGGCATCGTCGAATCCGCGGTCGCGCTGGAGCTGACGCACCTGGCGACGCTGTACCACGACGACGTCATGGACGAGGCCTCCGTGCGGCGCGGCGCCGCCAGCGCCAACGCCCGCTGGGACAACTCGGTCGCGATCCTCACCGGCGACTACCTGTTCAGCCAGGCCGCCCAGATCATGGCCGAACTGGGCCCCGAGGCGGTCCGGACGCAGGCGGTCACGTTCGCGCGCCTGGTGCGCGGCCAGATCAACGAGACCATGCCCAGGCCCGACCGGTTCGACCCGGTCGAATGGCACCTGTCTATCCTCTCGGAGAAGACCGGCTCGCTCATCGCGACGTGCGCGAAGTTCGGCGCCTGGTTCGCCGGCGCCGACGCGGACACGATGGCCACCGCCGAGAAGTTCGGCGAGGTGATCGGCGTGGCCTTCCAGATCGCCGACGACATCATCGACGTCGCCTCCGACCACTCGGGCAAGACCCCCGGCACCGACCTGCTGGAAGGGGTGCCCACGCTCCCGGTGATCTACGCCCTGGCCGGGGACGACCCGGCCGAGGCGCGCCTGCGCGAACTGGTCGCGGGCCCGGTCCCCGAGGACGACCTCCGCGAGGCCCTGGAGCTCCTGCGGGCCTCCAGCGCCCTGGACGATGCCCGCGCCACCCTGCGCCGGTACCAGGAGCGCGCCCGCACCCTGGCGGCCTCCCTGCCCGACGGCCCGGCCCGGCAGGCCCTGGTCGACATCTGCGACTACATGATCCAGCGCGACGCCTGACCGGTCACAGCGGTACGCCTCGGGCGCGGATAGCGGGCGCGGGACCGGTTCGCTACCGTTGTGAGCACCACCTCGACCTCGACCGCGGCCGCCCGCAGGACCGCCCCCAAGGAGCACTGTGCGACCCAGCCACACCGGGCACACGGACACCCGACCGAAGGCCGTTCTGGCGGCCCAGGCCCTCATCTGGGTGCAGTTCGCCGCGATCGCGGCCCTCTACGGCCTCGGCGCGACGTTCCTGCTGGCGGCCACCATGTCGGCCTCGAGCGTCGAGACGCCGCTCGAGGTGGTGAACGGCGGCGGCGCCGAGCGGTGGATCCTGGCGCTGACGGCGGTGGCGGTGACGGCCTCGCTGCCGCCTATCGCGGTGCGCCTGGGGAGCCGGAGGCCGGGCGCGGTGCGGGCGGCCTGGTACGCGCTGGCGTTCGTTCCCGGCGGCATGTACGTGTGGATCGTGGCCCGCGCCTACCTGGCGACCCTCCCCGACCACCCCGAGTTCTTCCTGAGCGCCGGAGCGATGCTGGTGGTCTGCGGCTCGCTGCCGGCGGTGACGCTGCTGTGCCTGTCGAGCCGCTCGGCGCGGGCCTGGTTCGCGCCCGCCCCGGCCGCCGTGCCCCGGGCGCGGCGGGCCGAGGCCGCCGCGCTGGTCGCGGCGGAGTGAACCGGAGGCGGCGGCGGGCGGGCGTCGTTCCGGTTCAGGTGCCGAGGAAGGTGCTCGCCTCACTGACGATGTCGAGCAGGAAACCGGGGGCCACGCCCAGCAGGACCGTGGCGGTGACGCCAGCGGCGACGACCGTCCCGGCCATCGGGCTGGGGAGGTTGACCGTCGGGGCGTCCGGAGCCGGTTCGTTGAGCCAGAGCAGGACCACCACCCGCAGGTAGGGGAAGGCCAGGATCGCCGAGGACACCACCCCGACGACGACCAGGCCCACTTCGCCAGCCCCGATCCCGGCGCTGAACAGGCTGAACTTCGCGGTGAAGCCGCTGGTGAACGGGATGCCGGCGAGGGCGAGCATGAGCACGGTGAAGATGACCGCGGTGCCCGGGGAGCTCTTGCCGAGCCCGGCCCAGCGGGACAGGTCGGTCGCCTCGTTGTCGCCGTCGCGTACCAGGCTCACCACCGCGAACGCGGCGATGACGGTGATCCCGTAGGCGGCCAGGTAGAACATGGTCTGCCCGACCGCGTCACCGAGCGAGATCACCCCGATGAGCAGGTAGCCGGCGTTGGCGATGGAGCTGTAGGCCAGCAGGCGCTTGATGTTCCGCTGGGTGACCGCGAAGATCGCGCCGCCGAGCATGGTGGCGACGGCGATGACCATCAGGATGGTGTGCCAGTCCCAGGCCGAGGACTCCAGGCCGACGTTGAACACCCGCAGGAGCCCGCCGAAGGCGGCGACCTTCACGCACCCGGCCATGAGGGCCGTGACCGGGGTCGGGGCGCCGGTGTACACGTCGGGGGTCCACATGTGGAACGGGACGGCGGCGGCCTTGAACAGCAGGGCAACCGCGATCATGCCGACGCCGATGTAGAGCAGGATGCGCGGCTCGTCGGAACCGATTCCGGCCTCGTTGATGCCGGCCAGGTCGATCGTGCCGGAGAAGCCGTAGAGCATCGCCATCCCGTAGACGAAGAACGCCGAGGCGAACGCCCCCAGCAGGAAGTACTTGAGGGAGGCCTCCTGGGAGATGAGGCGGCGGCGCTTGGCCAGGCCGCACAGCAGGTAGAGCGGCAGGCTCAGCATCTCCAGGGCGACGAACATCGTGAGCAGATCGCCGGAGACGACGAACATCATCATGCCGCCGACGGCGAACAGCGCCAGCGGGAAGACCTCGGTGGCGCCGGGCTCGCGCCGCTGGGCGATGTCGGCCGGCGAGTCGGCTACGACGGCCGCCTCGGAGACGAAGTCTCCCCCGGCGGTGGTGCGCTGCTCGGCCAGCAGCAGGATCGCCACCAGGGCGAGCAGGACGATGGTGCCCTGCAGGAACAGGCCCGGGCCGTCCAGCGCCACCGAGCCGATGGCGGTGTCTCCCAGGGAGAGCGCGGTCTCGCTCTTGCCGGAGTTGGCGACCACCGCGATGAACGCGGCGGCCAGGGCCAGCACCGCCAGCCCCACCTGGGGCGGCAGGCGCCGCTCCTTCGGCACGGACGCTTCGACGAGCAGGCCGACGAAGGCCGCTCCGAAGACGATGATCATGGGCGCCAAGCCGGCCCAGTCGATTTGGATCTCACTCATTGGTCTCTCCGGCGGCAGGTACTTCGGCGGGCTCGTCCTGGACGAACTGGAGGGTGTTGTCCACGGCCGGCTCGACCGCGTCGATCAGGGGCTGCGGGTAGAACCCGAAGCCGATGATCGCCACGACCAGCGGCGCGACCAGTGCCTTCTCGCGGATGGTGAGGTCGCGCTTCATTGCGGGCATCTCGTCCAGGACCGGGTTGCGGGCCCCTTGCATCGTCCGCTGGTACATCCACAGGACGTAGGCGGCGGCGAGGATGATGCCGAGGGTGGCGACCACGGCGACCGGCTCGTTGGCGGTGAACGCGCCGAGCAGGACGAGGAACTCGGAGATGAACGGCGCGGTCCCCGGCAGCGACAGGGAGGCGAGCCCGGCGAACAGGAACACGCCGGCCAGCAGCGGGAGCGTCTTCGCCGCCCCGCCGTAGTCGCCGATCGTGTTCGAGCCCCGGCGCAGCGCCAGCATGCCGACGACGATGAACAGCAGGCCGGTGGCGAGGCCGTGGTTGAACATGTAGAGGATCGCGCCGGTCGCCGAGGCCTGCGTGAACGCGAAGATGCCGACGCCGATGAACCCGAAGTGGGCGATCGAGGTGTAGGCGACCAGGCGCTTGAGGTCGGTCTGGCCGATCGCGACCAGCGCGGCGTAGATGACGCCGATGACGCTCATGGCGATGATCCACGGCGCGAACGTCTGCGTCGCGTCGGGGAACAGCGGCAGGCAGTACCGCAGGATCGCGAAGGTGCCGATCTTGTCCATCACCCCGACCAGGAGCGCGGCGATCGAGGCCGGGGCGGCCCCGCCGGCGTCGGGGAGCCAGGTGTGGAACGGGAAGAACGGCGCCTTGATCGCGAAGGCCACGAAGAAGCCGAGGAACAGCCAGTTCTGGAGGCCGCCGGCCTCCAGCGGCTCGGAGGCGACGAGGGTCTGCCAGTCGAACACGCCGCCGTTGTGGACCCACAGGCCGATCACGGCCACCAGCATCAGCAGGCCGCCGAGCAGCGAGTACAGGAAGAACTTCACCGCGGCGTACTGGCGCCTGGTCCCCGAGCCGTAGGAGCCGATGAGGAAGTACATCGGCACCAGCATGGCCTCGAAGAAGAAGTAGAACAGCAGGACGTTGGAGGCGACGAACGTCGCCAGCATCGCGGCTTCGAGGGCGAGGATGAGCGCGAAGAACGTGGGGACCGACCGGTGCACCGCGTCCAGGTCGCGCCAGGCGGCGAGGATCGCGATCGGGGTCAGCCCGGCGGTGAGCGCGACCATCAGCAGCGCGATGCCGTCCACGCCCCACGACAGGTTGAGGTCCCAGGCCGGGATCCAGGAGTAGGACTCGGTCAACTGCAGCCATTCGGCGCCCGAGCCGTAGTCGAAGCTCAAGGCGATGGCCGCGGCGATGACGGCGACGGCGCCGGAGAAGCCCAGCGCGGTCCACTTCGCCACGTCGGCCTGTTCACGGCGCACCGACGCCACGATGATCGCGCCGATCAGGGGCACGACCACCAGCGCCGACAGCAACGGGAACTCGGTCATTGGATCACCACCACCATGAGCGCGGCCACCACGATGACGGCGCCGGACAGTATGGACAGGGCATAGGAGCGGACGAAGCCGGTCTGGAGCCGCAGCAGGCGCCGCGAGGAGCCGCCTACGGCGGCCGACAGTCCGTTGACGACGCCGTCGACGCCGCGGGCGTCGACCGCGACCGAGGCGTTGGCCGCGAAGCGGCCGGGCGATTCGAACAGGCCGCGGTTGACCGCTTCGCCGCCGAGGTCGGCGCGGGCGAGGCGGACCGGCCAGCCGGCGGCGCGCGGGGCCTCCTCGGTGCCGCCGCGGAACAGCAGCCACGCGAGGGCGGCCCCGGCGATCACCACGGCGGTGGTCGCGATGGTGACCTGCGTGTGGCTGAGGTGGCCGTGCGGCTCGGCGTGGGTGCCGAACACCGGCGTCAGCCATTCGGTCACCGGGGTGGCCATGAGGCCGCCGGCGGCGAGGGAGCCGATGCCGAGCAGGACCAGCGGGCCGGTCATGATCGCCGGGGACTCATGCGGGTGGACGTCGTCGGTCCACCGTTTGGGCCCGTGGAAGGTCAGCACGAACAGCCGCGTCATGTAGAAGGCGGTCAGCGCCGCGCCGAGGAGGGCGGCGCCGCCGGCGACCCAGCCCTCCCAGCCTTCGCGGGCGAAGGCCGCGGCGATGATCGGGTCCTTGGAGAAGTAGCCGCTGAAGGGGAACAGGCCGATGATGGCGAGCCATCCGGCGGCGAAGGTGGCGTAGGTCCACGGCATCACCCGCCACAGGCCGCCGAAGCGGCGGATGTCGGTCTGGTCGTTCATGGCGTGCATGACCGAGCCGGAGCCGAGGAACAGGCCGGCTTTGAAGAAGCCGTGGGCGAGCAGGTGGATGATCCCGAGCGCGTAGGCGCCGCCGCCGAGCCCGACGGCCAGGAACATGTACCCGATCTGGGAGACAGTCGACCAGGCCAGGACGCGTTTGATGTCGTCCTTGGCGCAGCCGACGATGGCGCCGAACAGCAGCGTCAGGGCGCCGACGGCGACCACGGCGGTCTGGACGGTCTCGTTGAGGTTGAAGATCGGGTTGGAGCGGGCGATGAGGTAGACCCCGGCGGTGACCATGGTCGCGGCGTGGATGAGCGCCGACACCGGGGTGGGGCCCTCCATCGCGTCGGGCAGCCACGTCTGGAACGGCCACTGGCCGGACTTGCCGCAGGCGGCGGCCAGCAGGAGCAGGCCCAGCGCGAGGCTGGTGCCGCCGGAGAGCTCGGCGGCGCCGTTGAAGACCGCGGCGAACTCGAGGCTGCCGATCGCGCCGATCATGATGAACATGGCCAGCAGGAAGCCGACGTCGGCGACCCGGTTGGTCAGGAAGGCCTTCTTGCCGGCGGTGGCGGCCGAGGGCTTCATCTGCCAGAACGCGATCAGCAGGTAGGAGGCGAGGCCGACTCCTTCCCAGCCGATGAAGGCCATGAAGTAGTTGCCGCCGAGGACCAGGATCAGCATCGCGGCCACGAACAGGTTGAAGTAGCCGAAGAACCTCCGGCGCCCGTCGTCGTGGGCCATGTAGCCGACGGCGTAGACGTGGATGAGGAATCCGACGCCGGTGATCAGGAGCGTGAAGACCGCGCTGAGGGGGTCCAGCAGCAGGCTCGCGCTGATCTCGGTGTCGCCGACGGCGATGATGGTGAACAGGTCGGTGGCGGCGGACTTGTCGTCGAGTCCGCCGAGCCGGGCGAACATGGCCAGCGCGAGCGCGAAGGCGGCGCCGACGGTGCCGGCGCCGAGCCAGTGGCCCCACTTGTCGGCCCGGCGGCCGGTCAGGAGCAGCACTGCGGCGCCGGCGGCAGGCAGGGCGATGAGCAGCCACGTCAACGAGAGCAGCCCGGAGGCGGGCGCGTAGGTCACTTCGTCCACTGGGTCCCCTCTAGGCCTTCAGGAGGTTCGCGTCGTCGACCGAGGCCGAGCGGCGGGAGCGGTAGATCGCCATGATGATCGCCAGGCCGACCACGACTTCGGCGGCGGCGATGGCCATGACGAAGAACGCCATGACCTGTCCGTCGATGGTGCCGGTGGTGCGGGCGAAGGTCACCAGCGTCAGGTTGCCGGCGTTGAGCATCAGCTCGACGCACATGAACACGACGATGGAGTTGCGCCGCAGCAGGACGCCGATGGCGCCGATGCAGAACAGCGCGGCGGCGAGTATGAGGTAGTACTCCGGGCTCATCGGTGGAGGTCCTTACCTTCGGTGTGTTTGGGCGCGGTCTCGGCGGCGGTGAGTTCCCGGGCCGGGACGTGCTCGGAGAGGCTTTCGCCGGCGATCGAGCCGTCGGGCAGCAGCGCGGGCGTCGCGGTCGAGTCGGAGGTGGCGAACACGCCGGGCCCCGGGCGGGGTCCGGGGTAGTTGCCGGGCGCGAACCGCTCGCGGCTGGCCTCCTTCTGGCCGCGCGCCGCGCCCTTGCGGGCGACGTGGGCGAACATGAGCGCGCCGACCGCGGCGACGGTGAGGACGCCCGAGACCACTTCGAACGGGAAGATGTAGGTGGTGAACAGGCTCTCGGCGATCGCGGCGACGTTGGAGTCGCCGGCCGCGGCGCCGGTGGCGGTCGGGGGGCCGTCGGCGATGGTGAGGCCGGTGACGGCGTGGCCGAGGCCGGCGGCGAGGAGGCCGACCAGGCCGATGGCGAGGACGGCGGCGAAGAACCGCTGGCCGCGCAGGGTCTCGAACATCGAGTCGCGCGAGTCGCGCCCGAACAGCATGAGCACGAACAGGAACAGCATCATGATCGCGCCGGTGTAGACCATGATCTGCACGAACCCGAGGAACGGGGCCGACTGCATGATGTAGAAGACGGCCAGGCAGATCATGGTGAGCGCGAGCATGAGGGCCCCGTGGATCGCCGACCTGGCCATGACCAGGCCGACGGCGCCGATCAGGGCGAGCGGCGCGAGGATCCAGAACGCGACGGCCTCACCGGTGGAGACCGACTGTGCGAGGTCGGCGATCACTGGTCTCTCCTCTGCAGCATCTCGGTGAGGGAGAACTCGGCGCCGGCGCTGTCGCCGGGGTTGTCGGGGCCGGACTGGTAGTAGTCCTTCTCCGAGTCCCCCATGCGCATCGGGTGCGGCGGCTGCTCCATGTCGTCGCTGAGCGGCGAGAGGAGCTCCTCTTTGGTGAAGATGAGGTCGCGGCGGTCGTCGCGGGCGAGCTCGTACTCGTTGCTCATGGTGAGCGAGCGGGTGGGGCAGGCCTCGATGCACAGTCCGCAGAAGATGCAGCGGGCGTAGTTGATCTGGTAGATCTTGGCGTACCGCTCGCCGGGCGAGTAGCGTTCGGCCTCGGTGTTCTCGGCGCCCTCGACGTAGATCGCGTCGGCGGGGCACGCCCAGGCGCACAGCTCGCAGCCGATGCACTTCTCCAGCCCGTCGGGGTGCCGGTTGAGGACGTGCCGGCCGTGGAAGCGGCCCTGCACCTTCGGCGGTTCCTCGGGGTACTTGACCGTCACCTTGGGCTTGAACATGTGGCGGAAGGTGACGCCGAAGCCTTTTGCCATGGACATCTAGTCCTCCTCCTTCCCTTCTACGGCGGGAGTGGGATCGCGCTGCTCGAGCTCGGTGAGCGAGCGCGGGTTGGGCGGCACGCTGAGGTCGAGCGGCGGGACGGGGTAGCCGCCGAGCCCGGCGTCGGGCTCTGCCGGCGGTTCGTAGGGCTTGCGGCTGGGCCAGAACATGAAGGCGGCGACCACCAGGACGAGCGCGCCGCCGATCAGGGCGATGCGGGTGGACTGCTCCTCGGCGACGATGCCGAGGTTGATCGCGGCCAGGGCCAGGATCCAGATCAGGCTGGCCGGGACCAGGACCTTCCAGCCCAGGCGCATGAACTGGTCGTAGCGGAACCGCGGGAGGGTGCCGCGCAGCCACACGTAGACGAACATGAACGCGATGACCTTGCCGAAGAACCAGACCAGCGGCAGCCAGCCCTCGTTGGCCGCCGGCCACCAGGAGTCGGGGAAGGGCGCCGCCCATCCGCCGAGGAACAGCGTCACGCACAGGGCGGACATGGCGACCATGTTGACGTACTCGGCCAGGAAGAACGAGGCGTACTTGAGGCTGGAGTACTCGGTGGCGAAGCCGGAGACCAGTTCGGACTCGGCCTCGGGCAGGTCGAACGGGGCGCGGTTGGTCTCCCCGACCATGGCGATCACGAAGATGACGAAGCTGGGGAACAGGACCAGGAAGTACCAGCCGGGCAGGGCCACTTCGGCGCCGAAGAAGTTCATGTCGACCGGTTCGGCCTGGGCCTCGACGATCGCGCCGGTGGACATGAGCTGGGACTGGAAGAACACCGCCAGCACCGCCAGGGCGAGGGCGATCTCGTAGGAGATGACCTGCGCGGCCGCGCGCAGCGAGCCGAGCAGGGAGTACGAGGAGCCCGAGGACCATCCGGCGAGGACGAGGCCGTAGACGCCGAGCGCGGAGGTCGCCAGGACCAGCAGGACGCTCACTTCGAAGTCGGTCAACTGCAGCATCGTCTCGCGGCCGAACATGGTGACCTCGGGTCCGAACGGGATGACCGCGAACGCGGTGAACGCGCAGGTGACGGCGATGACCGGCGCCAGGAGGTAGACCCACCGGTCGGCGGTGCGCGGGGTGGTGTCCTCCTTGAACGCGAGCTTCAGGCCGTCGGCGAGGGACTGCAGGAGCCCGAACGGCCCGTTGCGGTTCGGGCCGGGCCGCACCTGCATGACCGCCACGACGCGGCGCTCGAACCAGATGCTGAACAGCACCAGCAGGACCAGCACCACGAACAGCAGCGTGCCCTTGATCGCGATGAGCCAGAAAGGATCGTTCATCGTTTGACCGCCTCCAGGTCGTCGTCGCCGCCGGCGGGGCGCGGCACGTTCGGATAGGCGCGGATGGCGACCACGTCCCCGGCGTGGGCGCCGAGGTTGCGGAAGATGCCGCGCCCGGGGGCGTTGGTCGGCAGCCACACCACGCCTTCGGGCATGTCGGTGGTGGCCAGCGGCAGGGTGATGCCGCCGATCGCGGTCGACACGGTCACCCCGGCCCCTTCGGCCGCGCCGATGGACTTCGCGGTCGCCGCCGACAGGCGCACGACCGGGTCGGGGGCGCAGTCGGCCAGGTGCTGGTTGTTCTCCTGGAGGGAGCCGCCGTCGAGCAACTGCCGCCAGGTGGCCAGGACGGCCTTGCCCTCGCCGGGGGCCGCGGCGGGGCGGTCGGGCCGCAGGTCGGGGGCGGGCTGGCGGGCGACCGGGTCGGGCAGCCCGGCCAGTTCGCCGCGGACCTCGCGGGTGTCGCCGAGGCCGAGGTCGGTGTCCATGCCCTGCGCGAGGACGTCGAGGACGCGGTGGTCGCTCATCAGCTCGGAGTCGAGGACGTTGTCAAAGGTTCGCAGGCGGCCCTCCCAGTCGAAGTAGGCGCCGGCCTTGTCGGTGACGGGCGCGACCGGGAGGATCACGTCGGCTACGCGCGTGACCGCCGAGTGCCGCAGTTCGAGCGAGACGACGAACCGGGCGGCGTACAGGGCGGCCTCGACCGCGGGCGCGTTGGCGAAGTCGTAGGGGTCGACGCCGCCGATCAGGAGCGCGTCGAGTTCGCCGTCGGCGGCGGCCCGCAGGATCTCCCAGGCGGGGCGGCCGTCCCGTTCGGGCAGGTCGTCGACGCCCCAGTACCGGGCGAGCTGCTCGCGGTCCTCGCCGTAGCCGGCCTGGCCGCCGCCGGGCAGCAGGCCGGGGAGGCAGCCGGTCTCGACCGCGCCGCGGTCGCCGGCGCGGCGCGGGACCCAGGCGATCCGCGCGCCGGTGGCCTGGGCGAGCCGCACCACGGCGCTGAAGGCGCCTTCGACGGTGGCGAGGCGCTCGCCGACGAGGATGACCGCGCCCTCTTCGGACATCGCGTCGTGGACGACGCCGCCGTCCCGCCAGGAGTCGAGCAGGTCGGCCTCTTCGCCGGGCAGCCCTTCGATGAGGTTCGCGGAGAGCTTGCGGGTGCCGCGGGTGGCGAAGGGGGCGAGCACGTGGACGCGCTGGCCGGATTTGCGGACGGCCTTGCGCAGGCGCAGGAATGCGATCGGGCATTCCTCTTCGACTTCGAGGCCGGCGATCAGGACGGTGGGGGCCTTCTCGAGGTCCTCGTAGGTGACCGCGCCCGAGGAGGGGTAGACCCCGGCGACGCTGTGGGCGAGGAACTCGGCCTCCTCGGTCGAGTGCGGCCGGGAGCGGAAGTCGATGTCGTTGGTGCCGAGGGCGACGCGCGCGAACTTGGAGTAGGCGTAGGCGTCTTCGACGGTGAGGCGCCCGCCGGGCAGGACCCCGACGCCGCCGGCTGCCTCGCGCAGGCCGGCCGCGGCGCGGCGCAGCGCCTCGGGCCAGGCGGCCTCGCGGAGGGAGCCGTCCTCCTCTCTCACCAGCGGTTTGGTGATGCGGTCGGCCGAGTCGACGTAGTTCATCGCCCAGCGGCCCTTGTCGCAGTTCCACTCCTCGTTGACCGCCGGGTCGTTGCCGGCCAGGCGGCGCAGGACCTTGCCGCGGCGGTGGTCCGAGCGCTGGGAGCAGCCGGCGGAGCAGTGCTCGCAGACGCTGGGGCTGGAGACGAGGTCGAACGGGCGGGACCGGAACCGGTACTGGGTGCCGGTGAGGGCGCCGACCGGGCAGATCTGGACGGTGTTGCCCGAGAAGTAGGACTCGAACGGCTCGTCCTCGTAGACGCCGACCTGCTCGAGGTCGGAGCGCTCCATCAGTTCGATGAACGGGTCGCCGGCGATCTCGTCGGAGAAGCGGGTGCAGCGGGCGCACAGCACGCAGCGCTCGCGGTCGAGCAGCACCTGGGAGGAGATGGGCAGGGCCTTCTTGTAGGTCCGCTTGTCGTCGGACTCCATGCGGGTCTCGGTGCGACCGGTGCTCATCGCCTGGTTCTGCAGGGGGCATTCGCCGCCCTTGTCGCAGATGGGGCAGTCGAGGGGGTGGTTGATCAGGAGGAACTCCATGATCCCCTCTTGGGCCTGGCGCGCGATCTCGCTGGAGTGCTGGGTCTTGACGACCATGCCCTCCATCGCCGTGGTGGTGCAGGAGGCGGCCGGCTTGGGCATGCCGCGGCCGTTGCCCATGTCGGGGACCTCGACCAGGCACTGCCGGCAGGCCCCGGCCGGCTCCAGCAGCGGGTGGTCGCAGAAGCGGGGGATCTCGATGCCGAGCTGCTCGGCGGCCCGGATCAGCAGGGTGCCCTTGGGGACGGTGAGCTCGACGCCGTCGATGGTGAACGTGACCTGGTCAGTCATGTCAGTGCGCTCCGATCTTCTCGGCGTCGAACAGCGGCCGCTTGTTGCCCTCGATGTAGTCGAGGTAGTCCTGCCGGAAGAACTTCAGGCTGGAGGTGACGCTGGAGGCGGCGCCGTCGCCCAGGCCGCAGAAGGCGCGGCCCAGCAGGTTGCCGCAGGCGTCTTCGAGCAGCTTGAGGTCCTTCTCGGCGCCGTTGCCGGAGAGGATCCGCTCGTAGACCCGGACCATCCAGTAGTTGCCCTCGCGGCACGGGGTGCATTTGCCGCACGATTCGTGCTGGTAGAACTTCATCCAGCGCCAGCAGGCGAGCACCGGGCAGTCCTGGTCGGAGAAGACCATGATCGCCGTGGTGCCGAGGATCGAGCCGGCCTTGGAGACGTTGTCGAAGTCGAGCGGGACGTCCTTGTGCTCGTCGGTCAGCAGCGGCGTCGACGACCCGCCGGGGGTGAAGTAGCGCAGCTCGTGCCCGTCCTCCATGCCGCCGGCCAGCTCGATCAGTTCGCTCAGGGTGGTGCCCAGGGCGCATTCGTACTGGCCGGGGTGCTTGACCCGTCCGGACACGGAGTAGATCATCGTGCCCGCGGCGTTCTCCGAGCCCAGCGACTTCCACCATTCGGCGCCGCCGAGCACGATGTGCGGGACCGCGGCGATGGTGCCGACGTTGTTGATGCAGCTCGGTTTCTGGTAGAGCCCGTGGGTGGCCGGGAACGGCGGGCGCAGCCGCGGCTGGCCGCGCAGGCCTTCGAGGGAGTCGAGCAGGGCCGTCTCCTCGCCGCAGATGTAGGCGCCGGCCCCGGAGTGGATGACCACCTCGAGGTTGAAGCCGGAGCCGAGGATGTCCTTGCCGAGGTAGCCGACCTCCTCGGCCTCGCGGACGGCCTGGCGGAGGCGGCGGGCGGCGTGGACGGCCTCGCCGCGCACGTACACGAACGCGCGGTCGGCCTTGATGGCGTAGGAGGCGATGGCGACGCCCTCGATGACCGAGTGCGGGTCGTTCATCATCAGCGGCAGGTCCTTGCAGGTGCCCGGCTCGCCCTCGTCGGCGTTGACCACCAGGTAGTGCTCGTTGCCGTCGTCGGGGACGAACTGCCATTTCATGCCGACCGGGAAGCCGGCGCCGCCGCGGCCGCGGTGGCCGGACTCCTTCATGAATGCGACCAGCTCGGACGGCTCGTGGCGCAGGGCTTTGCGCAGCGCCTTGTAGCCGTCGAGCTGCTCGTAGACGTCGAGCTTCCAGGCGCCCGGGGAGAGCCAGCGCTTGGTCACCACGGGCGTGAGCTTGGAGAGGACGTCTTCGCGGGGGCGTGACGGTGCTGGCACGGTTGCTCGCCTCACTTCGCTTCCTCGGTTTCGACCAGCGGCGTGTCCGGATCGAACTGCGGCGCGGTGATGCCGGCCTCGGCCGCCAGCCGGTTTCCGGCGAGGGTGGCCTCGCCCTGGGCGTTGCCCTCCAGGGCCGCCTGCCGTTCGTCTTCGAACCCGGCCAGTTGCACCGACATCTCGCGGAGGGTGCACAGCGGGGCGCCCCGGGAGGGGATGGGCCGCTTGCCCTCCTTGAGCTGGCGCACCAGGTCGAGCGCGGCGGTCTCGTCCATGTCGTCGAAGAATTCGTAGTTCACCGTCACCACCGGCGCGTAGTCGCAGGCGGCGAGGCATTCGGCGTGCTCGAGGGTGATCGTGCCGTCCACGGTGGTCTCGTCGTGGCCGACGTCGAGCTCCTCGGAGAGGGCGTCGTAGACCCGCTGCCCGCCCTTGGCGTGGCAGAGGGTGTTGGTGCACACGCTCACCAGCCAGTCGCCGGTCGGTTCGCGCTTGTACATGGTGTAGAAGGTCGACACCGCCATCACCTGGGCCTTGGTGATGTCCAGGATCTCGGCGCAGAAGGCGATGCCCTCCTCGGAGACGTAGCCGTCGTGGGACTGCACCAGGTGCAGCAGCGGCAGCAGCGCCGAGCGGGACCGGCCCTCGGGGTAGCGGGCGATGACGGCCTCGGCCTGCTGGTGGATCTTCTCCGGATAGCTCATCGGTCGCAGCCTCCCATGACCGGGTCGAATGAGGCGCCGCCCGCGATGACGTCGGCCAGCAGGCCGCCCTCGGCGATGGCCGGAAGCGCCTGGAGGTTGACGAAGGACGGGTCGCGCATGTGGACGCGGAACGGCCGGGTGCCGCCGTCGGATACGACGTGCGTGCCCAGCTCGCCGCGAGGGGCCTCGATGGCGGTGTACGCCTGCCCGGCCGGGACTCGGAAGCCCTCGGTGACGAGCTTGAAGTGGTGGATGAGCGCTTCCATCGACTGGCTCATGATGTGCCGGATGTGGTTGAGGCTGTTGCCCATGCCGTCGGATCCGAGCGCGAGCTGGGCGGGCCAGGCGATCTTCTTGTCCTCGACCATGACCGGGCCGGGCTCGAGCCGGTCCAGGCCCTGGGTGATGATGCGCAGGCTCTGGCGGATCTCCTCGATCCGGATCAGGTAGCGGGACCAGGCGTCGGCGCCGGTGCGGGTCGGCACGTCGAACTCGTAGTCCTCGTAGCCGCAGTAGGGCATGGTCTTGCGCAGGTCCCAGCCGAGGCCGGCCGAGCGCAGCACCGGTCCGGTGACGCCGAGTGCGAGGCAGCCGGAGACGTCGAGGTAGGCGACGCCCTGGGTGCGCTCCTGCCAGATGGCGTTGCCGGTGAGCAGGCCCTCGTAGTCGTCCAGGCCCTTGGGCATGTACTCGACGAAGTCGCGGATCATCCGGATCGCGTCCTCGGAGATGTCCTGGGCGACCCCGCCGGGGCGGATGTAGGCCATGTTCATGCGCAGGCCGGAGACGGCCTCGAACAGGTCGAGGACCCGCTCGCGGTCCCGGAAGCCGTAGATCATCATCGACAGCGCCCCGAGCTCCATGCCGGCGGTAGCCAGGGCGACCAGGTGGCTGGAGATGCGGTTGAGCTCCATCATGATCACGCGGAGCACGTTGGCGCGCTCGGGGACCTCGATGTCGAGGAGCTTCTCGACGCCGAGGCAGTAGCCGGTCTCGTTGAAGATCGGCGCCAGGTAGTCGGCGCGGGTCACGAACGTGCAGCCCTGGGTCCAGGTGCGGTATTCGAGGTTCTTCTCGATGCCGGTGTGCAGGTAGCCGATGACCGGCCGGATGGACCGGACGGTCTCGCCCTCCATCTCGCAGACGAGGCGGAGCACGCCGTGCGTGGAAGGGTGCTGCGGGCCGAGGTTGACGATGATGCGCTCGTCGTTGACCGGGTCGACCGCGGCCACCATTTCGTCCCAGTCGCCGCCGGTGACGGTGTAGACCTTGCCCTCGGTGGTCTCGCGCTCGGCCGCGTAGGCGTCCTCGGCGGCGAAGATGTCGTGGGATTCGGCGTTGTCGGTGGCGGTCACTTGTAGGCCCTCCTCTCGTCCGGAGGCGGAATATGCGCGCCCTTGTACTCGACGGAGATGCCGCCGAGCGGGTAGTCCTTGCGCTGGGGGTAGCCCTCCCAGTCGTCGGGCATGAGGATGCGGGTCAGGTGCGGGTGGCCTTCGAAGACCACGCCGAACATGTCGTAGACCTCGCGCTCCTGCCAGTCGGCGGTCGGGTACACCTCGGTGACGCTGGCGACCACGGGGTGGTCGAGGCCGACGGCGGTCTCCAGGCGGACCCGCCGCCGGTAGGTCATCGAGGTCAGGTGGTAGACCACGTGCAGCCGGGTCCCCTGCGCCGGGTAGTCGACCCCGGAGACGGAGTTGCACAGTTCGAACCTGAGGCTCTCGTCGTCGCGCATGTGCCGGCAGACCTCGGCGGTCCGGTCGGGCGCGATGTGGATGGTCAGCTCGTCGCGGTCGACCACGGCGGCGCGGACGACCTCGTCGCCGAGTCCTTCGCGGACGGCGGCGAGGATCTCGTCGAAGTAGCCGCCGAGCGGCTCGGGCGTGGACACGACCGGGCCGCCGGTCGGGTCGCGCCGGACCAGGCCGCCGAAGCCGGAGGTGTCGCCGGTGTCGGAGACGCCGAACAGGCCCCGGGCCTCCTGGCCGACGGGCTGGATCTCGCCGTCGCTGGTGGAGTCGCTCACGGCTTGACCACCGCCTTCCTGATGCGGAGCTGCTCCTGGGTGCCGGACTTGGCGGCCTCGGTCCACTCCTGCCTGCGCTGCTTGTCGAAGCGGTAGCTGGAGGGCATCTCTCCGGGCTTGATGTCGGGCTCGGGCCGGTCCTTGAGCTCCTGGCGGCGCTTCTCGCCGAGCGGCTCGTGCTGGACCTTCTCGTGGAGTTTAAGGATCGCGTCGAGGAGCATCTCGGGGCGGGGCGGGCAGCCGGGCAGGTACATGTCCACGGGCACGACGTGGTCGACGCCCTGGACGATCGCGTAGTTGTTGAACATGCCGCCGCTGGTGGCGCACACGCCCATCGACAGGACCCACTTCGGGTCGGCCATCTGGTCGTAGATCTGCCGCAGGACCGGCGCCATCTTCTGCGACACGCGGCCGGCGACGATCATCAGGTCGGCCTGGCGGGGGCTGGCGCGGAAGACCTCCATGCCGAACCGGCCGGTGTCGTAGCGGGCGGCGCCGGTGGACATCATCTCGATCGCGCAGCAGGCCAGGCCGAACGTGGCAGGCCACATCGAGGCCTTCCGCGTCCAGTTCACCAGGGCCTCGACGGAGGTGAGGATGATGCCTTGGGGCAGTTTCTCTTCGATTCCCATCGCTAATCCCAGTCCAGTCCGCCGCGCCGCCACTCGTAGGCGTAGGCGACGAACAGCGCTCCGATGAACATGACGACCGCCCAGAACCCGAAGACCCCGAGCACGTCGTGGTGGACCGCCCACGGCACGAGGAAGATGATCTCGATGTCGAAGACGATGAAGAGCATCGCGGTCAGGTAGAACTTCACCGGGAACTTGGTGGCGCTGGAGCCGGTCGGGGCCGGCTCGATGCCGCATTCGTAGGGGTCGTTCTTGGCCCGGTTGAACCGGCGGGGGCCGGCGATGCGCGAGGCGACGACCGAGACGAGTGCGAACCCGAGTCCGATCGCGAACATCACGACGATCGGCACATAGACTTCCATCGGCTCAGGCCCTCCTTCCCAATTCGGGTGTGGCGACCCGCAGGCCGTTGACGACCCGGTCGGCGAGGTCGCCGCCGGGCGAGTCGGTGAGGTTCGCCAGCAGTTTCAGCACGATGCGCATGAGCGCGGGGCTCCGGAGACCGTAGCGGGTGCAGGCGGCCATGACGGCGGGGTGGCCGATGAGGCGCACGAAGACCTCGCCCATGCGGTAGTAGGAGCCGAGGTGGCCGGTCATCCGCTCGGGGTAGCGGCGCAGGACGGCCTCGCGGCGGGGCGCGGTGGGCTGCCGCAGCGCCTCGGCGGCGGTGTCGGCGGCGATGTCGGCCGATTCGAGGGCGTAGGCGATGCCCTCGCCGTTGAACGGGTTGACCATGCCGCCGGAGTCGCCGACGAGCATCAGGCCCCGGCTGTAGTGGGGGACGCGGTTGAAGCCCATCGGGAGGGCGGCCCCGCGGGGCGGGCCGTCGGCGGCGGACTCCTCGCGCAGGCCCCACGCCTCGGGGGTGCCGGCGAGCCAGTCGCGCAGCAGGGACCGGTAATTGGTCTTGCCGTAGCCGACCGAGGAGTTGAGCACGCCGAGGCCGACGTTGACCCGGCCGTCGCCGAGGCCGAAGATCCACCCGTAGCCGGGCTGGAGCTCTTCGGGCCGTTCGGCGGTGCGCAGGGCCAGCCAGGATTCGAGGTATTCGTCCGCGTGCTTGGCCGGGGACTTGTAGTACTGGCGGACCGCGACGCCCATGGGGCGGTCGGGGTTGCGTTTGATGCCCAGGGAGAGCGCCAGGCGGCCGGAGACGCCGTCGGCGGCGATGACCAGCGGCGCGCGGTAGCGGACGGGCTCGCCCTCGTGCTTGCCGGTGACGCCGCAGACCCGGCCGGCGGCGTCGAATTCGGGGGCGGTGACCTGGACGCCGGTCCGGAGCGAGGCGCCGGCCTCGACCGCGCGCTCGGCCAGCAGGTCGTCGAAGTCCTCGCGGGTGCGGGTGAGTCCGTAGTCGGGGAAGCTCTGGAGGGCCGGCCAGTCGAGTTCGAGGACGGTCTCGTCGGCGACCACCCGCAGGCCGCGGTTGCGGGTCCAGCCGGCCTCGGGCGAGGTGTCGATCCCCATCTTGAGCAATTGGGCCACCGAGCGGGGGGTGAGGCCGTCGCCGCAGACCTTCTCCCGCGGGAACGCGGTCTTCTCCAGCAGGAGCACGTCGAGACCGCGGCGGGCGAGATAGTAGGCCGCAGCCGAACCACCGGGGCCCGCGCCGACGACGATTACGTCGGCATCGGGCGTGGATTGCGTGGTCACTTGCGTCCTCTCAGGCGTCGGGGCCGTGATCATCCTTACCGAGCCACCGCTTGTGAAGAGCTTCACAAGCTTTTGCGAGCAGTCTAGAACTCCGGCATCGGGCCGGTCGCACTTAGGTCCGCCTAAGTTGGCGTTACGCATGCTCACGAAGCGTACGGCCGTGCCATGGGGTCACCGCTCGGGGACCCCGGAAAGCCCTTGCCCAGCAACGGCGGCGCCGTGACGAAACAGACAGGGATGCGATCGGCCTCCGCGGCCGCTCTCGCTACGAGGCGCCATAGTGGCGAACCCCACATTGGTTCAATTTTGAACCGTATCGGTCCCCGGGCTAGGGTGAATCTCGGTTGTTCAAATCTGAACGAAAAGGCTCGGGGCGGCCGACGCCGCTCCGGCACTGGATGAACGAGGTACTCCATGAGCACTGCTGCCGAACCCGTCAAACTCTCGGTGGTCTTCTACTCCGCCACCGGTAACGTCACCAAGCTCGCGCGCCACATCGCCACGTCCGCCGAGAAGGCCGGCGCCGAGGTCCGCCTGCGCCGGGCCGAGGAACTGGCCCCGCAGGAGGCCATCGACTCCAACCCGGCATGGGGCGAGAACCTCAAGGACATCGCCGAAGTGCCGGTCGCCACGCCGGACGACATGCTGTGGGCCGACGCGGTCATGATGGGCTCGCCGACCCGCTACGGCAACGTCTCCGCCCAGCTCAAGCAGTTCATCGACACGCTCGGCCCGCTGTGGTTCCAGGGACTGCTGACCGACAAGGTCTACTCGGGCTTCACCGCCACCTCCGGCAAGCACGGCGGCAACGAGTCGACCCTGCTGGCCCTGTACAACTCCTTCCACCACTTCGGCGGCATCGTGGTCGCCCCGGGCTACGCGAACGAGACCCTGTTCGCCAACGCCTCGCCCTACGGCGCGGCCCACTTCGGCACCGGCGAGGTCGACGAGACGACCCTGAGCGGCGCCGCCGCCCAGACCGAGCGCGTGGTCGCCACGGCCGCGGCCCTCAAGGCCGGGCGCGCCCTGGCCGGCTAGCGCTCGCACGAACCGGATCACAGGGGGGACGCCCGGCCGCCTTCGGCGGCCGGGCGTCGCGCTTCAGGTCTTGATGCGGTCGACCAGCCGCCGGGCGAGGGCCCCGAACTCGGCGACCTCGCCTTCGTCGAGCTCGTCGAATACGAGCTCCCGCACCAGCCGCACGTGCCCCGGCGCGGCCTCGACGAGCCGGTGCAGGCCCGGTTCGGTGAGCTTGGCGAGGGTCGAGCGGCCGTCGGTCGGGCACTGGAAGCGCTCGATGAGCCCGGCCTCCTCGAGCCGGCGGGCCACGTGCGAGAGCCGCGAAAGCGAACCGTTGCACAGGTAGGCCAGGTCGCTCATGCGCATGGTGCGGTCCTCGGCGCGCTCCAGGGAGGCGAGGACCCCGTACTCGAAGTGGCTCAGGCCGGCCTCGCGCCGCAACTGGTCGTCCAGCGCGGCCGGCAGCCGCATGACCAGCCCGATGACGGCCAACCATGCCTCCATCTCCGCGTCGTCCAACCAGGGCGCCTCGTCACTCATGCCCCCAGCTTAACTTCACTACTTGATGTCTCAAGAATTCCGAGTAGAATTAGTTGAACGTTCAATCTTTTGGAGCGATCATGCCCGCACCCGGAGCCGCGTTCGACGCCTTCCTCGAGACCACCGCGCCGCGCGAGACCGAGCGCCGCGAATGGACGCCCGACGACGGCCCGCTGCCCGCGCTGTACCTCAGCCACGGCGCCCCGCCGCTGTTCGACGAAACCGAGTGGATGGAGCGGCTCTTCGCCTGGGCCCACCGCCTGCCCAGGCCCAAGGGCATCCTCATCGTCAGCGCCCACTGGGAGTCGGCCCCGCTCATGCTCTCCTCCCCCGCCCCGGGCACGCCGCTGGTCTACGACTTCGGCGGATTCCCCGCCCGCTACTACTCGATGCAGTACGCCACGCCCGACGCCACGGCGCTGGCCGACCGCGTCGCCGCGGCCATGCCCGACACCGAGCCGGTGCACCGCCACCCCGCCCGCGGCCTCGACCACGGGGCGTGGGTCCCGCTCAAGGTCATGTACCCCGGCGCCGACGTCCCGGTGCTGCAGATGTCCATGCCCACCCAGGACCCGGACCGGCTGCTGGAGATCGGCCGCCGGCTGCGCCCGCTGCGCGAGGAGGGCTGCCTGGTGATCGGCTCGGGCTTCATGACCCACGGACTGCCCTACGTCGACTGGCGCCGCCCGGAGCGGGTGCAGTCGTGGTCGTCGGATTTCGACCACTGGGCCGCCGAGGCGCTCGCCTCGGGCGACGTCGACACCCTGGCCCGCTACGAGTCGCAGGCGCCGGGGATGCCCTACGCCCACCCGACGGTTGACCACTACATCCCGCTGTTCGTGACCTACGGGGCCGCCTCCGAGACCGAGCAGCCGGCCGAGACGGTCATCGACGGGTTCTGGTTCGGCATGGCCAAGCGCTCGTTCCAACTCGCCTGATCCACCGAACATTTTCCTGTGGAGGATTGTCCGTCGACGGACAATCCTCCACAGGAAAATGTTCTGCACGAGGATCTACTTGAATCCGCGATGGAGGGCCACCGCACCGCCGGCGAGGTTGCGCCAGGCGACCTTGCGGAACCCTGCCAGCACGATCCGGTCGGCGAACTCGGCCTGGTCGGGCCATTCCAGGGTCGAGGCGGCCAGGTACCTGTAGGCCTCGGCGTCCGAGCTCACGCGCGCGGCCACCCGCGGCATCACGTGCTTGACGAACAGGCCGTGGGCGGCCCGGTAGGGCTTCCAGACCGGGCGGGACACCTCGCACAGCACCATCCGGCCCCCCGGCTGCAGGACCCGCAGGATCTCGGTCAGGCAGGCGGCGGGGTCGATCACGTTGCGGATGAAGAACGTGCCGGTGACCGCGTTGAAGGTGTCGTCGGCGAACGGCAGTCGCAGCGCGTCGGCGTTGACCAGCGGCACCTGCCGGTCGTCGTGCTCGCGCAGCATCCCCAGGGAGATGTCGGCGCCGACGACGTCGGCGCCGGACCCGGCCAGTTCGGCGGTGGACACGCCGGTGCCCGCGCCGAGGTCGAGGCAGCGCTCGCCCGGTTGGAGGGTCAGGGCCTCGCGCGTGGCGCGCCGCCAGCGCTTGTCCTGGCCGGCGACCATGACGGTGTTGGTGCGGTCGTATCGGGGGGCCACCCGGTCGAACATCGCTGCGATGCGACCGGGCTCCTTACGCGGTGTATTCGGTTCGTTCGCCTGGCTCACCCGCTCACCCTTGCACACCGCGCAGAAGAAATCCGCCGGAGCCCTGTGGTTGTGGGCCCCGGCGGATCAAGGGGTTAGCGGGCGCGCGATGGTTACGCGTCACACGCGGGCCTGAGGGAGCGGGGAAAGAGGGAAGGCCGCGTGTCGCCCTGCGAATACGCTGGGAGCGCGCCGCGTCGGGAGGCATGGTGAGGTGTGACGGCCGTGAACGTCGCCATGGGCACCTCTCCTCCACGCGTCATCGGGTCGGACGGTCCGCGGGCCCGATTCGGCGACTCGTGTGAGTCGCGGTGGTCGCGGCCTGCGTTACGGACCACACTGACGCATGGCGCTCTGTGATGTCGATCGATGAAACCGAACCGTTACCGCACAGCACCCATCCGATAACCTACGTGTGCGTGCTGTCACGTTTCGCTCGGCAGAGCACCGGATTCGCCCTCTCAGGGATGGTCTATGGCTTTTGCCACGCCCGAAAGCGACATTGAGGCCGTTATCGGCGGGGCGCGCGGCACACTCGAACGCGCGCCCCGCCGTCTCCAGGGGATAGCGGGGCGCCGCCGGGGCGGCTCCCCGACCGATCCAGGTCTCGGGCGTCAGTGTTCGATGAGCCTGCCGGCGACGACGGTGGCCTTGCAGTTGCCGGCGGCCTCGCTGACGAGCGCGGCGTACGGGTTGGCTTCGGCGTCGACCGCGAACACGGCCAGGTCGGCGCGGGCACCGACCTTGATGGCGCCGATGTCGGTCCGTCCGAGCGCCCTGGCACCGCCTTCGGTGGCGGCGCGGACGAGCCATTCGTTGAGCCCGTCGCCGTCGTCGCCTTGGGCGAGCGCGAGTTTGCGCAGGACGGGCCATTCGCCGGCGACTTCGAGGTCGGGGCTCGAGGCGCGCGAATCGGTGCCGAGCGCGACCGGGTTGCCCTCCTTGCGGTGGGCGGCGACCGGCGCCTCCCCGGACTCGAGGCGGGCGTTGGAGCGGGCGCAGAGGGCGACGGCCGTGCCCTGCTCGCGCAGCAGGCGGCGGTCGTCGGCGTCGAGGTGGACGCCGTGGGCGATGTGGCAGTCGCCGCCGAGGAGGTCGAGCTTGGCCATCTGGGCGGCGGGCGAGTGGCCGGAGCCGCCGTCGCCGAGCTGGACGCGGAGGCCCATGCGGCGGTTCATGAACGCGAACGGACCGGCGCCGTTGCGGACGAACATGTCCTCGTGCTCGGTCTCGGCCAGGTGCGGGTGGAGCCGGATGTCGAGGGTGCGGGCGAACTCGACCAGGCTCTTGACCACGCCGGTGCCGAGCGTGTAGAGGGTGTGGGGGCTGATGCCGACGGCGATGTCGGAGTTGTTGATCGCGCGGGTCTCGGTGACGATCTCGCGCCAGGAGTTGCGCCGGTCCTCCCAGGACTCGTCGTCGATGAAGCAGGCCTCCCAGTAGGCGACTCCGGCCAGTTCGGAGGCCAGGAGGGCCTCGAAGCCGACCGGGGGTGTGACCACGTCGGCGACGGCGGTGACGCCGGCGCGCAGCGACTGGTCGATGCCCTCCTGGGTGGCGGTCTTCCATTCCTCGTCGGCGACCTGGGGGTTGCGGCGGGCGAACTCCTGGACCCACTCGAAGAATTCCTTCTCGTTGCCGTACATGTCGGCGTAGCCGGTGTAGCACAGGTGGGTGTGGGCGTTGACCAGGCCAGGGGTCATGACGCCGCTGAGGGCGGTGGTGCCGTCGGCCTCGGGGGCCTCGGCGGCGGGGCCGACGTAGGCGATGCGGCCGTCGTCGTCGACCCCGACCGCGCCGTCGCGGACGGGATCGCCGGCGATCGGGACGACCACGGGGGCAGTGTAGACGTGCATGGTGGAAGCTTACTCAGCGTCGGTCGGCGGCTCCTCAAGCGCCTTGTAGGCGGGGCGGAGGACCTCTTCGATGCGGCGGCGCCGCTCGGGGTGGGGCAGGAACGCGGACTTCATGGCGTTGACGGTGCACCGCTCGATCTCGTTCCAGCCCCAGCCGAATGCCTCCGACAGGAGCGCGAACTCGCGGGAGAGGCTGGTGCGGCTCATGAGCCGGTTGTCGGTGTTGACCGTGACGCGGAAGCCGAGGTCGTGGAACAGCTTGATCGGGTGGGAGGCGATGGATTCGGCGGCCTTGGTCTGGAGGTTCGAGGTGGGGCACATCTCCAGGGCGATCCGGCGGTCGCGCACCCAGGCGGCGAGCGGGCCGAGTGCCGGTTCGGGTCCGGTGCGGGTGATGTCCTCGTCGAGCCGGACGCCGTGACCCAAGCGCAGCGTTCCGCAGCGCTGGACGGCCTCCCACACCGACAGGAGCCCCTCCGATTCGCCGGCGTGGATGGTGAACGGCATGGATTCGGCGCGGAGGTACTCGAAGGCCTCCAGGTGCCGGGTGGGCGGGTTGCCGGTCTCGCCGCCGGCGATGTCGAAGCCGACGACGCCGTCGTCGCGGTAGCGGACGGCGAGTTCGGCGATCTCCTTGACCCGGTCGGCGTGCCGCATCCCGCAGAGGATGAGTCCGATCTGGATGTGACGGTCGGATTCGGCGGCGATGCGGATGCCTTCGGCGAACCCGGCGAGGCTGGCCTCGACGACCTCTTCGAGTTTGAGGCCGGAGCCCTGCTGCTGCTCGGGCGCGTAGCGGACCTCGGCGTAGACGACGCCGTCGGCGGCCAGGTCCTGGGCGGACTCGCTGGCGATGCGGTGCAGGGATTCGGCGGTCTGGCTGACGGCGAGGGTGTGTTTGAAGGTCTCCAGGTAGTCGGTGAGCTTGCCGGAGGAGGCGGCTTCGAAGAACCAGTCGGCGAGCGCCTCGGGGGTGTCGGCCGGCAGCTTGTACCCGATGCCGTGGGCCAGTTCGAGGAGGGTCTCGGGGCGCAGGCCGCCGTCGAGATGCTCGTGGAGGAGGACTTTCGGGGCGCGGCGGATCTGGTCTCGCGTCAGCGTTGCGGGATTCATCCCCCGGATGTTAGCGGCCGCCGGACGCGGGTCTGGCTCACAACCCGGTCGGGCTCAGAATCGGACCTCGTCCCAGTGCACAGGGCGTTCCTCGGCGAAGACCACGGCCCACTCCAGCGCCCAGCGGCGGTGCCACACCAGGTTGTCGTCGACCCCGGACGGCACCGGTCGGCCGGCGCGCCGGGCCTGGTCGCACAGCCAGTCGAGGCAGTAGTAGAGGTCGAGCATCTCGGCGACGACGCCCGCGTCGCGGGTGGGGGTCAGGTGCCGGTCGCGCCATTCGCTGAACGTCTCGGGCCGCCGCAGGTCCGGCAGCAGGTCGGGCAGGTCCTCCGAGCAGGCGACGCTCGGGTCCAGGTGGTCGACCAGGCCGAGCAGCCAGGCGTCGGTGTAGAGGCACTCGAGCTGGTCGGCGTACCGGGCCCGGTCGCCGCGGCCGCAGGCGATGAAGCCCCATTCGTCGGGGGTGAGCTGGTCGAGCACGTGGGCGTCGAGCAGCCAGCGCATCGCCAGTTCCTCGGGCATGTCGAACACGCGGGCCTGGACGATGTTGAGGATCGCGGCGCGCGCCTCGAGCTGGCCCCGCGGGCGCAGCCGGGGGAGCTGGCCTTGGGGGAACGGCATCGGGAAGTCGGCGGGCGGGGCGGGTATGCCCAACGCGCTCAGTCCGTCCACTGTCCGCAGTCGCACGCTGCGCGGGTCCGAGATCAGGGACGGCATATGGGCTCCCTACCACTTAGGGTTCACCTGACGGGGTGGTTGCGTTACACGGAAGGGTAGTTGTGAAAGACTGTAGCGTCCGACACATGCTCGAGTCAATCGGGCCCTGCCGTTTTTTCAATTGCGCCCCGACCGGCGATTCTAGTGCTGCGCTGGTGTTTCTCGCATTGTTGTGTACGAGTCCCATGTGGCCTACCGATGGGTATGATGCGGGGTCGAACCGTACCGATTCACCACTATTCCGGCGAAACCGGTACCGAGGTCGACAGTGGCCATTCCGCACCGCGACCGGGCCGGAGGCTTCGCCTCCGGCCCGCATCGGATCGCTCCGGCACTACTCCACGCAGAGCAGTGCGCCGGTGCGGCCGAACTGGTCGGTCAGGTCGAAGTAGGCGGTCTGGCCGCAGTCTGCGGCGGCCTCCTCGATCCCGGCCTCATCGTGCTCGGCCAGCTCCATCTCGACCACGTCGAGGACGGTGTACTCGGCCTGCTCCGACTCGCAGGGCACCGTCGCACCGATGTCGGAGGAGCCGAAGCAGTCGCCGGTGGTCGGTACGACGGCGGCTACGCCCTCCTCGTCGGGTTCGGACAGCGACTCGACGCAGAACAGGTAGTCGACATCGCCGCTCGTCTGGTCGTAGATCATGTTCCAGTCGGTGAGCGGCTCGCCCGGCAGGTAGGCGCCGACCTCTTCGCCGCACATGTCGAAGATCGCCTGGTGGTCGGTGAGATCGCCGCCGGAGGCGGTGGCGTCGGTGTCGCCGGTGATGGCCGTGATGCTCCAGTACGCCTCGGGGTCGGAGCAGTCCACGGCGAATTCGGATCCGTCGCCGCCGACCATTTCGAGGGGCAGGCAGTCGCCTTCGGTGGCATCGGCCGCGGCGTCGAACTGCTCGTTGCTGACCTCGCTCGAGTCGTTCGAGTCGCCGGAGTCCTCCAGGAGGGAGCATCCGGTGAGCGCGGCGCCGGCCAGGCCGGCCGCGCCGAGGGCGAGCAGTCGCTTCATCGTCTCGTTCTGCAATGGATCACTTTCTGTGCTTCGCCGCGCCCGAGGGGAGCCGCGGCGGTTCGGCTGACCAGGAGGACTCTAGGTCTCGGCTGCAAGCAGCCGTCGCCGGTTGCCTTGTGCGAGCTGGGATTGTGCGATCGGGCGCGACATGCGACCGTCGCACATGGCCAAGATCACGCCGCGGAGATCGGGGTGGCGCCCGCGGCGGCATTCATCGTGCCACGAGCTTCAACACAACTGTCTTGTGATTTTGATTCACACGATTGACGGCCTGTGTCAAAGCTCAACAGCGCGCGGTGGGCTACGATTCGATATATGCCGAGCAGGGGAGCCGCATGACCGCCCACGAGACCATCACCCTCACCGACCTCGCCCGTCTGGCCGAGGTCGGTCGCAACGCCGTCAGCAACTGGCGCAGGCGCGAACCGGACTTCCCCACCCCGGTCGACGAGAGCGCCCGGCGCCCCCGCTTCGACCTCGCCCAGATCGAACATTGGGCCGCCCAGCACGGCCGCGAACTGCACATCACCACCGCCGACCGGATCTGGTTCTCGCTCCACGGCACCCACCCCTCCCCCGACCACGCGCTGCGCGCCGTCGCCGCGGCCCTCGACGGCGACGGCTCCGAACTGGCAAAGCGCCTGGAAGAAGCCACCGCCGAGACCGATCCGGCCGAGCTGTTCGAATTCTTCGTCGAACGCGCCCGCGAGACCACCGGCACCGCCACCCCCGGCATCGGGGCGCTGGTCGACATCGGCGCCGTCTGCGCCCCGTCCGGGCCGGGCCTCGCGGTCCACGACCCGGCCTGCGGCGAGGGCGACCTGCTCACCGCCCTCGTCCGTACCGTGCCCGAGACGGCCTCGGTGTCCGGCAGAGACCTGTCCTCGACCCAGGCGGCGATCTGCGAACGGCGACTCCGACTGCGGCGGCCCGGCGCCGACATCGCCGTCCACATCGGCGACTCACTGCTGAGCCCGCTGCCCGAGGAGCGCTACGACCTCGTGGTGTGCGACCCGCCGTTCAACATCAAGGACTGGGGACACGAGCGGCTCCCGACCGGCGACGACCCCCGCCTGGCCTACGGCACGCCCCCGCGCACCGAACCCGAGCTCGCCTGGGCGCTGCACTGCCTCTCGCTGCTGGCCCCCGGCGGTGTGGCCGTCGTCCGCATGCCCGCGATGGTCGCCCACCGGCGGTCCGGCAGGCGCATCCGCTCCGAGCTGCTGCGCTGGGGCGCGCTGCGTGCGGTGATCGACCACCCCGACTCCAAGGCGCACATCTGGGTCCTGGTCCCCCGCGGCGAGAGCTCGCAGCTCCTGGTCTCCACCGGCGGCGACTTCGCCCGGACCTGGCACGACTTCAACGCCCGGCCCGGCGCGGCCATCCGCACCGCCGACTCGGTCACCGTCCCGCTCATGCGGCTGTGGGACGAGGACGTCGACATCTCCCCCGCGGTCTACCTCGCCTCGGCCGACACCGGCCTCGATGACCTCTCCGGTGCCACCGAACGCCTCGGCCGGACCCTCGCCGAACTCGCCGCGCCGCTGCCCCGCTTCGGCCCGAGCCGGTCCCACCCCACCCCGGAGACCAGCCTGGCCGACCTCGAACGGGACGGGCTCATCGAGATCGGCCCCGGCGGCGCCGAAGGCGACGGCGTCGTCGTCGACCCGATCGGGCCGCGCACGGTCCGACTCGGCCCCCTCGACTCCGCATCGGACTCTCAGTGGACGATCAGTTGCGCCACGGACGCAGTCGACCCGGCCTGGCTGGCGGCCGTCCTGACCGCCCGGCTGCCCAGCGCCGCCAAGCGCACCGCCACCGGCGCCAAACGCCGCATCCTCGCAGTCAAGCTCCCGCGCCTGCCGCTGGCCGAACAACGCCGCCGCGGCGCGGCCTTCGCCGAACTGCTGCACCTGCGCGACCGCCTCGAAACCGCCGGCGCCGAAGCCGCCGCGCTGGCCGGAGACGTAGCGACCGGCCTGGTCACCGGAGCGATCACCGTGGACGACGAAGGGGACGGAGAGAGCGGCGAGGTGGAATCTTGAACCGAGGGCCGCTGCCGTTGGCATGCGATGGCTACGCGGCCGACCCACGACGAACCGCACGCGCCATGCCCACTGCACAAACCAGCGGCCACGCCAAGGGCCGAGCAGTAGATCCATACCGGACAGTCTGGCGAGAGTGAATCTATTCGCCGGGATGCTAGGGTAAACTCACTGGTCAACAAGAGTGCTCCCCGCGCAGGCGGGGATGATCCATAAGAGACCGTGACGAGATTAGCTCCTGTATTGTGCTCCCCGCGCAGGCGGGGATGATCCCTCGCGCATTTCCCGCATTTCCTCAGATTCCGAGTGCTCCCCGCGCAGGCGGGGATGATCCCTTGGCTTCCACGAAATTGTTAATCGTCCAAGTGTGCTCCCCGCGCAGGCGGGGATGATCCCCTGGCCGACGAGGTCGAGGCCCTCCGCGAGCGGTGCTCCCCGCGCAGGCGGGGATGATCCGTACGTCGAGTGCGAGTTGGACACCTGGACGTCGTGCTCCCCGCGCAGGCGGGGATGATCCGGAGTGGGCGCACGCGTTCTGGTTCACCGGGTCGTGCTCCCCGCGCAGGCGGGGATGATCCCTTTGGAACGAGGCTGTTGGGGTGGGCGGGGTCGTGCTCCCCGCGCAGGCGGGGATGATCCCTGCGCATCATCGCCCCGTCGGGGTTCACCGATGTGCTCCCCGCGCAGGCGGGGATGATCCCGGGTCGATGATCAGCAGCTCACCGCTAGCGTCGTGCTCCCCGCGCAGGCGGGGATGATCCCTGGCACGACAGGAGGATCCTCACCGAGGAGCAGTGCTCCCCGCGCAGGCGGGGATGATCCCCGGTGGTGCTATGTCACCGACTGGTCGACGGTGTGCTCCCCGCGCAGGCGGGGATGATCCCGCGTCGAGGTCGTCGTTGATGAGCGTCTCCCAGTGCTCCCCGCGCAGGCGGGGATGATCCCCTGGACCAGATCGAGCGGGTGTTCCCCGGTGCGTGTTCCCCGCGCAGGCGGGGATGATCCCAGGCCGACCGAGGGCTCGTGGATCATCCGGTCGTGGTCCCCGTGCAGGTGGGGATTGGTGGTGGCAGTCCGCAAATCGTGAGAACCGATAGAAGAACCCGGCCCCTGCGGCGGGCACCGGGTGGTATATGCGTCAAGTATGCAGCATTGTGAGCACATCGATAGCTCTGGGTCACGGTCCCTCTGGTTCCTGACCCGTCCCGGCGGACCCGGGAGCTGACTCGCGATCAGGCCCAGGGATCTTTCGCAACCACCAGTGGCGACAGCCTCTGAGTGTGGCCGCGTTGACGTTGGGATCCGCTGCTCGCAACGATTGCACTTGAGGTACGAGTACGCACTGCTCGGTCCGAATTGTGTAGCATTCGGACATGCCGCCCATCGCGCATGGGAAGGGAAGTGACCCCTGGGCCATCTGAGGGATATCAGACCCCGGGGGTCGCGCTGTATCGGCGGACCCTAACGGACTCGAACGTCGAGGACGCCACAACATTCGTTCAACCGTCGACGGCACGGGCTCGAATTCGATGCAGGGCAGGCGTTCCCCACGGGGACGGGGGTGACCCCTGTGCGGACTTCGAGCACGTCGGTAGATTCCAGTGATCTCCACGGAGGCGGGGCTACCCAGACCGTACGCTCGGCGCCCTGTTCAACTCCCTGAACCAACTCCACCGGCGGCACTTGGGCCGTTCGGACCTATGCCACGGACCGTCCGGCCATTACTCGCCCGTACCAAACCATCACCGCAACCCAGCTTCGCTACCGGGCGTGATCTCCTTATGCGAGACAGTGGTCAATGGCGACCTTCCCGCGCGGTGCAGTCTGCGTGGGGCAAATCTTCATGGGACGGTTCGGAAGCGTGGCTTCCACTGTGGCGGCACCTGTCCGACTCGGGGGCGGTGGCCATGCGCTTGTGGGACGAGTGGCTTCCGTCGAATATCAAGGGACGCATCGCTGCTGAACTCCCCGGTGGCGATGCGGACGGCCGGGTGCTTTGTGGCTGGTTGGCGTTCGTCCATGACGTCGGCAAGGCCACGCCCGCCTTCGCCTGGCAGGTCGAGTGGCTGGCCGACCGCATGCGGGACCGCGGTTTCGTCTTCAGCTCCCTGGTAGAGACCGAACGCCAGTTCGCTCGACACGCCACTGCGGGCATGATCCTGCTCGACCAGTGGCTGGCTGATCGCTTCGGTTGGGACCGGCTTGAGTCGCAGCAGTTGTCGGTAGTCGTAGGCGGGCACCACGGCGTACCGCCGACGGACGGGGACCTCGGAGAAGCCAGGCGTAGGCCCTACCTCCTCGGAGTCGACGACTCCAGTGGCCCCATGTGGACCACATGCCAAGAGGAGCTGCTGGACTGGGCCGCGACCGAAACCGGCGCCTCGGACCGAATCGAGGCTTGGCCGACGATCCGTATCTCTCAGCCGGTACAGGCCATCCTCACGGGGATCGTCATCGTCGCCGATTGGATCGCCTCCAATGAAGACCTGTTCCCCTACGACGACCCCAACTCGGTGACCGCGCACGACCGCTTGGAACGAGCGTGGGAGGAGCTCGATCTGCCCACCCCTTGGACCGCACGGCCGGAACCGGAGCAGGGCGATCTGTTCCAGCAGCGGTTCACGCTGCCGGAAGGCGCAACGATCCGGCCGGTTCAGAGCGCCGCAGTCGACCTGGCCGAGCGCATGGCCGCTCCCGGACTGATGGTAATCGAGGCCCCGATGGGCGAGGGCAAGACCGAGGCCGCGCTCGCCGCAGCCGAGATCCTGGCCTCCCGCACCGGCGCGGGCGGCTGCCTGGTCGCACTCCCCACTCGCGCGACGAGTGACGCCATGTTCCTGCGGGTGCTCGATTGGCTCACTCGCCTCCCGGACGCTGATGTGGGGCGCGGACATCAGAGCGTCATGCTTGCTCACGGCAAGGCCCGGCTCAACCAGGACTTCAAGCGGCTCTTCTGGCGCGGAGCGCCGTCGCGAATCGGGATGGACGACGGCGGCGCCGGGGTGGCGGCGCACAGTTGGACCGCCGGCCGGAAACGGGCCATGCTCTCCAACTTCGTCATCGGCACGATCGACCAGTTGCTGTTCTCGGCGCTGAAATCGAAACACGTGGTGCTCCGCCACCTGGGCCTGGCCGGAAAAGTGGTCATCGTGGACGAAGCGCATGCTTACGACGTCTACATGAGCTCCTACTTGGATCGCGCCCTGGAATGGATGGGCGCCATAGGGGTCCCGGTGATCGTACTGTCCGCGACGCTGCCCGCGCAGCGTCGCAAGGCGATGCTCGCCGCATACGACCGCGGCCGGCTCGGACGCCGGAAGCGTCGGCCCCGGCGGGCATCCCGACCGGCCGCCGACCCGTACGACGTCCTCCACGGCGACATCGGATATCCGGTGCTCGCCGCCTCCGGAACCGAGGCACCGCTGGTCACGGTCACCGAACCCTCCGGCCGCGACCAGGAGGTCCACCTCGCGTGCCTGGAGGACACCCCCGAATCGCTCGGGGCACTCCTGGAACGAGAGCTCGCCGACGGGGGATGCGCGCTGGTCGTGCAGAACACGGTCCGCCGGGTGCAGGAGACCGCGGCGCGGCTCCGCGCCCGGTTCCCGAGCTCGATCGTTTCCGTCGCCCACTCCCGCTTCATGGCCGCCGACCGAGCCGCCAAGGACCAGTGGCTCCGCGACGCCTTCGGACCTCCCGAACGCAAATCCCCTGTAAAGCGGCCAGAGAAGCACATCGTAGTCGCCAGCCAGGTCGCCGAACAGAGCCTCGACATCGACTTCGACCTCCTGGTCACCGACCTCGCCCCGGTAGACCTAGTCCTGCAGCGGATGGGCCGGCTCCACCGCCACCACCGGCCCGGACGCACCGGACCGGCCAAGTGCTACTTCACCGGCGCCGACTGGGGCGCCGTCCCGCCCGAGCCGGTCCGCGGCTCCCGCACCGTCTACGGCGAGCATCCCCTGCTCCGGTCGGCGGCCGTCCTGTGGGACCGGCTCGAATCGGACCGGCCCGTGACCGTCCCCGACGACATCGCCCCGCTCGTCCAAGCCGCCTACGGCGGGCGCCCGGACGGGCCGGTCGAGTGGCACGAGACGATGAACCGGGCCGAACTCGACCACGAGGCCGCCATGTCTTCCAAGGCGAGCCGGGCCGAGATCTTCCAGCTCGACCGCCCCGCCTCCCCTGGCACCCCACTCCTCGGCTGGCTCCACGCCCAGGCCACCGGCAGCGACAAGCACGACGAAGACAGCCCTTCCGGACGCGCCCACGTCCGCGACGACTCCACCGAGACCCTCGAAGTGCTGGTGGCCGTCCGCGACGGAAAACGCCTCATCACCCCGCCCTGGCTCGAAACCGGCGGCGGGTTGGAGATCCCGACCGACACGGCTCCGGAACCGGCGCTGGCGCGGACCCTCGCCTCCTGCACACTCGCGCTGCCCCGCGGCGTCCCGGTCGACGCGGCCATAGCCGAACTCGAGGCCCGGCACGACTACCCCGCCTGGGAACAGGTCTACCTGCTCAAAGGCGAACTGCTGCTCGACTTCGACCACACCGGGCGAACCCGCCTGGCCGGATTCGAGCTCCACTACGACCACCGCGACGGCTTGGAGGCAACCCGACTCCCATGAGTCCACCCCGATTCGACCTCATCGACCGACCCTGGATCCTGGTGCAGCGGCACGACGGCACCACCGCCGAGGTGTCGATGCTGGAGCTGTTCACCGAATCCGGCTCCATCGCACGACTCACCGGCGACGTACCCACACAGGAACTCGCCGTCCTGCGGCTGCTCCTGGCCGTCCTGCACTGCTCGATCGACGGCCCCGAGAACGATCTGGAATGGCGGCGCCTGTGGCGGGACGACCGGCTCCCGATCGACGACCTCGCCGACTACCTCGACCACTGGCGCCACCGCTTCGACCTGCTCCACCCCGAGACGCCCTTCTACCAGGTCGGCGACCTCGAACCGGCCGGCAGCGGCAGGACGAGCCTCGCCGGGTTCATCGCCGACCTCCCGGTCGGCAACCCCTACTTCCGCATGCGCGAGGCGGACTCGACCGACCGCATCGGCTTCGCCGAAGCCGCCCGCTGGCTCGTGCACTGCCAGACGTTCGACCCTGCCGGCATCAAGTCGGGCGCGAAGGCGGACCCCCGCGTCAAGGGCGGCAAAGGTTACCCCATCGGACCCGGATACTGCGGCCGCTACGGCGGCGTATACGCCCGCGGCGACGACCTGCGGGAGACACTGCTGCTCAACCTGATCGCCTTCGACGTGCCCTACGCGCGATTCGACGAGGACGACCTGCCCCTCTGGGAGCGCCCGCCGCAGACGCCGACGATCGAACAACGTCCCGGCGTCGACGGCGAATGGCCCAGCGGCAGGCCACTCGGACCGCTCGACCTGTACACCTGGCAGTCCCGCCGCGTCCGGCTCCACTTCGACAAGCAGTCGGTCACCGGCGCCCTGGTCTGCCAAGGCGACAAGCTGCCCGGCGCCAACCTCCACCTGATCGAGCCCTTCACCGCCTGGAGACGCAGCCGACCCCAAGAGAAGCGGCTCAAGCAGCCGCTGGTCTACCTGCCCAAGGCGCACGACCCGCGCCGCAACCTCTGGCGCGGACTGGCCTCGATGCTGCCCGGCACCGCCGGACGCTCGGCCACCGGCGGCGACGCCCTCACCCCCGGCGTCATGGAGTGGGTCGGCCACCTCACCGAGCGCGGCATGATCCCCGCCGACCGCACAGTCGAAGCACGGGCGCTCGGCGGCCACTACATCAGCAACGAATCGGTGATCGAGGACCTGGTCGACGACGGGCTGACCATGGCCGCGGCCGTGTTCGACCACGACCGGCCCGACCTGGCCGCCGCCGTCCGCGACGCCGTCGCCGACGCCGAGGCGGCGGTCCGGGCGCTCACCGCGCTGGCGGCCGACCTCGCCCGGGCGGCGGGCGGCAGCGACGGCGTCGACTCGGCCCGCGCCAAGGCCGCCGACGCCGCCTACGGCGAACTCGACGGCCGCTTCCGCACTTGGCTCGCGCTGCTGAAGGCCGACACCGACATCGAGGCCGCCCGCCGCGCCTGGCAGCAGGACGTCCGCGCTCGCATGCTGCGCACCGGCGCCGAGCTGGCCGAGCAGGCGGGTCCGGTCGCATGGGTCGGCCGGGAGTCGAACGGATACTTCCTCGCCGCCCCGCTCGCCGAACGGAACTTCCGGACCAAGCTGCGGAAGGCGCTGCCGCTGGCGTCGCCCCGCAGCGAACCCCCGACCGACAGTTCAGCAGAGGAGCCCTCGAGTGACTGAAACTGGTACCGAACCCCGGAGGACCCCGCATCGACGCCGCCGAGCGCTCGGCGACTTCGTGGCCGGGCAGGTCGCCGACCTGCAGCGCCGCTACCGACGCCGCGAGCCCGCGGCGGTCGCCTCGCTCGCGAAGCTGAGACGGGAGGTCAACGCCGAGCCGGGCGTCCAGTTCGCCCTCAGCGGGGTGCGGGAGCTGCCGCCGGGCCTGCTCGGGCCGACCTACGGCGACGAGCCGACCCGCGCCGAGCTCGCCGTCAGCGCCGCAGTCTCGCTGTACGCGCTCCACCAGCAGTCCCGATTCGAGGACCCCATGCACGTCGACGGGCCGTCGTTCGCGACGGCCGTGGCCCTGCTGGCGGCGCGCAGCCCGTCGACGGAGGCGGTCAGGCGCCGCTTCGCGGCGGCCGGTACCGCGGCGAGCTTCCCGGAGCTGCGGCACCACACCCGGGGTCTGGTGGCTCAGCTCCGCGGCGGCGGCATCGGCATGGACTACGGCCGCTTCGCCGACGACCTCATGATCTTCCTCGGCCCCGGCGGACCGCAAAGACTGCGCGGCGTCTGGGGCCGCGACTACTGGCGCACCGACGACCGCACCGACCACGACAAGCCCGACTCCCTGGAGCAGCAATGAACCGCACTCTCATCGACGTCCACGTTCTCCAGACGGTGCCTCCGTCGAACCTGAACCGGGACGACACCGGCTCCCCCAAGACCGCCTACTACGGCGGAGTGCGCCGCGCCCGCGTCTCCAGCCAGGCGTGGAAGCGCGCCATGCGCGTCGCCTTCCGCGCCCAGCTCGACCAGAGCGATCTCGGCCTGCGCACCAAGCAGATCCTCGAGGTCCTCGAGGAGCGCATCGCCTCGCTCGATCCCGGTCTGTCCGACCGGGCCGAGGCCGTCGCCAAGAAGGCGCTGGAGGCGGCCGGCCTCAAGGTCAAGGCGCCCAAGAAGGACGCCAAGGAGGAATCGGAGTACCTCGTCTTCCTGTCCAACCGGCAGTACGACCGGTTGGCCGAGGCCGCCATCGAGGCCGAGAACAGCGGCCAGAAGCTCGCCGGCAAGGCCGCCAAGGAGATCGTCAACAACGACCACTCGATCGACATCGCGCTGTTCGGCCGCATGATCGCCGACGCGCCCGACGTCAACATCGACGCCTGCTGCCAGGTCGCCCACGCCATCAGCGTCCACGCCGTCGAGCCGGAGTTCGATTACTTCACCGCCGTCGACGACCGCAAGGAGGAGGACGACGAGACCGGTGCGGCGATGATCGGCACCGTCGAGTTCAATTCGTCCACGCTCTACCGGTACGCCACGATCGACGCCGACCGGCTCGGCGAGATGCTGGGCGGCGCCGACGCCACCGGCCGCGCCGTCGAGACGGCCGTGCGGGCGTTCGTGACCAGCATGCCCAGCGGGAAGCAGAACACTTTCGCCAACCGGACCCTGCCGGACGCGGTGCTGCTGACCGTCCGCGACACGCAGCCGGTCAACCTCGTCGGCGCCTTCGAGTCCCCGGCCGACGAGAAGGACGGCCGCCTCGAATCGGCGGTGCGGATGCTGGCCGCCCAAGCCGAGGCGGTCGACGGCGCCTTCGGCACCACGCCCGTCGCCGCTTGGAGCGTGTGCGTGGGCGAGCGCACCATGCGTCTGGCGGAGCTGGCCGAGTCGGTCTCGCTCGACGAGCTGGTCTCCGGCGTCGGCGAGCTGGTCTCCGAGCGGGTCGGTCGGTCATGACGACGCTGGTCATGCATCTGGCCGGGCCGCTGCAATCGTGGGGGACCGGGAGCCGGTTCATGCGGCGCGGCACCGACCGGCTCCCCTCCAAGAGCGGCGTACTGGGCATGCTGGCCGCGGCCCGCGGCCTGCGGCGGACCGATCCGCTCGCCGAACTGCTGCGGCTGCGGTTCGGGACCCGCGCCGACCAGCCGGGCCGGGTGCTGCGGGAGTACCAGACCGCGCGCGGCCTGGACTCGGCCGGGCAGGGCTCGCGGCAGTCCGAGCGGTACTTCCTGTCCGACGCGGCCTTCCTCGCCGCGGTCGAGGGACCCGCCGGAATCATCGAGGGCCTGGCGGAGGCGATGAGGCGCCCGCATTTCATCCCGTACCTGGGGCGCCGTTCGTGCCCGCCGTCGCGGCCGGTGCTCAAGGCGGTCACCGACTCGCCGCTGCGGGAAGTCCTGCACGACCGTGAATCGTGGCTGGCCTCGCCCGCCTGGAGGCGGAGCATGGGGCCGACGGTGGGGCTGCGGATCGTCAGGGACGCCGAACCGGACGAGACCGCCGACGAGGTGGTTCGGGACGCCCCGGTGAGCTTCGATCCGGAGCGTCGGGAGTACGAGTGGCGCAAGGTCATCGAGGAGCGGCTGGAGATGCCGAACCCCGACTCGTCCAGAAGTTCCGATCTCGAGCACGATCCGTTCGCGGCGCTGGAGGGGTAGCGATGTATTTGACGAGGATGCGGCTCAACACCGCGCGCCGAGGCGCCGGGAAGCTGCTCGGGTCGCCGCAGGCCATGCACGCAGCGGTGCTCCACGGCTTCCCCAGTGAGGCCGCGGCCTCGCCGGAAGGCGGTCGCACGCTGTGGCGCTTGGACTTCGAGTCCAGGCACGATGCCCTGCTGTATGTGCTCAGCGCCGAGGAGCCGGACCTCACGCACCTGGTCGAGCAGGCCGGCTGGCCGACCCGGTCCGGCGGCTGGGAGTCGCGTCGGTACGACACGCTGCTGAAGCGGTTGGGGGCGGGCCAGCGCTGGGCGTTCCGGCTGACGGCCAACCCGACCCGGAGCGGACGCAACCACAAGAAGGAAGGGTCGCCCACGCAGCATTTCGGGCACGTCACCGCGGGCCAGCAGGTCGACTGGCTGCTGCACCGGGCCGAGCGGTTCGGTTTCACCGTCCCGACCGGTTCGTCGGGAGAGCCGAACCTGGCGCTGCGGCGGCGCGAGCAGCGGAGGTTCCACCGTTCGGGGAGTCCGAAGCCGGTCACGTTGCAGTTCGCGACGTACGAGGGGGTGCTCGAGGTCGAAGATCCGGAGTCGCTGCGCGGCGCACTCGTCTCCGGCATCGGCCGGGCCAAGGCGTACGGCTGCGGGCTGATGACGCTCGCACCGGCGGGGTAGGGCCGTGCCGATGGCAGGAGTCCCGCCGCCGAAGCTGCCGGAGCTGGTGCGAGCCCAGGACCGGCTGACGTTCGTCTACGTGGAGCGGTGCGTCGTGCATCGCGACAGCAACGCGATCACGGCGACCGACGAGTCCGGCACGATCCATATCCCGGCGGCGACGCTCGGGGCGCTGCTCATGGGTCCGGGAACTCGAGTCACTCACGCGGCGATGATGACGCTGGCTTCCAGCGGGTCCACTGCGGTGTGGGTGGGCGAGCGCGGGGTGCGGTACTACGCGCACGGGCGTTCGCTGGCGGAGTCGAGCCGGGTGATCGAGGCGCAGGCGCGACTCGTCTCGAATCGGGCCTCGCGGCTGGCGGTGGCGCGGAAGATGTATCAGATGCGCTTCCCGGGCGAGGACGTTTCGGAGCTGTCGATGCAGCAGTTGCGGGGGCGTGAGGGCGCGAGAGTCCGGCGCTGCTACCGGGTGCATTCGGATCGGACCGGCGTGGCGTGGTCGACCAGGAACTACGACAGCGAGGATTTCGAAAGCGGGACGCCTATCAATCAGGCGTTGTCGGTGGCGCATTCGTGCCTGTACGGGGTGGTCCACGCCGTGATCGTGGCGCTGGGTGCGTCGCCGTCGCTCGGTTTCGTGCATACCGGTCACGCGCGGGCGTTCGTCCACGACGTCGCCGACCTCTACAAGGCGGAGGTGACGATTCCGATCGCCTTCGACGTGGTGGCGGGCGGGCCGACCGATATCGCCGGTGAGGCGAGGCGGGCGGTCCGGAATGCGATGGCGGACGGAAAGCTGCTGGGGCGGTGCGTGTCCGACATCCGGATGCTCCTGCTCGATGAGGACACGCAGGCGCAGTCCTATGACGACGAGGGTTGGCTCGAGTCGAACATCGTCTACCTGTGGGACGAATACGACAAGGACGTCGTCGGAGGGGTGAACCACGGTGATCCGGCCGATGACGACGGTGAGTTCGAGGTGGACTTCTGATGACGGTTATCGTCCTGACCGCTTGTCCGGTGAGCCTGCGGGGCCATCTGACGCAATGGCTGCTGGAGATCTCGGCGGGGGTGTTCGTCGGGAAGGTGAGCAAGCGAGTGCGGGTGCGGCTGTGGGACAAGGTTCAAGAACTCGCCGGGCCAGGGCGTGCGCTGCTCGTCTATTCATCGAGAGGCGAGCAAGGTTTGAGTTTCGAGGTACACGACCATCATTGGGAGACCGTAGATCTCGACGGGCTGACGCTCATCAAGCGGCCTGCGGAGAAGAAGAGCACCGCCAAGCGGCAGCCGGGGTGGAGCAACGCATCGAAGCGACGACGGTTCGGCCGGAGGAGTCCTTTATAGATGGACGGTTCAAAGTGAATCCAGAATGAGGTGCTAGGCTACATACCAGCAGGTCAGCAAGTGTGCTCCCCGCGCAGGCGGGGATGATCCCCGGTACAAGGATTATGCCACATTGTATTATCAGTGCTCCCCGCGCAGGCGGGGATGATCCCTCGGCATTGGCGTACGCGGCCATCTGGAGCGCGTGCTCCCCGCGCAGGCGGGGATGATCCTATCTGCCTATTCATGCCAGGTGTGTACTGGGAGTGCTCCCCGCGCAGGCGGGGATGATCCCAATCCATAGGGCCATTAGGGCATACTCTCCCGGTGCTCCCCGCGCAGGCGGGGATGATCCCCGTCGTCCTCAGCGGTGGGTCTGGCCTGCGCGGTGCTCCCCGCGCAGGCGGGGATGATCCCGAATCGGCCGGGCGACGAGCATGCCGCACGACGTGCTCCCCGCGCAGGCGGGGATGATCCCCGGTGCAGGAGCGGCCCCCGGAACAGGCACTTGTGCTCCCCGCGCAGGCGGGGATGATCCCCCAACGCTCGACGACATGACCAGGGGCCTGATGTGCTCCCCGCGCAGGCGGGGATGATCCCACCGCCACCGCGGCCGGACACACCCGCACCCAGTGCTCCCCGCGCAGGCGGGGATGATCCCGGGGAGTTCGTGGTCAACGCCGATGCGACCGCGTGCTCCCCGCGCAGGCGGGGATGATCCGCTCTCGGGGCCGAGGTCGCCGATGTTGGAGAGGTGCTCCCCGCGCAGGCGGGGATGATCCCGAGCGGATGCCCGAATCGATGATGCTCCCAAAGTGCTCCCCGCGCAGGCGGGGATGATCCCTACCAGCATCGCAAGGCCCGCTCCCATGGCGGGTGCTCCCCGCGCAGGCGGGGATGATCCGTCGAACACCACCATCGGGTTCTTGATGCCCAAGTGCTCCCCGCGCAGGCGGGGATGATCCCCAGGAGGCGCCGTAGTCGGTGGCCTCCAGGCCGTGCTCCCCGCGCAGGCGGGGATGATCCCACCCGTACCCCTATCCGTGGACGTTTCGGCGGGTGCTCCCCGCGCAGGCGGGGATGATCCCTGGTAGGCGGCGCGCTGCATCGCCGTGGGCATGTGCTCCCCGCGCAGGCGGGGATGGTCTTCAAAACGGGCGAAACTGGCTCATGGTATCGGTACTTTTCGTACCATTCCGGATGGAAGCGATACATCGGACCATTGACGTGAATGATCCGATCGCCGCCAACGGGAAGGATACCGGTGAAAGAATCCGCTCTGCGCCTGATCGCGGCCGCCTCGGCTGCGATGATGACGACCGCGCTGGCCGCCACGCCCGCCCAAGCCGAGTCATCGAACACCGACAGCATCGACTGGGGGTCGTGCCCCGGACCTGAAGACGAGACGGTCGAGTGCGCCACCATCAACGTCCCGCTCGACTACACCGCACCACGCGGTCAGACGATCGAGATCGGCCTCGCCCGCCGCCAGGCGGCCGACCCGAGCCGCAGGATGGGCTCGATCCTGATGGACCCCGGCGGTCCGGGCGGTTCCGGAGTCGCCTCCGTGCGGCAGGTCAACCCGCTGCCTCCTGCGGTCGCCGAACGGTTCGACATCGTCGGCTTCGACCCGCGCGGCGTCAACACCAGCAGCCGCGTCGACTGCGGCGCGGACGCACTCGGAGCGGTCGTCGCCATCGGGGTCCCGACGAGCCCGGAGGAGTTCGAGCAGCTCGAAGCGGCCAACGCCGACCTCGCCGCCGAATGCCGCAAGCGCACCGGGCCGCTGTTCGACCACGTCGACAACCAGCACACCGTCGAGGACATGGAACGCATCCGCCGCGCCCTCGGCGACGGCAAGCTCAATTACCTCGGCTACTCCTACGGGACCCTCATGGGCCAGCAGTACGCCGAGACCTACCCGCACCAGATCCGCACGATGGTCCTCGACGGCAACATGGACCACAGCCTGCGGTCCACCTACGATTTCATGGCGACCGAGACCGCACCGGTGGAGGAGAACTTCCTGGCCTTCGCCGAATGGTGCGAAGGGGCACCGCGTTGCACCCTCCACGGCGATGACGTCGCCGAGGTCTACGCCGACCTCAAGGCCGCCGCGCGCGCCGGCGAGCTGACCGACCCGTACACCGGCGCACCGCTCGACTTCTACGAGCTCACGGTCCGCATCTTCGACGTGAACTTCCCGCAGTCCTGGCCGGGCCTCGCCGAACGCCTGGCCGCACTGCGCGACGGCGAACCGCTCGACGGCGCATCGCCGTTGCCGGAGGACGCGACTGTCGAGTACCCGTACTACCCGATGTGGTGCCAGGACTGGGGCTTCGACATCGCCGACTACGACGAGTTCGAAGCGCTCACCGGCAAACTCGCCGAACAATACCCGAACGTCGAGTGGACGCCTTACATCGAGAACGCCATCGCCTGCATCGGTTCGGGCATCGAACACGCCAACCCGCGCGGCGAAGTCGATGCCGACCAGGCACCGCCGCTGGTGTTGATCGGGAACCGGCACGATTTCGCCACCGTCTACGAGTGGACCCGGTCCGCCGCCGAGCAGACCGGCGGGCACCTGGTCACGTACGAAGGCTACTGGCACACGATCTACGGGCACGGCTACTCACAGTGCGTCGACGAGGCGGTAAACGCCTACTTCCTGGAGCGGACGATCCCCGCCGAGGGCCTGAGCTGCCCGAACCTCGACTTTCCGAACTTCGGGCGCAGCCCGTCCGAGCCGCCCCGGCGGCTGCCGGGCATGGTCGGGCCGTACTAGCGAGGAAGAGGAGCACGCCCGACGAGTGAGCGGGCAGGGGGTTGGGGGTTGCGGAGCCGCCGAGGGGACTCGAACCCCTAACCCTCAACTTACAAGGTTGATGCTCTGCCAATTGAGCTACAGCGGCAGGTCGGCCCCATGACCTTGCGGGCCGACCCGATTGTACTCGACTTCCCCGTCCGACCCGATCCCCGACCGGCTACCGGCCGCGCCGGGCGCGCTCGGCGAGCCACCCCGCCATCGCGCGCACACCGAAGCCGATGGCCCGCTCGTCGGGGTCGAAGCCCCCGAAGTGCGGGTAGCTGGTGGCGACCTCGGCCTCCGGAGCGCGGACGCCGAGATAGGTGAAGGAACCGGGCAGCCGGTCCAGGAACAGCGCGAAGTCCTCGCCGCTGAACGGGACTGCTGCGTGCAGCACCGTCGCCGAGTCACGGCCGATGGCGCGTCGCAGGTGGCGCTCGACCGCGCGGCCGTCCTTCTCGGGGCAGATCATGGCCGGGAACGGCTCTGGTGGGAAGCTCACCTGCACTTCGCCGTGGGAGGACGCGATCCGGCCTATCTCCTCCCGGATGTCGCCGTACCGCTCCTCGGGCCAACACCGGTAGGAGACTTCGACTTCGGCCCGTTCCGCGGTGTCGGTGCCGCCGACCCGAGCCTGCAGGAACACGAAACGGCTCAGTGGACTGTCCGGGGTCTGGAGATCCGCGACGAGTTGCTCCAGGTCCTCGGGCGTCTGCGGCGGCAGTACCGTGGCGAGCGCGCGGACCTCGGCGGCGAGTTGCTCGGCACGTTCGACCGCGTCGGCGCCGGTGACGGTGAGCACGCCGCGGTCCTGTCCCGGCAGCCCGGTCCCCGGCGTGACCGCGAACTCCCCGACCGGGAACGGTCCGCAGTGCAGCGCATGGATTTCATCAGGAGTCGTCTGGTCGAGGACGCCGTCGTCGATCATTGCTCGGGCGCCGGTCAGGGTCTCCTCGGCCGGTTGGAAGAGGAAGGCGACCGTGCCGCGAAGCCGCCCCCGCAACTGCGCCAGGGTCTGCGCGACGCCGACGCCCACGGTGGTGTGCAGGTCGTGCCCGCACAGGTGAGCCGGGGCGTCACCGCCCCCGATCTGGCCGGCCACGGGAACGGCGTCCATGTCCGCCCGGTAGGCCACCGTGCGGCCGGGGCACTCGCCTTCGAGGACGCCGACGACGCCGTGGCCCCCGACTCCCGTGGTCACGGTGAGGTCGGCCTCGTCCAGCAGTTCCGCCACCGCGGCGGCGGTGCGGCTTTCGTTCCCCGGTCCTTCGGGGTGGGCGTGGATGTCGCGGCGCAGCGCGATCAGGTCCTCTTCGAGCGAGGAGGCGGTGTCGTCGATCAGTTCCTGATCCAAGGGGCGTCTTCCTCGTGGTCCGGCTGCGTATACGGGTGTCTGCGAAGCGGCCACGACGCCCGCTGCTGCGGCGCCGCCGAGCATGGCTCGGCGGGTGATGGGGTGATTTCCGTTCGGTCGGCTCATGTTCCCTCCTGAACTGACGGTGCGTCCCGACAAGGGACGGCTACCGCAATTCTGCGGAATACGAGGCCGCACGCGCAGTCATGCTGACCGCCGTCTACTGGGTAAGGCCAACCCTTCCATCGGCGCAACGCCTCAGCGGCCGAAGCCGCTTCGGGTATCGGACCCGAGCGGAGTTACCGCTGCGCGGCGTCGAGGAAGGCGGTGAAGTCTCCGGCGGCGAGGTCGAAGACCGGGGAGTCGTGCCCGAGCTTGGAGTCACGGACCTGGAAGCCGGTGGCGCGGGGCCGGGCTTCGACGCAATCGCTCTGGGCAGTGCTGCTGCTTCTGGAGCTCTTTCGCCAGCTTTGTCGGCACTCGACGCAGTTGCTCTGGGCTGTGTCGCTGCTTCGGGCGCTCTTCCGCCAACTGGTGAACGCGGTCATTCGAGGAATACTCCGATCGGTGTCACACGCGGGGTGAGGTCGTCGACTACCCGATGATACAGGGCGAGGCTCTCAGCATCCTCGATGTGGCGGCTCTGGTCGAGCGACTCAACGTAGACGAACGACGGCCCGGCGTTTGGAGCACCTCCAGGCAGGAAGAGCTCGAATCCGTGCGGTGTGAGTGGTGGTCCCTGCATGACCTGCACCTCACAATTCGGTCGCGCGTCGATCTCCTTGAGCCGTTGAATCTGCTTATCACGGCTTCTCGAAGGGAGTCGATCCAGATCGGCGATGGCTGAGGCATCGATGATGAAGGTCGACCGGGCATTCGTTCGCGCCTCCCAGGCCGCAATCCGCCGCTCCTTGCGCTTCCAGTGGGCGATCTTCGGTGTCGGGTCGCCCATGGGATCAGGGAGCAGCCCCATGTGATAGTCCTCGATCTGGAGCAGACCTGGGATATACCTTGTCAATACCTTGATTAGCACGCCGTAGTATTGCTCGGCGCGCTCCACTATGAAGATGTTTCGCTGGTGGAGATCCGACACGATCCCGGATGTGTTGAGTTGTTCCGCAACGTGTTCCAGGAAGAACGTCCGCTCCGCGTCGACGCCGAGCTTGCGGCAGATCGCGACCACGTTGGCCGCATCGGGGAGGCGTTCGCGCCGCTCCCAGTACCCAACGGTGTTGGTGTGCTTGCCGATCGCGTTGGCGATCCAGCGCTGCGATCGTCCGCTCTCAATGCGGATGGCCATCAGCTCGACTGGCAGGAACCACTCAGCGGCACTCGAGATCCCCATCGAGTCCTCCCGTCACTCGGAATGAACAACCGATGGTAATGGATCATCTCACGTTGCGACTCATGCAGAGTCGGCGCCCTTTCCACAATATCGACACACAATATTTATGGCGCAATATTGTGTATGGTCATTGTGGATATCGTCCGGACTCGGGCCGACCCCTGCGATGTTCGCTGTGGTCAGCCCTCGCGGAACCTGAAGACCTGCATGCCCTCTTCCACGAAGCAGGCCAGGTACGTGTCCGAAGGCTGGCAGTAGTACATAGCCAGGGCGTCCCTCAACAGGGTCCGGCTGCCGTCCCGGACTCCGAGGCCGACCACCTGGTCCTCGTTCAGCGAGCCGTACCCGTCCCACGTCGGCCAGGAAAGGGCGCTGCCGCCGTCTATGTCGCGGAAGTACTCCACCTTGCTCTCGCCGACCGGCTCGAAGTCCTTGTCGTAGACCTGGGTGCGGAGGTCCTCGCCCTCGTACTGCCGGACCATCAGCCGGTCGCCCACCGCCGTCACGCCCCAGTATTCGCCTTCGTCGAACTCATGGGCCCAATCGTCCCCGCTGGCGTCGTAGACCCGGAAGGTGGACCGGTCGGAGCCGGCGATCTCCTCGTTGACGCAGACCCGGCCCTCGCCGCACGGCTCGATCCAAGCCGGTGAGACGTCGCCGTCGCGGACCCGGACCGAACCGGCCGCGGACAGCTCGTCGTCCCCGATCTCGTAGGTCAGCAGCCGGTATCCGGTCTCGTTGGGACTGGCGACGTACAGGACGCCGTCGTATGCGAAGTATTCGTCCTCGGCGCGCTCGACCTGTTCGGAGATGAGCTCCTCGCCGGAATCGATGTCGAGGATGTGGACGACGCCGTCATCGGTCACCGCCCAGATCCGACCGTCGCCGTTGATCGGCTGCTGGCCGTTCACCAGGACCTCGGACGTCTCGACCACGCTCCACTCCGTGATGGTCTGCTCACCGAAATCCCAGTCGGCGACGCGTCCGCCCTCGGCGTTGTAGACATCGATCGACGACCCGCCTTCCCACGCCGAGATGAGATAGTCACCGCCGGTGCTCTGCGCCCCGCCCGAGGCCGCTCGGTGGATCTCGAGCGTCTCGCCGTCGTCCCAGTCGAGGAAGAACCAGTTGTAGTCGTTGTCGGTCTCCTGATTGAGGGCGATAATGCCGTCCTCGGCGTAGACGGAATCCCAGCCTTCACCGAAGATCACCTTCTCCTCGTCCCAGAGCGCTTCGCCGGTCTCGTTCCGGACCGCCTGCAGGTGCAGCTCCTCCTCGTCGCCGCTGCCGACGGTGTAGGCGAACAGGGTCCGGTCGTCGGTGACACGGACCCGGTAGAAGTCCCCCCGGTCTTCCTCGACGGCGTACGGGATCGGATCGGCGACCTCGGTGAGGTCGATGAAGTCACGCTGCTTGTAGGGGTCGGTGAAGTACATCCAGGCCAGCGGCGCCGCGATCGCCACCGCGGCCACCGCGGCGGCGATGGCGATGATCTTGCCGCGCCTCCTCGGCCGTTTCGGCCCGCCGCCGGGGAGCGGCAGGCCCACGGTGGCGTCGGGCGTGGGGGTCTGCGGCGGCAGGCTCCCCGGCTGGTAGGCACCGGTCTGGGGGCTCTGCGGCTGCGGCTGCGGCGGGGACATGCTCGGCGGCGGCGTCACCGGCGCCGGACCGGAGACGGCCACGGCCGCGCCCTCGCTGACCGGCAGTTCGGGCTGCTCCAGCACCGTCGGGGCGAAGCCGAGCTGCTCGTGCAGGACCTTCGACACCAGCGGCATCCGGCTCGACCCGCCGACCAGGAACAGCCCGGTCAACTGGTCGGGGCTGCGGCCGGTCAGCCCGATCACGCGCTGAGTCTCGCCGACCGCGCGCGACAGCAGCGGCCGGGCCAACTGGTCGAGTTCGCCGCGAGTGAGGTGCAGGGCCTGCTCCAGGCCGGGGACGGTCACCGGGGCGACCGAGGACCGCGACAGCATCTCCTTGGCGCCGCGCACGTCGTCCCACAGGGTGCGCCGGTCGCGCATGTCGGTGGCGGTCGCCGGCTGTTCGAGCCGCTTCCACAGCTCGGGGTCGCGCTGCTTGACCGTCTCACCGATGTGGGCGACCAGGGCGGCGTCGAAGTCGAGGCCGCCGAGGTCGGACAGGCCGCCGTCGGCGAGCATCCCGAACGAGCCGTCGCCGCGCCGTTCGACCACGGCCACGTCGAGGGTGCCGCCGCCGAAGTCGAACACCGCCAGGGCCTGGCCGGGGTCGATCGGGTGGGACAGGCGCCCGGTGTAGTAGTGGGCGGCGGCCACCGGCTCGGTGACGATCTGGACCGGGGCGTACCCGGCCTTCGCGGCGGCGTCGTGCAGGGCGGCGCGGCGCTGCTCCCCCCAGGCGGCCGGGCAGGTCAGCACGGTGTTCGGCAGCCCGCCGATCGCTTCGACGGCCTGCTGCGCCACGCGTGTCAGGATCGCGGCGAACGCGCTGGTCACCGGGATCTCGCGGTCGCCGAGCAGCAGGGTGCCGTCGCCGACGCGCTGCTTCGGGTTCGGCTCGAACCGCTCGGGCGCGGTCGGGCCCAGCCGGACGGCATCGCGTCCTACGTGGATGGTTCCGGCTTCGTCGAGGAACACCGCCGAGGGCATGACGGGTGAGCCGTCGAACAGCAGCGGGCGGGTCCTCCCGTCGGGCCAGACGACCACCGCGACCGTGTGCGAGGTGCCGAGGTCGACGCTCAGGAGGTATTCGGCCGGCATGGCAGGTGCAGCTCCAGGGACTTGAGGAGGGCGGGTTCGAGCTCAGGTTATCGGGTGCCGTCTAGCGGCGCTGCCGCTGGACCTCGGCCAGGGCGACCGACGCGGCGACCGAGGCGTTGAGCGACTCGACCTCGGAGGCGATGGGGATCCCGACCCGGAAGTCGCAGGTCTCGGCGACCAGGCGGGAGACGCCCTTGCCCTCGTCGCCGACGACGATGAGGAGGGGGTCGGCGGCCGCCTGCATGTCGTAGACGTCGCCGTCGCCTCCGGCGTCGAGCGCGACGGTCATGTACCTGGCGTCCTGGCAGGTCTTGACGGTCCTGGCGAGGTTGACGACCTTGGCGACCGGCAGCCGCGCCGCGGCGCCGGCGGAGGTCCGCCAGGCCACGGCGGTGACGCTGGCGGCGCGGCGGGAGGGGATGATCAGGCCGTGGCCGCCGAAGGCGGCGGTGGACCGGATGATCGCGCCGAGGTTGCGCGGGTCGGTGACGCCGTCGAGGGCGATCAGGAGCGGCGCGGTGCCGGAGGTCTTCGCGGTTTCCAGGACCGAATCGAGCCCGGCGTACCGGTACGGCTCGACTTCCAGGCCGATCCCCTGGTGGTGGGCTCCGGCCGTGCGGCGGTCGAGGTCGCGGCGGGACAGTTCCTTGACCGGGAGGTCGCGGTTGTCGGCCAGGCGGACCGATTCGGAGACGCGGTCGTCCAGGTCGGTGCCGTAGGCCACGTACAGCGCCGTGGACGGCACCTTGGCGCGGAGCGCTTCGAGCACGGGGTTGCGTCCGAGGATGAGCTCGGGCCCCTCGTCGCGCTCGCGCCCGCGCCCTTGCCGCGGCTTGCCGACGCGGCCGGCGGCGGGCCTGCCCTCGGCTTCGGCCTTGGCGCGCTCCTTGTCCTGCTTCCACTTGGTCTTGCGGGGCTTGTCCTCGCCGGTGTAGGCCTTGTGCCAGGGCCGGTCCTCGGCCTTGAGGGTGCGGCCCTTCCCGGCCAGGCCCTTCTTCTGCCCGCCCGTGCCCTTCTTGGAGCCGGGCTTGGCGGTCTTGCGGCGGTTCGGATGGCCGCCCTTGCTGCTCATGGGTTTCAGTCCCCCCGGGGATCTAGTCGACGGTCCACACCGGTCCGCGAGGGGTGTCCTTCACGGTCACGCCGGCACGGGCCAGTTCATCGCGGATGCGGTCGGCGGCGGCGTAGTCCTTGCGGCCGCGAGCCGCTTCCCGCTGTTCGAGCGCGATCTCGACCAGGGAGTCGACCACGCCGGTGAGCCGGGACTCGGCCGGCTCGTCCCAGTGCGGGTCGAGCGGGTCGAGCCCGAGCTGATCGAGCATAGCTCGCACCCCGCCGGCGATGTTGGCCGCGGCGGTGTCCCGGCCCGCGTCGAGAGCGGCGTTGCCCTCGCGGGCCATGTCGTGGATCGCGGCCACCGCGGCGGGCGTGTTGAGGTCGTCGTCCATCGCGTTCACGAACTCGGAGCAGGCCATACCGCCGATGGTGGCCTCGAGGCCGAGGGACTCCTTGGCGCGGTGGACGAAGTTCGACAGCCGGTCCCAGGCGCTCTGGGCCTCGCCGAGGGCGGACTCGGAGAAGTCGACCGCGGAGCGGTAGTGCACCGACACCAGGTAGTAGCGGATGTCGACCGGGCGGTAGCCCTTCTCCCCCAGGGCGCCGACGCTGAGGGTGTTGCCCAGCGACTTGCTCATCTTGGTGCCCGAGAGGTTGAGCATGCCGTTGTGGACCCAGAAGTCCGCGAACCCCAGGCCGGCGGCGCCGGACTGGGCGAGCTCGTTCTCGTGGTGCGGGAACATGATGTCGGTGCCGCCGCCGTGGATGTCGAACCCGTCGCCGAGGTACCGGCGGGCCATGGCCGAGCATTCGATGTGCCAACCGGGGCGGCCGGGCCCCCACGGGGAGGACCAGGCGGCGTCGTCCGGCTCGCCGGGCTTGTGGGCCTTCCAGAGGCCGAAGTCGCGGGGGTCGCGCTTGTCTCCGGCATCGGGGCTGGAGCGCATGTCCTCGGGCTTGCGGTGGGACAGCGCGCCGTAGTCGGGCCAGGAGGCCACCGAGAACCACACGTCGCCCGCGTCGGTGACGTAGGCGTGGCCGCGGTCGACCAGCTCGGAGATGAGGTCGATCATCTGGGTGACGTGCCCGGTGGCGCGCGGCTCGTAGGTGGGCTGCTCGACCCCGAGGGCGGCGTAGTCGGCCGCGAGGATGCGCTCGTTCTCGTAGGCGATGGCCCACCACGGGCGGCTCTGCTCGGCGCCGCGGACCAGGATCTTGTCGTCGATGTCGGTGAGGTTGCGGACGTAGGTGACGCGGTGGCCGCGGTGGCGCAGCCAGCGGACGAGCACGTCGTAGGAGACCCCGGAGCGCAGGTGGCCGATGTGGGGCGGGCCCTGGACGGTGAGCCCGCACAGGTACACGCCTACCTCCCCGGTCTTCCGGGGCCGGAAGTCGCGGACGGATCGGGTGCCGGTGTCGTACAGTCGCAGGCTCACCCGGTCAAGTCTAACGGCCCGGGGCCTGGCGGCCCCGGGCCGTGGGTCCGTGTCGCGTGCCTGGTCAGGCGTCGGCACGGCCCCGGCGGCGGGCCAGCAGCAGGACGCCGCCGGCCAGCGCCAGCGCGCCCGCGGCGCCCGCCAGGAGCCCGGTCGCGGTGCTGCCGGTGTCGGGCAGCGCGCCGGTGCCGGGGTCGGCCGACTCGCCGCCTTCCTCGCCGCCGGCGTCGCCGGGCTCCCCGCCGGTGATGTCGAACAGGGTGGTGGTGCCGGAGACCTCGTTGCCGACCGCGAGCATGGGACGGCCGGTCGGGGACCGGTCGCCGTCGATGAACACGATGCTCTCGGGGGCCAGGTCCCCGGCGTCGCCTTCGCCGGGCTCGACGGCGAAGTCGCGTTCGGTGCCGTAGTCGACGAAGGAGGCCGAGGCCGGGTCGGTGATGTCGTAGATCATGATCCCGCCCTGGCGTTCGAGGCCGATGAAGGCGTAGGTGCGGTCGCCGACGGCGCCGACGGCGACGTCCTCGGGTTCGGGGCCCTTGTCGTCGGACCGGGAGTCGAACTCGTTCTCGTCGTTGTCGGCGTTGAAGTGGTCGGGGTGGGTCTCGGCGATGATCCGCTCGAAGTCGGAGCCGGAGTCGAAGACGAGTTCGCCGTCGGCGGTCCAGATGGAGAACGAGCGGCCGCCGTAGGAGTACAGCTCGTCGTAGCAGCCGGATTCGGTCAGTCCGGCGCTGGTGGTGACCTTGAGGCGGCCGAGGTGCTCCTCGGCCTGGAGTTCGGCGAGGTCCATTCCGGCGAAGCGGTCGGCGTCGGCGCACAGTTCGAGGTCGGCCACGCGGGCCTCCTCGGAGTAGGCGTCCCAGTCGCGGGCGTCGCCTTCGTTGGCGGTGACCAGGTAGGTCTCTCCGCCGGCGGTGTGGAGGTCGAAGCCGTCGGGCAGGTAGTAGCCGTAGACGGGCCAGGGGGCGATGTCGATCGCGTCGTCGCGGTTGGAGGCGTCGAGTTCGTTGCCTTCGAGCAGGTGGTCCTTGACGCCGAGGGGGTGGATCGCGGTGATCTCGGCGGCGTCGACGTCGAGCACGGCGATCGCGTTGTTCTCCTGGAGGGTGACGTAGGCGGTGTGCTCGTCGGCGGCGACGATGTACTCGGGTTCGAGGTTGGTCGAGACGGCGTCGTCGGTCTCGAGGGTGCCTTCGGGGCCGAAGACGCGGACCCCGTCGGGCGCGCCGGTGCCGTCCCAGGCGGTGAAGTCCGCGGTCGCGGCGGTGAAGTCGGCCGTGTCGACGACGGTGACGGTCCCGGGCGGGTCGGCCGAGTAGTCGTCGGCGGGTTCGCCTTCGCCCGCGACCAGGAGGTGGCCGCCTCCGGGGGTGAAGGCGACGGAGTCGGGGAGGGCGCCGGCGGGGACGTGGTCGACCGGTTCGCCGTCGGCGGTGAAGAGGATCGCCCGGCCGGTGTCGGTCTTGACCGGGGGTTCGGCGGCGACGGCGACCAGGCCGTCGTGGACCGCGACGGAGTTGACCGTCCAGCCGGTCTCCTCGACCGCGGCCGAGGCGTCGATCTCGAAGAGCTTCTCCGGGTGGGCCGGGTCGGAGGCGTCGAGGACGTCGACGACGCCGGCCTCGGCGTTGACCACGAACAGCCGCCGGGTGCCGGCGTCGTAGGCGACGATCTCGGCGGCGGAGGCGTCGAAGGAGCCGTTCGCGTAGGAGCCGAGGGCGGTCAGTTCGATCGCGGGACCGGCGCCGTCCTGGGCGTCGGCGAACGCGGTCGGGAAGGCGGCGGCCGTCAGTCCGACGGCCAGTGCGGGTATGAACAAGCGTTTGCGCAAGGCGGTTCCTCTGCTGGGGTCGGGCGGGGACGGGCCCAGTCGACCGGAGGGAGTGGACGCCGATTCGAGCGGGAACTGAACCTCCCGTGAACACCCGGACGCGAATCGGTCCAGCCGGTGGCGGGTGGTACCCGGGTACTACCGCGGCCGTCGCCTCCTACCGCCGAAGGAGCGCGAAATCGGCCCCAGCAGGGACGCGCGGAGGGCGTGATCGGCCTAGTGTGGGGGTCATGTGCGGCAGTTACGTCCGCAATGGAAAGGGAACCCGATGATAACCGCGAAAGACCTGTACAAAAGGTACAGGAATACCGTTGCGGTGGACAATCTCTCGTTCGAGGTCCGCCCCGGTGTGGTGACCGGCTTCCTGGGGCCCAACGGCTCCGGGAAGTCCACGACCATGAGGCTCATGCTCGGCCTCGACCACGGCGAGGGCGAGACGCTGTTCGACGGTGAACGGTTCAGCTCGATCCGCCGGCCCATGAACCGGGTCGGCACGCTGCTCGAGGCCAAGCCGTTCCACCCCACCCGCAACGCCCGCAATCACCTGAAACTGCTCGGCTCGGCGAACGGCGTCTCCGACGCCCGGATCGACGAGGTCATGGAGCTCGTCGGGCTCGGGCCGGTGAAACGGAAGAAGCCGAAGGGCTACTCGCTGGGCATGGCGCAGCGGCTCGGCCTGGCGCAGGCGCTGCTGGGCGACCCGAAGATCCTGATGCTCGACGAGCCGACCAACGGCCTCGACCCGCACGGCATCCACTGGATGCGAGACCTGCTCAAGAAGCTCGCCGACGAGGGCCGCACCATCTTCGTCTCCAGCCATCTGCTGTCGGAGATGCAGTTGATGGCCGACGAGCTGGTGGTCATCGGGAAGGGCTCGATGCTCTACAACGGCGACGTCGACCAGTTCGTGCGCGAGTTCACCCAGTCGACGGTCGTCGTCCGCAGTCCTTCCGCCACCGAGTTCGCCGAGCGCCTCGAAGTCAAGGGCGCGACCGTCGTCAAGGGCTCCGAAGGCGAGCTGGTGATCTCCGGCATGGAGATCGACGCGGTGGGGCACCTGGCGTTCACCGAAGGGATCGAGCTGGCCGAACTGTCCCGCCGCAGCGCCTCCCTCGAAGAGGCGTTCATGTCCGCGACCGGCGCCTCCGAGGAGTTCGTCGCGACCGAACCGCCCACGTCCGCGACCCAGAAGCCCGGTGGTGCCGACCATGCTTGACGCTCTGCGATTCGAATGGACGCGGCTGAGGACGCTGCGTTCGACCTACTGGCTGATCGGCATCGGCCTGCTCTGCGCGGCGGGGATCGCCGTCATCCTCGGTTTCGCGGCCCGCGACGAGCCGCTGGGCAACGAGATCCTGTCCGTGGCGATCAACGGCGGCGCCTCCTTCGGCATCCCGTTCCTGGCGGTGTTCCTGGCCATCATCGGGATCTTCGCCACCGGCCACGAGTACCGGCACGGCACGATCCAGCCCACGCTCACCGCCCTCCCGCAGCGGTCGCGGCTCATCGCGGCGAAGATCCTCGTCGTCGCCACGACCACTGTGGTGGTGACGGTCGTGTCGATGCTGATCAACGTCGGCGTGGTGCTGGCGTTCTGGGGCGAGGCGCCCGGGCTGTTCGAGAGCCCGCTCGACGAGGCGCTGCTCGGGTACCTGGTGTACACGCTGATCTACGCGATGACCGGCCTCGGGCTGGGCCTGCTGTTCCGCGGCGTGCCCTCGGCGCTGGTCGTGATCTTCCTGATGCCGCTGATCATCGAATCGGTGATCATGGGACTCGCCTTCATCCCCGCCATGGACTGGCTGGTGCCGGTGGTGAAGTTCCTGCCGTTCACCGCCGGGGCGCAGCTCATGGCGGTGGGGCCGGCGGACATGGGCCCCGGGGCACCGGACTTCGACCTGTTCAGCCGCTGGGGCGGCGGAGCCGTCTTCGCGATCTTCGCCGCGCTGATCATCAGCGCCGCATGGACCCTGTTCAAGCGGCGCGACGCCTGACCACCGGTGCGCCCGCAGCACAGATGAAAGCGGCCCGGGACTCGCGTCCCGGGCCGCTGCGTTCGGTCGGTTATACCGGCCTGAACAGCGTTTCGGCGTCGTCGGCGGTGACGGCGCGTTCAAGCCAGGAGCACAGGAGCTCGGGATCGCTGCAGGAGGCGATCCGCTCGCGGTCGGCCTGGCTCAGCTCGATGCCGCGGCTATCGACTACCAACAGCAGCACGTAGACCATGCCTTGCAGGCGGCCCTCTTCGCGGCCAGCTTCTCGGCCCTCCTCGCGGCCCTCCTCGCGGCCCGTCAGGCGCATCTGCGACGGGTACTTGTACGGCATGCGCTCAAGGTATTCGGGCCGACACAGGTTCTCCCGCAACGCGACCGCGTGTCATTTGTCGGGATTCCGACACCGCTTGCGCACCGGACGACGAACGGCCCGGGACGCGAGTCCCGGGCCGCGGATCCTTTGCAGGATCTACTGCTTGGCTTCGAGTTCCCGGCGGACCAGGTCGGCCACCTGCATGGAGTTGAGGGCGGCGCCCTTCATGAGGTTGTCGCCGACGACGAAGAACTCCAGGGAGTTCGGGAAGTCGATCGACCGGCGGACGCGCCCGGCCTGGGTGCCGGGCTTGCCGACCCCGTCGATCGGCATCGGGAACTCCATGTTCTCCGGGTCGTCGACCAGATCGACGCCCGGCGCGTCCCGGAGCGCCCGGTGCGCCTCGGCGACCGAGACCTCGCGCTCGAAGGTGGCGTGGACGGCCTGCGAGTGGCCCACGGCCACCGGCACGCGCACGCACGTCGAGGCGACCTTGAGGTCGGGCAGGCCGAGGATCTTGCGGGACTCGTTGCGGACCTTCAGCTCCTCGGAGGTCCAGCCGCCGTCGCGCCAGCCGCCGACCTTCGGGACGACGTTGAGCGCCAGCGGAGCCCCGAAGGGGGCGTCGTACTCCTCGCCGAGGACGGCGCGGACGTCGCCGGGTTCGGTGCCGATCCGCTCCACGCCGGCGGACTTGTCGATCTGGGCGTAGAGGGACTCCAGGCCCTCCTTGCCGGAGCCGGAGGCGGCCTGGTAGGAGGAGACGCTCATCGACCGCAGGCCGAACGCCCCGTCCAGCGCGGCGAGGGTCGGGATGAGCGCGAGCGTGGTGCAGTTGGCGTTGGCGATGACACCCTTGGGCCGGGTGTGCGCATCGTCGGGGTTGGCCTCGGGGCACACCAGCGGGACCTCGGGGTCCATGCGGAAGGTCGCGGACTTGTCGACCACGACCGCGCCCTTCTCGGTGGCGACCGGGACCCATTCGGCGCTGACGTCGTCGGGCAGGTCGAAGTGGGCGATGTCGACCCCTTCGAACGCCTCGGCGCTGATGGCCTGGACGGTGACCGCCTCGTCCCCCACGTACAGGGTCTTGCCGGCCGAGCGGGGCGAGGCCAGCAGGCGGATCTCGCCCCACTTCTCGCGCTCGGCGGCCAGCAGGCGGCACATGATCGAACCGACGACGCCGGTGGCGCCGACGATGGCTACGGTGAGTTTGCGGCTCATGTCTATCGCCCCGTTCCCGCGTAGACGACGGCCTCTTCAGCGCCGCCGAGCTCGAACTGGTCGTGGACCGCGCGCACCGCGTCGTCCAGTTCGGTGTCGCGGCAGACCACCGAGATGCGGATCTCGGAGGTCGAGATGATCTCGATGTTGACCCCGGAGTCGGCCAGCGCCTGGCAGAAGTTCGCCGTCACGCCCGGGTGCGAGCGCATCCCGGCCCCGACCAGCGAGATCTTGCCGACGTGCTCGTCGAAGATGAGCTTGTCGAACCCGATCAGCTCCTGGTTCTTCTTGAGCGCCTCGGTGGCCTGCGGGCCGACGTCCTTCGGGAGCGTGAAGGAGATGTCGGTGTGGCCGTTGCCGGTGGTCGAGACGTTCTGGACGATCATGTCGATGTCGATCTCGGCGTCGGCGATCACCTTGAAGATCGACGCGGCCGCGCCCGGCTTGTCGGGTACGCGCGTGACGGTGATCTTGGCTTCGGAGCGGTCGTGCGCGACGCCGCTGATGAGTGCTTGCTCCACGGGCAGCTCCTCCATGTAACCCGACACCATGGTGCCGGTCTTGTGCGAGTACGACGAGCGGACATGCAGCGGGATGCCGTAGCGGCGGGCGTACTCCACGCTGCGCAGATGCAGGATCTTGGCGCCGGAGGCGGCCATCTCCAGCATCTCTTCGAAGGTGATCTTCTCCAGGCGCTTCGCGTTGGGGACGATGCGCGGGTCGGCGGTGTAGACGCCGTCGACGTCCGAGTAGATCTCGCAGACGTCGGCTCGGAGGGCGGCGGCCAGCGCGACGGCGGTCGTGTCGGAGCCGCCGCGGCCGAGCGTGGTGATGTCCTTGGTGTCCTGGCTGACGCCCTGGAATCCGGCCACGATGGTGATGTAGCCCTCGTCGAGCGAGGAGCGGATGCGTCCGGGGGTGACGTCGATGATGCGGGCCTCGCCGTGGGAGGCGGTGGTGAGCATGCCCGCCTGGGAGCCGGTGAAGGACCGGGCCTGGAAGCCGAGGTTGTTGATGGCCATCGCGAGCAGGGCCATGGAGATGCGCTCGCCGGAGGTGAGCAGCATGTCGAGCTCGCGGGGCTCGGGGAGCGGTGAGACCTGGCCGGCCATGTCAAGCAGGTCATCGGTGGTGTCGCCCATCGCGGAGACGACGACCACGACGTCGTCGCCGCGCTTTCGGGTGGCGACGATCCGCTCGGCCACGCGCTTGACGCGTTCGGGGTTCTCGACCGATGATCCGCCGTACTTTTGCACGACCAGCGCCACGGGATTCACCTCATGTCTCTGTTTTCTCGGGTGCTGTCGGCCCTCGCCGGTAAGCGACGGCCACACAACCCTAGCGGCGGTCACCGGCGTGGCGCCAGGTCATACCGCTTCGAGAGACGCAGAATCGCGCTGTGGCACCGAAATCGGCAATCATCACAGTGGTATCGATCACGATTCTGGCGGGCTGCGGTTCGGCGACGGCGGTCGACGAGTCCGAGCCGGCCCCGCGGCGCGAGAGCGCGCAGGCGGCGATGATCGGGCGGGTCACGAAGGCGCTGGACACGACGTTCACCGCCGAGTACGCCTGGTCCGAGGGCGGGACGGTGACGGTGTGGGCGGCCGAGGACGGGACGTGGCGGGTGGACGTGCCGGGGTGGGCCCACGGCGGCGAGGTGGACGTGTCGGTGGCGTGGACGACCGGGGGTTTCTTCCAGTGCGCGGAGGAGGAGTGCGTGAAGCTGGCCGGGATCACCGGCCGGATACCGGAGCGGTTCGATCCGAAGGTGCAGCGGCCGTTCGTGGAGTGGCTGCCGCTGCTGCTGGACCGCCACATGCCGTTCTCGGTCACCCGGGAGGGTGATTGCTTCACGCTGACGCCGAACACGGTGGTGGTGGAGACGCCGTTCCCGCCGGGCGAGTGGTGTCTGGACCGGGCGGGTGCGATCCTGTCGGTGACCGGTCCGGACGTGGGCGAGTTGGCCCTGGAGGGGGAGCCGGAGGCGCCGGTCGAGACGGTGCAACTGCCGGGGGAGGTCGTCGAGGGCGATCCTTTGGGCCGCAAGGCCCCAAAGCCGCCAAAGCCGGAAACTCCCACACCTTCACCAAGCCCAACAGTCACAACAGATTCGCCTGACAGAGAGTAAGGAAGGCGACAAGAGGACGCGGAAACGCGCCTGAGCGTGGCACCATGAAGTTTGGCACCGTGCCAGGGTTCGCGACGCGGACCTGCTGACCACACCATTCAGGTGATACCAGATGAACGGACCGATCGACCGGCACGCCCAGACCTCCGTGCCGATCCACCCGCTGTTGGCGAGCCGCCACTCGACCAGGGCCCTCGAGCCCGGGATCGAAGTGAGCGACGAGCAGTTCACGGCTCTGCTGGAGGCCGCCCGCTGGGCGCCCAGCTCGGGCAACACGCAGCCGTGGCGGTTCATCCTCGCCAGGCGGGACACCCCTGACTTCAAGCGGGTGCTCGACTGCCTCAATCCGGGCAACGCCGAGTGGTCCCAGCACGCCTCGGCGCTGCTGGTGGCCGTCCTGACCGAGTCCAACGAGAAGGGCTCGCTCTCGCACGCGGCGTACGACCTGGGCCAGTCCATGGCCCACCTGACCTTCCAGGCCCTCGCCGAGGGGCTGACGGTCCGGCAGATGGCCGGATTCGACGCCGAGGCCCTCGCCGGGGAGTTCGGGCTGCAGGCGGCGCTGAAGCCGACTTCGGTGGCCGCCATCGGCGTGCCCGGGGATCCGGGGCGCCTGGACGAGAGCGTCGCGGCCCCGGACCTGCGGCCGCGGTGGCGCATTCCGCTCGAGGAGCTGCTGATCGGCTGACCTTCTCAATATCCAGACACGGCGTCGACCGTGGGTGCCGCCGGGTGTAGGCTCGGCGGCAGTCATGCGGTACTCGATGCTCCTTAGCTGCCGCGGCGGGGCCCACTAGGTCGGCTCCCTCGCCGCGGGTTCTGTCATGCCGGCTGGCGAACCATCCGCAGTTTTCTTCTCAGGAGCAACCGTTGACCATTCCCGCTTTCGCCGACCGCGTCAAGCGATACCGGCCGTACCGTTCCCAGTTCTCGGTCGATCTGCCCGACCGGACCTGGCCCGACCGGATCATCGAGTCCTCGCCGGTATGGTGCGCCGTCGACCTGCGCGACGGCAACCAGGCGCTGATCGACCCGATGACGCCCGACCGCAAGAAGACCATGTTCCAACTGCTGGTCGACATGGGCTACAAGGAGATCGAGGTCGGCTTCCCCTCGGCCTCGCAGACCGACTTCGACTTCGTCCGGCTGCTGATCGAGCAGGATCTGATCCCCGACGACGTCACCATCCAGGTGCTGACGCAGTGCCGCGAGCCGCTGATCGAGCGGACCTTCGAGAGCCTGCGCGGCGCCAAGCAGGCGATCGTCCACTTCTACAACTCGACCTCGGTGCTGCAGCGCCGCGTGGTGTTCGGCCTGGACAAGGACGGCATCACCGACATCGCCACGCAGGGCGCGCGGCTGTGCATGAAGTACGCCGAGGCGATCACTCCGGACACGGCGATCCGCTACGAGTACTCCCCCGAGTCCTACACCGGCACCGAGCTCGAGTACGCCCTCGAGGTGAGCTCGAAGGTCGCCGAGATCATTCAGCCGCGCCCCGACTGGCCGCTGATCGTGAACCTGCCCGCGACGGTGGAGATGGCCACCCCGAACGTGTACGCCGACTCGATCGAGTGGATGAGCCGGCACCTGCCGTACCGGGATTCGATCCTGCTGTCGGTCCACCCGCACAACGACCGCGGCACCGCGGTGGCGGCCGCCGAGCTGGCAGTCCAGGCCGGGGCCGACCGCATCGAGGGCTGCCTGTTCGGCAACGGCGAGCGGACCGGCAACGTCTGCCTGGTCACCCTCGGCATGAACCTGTTCAGCCAGGGCGTCGACCCGGGCATCGACTTCTCCAACATCGATGAGATCAAGCGAGCGGTCGAGTACTGCAACCAGCTCCCCGTGCACGAGCGGCACCCGTACGCGGGCGACCTGGTCTACACCGCGTTCTCCGGCTCCCACCAGGACGCCATCAAGAAGGGCTTCGCGTTCCTGGAGAAGGACGCCGAGGAGGCCGGCGAGCCGGTCGACGAGTACACGTGGGGCGTCCCGTACCTGCCGATCGACCCCAAGGACGTCGGCCGCACCTACGAGGCGGTCATCCGCGTCAACTCGCAGTCGGGCAAGGGCGGGGTCGCCTACGTCATGCACAGCGAGTACGGCTTCGACCTGCCGCGGCGCATGCAGATCGAGTTCAGCCAGGCGATCCAGCGGCACACCGACGCCTCGGGCAAAGAGGTGTCCTCCGCCGAGATCCACGAGGTCTTCCGCGCCGAGTACCACCCGGACTACCAGCCGCGGCAGCGCCTGGTCGTGGACGACCACAGCACGGCCTACACCGACGAGACCCTCACCCTGGACGCGCACATCAACCTGGACGGCGTCGAGCAGAAGATCAGCGGCACCGGCAACGGCCCGCTCTCGGCCTTCACCGACGCACTGTCCTCGGTGGGCGTCGAGGTGGAGGTCCTGGACTACCACGAGCACGCCCTGTCATCGGGGCAGAACGCGCAGGCGGCCTCGTACGTGGAATGCGTGGTCGGCGGCCGGACCGTATGGGGCGCCGGCGTCCACCCGAACATCGTCCTGGCGACGATGCGGGCGGTGGCCAGCGCCTACAACCGCTCCTGATGCGGCGGCGCCGTCCGGCCGCGCGGCCGGACGGCGCCCCGTTCACTCTCGCTCGGCGAGGACCTTGTGCAGGGCGGCGGCGAACGCCTCCGGCTCGCCGGTCTGGCCGTACTCGCCTCCGAGGAACCCGGCGTGGCCGCCGGGGAACTCGACCGCGGCGGTCCCCAGCCGCTCGGCCACGGCCCGTGAGGCACGGGCGGTGAACTCCTCGCCCGAATCGGCTCCGACACCGACGACGATGCGGGTGGAGGCCGCCCGGAGCGCATCGAAATCGAGCTCGTAGGCGTTGCACGTCATCAGGTTCTGCCCGAGCAGCGAGTCGTCGCGCGAGCCGTCGTCCTCTGTCGGCAGTCCGAAGTCGGCGGGGTCCGGTGCGGGCCTGCTCGTGAAATCGGCCGGAACCGGGCCCTCGTGCGAGATGAAGGCGATGAACTTCGCCATCGCCGGGCCGAAGCCGGACCGCAGGTAGGTCTCGCGGATGTCCCGCATGACCGCGAGGACCTCCTCGTGGTCCGGCACCTCCCGGGCGGCGGGCGGTTCGTGGGCGACCAGGGTGCGCACCTGCTCGGGGTGGCGGGCCGCCAGGGCGAGGGCGTTGACCGCCCCGCCGCTGCTGGCGAAGAGGTCGACCGGTCCGGTGCCGAGCGCCTCGATCAGCCGGTGCAGGTCGTCGGCGTGCTCGTCGGGCGAGGTCTCGACGGTGGCGTCGGCGCGTTCGCTGCGCTCGGAGCCGCGGGGGTCGTAGGTCACCACCGTGCGGTCGGTGAAGTGACCGGCCAGAGTGCCGAACCCGGCGGCGGCCATCGGCGATCCGATCAGCAGCAGGGCGGGCTCGGCGGCGGTGCCGGTTCGGACGTCGTAGTGCAGGACGGCGCCGGGTGCTTCCAGGGTGTGCGTCTGTGGCTCGGTCATGGTGTCTCCTGGGTTTCTCGGGTTGCTTACCAATGGAGACGAGCCGGAGCGGTTGAATTCATCGCCGCGGGCGGCGGCCGAGGGACGGACTCCGCACGCTCGCGGTCTATCGAACCGAAGTTCGATATCATTGATGTCACTGTCATCGATGTTAGTATCATCAATGATAGTGACATGTATCACTTTTACATCTCCACCGTTGACCACCGGAGGACCGGAGTTCACAGAGCTCAGCGCAGGTACCGTCTCGTGCCGCGAGGGCGTCGCGGGAACGGTCTCGGCGCCCCTGCGGACCGGCCGAGCGCGCCGGTAGCCTTGGCCCACGTGTCTGCTGCGCCCAACCTCGTGAACCTCGAGGCCGTCTCCAAGGCCTATCCCGACCAGGTCGTCCTCGACGCCGTCTCGCTCGGCATCACCGCCGGGCAGCGCGTCGGCGTCGTCGGCCGCAACGGCGACGGCAAGTCCACGCTGCTGCGCCTGATCGGGAGGGCCGACCCGCCCGACTCCGGCCGGGTCGTCCACACCGGCGGCACCGCCGTCGCGGGCCTCGGCCAGGCCGACGCGCTCGACGACGCCTCCACCGTGCGAGCGACGCTGTTCGGCGACGCCCCCGACCACGAATGGGCCTCCTCCCCGCACGTCCGCGAAGTGCTCACCGGCCTGTTCGGCGGCCTCGACGCCCCCGGCCTCCCCGACGGGCTCGAGACCGCGGTCGGCACCCTCTCCGGGGGCGAGCGCCGCCGCACCGACCTCGCCCGCGTCCTGGTCGACCCCGCCGACCTGCTGCTGCTCGACGAGCCCACCAACCACCTCGACATCGAGGGCATCGCCTGGCTCGCCGCCTACCTGCGCGGGATCAAGTCCGCCATCGCCGTGGTCACCCACGACCGGTGGTTCCTCGACGAGATCTGCGACCGGATCTGGGACATCCAGCGCGGCACCGTCTTCGAGTACGACGGGGGCTACAGCGCCTACGTCGCCGCCCGCGCCGAACGCGAGCGCCAGGCGGCCCTGGCCGAAGAGAAGCGGCAGAACCTGCTGCGCAAGGAGCTCGCCTGGCTGCGGCGGGGCCCGAAGGCCCGCACCTCCAAGTCGAAGTTCCGCATCGATGCGGCCAACGACCTGATCGCGGACGAGCCGCCCCCGCGCGACACCGCCGAACTGGTCGGCTTCGCCACCGCCCGGCTGGGCAAGACCGTCTTTGAAGCCCACGACGTCACCGTCGCCGCCGGCGACCAGGTCCTGCTGGAGCACCTGGACTGGATCCTGGGGCCCGGCAAGCGGGTCGGGCTGGTCGGCGTCAACGGCTCCGGGAAGACCTCGCTGCTGCGGACCCTGGCCGAGGCGACCGAGGACCGGCAGCCGGCCGCCGGGCGGATCAAAGTGGGGCGGACGGTGAAGCTGGCGTGGCTGAGCCAGCACATGGAGGAGCTCGACGGCTCCTGGCGGGTGCTCGAGGCGATCGAGCGGGTCGCCAAGCGGGTGCAGCTCGGCAAGCGGGAGATGTCGGCCTCGCAGTTGGCCGAGCGGCTCGGCTTCTCCGGCGGCCGGCAGTGGACGCCGGTCGCCGACCTCTCCGGCGGGCAGCGGCGCCGCCTCCAGTTGGCGCGGCTGCTGATGGCCGAGCCGAACGTGCTGTTCCTCGACGAGCCCACCAACGACCTCGACATCGAGACGCTCACGCAGCTCGAGGACCTGCTCGACGACTGGCCGGGCACGATGATCGTGGTCAGCCACGACCGCTACTTCACCGAGCGGGTCGCCGACGAGACCTGGGCGCTGCTGGGCGACCGGCGGCTGAGGATGCTGCCGGGCGGCATCGAGGAGTACCTGGAGCGCCGCGCCGAGGCCAAGGCCGCCGGGCCGGCCGCGCCGACGTCGAAGGCCAAGGCGCCCTCGCAGGCGACGGTCGACCGCGCCGCCCAGAAGGAGATGTCCAAGCTGGAGCGCCGCCTGGAGAAGGTCGAGGGCCGCATCGCCGACCTCCACGCCGACATGGCCGAGTACGCCACCGACGCCGACAAGCTCACCGAGCTGGGAGAGCGCCTAGCCGAACTGGAGGGCGAGCGCGACCGGATCGAAGATCGGTGGATGGAGCTGGCCGGCTGAGGTCCGCTCAACGCGCCGGTCGGCGGTCCTGGGACCGCCGCCGCCACCAGGAGCCGAGCCGGGCCAGCGCGATCGCGATGCGGCCGCGGCGGCGGACGACGATCTCGTGCGCGGGCGGGCGCTCGGGTTCGCCGTCGGTCGGGAGCGGCTCGCGCACCAGCAGCAGGAGTTCGTCGCCGTGCTCGCCGGTGTCGTCGTCGCCGGTGGCGCGGGCGGAGACGACGACGAGTCCGGTGATGGCCCGGCGCAGGAGGTCGGTGGCGCCGGGGTCGTCGAGGAGGCGGTGGGTGAAGGCCGCGGCGGCGTTGAGGGCGAGGCGCGCGGTGGCGATGCGGTCGGCGTCGAAGCGGGCCTGCCGGTCGAGGATGGGGGTGAGAGCGCGTTCGCAGTCGCGCAGGAGCCCGGCGGCCTTGCCGGCGAGGGGCGCGAACGCCTCGTCGGTGACGCGTCCGCTCTCGATCGCTTCGGCGGCGGCGCGGATGGCCGGTACGACCTCGTCTGGGTAGACGGGGGCGTCGCCTTCGGCGGCGCCGACGGTGTCGAGGTAGCGTTCCTCCGATTCGAGGTTGGGGCGGGCCTGGGGGTTGCGCACCGCTTCGTGGATCCACAGCGAGACCGCGACCAGGTGGGCGCGGACGGCCAGGAGGTCTTCGACGGCCGCCCGTTCGGGGAAGAGCCCCTTGCGGACCAGGGAGCGGACGAATTCGTTGTCGCCGAGGTCGGCGAGGTGCGGTTCCCAGTTGAAGTGGGGGCGCCAGCCGGTGAATCCGGAGAGGGCGCGGATGCGGGCGAAGAGCTGGCTGAGGGCGCGGTCGAGGATCTCGTCGATGGGGCGGGCGGTGTCGATGCCGCGGGCGATGTCGAACAGGTCCCGGAACTGCATGGGGTCGGCTACGACGGCGCCTTTGCGGTGCATGGCGACGCGGACGGCCAGGGCGAGGAGGCGGTGCCCGTGGGTGTCGGCCCGGTCGGTCCGGAGCGTTGCGATGATCTGGGCCCGGTCGGCGGTGTAGGTGTTGTCGACGCCGGTGGGGCAGTAGAGGCGCGGGTGGGGTTCGGCTTCGACCCAGAGCGGGTGGGGGACGGCTTCGGTGGGCACGGCTTCGAAGTAGGCGTGCAGTTCGGCGGCGGCCGGGAGCCGGTAGCGGTGGCCGGGTTCGGCGTAGTGGTTGGCCCAGTTGAGGAATTTGTCCACGTAGATGGGCCACATGCCGGCGGCGGCTTCGCCGTTGCGGATGCGGCCGGGCGGATCGAGGCAGTCGTTGAAGCGCAGGTCGGTGAGGAAGCGGGTCCAGACGGCGTAGCGCAGGGGGACGACGCAGAGGTCGGCCTCGGGGCCGACCGGGACGGTGTCGGCGACGTTGCGGCGGAGCAGGAGCTGGTCGACCACGGCGCGGTCGCTGGAGTCCAGGGTGGAGTGGTCTTCGAGGATGGCGTTCAGCCGGTGCTGCAGGCCGGGGTCGAGTTCGGCGGCGACGTTCATGCATTCCTCGGCGAGCAGGAGGGAGTCGACGTCGCCGGCCTGGAGGCAGGCGTGGACGACGCTGTCGGCCTCGCCTTCGGCCGCCCACAGAAGGATGGTCTCGCGCCACCAGACCTGGTCGATGCGCTTGGCGAGGAACGCGTCGTCACCGAGGTCGCGGAGTGCGGCGGCGGCGAGGTATTCCTGCAGGGTGACGTGCGCGAAGCTGTAGGTGTCGTGGCCGTCTTCGACGAGGATGCCGTTCTCGACCGCTTGGCGCAGGTAGTCTTCGGGGTCGACTCGGCGCGGTGCGCCGCGGAGGCGTCCGGCGAAGACGGCGACGGCTTCGGCGGTGCCGGTGCGGCGGGTGCGTTCGCCCATCATGCGGAGGGCGAGTTCGCGCAGCGGGGCGACCTTCTGCCGTGCGGTGAGGGGGTCGAAGTGGCTGCGGACGCCGCTCTGCTGGCGTCGGCGGTGGATGAGCATCTCGCACATTTCGCGGTAGAGCTCGGCGCGGCCGGCCGGCAGTTGGCCCCGGTAGCGGTCGACGTTGCAGATCATGATCAGCAGCAGCGGGTTCGACACCAGGTGGCGCAGTTCGCGGCTGTCGCCGATGAGTTTGAGCAGCCGCCGGGCGTCCTTGTCGGACTTGACGCGGACGGCGCGGCCGGTGCTCTCGGTCTCCTGGCAGCGCACGGAGTAGCACCAGCGGTGGACGAAGCGTTCGATCTGGGGCCAGTCGAACCGCTGCACGCGCACGGTGTCGAGGTCGGCCAGGACGGTGTTGTCGTAGCCTTGGCGCCGGGCGGTGACCACGAAGTCGCAGTCGGGGTAGCACTCCATCTGGTCCTTGATCCAGCGGGCGACCTCCTGGCGGGCCTCGACGCCGGCCATCTCGTCGAGTCCGTCGAGCAGGACGAGGCAGCGGCCGGATTCGAGGCGCTGCCGGACGCCCGAGGCGATGGCGCGGTGGCGCAGCGAGGGGGTCTCCTCGAGCAGGGTCGCGACGGTGACGCCGCCGGGGTCGTCGAGGATGGTGTCGACGTGGTCGCGGAGGTAGACAAGGACCGGCAGGTGGCGGCGCTGGTGGCGGCGGCTCTGGCAGATGTGGAGTGCGGTGTGGCGCAGCAGGGTGGTCTTGCCGGCGCCGGGTTCGCCGATGATGACGAAGGCGCGCCGTTCGGGCCCCTCCAGCACCTCGAGTAGGGACTGTCCGGTGTGGCGGCCGTCCGGCAGGCCGTGGCGGGGCCGGATCAGGCCGGTGGCGACGTGGACTTCGGGAAGCCGCATGGCGTAGGGGCCGTGGGTGGCGACGCCGTAGAGCTGGATCTCGGCGGCGTGGTCGGCCAGTTGGGCGATGTAGGCGCGGCGCTGCCTGGCCAGCCACCACCACCGGTAGGGGTCGAGTTGGCCGGCGGCGCGCTTGGCCCAGCGGCGGCCGATCTCCTCACCGAGGAGGGTGAGGAAGCCGACGGCGATGAGCAGCAGCGCCGATCCGCTGAGGGCCGGGAGGCTCATGGGGATGCGTTCGCGCAGGGTCTCCCAGAAGACGGTGATCAGCAGGACCGACGGCCCGAGCGTGAGCAGTCCCCCCGAGACGAGCTTGCGGAGCCGGTCGCGGCGCCGGGGGGCTTCGGAGGTCATGGGTTTCCCATCGCTTGCTGTCCAGATCGATGGTATGGGATCGGAGCCACGCGCGCCGGACGGTGCCTTCGGGACGGTCGCGGGCGTTGCGAGTCCTCAAAGGATGCACCTCTCGCGCGGGCGCGTCATTGTACCGGAATCCCCTGCGGGAACTACCGGTTGGTAACAAGGAAGTAATTCACTGATTTACACCCCTCACCCAGGCTCTTCACAATTGGTTGTGATTTCCCTAACCTCGGTGTGAAAGCCCGAAAGCGACCGGTTCCACCGGACCGGTCCCCCGGAGCCGGAACCGTCCCTTCGGTCCCCGTATCGGCTCCGGACAACCGAAAGGGAGTACCCCCCTTATGTCCTTCTCGAGTCCCCCGATCCGCCGCGCCGCCGCAGCGGCCTTGGCGGGCGTCACCGCGACCGGCGCGGTCGCCCTGGGCGCCACCGGCGCCGCGGCCGAAGATCCGATCGCGACCGTCCTCGGCGCCGACGCCGCGGACGCCATCGAGGGCGAGTACATCGTCGTCATGGAGGACGAGATGTCCACCATGTCCGGCGGATACGACGCCGAAGTCGTCGAACGCTACGACTTCATGAACGGCTACCTCGCCGAGATGACCCTCGACGAGGCCGCCGAGGTGGCCGCCGACGACGCGGTCGCCTACGTCGAGCAGAACCGCACCGTCTCGATCGCCGACACCCAGACCGACCCGACCTGGGGTCTGGACCGCATCGACCAGCGCGACCTGCCGCTCGACAACGCCTACACCTACGACGGCGACGGCTCCGGAGTGACCGCGTACGTCATCGACACCGGTATCCGCGAGAGCCACGGCGAGTTCACCGGCAGGGTCGGTCCCGGCCGCGACTTCGTCGACGGCGACACGAACCCGGACGACTGCAACGGCCACGGCACCCACGTGGCCGGCACGGTCGCCGGCAGCACCTACGGCGTCGCCAAGGCCGCCACCGTGGTCGGCGTCCGCGTGCTCGACTGCAACGGCTCGGGCTCGTTCGCCGGCGTCATCGACGGCATCGAGTGGGTCGCGAACAACGCCTCGGGCCCGGCGACGGCGAACATGAGCCTCGGCGGCGGCTACAGCTCTGCGATCAACGACGCGGTCGCCGCGGCGGTCGACGCCGGGGTCTCCTTCGCGGTCGCGGCCGGCAACGAGGGCCAGAACGCCTGCAACACCTCCCCCGCCTCCGAACCGAAGGCGATCACCGTGGGCGCCACCGACTCCGGTGACAACCGGCCGAGCTGGTCGAACTACGGGTCCTGCCTGGACGTGTTCGCTCCCGGCGTGGACATCACCTCCGCCTGGCACAGCTCGGACTCCGCGGCCAACACCATCTCCGGCACCTCGATGGCCAGCCCGCACGTCGCGGGCGCGGCCACCGCGTACCTGTCCCAGAACCCGGGCGACACCCCGGCCCAGGTCGAATCGTGGGTCACCTCGAACGCGACCCAGGACAAGGTCTCCGGTCCCGGCAGCGGGAGCCCGAACCTGCTGCTGTACACCGGCGACGGTGACGGCGGCGACCCGGGCGATCCCGGTGACCCCGGTGACCCGGGCGACTGCTCGGGGACCTTCAGCGGGCCGCAGGCGCTGCCGGACCGGTCGGACACGACCACCTACATCGAACTCGGCTGCGACGGCACCGTCTCCAGCGCCGTCGTCGACGTGGACATCAGCCACACCTACCGCGGCGACCTGCGCATCCACCTGATCGCGCCGGACGGCTCCAGTTACCAGTTGAAGGACAGCGGCTGGGACTGGGGCGACGACGTGGTCGAGACCTACAACGTCGGCCTGAGCAACGAGTCCGCCTCGGGCTCGTGGGGCCTGCGGATCGTCGACGTCTACAGCGGCGACTCCGGAACGCTCAACAACTGGTCGATCGAGCTCTGATTCCCTCCGCAGCACAATTGAAGATCGAACAGCCGCGAGGCCGGAGCGCACGCTCCGGCCTCGCGCCGTGTGATCGCCCGACTTCGCAATGTTCGTCGCTTTTAGACTTTTCTTCTCCCGATCGGATCAATAGCGCATTTTTCTGATTCGGGGCCTTTACGAGTTTTACTCCGTGCCCTAGCCTCAGAACCTGACGAGCCCTCAAATAGGGCCGAACGGACCAATCGGACTCCCCGGGCGACCCCCTCGCCACCCCGCGTCGGTCGTTTCCTCGGGGCCGCGGAAAACCAAAGGAGTTCCCCCCGTTATGTCAAGGGCAGGAAGCAAACGGAGGCTCCGCCGCATCGGCGCGATCGCGGTGGCGAGCGCAACGGCAGGCGGATCACTCATCGCACTCAACGCGATCGCCACCGCCGGCCAGACCGGTGCGGCCGACCCGGAAGCGGTCGTGCTCGGCGCCGACGACCCCGACGCCATCGCCGGCGAGTACCTGGTGGTGCTCGACGAGGCCGCACCGGCCGAGGCCGGCCTCGCCTCACTGGTCGACGGCGTCGTCTCCGGGGCCGTCGGAGCGGTCGAGGTGGTCGACGAGCTTGACGTCCTCGACGGGTTCGTCGCCGAGATGAGCCCGGCCGAGGCCGCCGAACTGGCCGCCGACGACGCGGTCGCCTACGTCGAGCAGAACCGCACCGTCTCGATCGCCGAAGTGCAGACCGATCCGCCCTCGTGGGGCCTCGACCGGCTCGACCAGCCTGCGGCACCGCCCGACGGCTCCTACGAGTACGCCCACGCCGGCGCCGGGGTGACCTCGTACATTCTCGACACCGGCATCAACCTGGGCCACAGCGAGTTCACCGGCCGCACCGCGCCCGGCTACGACGCGATCGACTTCGGCGGCGACGGCTCCGACTGCCACGGGCACGGCACCCACGTCGCCGGCACCGTGGGCGGGGCGACCTACGGCGTCGCCAAGGAGACCACCCTGGTCCCGGTCCGGGTCCTGGACTGCGACGGCTCGGGCAGCTACGCGGGCATCATCTCCGGGATCGACTGGGTCGTGGACGACGCCGAGGGCCCGGCCGTGGTGAACATGAGCCTGGGCGGGACCTTCAGCCAGGCGCTCAACGACGTCGTGGCCGAAGCGGTCGGGTCCGGGGTGACCTTCGCGATCGCCTCCGGCAACGAGGGGGCGGACTCCTGCGGCGTCTCGCCGGGCTCGGAGCCGACCGCGATCACGGTGGGCGCCACGCGGAGCAACGACGCCGCCGCCTCGTTCTCCAACTGGGGCGAATGCGTCGACCTCCTCGCCCCCGGCGTGCGCATCACCTCGGCGTGGATCGAGGGCGACGAGGCCGAGAACACCATCTCCGGCACCTCCATGGCCGCTCCGCACGTCGCGGGCGCGGCCGCGCTCTACCTGGAGGCGGAACCGGAGGCGACTCCGGCCGAGGTGTCCGAGGCGCTGACGGCGAACGCGGTCGCGGGCGCGGTCAGCGACCCGAACGGCAGCCCGAACCTGCTGCTGAACACCGAGTTCCTCATCGAGTGAGCACGGGTCGAGAGCGAAGGGGGCCGCGGCGCGGCCCCCTTTCCTCCCGCCGCCGGGGTCCGGAACCGGCGGCCGGTCAGGGGCTCACGCCCGTTCCTCTTCGAGGACCGCGCCGTAGCGTTCGATCGTCTGCGGCTCGCCGCAGGCGGTGTCCGGTTGCAGCTCGGATCCATCGCGGACGTGGCAGACCTGCACGGTCACGTGGGTGATCACCATGCGGTTGTACCGCCCGCTGGTCATGGTGAATTCGAAGTCCTCCGGCGGGGTCCCCACACCGATGCGTTCGGTGTGGCGGTCCACCGGGCTGTCCCCGGAATAGGCGGTGAACTCCACCTGCTGGGGCAGGAGCACGACGTCGAGGCAGATGTCGCCGATCTGCTCGATGCCCTTCCGCCCTTCGATGACGGCTTCCGCGTCCTTCCGATCGTGATCGGCCTGGTCGATCCACCGGACCCCGCCCGCGGACCAGAAGAGGGTGCAGGCGTTGTTGCCGGGATTGTCGACATAGAAGCCGTGGGACGGCGCTTCCTGATGCTCGGCGGAGGCCGGTCCGGCCAGACCGACCGCGAGTAGCAGCCCAGCGGACGCCGCCAGGGCGGTTCGCAGCAACTTCGTTCCTCTCATATGGATCCAATCAGTCGAAATTGGTCATACATTGCCGTGTGACTCGCTGCGACACAGGGGAACATGTGAATTCCTCTGCATGGGAGCCTTCTCATACACATGTAAATGTGTCAATATTGAAACGCAGTGTCAACCTCGGCCCTCAACAGACGGGAGCGATCCTTGGTACGACGATTCGCCGCCCTGGCCCGCCGCAGCGGTGCCCTCGCCGCCGGAGCGGCCATGGCATTCGCGTCGGCCGCGCCCGCGGGCGCCGACGACCTCGGGCCAGCGGAGGAGCCACCCACCACCGGCCCGATCGAGCGGTTCGCCGTCGAGCACGAGCGCCACGACTGCGTGTGGACCGAAGCCGCCGGCGAAGTCCAATGGGAGGGCTTCACCGGCTACGCCGACAACCGGCGCGTCGACATCCGGGGCGACTTGGGCTCCAAAGACGACTGCGTCTACCTGCCCGGTTCGTCCACCACTCCCTCGGTCGAATTCATCGCCTACGGCAACGGGGCCGGCGGCCGGACCGTCGCGGTGGACGCCGCGGTCATCGAGGACCCCGAACTGAGCAACCCCGAGTTCGCGTTCACGCTCCGCAACAGCGAATCCGACACGATCTCGACACCGACGATCCACCGCGTCGAGGTCCGCTCGTGCCTGGAGGAGGTGCCGTGGACGCCGTCACCGGAGCCGTCGCCCGACCGGGCGAGTCCGGACGTCGAGCCACGGAGGACCTGCGGACAGACGCAAGTGCTGTACCCCATCGCCTGCATCTGCCTTCCCGGCGATCCCCCCGAAGCAGCCGCCTCGTCCCGTGAATGAACCCGGTCGCCCGTGATCCCCGAACCGGCGGAATGCGGTTCAAGCGATGCGGTCGAGGACGATCGGGCCGCGCTCGGGCGGTTCGGCGCCGGTCCCCCACCTGCCGTCGAGCGCCTCCCGGGCCGAGGTGAATCGCTCGGGCGTGTCGGTGTGGAGCCGGAACACCGGTTCTCCGGCCCGCACCTGCTGACCGACGGTCTTGAGAATCTCGACGCCGGCCCCTGCCTGCACCGGCTGGCCCTGCCTGGTGCGGCCGGCGCCGAGACGCCATGCGGCAACTCCGACAGCGTACGCGTCCATGCCGGTGACGAACCCATCGGCTTCGGCGGCAAGCGTCTCGGTTTCGCGCGCGATCGGGAGCGGCGCATCCGGACTGCCGCCCTGGGCGGCGACGAGCTTGCGCCACTTGTCCATCGCGCGGCCGTCGCGCAGCGCCTCGGCGGGGTCGGCGTCGGGTTCGCCGGCGGCGGCGAGCATCTCGTGCGCCAGCGCCACGGTCAGTTCGACCACGTCGGACGGGCCGCCCCCCTCGAGGACCTCGATCGCTTCGCGCACTTCGAGGGCGTTGCCGGCGGTGCGTCCCAGCGGCAGGGACATGTCGGTCAGCAGCGCCCGGGTGTCGACGCCGTGGTCGCGGCCGAGCCGCACCATGGTCCCGGCCAGCTCGCGCGCCTGGTCGAGCTCGGTCATGAACGCGCCGGAGCCGACCTTGACGTCGAGCACGATCGCGTCGGCGCCCTCGGCGATCTTCTTGCTCATGATCGAGGAGGCGATCAACGGGATCGACTCGACGGTGGCGGTGACGTCGCGGAGGGCGTAGAGCTTCCGGTCGGCCGGGGCGAGGTCGCCGGTAGCGGCGCACACGACCGCACCGACCTGCCGCAACTGCTCGATCACCCGGGTCTCGCCGAGGTCCGCTTCGAAGCCGGGTATCGATTCGAGCTTGTCGAGGGTGCCGCCGGTGTGCCCCAGGCCGCGGCCCGACAACTGCGGCACGGCCACGTCGAAGGAGGCGACCAGCGGCGCCAGGGGCAGGGTGATCTTGTCGCCGACGCCGCCGGTGGAGTGCTTGTCGACGCACCGGCGGCCGACCGGCGTCAGGTCGAGGGTGATCCCGGAACGGATCATCGCGGCGGTCCAGTCGGCGATCTCGGCCGGCGCGGCGCCGTTGAGGAAGATCGCCATCGCCAGGGCCGACATCTGCTCGTCGGCGACCTCGCCGCGGGTGTAGGCGTCGATGACCCAGTCGATCTGGGCGCGGGTCAGCTCGAGGCCGTCCCGTTTGGCGCGGATGACGTCGACCGCGGTGATCATGAGTACCTCACTCTTCCAGATGCTCGGGCCCGAACGCGTCCGGCAGCAGCCGGTCCAGCGCCGACGGTCCGGGCACGCCGTCCACGAGGCAGCCGGGGCCGCCGTGCTCGTACAGCAGTTGGCGGCAGCGGCCGCAGGGGGTGACCGGCGCGAGGTCGCGGTCGGCGCAGGCGACCGCGACCAGCCGCCCGCCGCCGGTGGCGGCGAGCTCGGAGACCATGCCGCACTCGGCGCACAGGGTCAGCCCGTAGGAGGCGTTCTCGACGTTGCAGCCGGTGACGGTGCGGCCGTCGTCGACCAGGCCGGCGGCGCCGACCGGGTAGCGGGAGTAGGGCACGTAGGCGCGGCGCACCATCCGGGCCGCCTCGGCGCGCAGCGACTCCCAGTCGACCTCCACTACTCGTCCCCCGGGTTGTAGGGCACGCCGTCGGCGGCGGGGGCCTTGGCGCGGCCGATGAGGCCGGCGACGACCACCAGCGTGGCGGCGTAGGGCAGCATCTGCAGGAACGGGCCGGGGATGATCGAGTTGCCGGCGGCGTCGAGGTCCTCGGCCATCTGGCTGGCGAAACCGAAGATGAGGGCGCCGGCGAGGACGCCGATCGGGTTCCAGCGTCCGACGATCATGACCGCGAGCGCGACGAAGCCGAGCCCGGCGGTCATGTTCTTGTTGAACGCCAGCGAGTTCGCGATGGTGAAGAACGCGCCGCCGAAGCCGGAGACGAGGCCGGCGGCGGTGACGTTCCAGAAGCGGAGCCGGTTGACGCCCACGCCCATCGAGTCGGCGGCGGCCGGGTGCTCGCCCACCGAGCGGGTCCGCAGGCCCCAGCGGGTGCGGAACAGCAGGAACCACACCACGAACACCATCGCCAGCCCGATGTAGACGAACAGGTTCTGGTCGAACAGGATGGGTCCGGCCAGCGGGATGTCGGACAGGAAGCCCAGGCCGAGCCCGCCGAGGGCGTTCTGCGGCACCCCGTAGGCGGTGTTGGCGCCGGGGGTGGTCTTGAGCTGGTCGTACATGAAGCCGGTGAAACCCAGGGCGAGCAGGTTGAGGATGACGCCGACGACGACCTGGTTGACCTGGAAGCGGGTGGCCAGCAGCGCCAGCAGGAGCGTCGACAGGCTCCCGGCGAGCATCGCCCCGAGCAGTCCGACGTAGACGTTGTCGGCGAGGTTGGCCACGAAGACGCCGGCGAACGCGCCCATGAGGAACTGGCCCTCGATGCCGATGTTGATCACGCCCGAGCGCTCGCAGACCACGCCTGCGAGCGCCCCGAAGATGAACGGCAGCGACAGGAACAGCGATCCGGCCAGGATGGACTCGGCGCGGAAGGACTGGCCCGGCTGGGAGACGGCCCAGCAGATGAGGGCGAGCACGATCGCGGCCACCGCGCAGGTGGAGGCGATCTTGTACAGCCGCTGCCGGATGCCGCCGAGCAGCCAGAGGCCGGCGGCGGCGCAGACGGCGGCCAGGGCGATCACGGCCGGGCGGGTCGGGATCGTCCAGCGGGCGTCGGTCAGGGTCACGTCCAGCCTGAAGGTGGTGGTGCGGTCGGCGCCGAGCGCGAAGAACGCGGCCAGGGCGAGCAGGACCCCGATCGCGGCGAAGACCGAGCCGCCGATGAAGTGGCGGTCCCGGCCGCGCTCCTCCGCGCGGGCGGCGACGTCGGTCGCGGTGACGGCCATGTCGCTTACCAGCCTTTCGCTTCGAGGGTGACCAGGCCGCCGCGGGGCGTGCGCAGCCGCAGGATGGCTTTGACCATGGCGGGGGCTGCGATGAACAGCACGATGATCGCCTGCAGCAGGATCGAGATGTCGACCGGGACGCCCGGCTGGGCCGACAGGGCGCCGGCCTTGAGCGCGCCGAACAGGACCGCCGCGGCGACGATGCCGCCGGGTTTGGCGCGGCCGAGCAGGGCGACGGTGATGCCGTCGAAGCCGTACTCGAGCGCGGTGTTGGTGGTGACGCCGCCGGCGTTGATGCCGAGGGCGAGCGAGGCGCCGGCGAGGCCGGCGAACGCTCCGGCGGTGCCCATCGTGGTCGCGTAGGTGCGGCCGATGTTCATCCCCGCGGTGGCCGAGGCGTGCGAGTTGAAGCCGACCGCGCGGATCCGGTAGCCGAAGGTCGACTTCGACAGCAGCCACCACACGAAGAGCGCCGCCGCGAACCCGAGGACGAGCGCCAGGTTCACCCGGAGGCTGCCGCCGAGGAAGCCGAGCAGGTGCGGCAGGGCGGCCGTGTCGTCGACCGGCTTGGTGACCAGTTCGGAGCGGGTCTCGGAGTGGAGGAAGCCGGTGCCGATGGCCCACACCAGGAACAGGGCGGCGATGTTGTTGAGCATGATCGACGAGATCACCTCGTGGGCGCCGGTGGTGGCCTTCAGCACGCCGGGGACGGCGCCGAAGGCGGCGCCGGCGAGGCCGCCGGCGATCACGGCGGCCGGGAGGTGCACGATCGCGGGGGCGCTGATGCCGAAGCCGATGACGAGGGCTCCGAGCATGCCCATGATCAGCTGCCCCTGGGCGCCGATGTTGAACAGGCCGGCGCGGAAGGCGAGCCCGACGGCGAGGCCGGTGAAGATCAGCGGGGTCGCGTAGGTGAGCGTCTCCGACAGCGGCCGGAGGACGTCGCCGAATCCGGCGGTGCCCGCGGCGAACCGGTCGAGGGTGTTGAAGTTGAGGACCGCGCCTTCGAACAGTGCGAAGTAGGCGCTGGAGACGACCTCCCAGGAGGCCGAGAGGGCGTCGCTGGGGCGGTCGAAGAAGTACGACCAGGTGCCGCGGACGCCTTCGTCGGAGACGATCAGGAGGACCGCGCCGATGGCGAACGCCAGCAGCAGCGACCAGATCGTGACCATGACCGAGTTCGCCTCGATCAGGTACCGCCCGAACAGGGTCATGAACGGCTCTCGGCGCTCGGGCGGCGCCTCCGGCGGCTCGGCGGCGGTCTTAACGTTCACGGTCACCTCCGTCGGCGTCGGCCTCGCCGCCGACCATGAGCCGCCCGATCACTTCCCGGGGCGTGTCGGGTCCGACCTCGCCGACGATGCGGCCGTTGTAGATGACGGCGATCCGGTCGGCCAGGGCGTAGATCTCGTCGAGTTCCGAGGAGATCAGCAGCACCGCGGTGCCGTTGTCCCGCTCGGTCACCAGGCGCGAGTGGATGAACTCGGTGGCGCCGACGTCGATGCCGCGGGTCGGCTGCGCGGCCACCAGGACGCGGCGGGGCCGGGAGAACTCGCGGGCGACGATGACCTTCTGCTGGTTGCCGCCCGAGAGGGACGCGGCCGGATCGTCCGGCGACTGGGTGCGGATGTCGAACTCGGCGACCGATTCGGCCGCCTGCCTGCGGATGGCGGCGGCGTCGACCATGCCGCGTCTGGAGAACGGCTCGTCGCGGTACTGGTTGAGGACGAGGTTCTCGGCGACGGTGAACTCGGTGATGACCCCGTCGCGGGCGCGGTCCTCGGGGATGTAGCCGAGCCCGGCCCGGATGCGGCGGGCCGGGCTCTCGCCGGTGGCGTCGCGGTCGTCGATGACGACCCGTCCCGAGTCGGGCTTGATCAGGCCGAGGACGGTGCGGGCCAGTTCGGTCTGGCCGTTGCCCTCGACGCCGGCCAGGCCGACGATCTCGCCGCCGCGGACGGTCAGGTCGAGCCCGTCGAGGACCTTGACGCCGTGGTCGTCGACCAGGGTGAGGCCGTCGATCTCCAGGCGCGGTTCGGCGGGTTCGGGCTCGGCCTTGTCGACGGTCAGCGAGATCTCGCGACCGACCATCGCCGAGGCCATCTCGGCCTCCGATGCGGTCGGGGGCAGCTCGGCGACGACCCGGCCGCGGCGGATCACCGTGACGGTGTCGGCCACGGCCTGGACCTCTTTGAGCTTGTGGCTGATGAACAGGATGGAGGTGCCCGCCTCGGCCAGGGACCGCATGATCGCCAGCAGCTCCCGGATCTCGGCGGGGGTGAGCACCGCGGTGGGCTCGTCGAGGATGAGCAGTTCGGTCTTCGGGCCCGACAGGGCCTTGACGATCTCGACCCGCTGCTGGACGCCGACCGGCAGGTCCTCGACCACGGCGCCGGGATCGAGGGCGAGCCCGTACTGCTCGGAGACCTCCAGGACCGCCGCTCGCGCCGCCCGGGGCGAGAGCACGCCCGCTCCGCGGGTGTGCTCCCGGCCCAGTTGCACGTTGTCGGCGACGCTGAAGGGCCCGACGAGCTTGAAGTGCTGGTGGACCATCCCGAGTCCGGCGTCGATCGCGTCGCCGGGACCGCCGAACTCCACCGGTTCGCCGTCGATCAGGATCTCACCGCTGGTCGGCTTGAGGATCCCGTAGAGCATGTTCATCAGCGTGGACTTCCCCGCGCCGTTCTCTCCGAGCACGGCGTGGATCTGCCCGGGCTCCACGGTCAAGTCGATGTCGTCGTCGGCGGTGAACGAGCCGAACTTCTTCGTCAGGCCCCTCAGTTCGAGTCGCAATTGGCTTCCTTCGGGACCCGGCTAGGAGGCGGCCGGCGACGACGGCGACTCCAGGCCGAGCGACTCGTCGCCCTCGATGATGCGCTGCGTGATCTCCTCCAGTTCGGCCTTGGTCTCGTCGGAGACGACGTCCTCGAACTCGTGGAACGGCGCCAGCGAGACGCCGTCGTTCTCGAGGGTGCCGACGTAGGAGCCGCCGACGGTGCCGTCGTAGGCCGCCAGCACGGCGTCCCTGACCGCGACCGCGAGGTTCTTCTCGGCGCTGGTGAGGATGGTGTCGCAGTAGTCGGCGAGGGACTGGCAGCCGTCGACGTCGACCCAGATGGACAGGACGTCGTCGTTCTCGTCGGCGGCGGTCACCGCGCCGACGCCGGCGGGTCCGGCCACCGGGAAGATGATGTCGGCGCCCTGCGAGATGAAGGTCTCCGACAGGCTCTTGCCGCCGGCGGCGTCCTCGAAGTCGTTGGTGAAGGAGCCGTCCTGGGCGTCGACGTCCCAGCCGAGGACCTCGACGTCGGTGTCCTTGGCCTCGTTGTGGTACTCCACGCCCTGGACGAAGCCGTCCATGAAGATCGTCACCGGCGGGATCTGCATGCCGCCCCAGGTGGCGACGGAGCCGCTCTCGGTCTGGGCGGCGGCGGCGTAACCGGCCAGGAACGCCGACTGCGCGGCGTCGAACTGGACCGAGTAGACGTTCTCCACCTCGGAGAAGCCGTCGACGGTGGCGAATGCGATGTCGGGGTTGTCCTCGGCCACGGCGTTGACGTCCTCGGTCATCAGGCCGCCGACGCCGACGATGAAGTCGCAGCCGTCGTCGACCGAGGAGAGCAGGTTCGGCTCGTAGTCGGACTCGTTCGAGGACTCCTTGTAGCTGGAGTCGATGTCGTCGTTCTCGTTCTCGGCGTCCAGCATCCCCTGCCAGGAGGACTCGTTGAAGGACTTGTCGTCCACGCCGCCGGAGTCGGTGACCATGCAGGCCTCGAACGAGGCTTCGGCCTCCCCGCCCGTCTCCTCCTCTTCGGGGGCCTCGCCGCACGCGGAGAGCGCGAGCAGGCCCGTGGCGGCCACGCCGGCCAGGGCGAATCGGTACGGCTTGACGGCCATCTTGGTCTCCTTCGGCATTTCAGGTACTCCCATAGCGCCTAATCATCGCCGGTCGGCCGCGGATTTGACAGCCACCTTGACGAACTCGTTACCGAAACATCCTATGACTGAGACCACTCGCGAACAGGTGTTCCACGGCGGCCGCGGTCTACTGCCAGAAGACGGCCACGCCCGCGGTGACCAGCACCATGCCGCCGATCGCGAAGAAGTGGCCGGCCGCGACCGGATCGCGCCGCTTCCACCAGGGGACGGCGATCATCACCGCCAGCAGCAGCGCCAGCAGGAACTTGATCCCCAGCTTCATGTGGTCCGCGTCCGAACCGGCCAGACCGTAGAGGACGATGCCGGTCGCCAGTTGGGTCGCGATCCCGTAGAGCATTGCGGGGTTGATGTTCTGGCGCTTGGTGAGCAGGGCGGCGAGCCAGCCGCCGAAAACGGCGGCGAAGCCGAGCAGGTGCAGGTAGCGCAGGAGCAGATCCACGAAGTCCATGCCCGGAGTATCGCAGAGACGCCGACCCGGCGATCGGCGCGACGGCGGGCCGGCCTCGGCCGCGTCAATGGACCCGGTGGGCGCCTTGCGCGGGGCGGGCGGCGGAAACGCGCGGGGCCGGCAGACCCTGCGCCGCGGCGGCCTCGGCCACCGCCGTCTCGACCTTGCGGGCCGCGGCGGCCTCGACCAGGGCGATCGCCGAACCGCCGAATCCGCCGCCGGTCATGCGGGCGCCGAGGGCCCCGGCCCCGAGCGCGGCGTCTACCGCCGAGTCGAGCTCTACCGAGGACACCTCGTAGTCGTCGCGCAGCGATACGTGCGAGGCGGTGAGGAGCTCGCCGATCCCGGCCACCGCCCCTCCCTTGAGGATCGCGACGGTGTCGGCCACGCGCCGGTTCTCACCGACGACGTGCCGCAGGCGCCGGTCCAGGCGGTCGTCGCCGACCGCGGCCCCGTCGGGGGCCTCGCGCAGCGAGGCCACGCCGAGCAGTTCGGCGGCCCGCTCGCAGTCGGCGCGGCGGGAGGCGTACTCGCCGTCGGCGTGCCGGTGCGGGGCGTCGGTGTCGACCACCAGCATCGTCAGGCCCTCGTCCTCGAGCCGGAACGGCACCTGCTCGCGGGACAGGTCCCGGCAGTCCATGAACATCGCCCGGCCGGCCTCGCACAGCAGCGAGGCGGACTGGTCGAGAATGCCGGTGGGGGCGCCGACGTACTCGTTCTCGGCCTTCCGGGCGATGCGGGCGGCCTCGTCCCGGGCGATGTCGTGGCCGTGGAGCCCGGCCAGGGCGAGCAGGACCGCGCACTCGATCGCGGCCGACGAGGACAGCCCGGCCCCCTGCGGCACGTCGGAGTGGAGCGCGATCCGCGCCGGTCCGACCTCGTAGCCGGACTCGTTCAGCGCCCAGGCGACCCCGGCGAGGTAGGCCGCCCAGCCCTCGACGCCGCCGAGCGAGCCGGGGCGGACGGTCCGACCGCCGTCGAAGGTGGAGTGGAACTCCCAGGCGTCGGCCTTCGAGGCGGCCGCCACCGCGTAGAACGGCAGGGCGAACGGCATCACGAAGCCGTCGTTGTAGTCGGTGTGCTCCCCGATGAGGTTGACGCGGCCGGGCGCGGCCCAGGCGAGGGCGGGGGCGGCGCCGAACTCGGAGCGGAAGGCCGCCTCGGCTTCGGAGCCGAGGGTGCGGGCGCGGTGATCAGGCTCGGGCATGCCGGTGGTACTCCCAGGCGTCGGCGACCATGCGGTCGAGGGTGTCTCGGCTGGGCTTCCAGCCCAGTTGCTGCTTGGCCTTCTCGGAGGAGGCGACGAGCTCGGCGGGGTCGCCGGAGCGGCGGCCGGCGACCTCGACCGGGAAGTCGACGCCGGTGACGCGCTTGACGGTCTCGACGACCTCCCGGTTGGTGAAGCCGTTGCCGTTGCCGAGGTTGAAGATCCGGTGCTCGCCGGGCTCGGCGGCCCGCAGGGCGAGCAGGTGGGCGTCGGCCAGGTCGGCGACGTGGATGTAGTCGCGCACGCAGGTGCCGTCGCGGGTGGGGTAGTCCTCGCCGAACAGGACCATCCGGTCGCGCTCGCCGGCGGCGGCCTCGAGCGCGATGGGGATGATGTGGGTCTCGGGGTCGTGGTTCTCGCCGTGCCAGACGCCATCGCGGCCCCGGTAGGCGCCGACGACGTTGAAGTAGCGCAGACTGACGGCGGCCAGGTCGTAGGCGGTGACCGCCGACCGGATGGCCATGTCGGCGGCGAGCTTGGTGGCGCCGTAGGTGGAGGTGGGGTCCTTGACGGCGTCCTCGCGGATGGGGACGGCGGTGGGGTCGCCGTAGACGGCCGCGGTCGAGGAGAACACGATGGTCTTCACCCCGGCCGCCCGCATGGCGCCCAGCAGCCAGAAGGTGCCGGTCGTGTTCGCCTCCCAGTAGCGGCCGGGCTCCCGCATGGACTCCCCGGCGGCGATGAGGCCCGCGAAGTGCAGCACCGCGTCGAAGCCGCCGTCGAGCACCTCCCCGGCGTCCTGCACGCGCGCCCGGACCAAGGTGGCCCCGGCGGGGACGCGCTCGGCCGCGCCGGTGGAGCAGTCGTCGAGGACGACCACTTCGTGGCCCTCCTCGAGGAGCATGGTGGCGACGATGGAGCCGATGTAGCCGGCGCCGCCGGTGACGAGGTATTTCACAGCGCTTCCCTCAGGATCTCAGCGGCCTTCTCGGGGCCGAGGTCGTTGACGAACCCGCCCATGATCGACTCCGACGAGGCCAGGTACTTGACTTTGCCCGCCGCGCGGCGGATGGAGACCAGCTCGAGCCGCAGCCGGGCGAGGTCGCGGCCCTCGCCCACCGGGGCCTGGTGCCAGCCGGCCATGTACGGCATCCTCCCCTCGGGGAAGGCGTTCTCGAAGCGGCGGAGCACTTCGAGGTAGAGCGGGGCGAACGCCGACACGTACTCGTCCGGCAGTTCGGCCAGGTCGGCGAACCGCTCGTGCGGGTAGAGGTGGACCTCGAACGGCCAGCGCGCGGCGTAGGGCACGAACGCGGTCCAGTGGTCGTTGGCGGCCACGACCCGGGGGCCGGAGCGCTCCAGGTCGAGGATGTCGCCGAAGAGGTCGCGGCCGGTGGTCCGGCGGTGGCGGGCGGCGGCCTCGAGGTGACGGCGGGTCTGCGGGGTGACGTACGGGTAGCCGTAGATCTGGCCGTGGGGGTGGTGGAGGGTCACGCCGATGTCCTCGCCGCGGTTCTCGAAGCAGAAGACCTGGGCGACGTCGCCGCGGGCCGACAGGTCGGCGGTGCGCTGGGCCAGGGCCCGGACCACCAGTTCGACGCGTTCGGGCGGCAGGTCCACGAAGGAGGCGTCGTGGCGGGAGGAGAAGACGACCACTTCGCAGCTTCCGGTGGCCGGGACGCTGATCTCCAGGCCGGGTTCGCCGGTGCCGGGTTCGGCGGGGGTGCCCCGGCCGAACCACTTGGCCTCGTCGGTTTCGCCTCCGAAGCTGGGGAACCGGTTCTCGAAGACGGCGACGTCGTAGTCGGGGGCGGGGATCTCGGTCAGCTCCTCGCCGTCGCTCGGGCACAGCGGGCAGGCGACCGGGAGCTGGGGGCGGGCGTTGCGGCCGGCCGAGACGGCGACCCATTCGTCGCGGAGCGGATCGTAGCGCAACTGCCCGGCTTCGGCGCGGTCGCCGAGGTCGCGCTTGTCGGCGAACGAGGCGCGGCCGGCGCCGGGTTCGGCGTCGAAGTAGAGCAGCTTGCGGCCGTCGGCCAGGGTGCTCGTCTCCAGGTGCAGGTGGGGTCGGCTCACTCGGTTTCCTTTTCGGTCCTCTTGGAGGCGGGAGCGGCGCTCCCGGGTGGTCGGGGCGGGGCGTCGGCGGGGGCGAGGAGCACCTGGTCGACCCGTTCGGCCAGGGCTTTGCGGGCGCTCTCCTCCAGGTCGGCGTCGGTGACGACGACGTCGGCGTCGTCGAGGGAGGCGATCGTGGCGATGCCGACGACGTCCCACTTGGTGTGGTCGGCGACCACGACCAGGCGGCGGCCCTTGCCCGCGAGCGTGGCGACCGTCTCGGCCTCCAGGAGGTTGGGCGTGGTGAAGCCGGCCCGCGCGGACATGCCGTGGACGCCGAGGAAGACGGTGTCGACGTTGACCTTCTCCAGGGAGGCGACCGCGAACGGTCCGACCAGGGCGTCGGAGGGGGTGCGGACGCCGCCGGTGAGGATGACGGTCTGGTCGCCGCGGCCGGCGCGGTAGAACACGTCGGCTACCGGCACCGAGTTGGTGACCACGGTCAGGTCCGCCACGTCGGTGAGGCGGTGCGCGAGGGTCCAGGTGGTGGTGCCCGCCGAGAGGGCGACGGCCTGGCCGGGTCCGACCAGTCCGGCGGCGGTCTCGGCGATGGCCTCTTTCTCGGGTTCCTGCCGCACCTGCTTGACCGCGAAGCCGGGCTCGGTGGTGGAACCGAAGTCGACGGCGGTGGCGCCGCCGTGGACCTTGGCGACCAGGCCGCGTTCGGCCAGGGTCTCGAGGTCTCGGCGGACGGTCATGTCGGAGACGCCGAACTCCTCGACCAGCTCGGCCACGCGGACCGCGCCGATGCGGTGCACTCGTTCGGCGATGCGACTCTGTCGCTGCTGGGCCAGCATCGTTGGCGGCTCCTCCGGGGTTATTCAAAAGCACAGTGCTCAAGATCCAACACAATTAAACATCATCGGGGCCGTGTCCGCAATACCGGGTGGTCGGCGGTTCGGCCCGGATGTCAGAATCGATCCATGACCACTGCAGACCGCCGACCCCGCGTCCTGTCGGGGATCCAGCCGACCTCGGATTCCTTCCACCTCGGGAACTATCTGGGCGCGCTGCGGCAGTGGGTGGCGCTGCAGGAGACCGCCGACGCGTTCTACTGCGTCGTGGACCTCCACGCGATCACGGTCGAGCACGAGCCGAAGGCGCTTCGGGAACGCTCCCGCGTCTCGGCCGCGCAACTGCTGGCCCTCGGCCTCGACCCCGACCGCAGCACGCTGTTCGTGCAATCCCAGGTGCCCGAGCACCCGATGCTGGAATGGATCCTCGGCTGCGAGACCGGTTTCGGGGAAGCCTCGCGGATGACCCAGTTCAAGGACAAGTCCGCCAAACAAGAACGCACAACGGTGGGCCTGTTCACCTACCCCGTGCTCCAGGCTGCCGACATCCTGCTGTACCAGACCGACCGGGTGCCGGTCGGCGAGGACCAGCGGCAGCACCTGGAGCTGACCCGCGACCTGGCGATCCGCTTCAACGGCGCCTACGGGCGGACGTTCAACGTGCCCGAGCCGTTCATCGTCTCCGAGACCGCCACGATCAAGGACCTGACCGAGCCGGAGAAGAAGATGTCGAAATCCTCCTCCGGCCCGCGCGGATGCCTGTACCTGCTGGACACGCCGAACCAGATGCGCAAGAAGATCCGCAGCGCGGTGACCGACTCGGGGTCCGAGGTGCGCTACGACCCCGAGAGCAAGGCCGGCGTGTCGAACCTGCTGACGATCTACTCGGCGCTCACCGGGACCCCGGTCGAGAAGATCGAGTCGGAGTACCACGGCAAGGGGTACGGGGACTTCAAGGGCGACCTCGCCGACCTCGTCGCCGACTCCCTCGAGCCGATCGCGAAGACCACCAAGGAGTACCTCGCCGACACCGCCGAGCTGGACCGGATCCTCGCCAAGGGCGCCGAGAAGGCACGCTCGGTCGCCTCGCGCACGGTCGCCAAGGCGTACAAGAAGGTCGGCTTCTATCCCCCGGTGTCGATGTAGTGGACCGAAGTCAGCCCCGCTCGGAGGGCGGCACGGGGGACGTCACCGACACGGCCGGCGCGCACAGCGTCACCGTCGGCGTGGCGATACCCGTGCCGCAGCCGTGGCGGGACCGGCTCGACAAAGCCCGGATCGCCTCGGGCGACCCGCTCGGCGGGGCGATCCCGGCTCACCTGACGCTGCTGGGGCCGACCGAGATCGGCGCGGACGCCCTCGGCGCGCTGGAGGCCCACCTGGCATCGGTGGCGGGCCGGACGCGCCCCTTCCAGCTCCACCTGCGCGGGACCGGATCGTTCCGGCCGGTCACGGACGTGGTGTTCGTGGCCGTGGTCGACGGGATCGCGGTGTGCGAGCAGTTGGAGGCCGCCATCAGGGGCGGCCCGATCGAGCGCGAGCAGCGCTTCCCGTACCACCCGCACGTGACGGTGGCCCAGGACGTCGGCCAGGACTCCCTGGACCGCACCTTCCGGGAACTGGCCGAGTTCGAAGCCAAGTTCGAGGTGGACTCGTTCACCCTCTACACCCACGGCACCGCCGACAACCCCATCGGCACCGCCACGCCCTGGACGCCGCGCCACGTGTTCGCGTTCAATGAGAAGTGATCCGACTACGATTCGCAATACCCTGATGTCATGCCGAGACTGAACGTACGCACCGACGAGGCCGTGGAAAAGGCGCTCTCCGCACTCACCGAGACCGGTCGCACTCGCAGTGAAGCCGTCAGGTACGCGGTGCTGCACACCTACCGAGACGAGCTCATGGAGCAGGCCAAGGAAGACGCCGCCAGGGTCGCCAACGACCCTGACGACAGGGCCGAAATACTCGCCATCCAGCGGTATCTTGGCTTGGCCGAGTGATATTCCGCTCCAATCGCTTGATCGGAACGGGAGGGCGAGCTCGAATGAGCACGGGAACCTGAGTAATCGGAGCCTCTCGATCCGGCGTTCCTTGCTCGAACTCGCTCTGCCGTAGGGCTCAGTCGAAGTCGAAGAGTTCTTCGAAGATGCCGCGGCGCTTCTTCTTTTTGTAGGAGCGGTCGTCGCGGCGGCGGTCGTCGTAGTGGCCGCGGTCGTAGCTCGGCGGCGGGGGCGGGGCGGAGCGCGAGCTGAACGAGGCCTCGAACTCGAGCAGGTGCTCCAGCTCGCCGCGGTCGAGGAAGATGCCCTTGCACTCGGTGCACTGATCGACGACCACGCCGTTGCGCTCGTACTGACGCATCAAATTCTGACATTTAGGACAGAGCATCTGCATGGCTCCAACCTATCGTGCATGAGGGCCTGCCGCCCACCCCGACCGGGCATGGGCGGCATACTCTCAGCGAACTGTCAGCTCAGTGCGTGAAGTGCCTCGTGCCGGTGAAGTACATCGTCACCCCGGCCTGTTCGGCGGCGCTGACCACCAGTTCGTCGCGGACCGATCCTCCGGGCTGGACGACCGCCCCCACTCCGGCCCCGGTCAGGAGCTCCAGGCCGTCGGGGAAGGGGAAGAACGCGTCCGAGGCCGCCACCGCGCCCTTGGCTCGGTCGCCGGCGCGCTCGACCGCGAGCCGGGCCGCGTCGACGCGGTTGACCTGGCCCATGCCGACCCCGACCGAGGCGCCGTCGCGGGCCAGCAGGATCGCGTTCGACTTCACCGCACGCACCGCGCGCCAGGCGAAGGCGAGGTCGGCCAGGGTCCGCTCGTCGGGGGCCTTGCCGGTGGCCAGGGTCCACCGCGCCGGGTCGTCGCCTTCGGCGTCGATCCGGTCGGGCCGCTGGGCGAGCACCCCGCCGGAGACCGGCTTGAGCTCCAGGGCCGACGGCGTCCACTCCGGAGCGCGGAGCAGGCGGATGTTCTTCTTCCGGCTCAGGATCGCCACGGCCTCGTCGGTGAACGCCGGGGCGACCACGACCTCGGTGAAGATGTCGGCGATCTGGACGGCGGCGGCCGTATCGATCGGGCCGTTGGCGGCGATGACGCCGCCGAAGGCGCTGACCGGGTCGCATTCGTGGGCTTTGCGGTGGGCCTCGGCGATCGAGGCGGCGACGGCGATCCCGCACGGGTTGGCGTGCTTGATGATCGCCACGCACGGTCCGGTGAAGTCGTGCGCGGCGCGCCAGGCGGCGTCGGCGTCGGTGTAGTTGTTGAACGACATGGCCTTGCCGTGGAGCTGCTCGGCCTGGGCGAGCCCGGCGGGTGCCAGCGGATCGCGGTAGACCGCGGCGGCCTGGTGCGGGTTCTCGCCGTAGCGCAGATCGTCGGCCTTGGTCAGCGGGGCGGCGACGAAATCGGGCAGGCCCTCGGCGCCGGCCTGGTCGGCGAGCCAGGAGGCGACCGTGGAATCGTAGGTGGCCAGGTGGGCGAAGGCCTTGGCGGCGAGGCGGAGCCGCTGCGCGGCGGTGGTGCCGCCGGAGCGGACCAGGTCGTAGTCGGCCGGGTCGACCACCACGGCCACGTTCGCGTGGTTCTTGGCGGCGCCGCGCACCATCGAGGGCCCGCCGACGTCGATCTTCTCGACGACGTCGTCGAAGCCCGCGCCCGAGGCGACCGTCTCGGCGAACGGGTACAGGTTGCCGACCAGCAGGTCGAACGCCTCGATGTCGAGTTCGGCGAGCTGCTCGCGATGGGAGTCCCGGCGCACGTCGGCCAGCATGCCGGCGTGGACGGCCGGATGCAGGGTCTTGACGCGGTCGTCGAGGATCTCGGGGAAGCCGGTGAGCTCCTCGACCTTGACGACGGGGACGCCGGCCTCGGCGATGCGGGCGGCGGTCGACCCGGTGGAGACGATCTCGGCGCCGGATGCGTGGAGGTCGCGGGCCAGATCGACGACTCCGGTCTTGTCGAAGACCGAAATGAGGGCCCGCTTGACGGGCTTGGGCTGCTCGCTCACGGTTGCACTGCTCCTGATTCAGTGAATATGACTGCGGCCCAGGCGTTCGACCGCAGTTGCAGGTTCAGCAGTGCCGCTCCCCGGTGGTGCTCCACCTCTGGACGCCTTCGGAGTCTCCCCTCAACAACGAGCTGCCCGGTCCGTGCCACGGGAGACCTCGGCCGCCGACGTCCGCGCCAGTCGCGACGGGCCGAGGCTAACACGGCCGCACGATCGGATCCGGCCGCGGCGGCGCGCCCCGGTGAGGCCGGACACCGGGCGCTCCTCACCGGCGGTCGAGCCGCTCGCGAGCCTCGTCGAGCTCGGCACGCAGCCGCCGGTTCTCCAGCTCTATCTCGAGGACCTCCCTGACGCCGGCGAGATTGAGCCCCGCCGCGAGCAGCTCGCCGATCCGCCTGACCCGGTCGAGGTCGTCGTCGCTGTACCGGCGGGTGCCGCCGGCGGTGCGACTGGGTTCGACCAGGCCCCGCGCCTCGTAGACGCGCAGCGTCTGCGGGGCGACGCTCAGCAGCTCGGCCGCGACCGAGATGCCGTAGACGGCCTGGTCGCGGCGCGGTCGGTCGAAGCGGCCCGGATCGGCTTCCAACGGCGCACCTCCATCGAGATCGAATGTGTCGACTACCACTTTATCTCATCCTGTGGCTAGACGAAACCTAAAACATACGATATATATTAGGTGTTGGCAGCGACCACAGATCCATCCTGGAGGTGACTCTGCAATGCTGATGCGCACCGACCCGTTCCGGGAGATCGACCGCCTCGCCCAGCAGATGCTCGGCAGGGCCGACTCCCAGACGACCATGCCGATGGACGCCTGGCGGGAGGGTCACGACTTCACCGTCCAGCTCGACCTTCCCGGGGTGAAGGAGGGCGACATCGACCTCGAAGTCGAACGCAACGTCCTGACCGTCAAGGCCGAGCGCCGCGGCGTCGAGGCCGGCGAGCGCGAGGTGATCCACTCCGAGCGCCCCGCCGGCACGTTCGTGCGGCAGATCTTCCTGAGCGACAACCTCGACACCGAGCACGTCTCGGCCGACTACACCGACGGGGTGCTGACGCTGCGGCTCCCCATGGCCGAGGAGGCCAAGCCCCGCAAGGTCCTCATCGGCGGCAACACCAGGCAGATCGAGCAGTAGGCCCCCTCGGAACGAGGGGGGCGAACGGCTCCGTCCGGTGCGCACCGCCGACGCACCGGACGGCCCCCTATCGGAGTGATGCACGTTGAGCAGACGGATCAACCGCTCGCACCTGGGAGTCGTGGACTACGAACTTCACTGCGACCGCTGCGGAACGCTGTTCCGCTGCGGCGACGACTCCTACTTCAATTGGCGGGTGCTCTGCGCGGCGGCCGAGGCCGAGGGCTGGCGGATCGAAGGCGGCGCGCACGAATGCGCCGACTGCGCCGGCTCACCGACCGGACGCGTCGGCGATCCCCGGCTCCTGGCGGCGTGACCGCCACCAGCGGCGCGAGGCCAGCGCCGCCAGGACCGCGCCGAGCGTGTTGAGCAGGGCGTCGTCGACCGAGACGACCCGGCCGGTCAGGAACAGGTACTGGAGCGCCTCGAGTGCGGTGCAGGCGAGCGCCGCCCCGAGCGCGATCGCGCCGAGCCCGATCGGGAAGCGGATCGGCACGAAGAACCCGGCGGCGGCGAACACGAGGAGGTTGCCGGCGAGCTGCTCGACGATGACGCGCGGATCGGAGGCGAAGAGGTCGGCCAGGTCGACCAGGGGGACGAGCTGGACGGCGACGGCCCCGTCGCGGGAGGTCAGGCCCAGGAACAGCAGGGGGATCGACCCGGCGACCGCGCCGACTTCGGCGATCGCGTCGCGCCGCGCGGTCCGCGGAGGGTGTCCCTTCCGGATCCGCCGGGCCGCGAGCGCCCCGGCCGCCCCGATCGCAAGCGGCAGCAGCGCGACCGAGACGGCGAGCGTCGTCGCTTCGAGGGTGTTGACGGCGACCGGTGGCATGCGGGTCAGCCGAGGCGCACGCGGCGCCCTTCGACGGTCCAGCCTTCGCGCACCATGCGTCCGACCGCGTCGACCAGTTGGGCGCGCTCGGCGGTCTTGATGCGCTCGGTGAGGGTCTCGACGGTGTCGTCGTCCTCGACCGGGACGGCGGTCTGGGCGATGATCGGTCCGGTGTCGACGCCGGCGTCGCAGACGAACAGGGTCGCCCCGGCGACCTTGACGCCGGCGGCGAGGGCCTCGGCCGGGGCGTCCATGCCGGGGAAGGCCGGCAGGAGCGAGTTGTGGGTGTTGATGTAGCGGCCGCCGAAGGCATCGAGGAACCGCGGCCCGCAGAGTTTGAGGAAGCCGGCCGAGACGATCAGGTCGGGTTCGTGGGCGGCGACGAGGTCGGTGAGCGCGGCGTCCCAGGCGTCGCGGTCGGGGTGGTCGCGGACGCGGCAGGTGAAGGCGGGGACTCCGGCGTCCTCGGCGCGCTTGAGGCCCCGGATGCCGCCGCGGTCGGCGCCGACGGCGACCACGCGGGCGCCGTAGTCGGGGTCCCGGGAGGCGTCGATGAGGGCCTGCAGATTGGAGCCGGAGCCCGAGACGAGGACGACGAGTCTAGCGGTCACCGCTGCACACTAACGCGTCGTCGCGGCCCGGCGCCGGTTCGGGGATGACCACCGTGTCTCGCCGCACCAGCTCGGCTTCGGCGGCGCGGCGGTGGACGGCGAACAGGCGCGCCACGAGCGCGGCGCCGACCAGGCCGATGAGGACCTGGAGGCCGCCGATGAGCGCCACCGGCACCGGGTCCGGCCCGATGCGGGACAGCAGCGCCGACCCGGCGGCGCCGCCGGAGGCCCAGGCCAGCGCGGCGAGCAGGGCGGCGGCGGTGCCCGCGGCGAGGATGGCGGCGGTGGTCACCCGGGGGATGCGCAGGTCGGGCGAGCGGTAGGTGAGCAGGACGCCGAACACGGCGGCGAGCATGAGCGGGAGGCCGACCAGGATGGTGGCCTCGGCCGGCAGCGGCTCGGTCGGCACGGCGGCGAACACCGGGAAGGCCGGCAGCGGGTTGAGTTCGACCAGTTCGGCCTGGACGGCGGTGTCGGTGCCGGCGGCGAATCCGGGGCCGGCGATGTAGGCGACGGCCCAGATCGCGAGGTTGGGCAGGTAGAGCAGGCTGAGGAGGGCGACGGCCCAGGCGCCGTCGCCGTAGACGGCGAGGGTGTCGGCGACGGCGGCGCCGCGGACGGCGACCGAGACGCCGGCGGCGGCCGCGCCGAACGCGAGCAGCGAGGTCACGATGAGCGCGCCGGTCCGCAGGCCGCGCCGCAGCCACACCGAGTACCGGTCCCAGGGCAGGATTCCGGCTTCGCGGGCGGAGCCGTAGGCGGTCACGGCGATCGCGAAGGGCGCGACGTAGGCGAGGGTCTGGAGCACCGAGATCCGGAACGGGCCGGTGGAGGCGAACGCCGCCGCCCCCACTGCGAGTCCGATGTAGAGCACGGAGACGGAGCCGGCGGCGGCCCGGACCGCGGCGGCGTCCCTGCCGCCGATCGCGCGGGTGGTGCCGGCGGCGGCCTTGGCCAGGCGCCAGACGAGGACGGCCGTGAGCAGCAGCGGGGTGACCGTCAAGTGGATCCGACCGATGTCGACGGCGACGCCGTGCCCGGCGATCCAGGCCGCGCCCGCGCCGGCCACCACCGACGAGACCGCGCCTTCGCGGCCGGTGAGCCACCAGGCCAGGATGGTCAGTACCAGGATCGGGGTGTACACCACGATCGCGCACCACAGCGTGGTGGCGACCGCGGAGGCGAGCAGCGTCGCCGGGCGGCGCGCGGGGCGGGCGCGCTCGGCAGGGTCGACCACCACGGTGTCCCGCTGCCCCGACTGGACGGTGACCGGCGGCGTGTCAGGTCGTTGCTCCACGCCGACCAGTCTGTCATAGGGCGGCCGCTCCGGGCGGGACCAGCGATCCGGGCGGTCAGGCCCGTTCGAGGTAGCGGAGGACGGCGGCGACACGGCGGTCGGTGTGGTCGTCCGGGGCGAGGTCGAGCTTCATGAAGATGTTGCGGATGTGCTTGTGGACGGCGTTCTCGGTGATGAACAGCCGCTCGGCGATCGCGCCGTTGCCCAGGCCCTCGGCCATGACCGACAGGACCTCCCTCTCGCGGGGCGTCAGCCGTTCGAGCGGATCGTCCTGGCGGCTCTGGGCGAACAGTTGGGCGACGACCTCGGGGTCGATGGCGGTGCCGCCGTCGGCGATGCGGCGCAGCGCCTCCACGAAGGCGTCGACCCGGCCGACCCGCTCCTTCAGGAGGTACCCGATCCGGTCGGCACCGTCGGCGAGCAGGTCGGTCGCGAAGCTCTGCTCCACATAGGCCGACAGCACCAGGACGGCGAGTCCGGGACGGAGCCGGCGGGCCTCGACGGCGGCCTTGATGCCCTCGTCGGTGTGGGTCGGCGGCATCCGGACGTCGACCACGGCGATGTCGGGCCGGTGCTCCTCGACCGCGGCCAGCAGGGCGTCGGGCCGGTCGACCGAGGCGGCGACCTCGAAGCCCTCGCCCCCCAGCACCAGGCCGAGTCCCTCGCGCAGGAGGGTGTCGTCCTCGGCGATCACGATCCGCATGGCAGCTCCACTCTGATCTCGGTCGGGCCGCCTTCGGGGCTGACGACGGCGACTTCGCCGTCGTGGGCCTCGACGCGGCGGCCGATGCCGGCGAGACCGGACCCGCCGGCGGGGTCGGCGCCGCCGCGGCCGTCGTCGGTCACGACCACGTGCAGGCGGTCGCCGCGCACCGAGACCCCCACCTCGGCGCGGCTCGCCCCGCTGTGCTTGGCGACGTTCGTCAATGACTCTGCCACAACGAAGTACGCGGTCGCCTCCACACTCGCCGGACAGCGCACCGGCACGTCCACGGTGAGCCTGCACGGGACCGCGCACTCGGAGGCCAGCGCGCTGAGCGCCCCTTCGAGGCCGCGGTTCTCCAGCACCGGCGGCAGGATCGACCGGACCACCGCCCGCAGTTCGGACAGGGCCAGCTCGGCCGAGTCCTGGGCGCGGGCGAGGATCTCGTCGGCGCGGCCGGGGTCCCGCTCCACCTCCCGGCGGGCGGCACCGACCAGCACCGCGACGCCGACGATGCGGTTCTGGGCGCCGTCGTGCAGGGCCCGTTCGATCCGGCGCAGCTCGATCGCGTGCGCATCCAGCGCCGCGGCCCGGGTCGCTGCAAGCCGGGCGACCCGCTCCGAGAGGTCGATGTCGGGGTCGGGGCCGAGCAGGTTGACCCCGGGCCGGCACTGGTACCGCAGGAGCCGCGGGGCGAACAGCAGCCAGAGGATGAGCTGGGCGATCCCCACCACGACGCCGAAGACGGACCCGCTCCAGGTCTCGAGACCGATCAGGCCGTTGATGACGCTGCGTTCGGACTCGTCGACCAGGGGCCACCAGAGCCACAGCGTGGCGTCGTGGATGCCGTTCGACAGCAACTGGACGGTGACCGTGCCGAGCACGATCCCGAACGTGGCCTGCATGAACAGCCAGGACAGGTCGCGGCGGACCGTCGGCTCGTCGAGCACGCCCCGGACCGGGCCGGTCTCGCCGTCGGGCGGCTCGTCGTGGTAGGGCGATTCGATCTCGTGTCCGAGCCTGCCGAGGCGGCGGCGTTCGAGGTCGGCCAGGACCCGCACCCACTGCAGCAGCGGGCGCACGAGGGGCCGGCCGATGCGGATCGATCGCAGGGCGGCGACGGCGCCGACGAGCGGCAGGGTCATCAGGGCCAGGACACCGATGCCGACGCCGGCGGCGACCCAGAGGGTGGCGATCAGGGCGCCCGCGAGCAGGCCCCGGCGCGGCTCGTCGCCCCCCATCGGCTGCCACCTCCCTGAACGCCCGGCTCGGGCCGGTTGGGTGAACGGTACCCGGCGGTGCCCGCGGGCGTCGGTACAGCGGACTGCACCATCGGCCCTACCGCTGTCCCCACCTCGGATTCGCCAGTCTCCTGCATTGGAACGCGAGGCCGGACTCCATAGCGTTCAAAGCATGCGAACGCAGCTCCCCGAACGGGAACACCCCACGACCGATCAGGACCGCCGCGCCCCGCCCGCGCCGCGGACGGTGCTGCGGGAGGACACCACCCGGCCGGCGGCGCTGGTGATGCACGAGGTCACGAAGGTCTACGACGGCGCGGTCGCCGCGCTCGACCGAGTCTCGCTCCACGTCTCGCGCGGCTCGTTCCTGGCGGTGGCGGGCGGGGCCGGATCGGGGAAGTCGACGCTCCTGCACTGCGCGTCCGGGCTCGACTCCCCCACCTCGGGCGAGGTCCGCGTCGGCGGCACCGAGATCGCCGGGCTCGACGAGTCGCAGCGGAGCATGCTGCGGCGGGGCCGCATCGGATTCGTCTTCGAGGCCTACAACCTGCTGCCGTCGCTGACGGTGGAGGAGAACATCACGCTGCCGCTGCGGTTGTCGGGCGGCGCCGCCGACCGGAGGTGGCTGCGCGACCTGGTCGAGCGGGTGGGCCTCGGGCGCGTGCTGCAGCAGCGCCCCGGCGACCTGTCGGGCGGAGGGCGGCAGCGGGCCGCGCTCGCCCGCGCCTTGGCGGTCCGGCCCGAGGTGGTGTTCGCCGACGAGCCCACCGGGGCGCTCGATCCCGACACCGGCGCCGAGGTGCTGGACCTGCTGCGCGAGGTGGTCGACGAGCTGGGCCAGACGGTCGTGATGGTCACCCGCGATCCGAACGCGGCCGCCCGCGCGCACGCCGCGGCCGTGCTCGCCGACGGCCGCGTCGACCGGTACTGCTCGCGCCCGAGTTCCGGTGAGATCGCCGGGCATCTGGCGCGGCCGCGCCGGCGGTAGCGGTGGTTCCGCTCCGGCCGGCGCGGCCGCTCGGGGGGAGGACCGGTTACGCGGCCCGGGCGAGCGGCCGTCGCCCGGCGAGGAGGGCCGTGGCCGAGGCCAGCAGGCCGACCGCGGCCACGCCGATCACCAGGTACAGGCCCGGCCGGTATTCGGCGATGCCGGTGGCGCCGGTGGCGCCGATGAGACCGGTGGCGGCCGCCAGGACGACCGCGCCGCCGATCTGGCCGGAGGTCTGGACCAGGCCGGAGGCCAGGCCCTGCTCGTCGTCGGCGATGCCCTCGGTCGCCTGCACCATGACCGAGGAGAACCCGGTCGCGAAGCCGAGACCCAGCAGCAGGAAGCTCGGCAGGTAGTCGGCGAAGTAGGCCGGGTCCGGGCTGCCGCCCCGGGCGATGAACCACAGGTAGCCCAGCACGAACGACGACATCGAGGCGATGATCATCGGGGTGGTGCCGAACCGGTCGATGAAGCGCCCGGCGAACGGGGAGATGAAGGCGACGAGGACACCGGTTGGGGCCAGCGCGAGCGCCATCTGCAGCGGGCCCCATCCGAGCGTGTTCTGCAGGTAGAGCGACACGATCGTCTGGAAGCTGATGTAGGAGCCGAAGATCGCCATCGCCGCGAGGTTGGCGCGCACGATCGAGCCGATCCTGAAGATGCCCAGCCGCACCAGGGGGTTGCGGAGCCGGTTCTCCAGGATCAGGAACGCCCCGAGCAGGACCACCGCGGCCGCGAGCGTGGCGGTCACCGCGGGGGTGAAGCCGGTTTCGGGGGCGGTGACGATCGTGTAGACGGCGGCGAGCATCCCGCCGGTGAGCAGGACCGCCCCGCCGAAGTCGACGGTGCCGCGCTCGGTGTCGCGGTCGCGGGGCACCACGACGAGGGCGGCGGCGAGGACGGCGGCGGTGACCGCGACCGGCGCGAAGAAGGTCAGGCGCCAGCCGATGCCGGTGAGCAGCCCCGACATGATCAGTCCGGAGGCGTAGCCGGTGGCGCCGAAGACGGTGAAGATCGACAGCGCCTTGTTGCGGTCGCGGCCCTGCCTGAAGGTGGTGGTGATGATCGACAGGGCGGCGGGGGCGGTGAACGCGGCGGCCACGCCCTTGACGATGCGGCTGGCGACCAGGAGGCCGCCGTCGTCGACCAGGCCGCCGAGCAGGGAGGCCAGGCCGAACACGACCAGGGCGGTCAGGAAGACGCGGCGCCGGCCGAACAGGTCGGCGGCGCGGCCGCCCAGGAGGAGCAGGCCGCCGTAGCCGAGGATGTAGCCGTTGACGATCCACTGGAGACTGGCGGTGCCGAGGTCGAGTTCGGCTCCGATCGACGGCAGCGCCACGCCCACCATGGACACGTCGAGGGCGTCGAGGAACAGCGCCAGGCCGGAGACGATCAGGACCGCCCAGAGTTTGGGGCCCCAGCGGGCCGGGGTGGGTCGGGGATGCGGTGGTTTCGTTTCCGTGAGTGTCACGCCGGGAAACTTACATGTGCGTGCATTGGATGTCAACGCATTAAATGAGCGTGCATAAAATGACTGGACATGGTAATATGCAGGTCATGGAGCCGCCCACCGAACCGGATGTATGCGCCAAGTGGTCCGAAACACTGCGCGTGTACCACGACACGTCCGCCGCGCTGGAGTGCGAACTCCAGGCTCGCCACGGGTTGGGGCTCAGCGAGTTCGAGGTCCTCCAGGCGCTCGCCGGCCAGTGCTGCGGCGACCCGGGCCGCAAGGTCAGGATGAAAGAGCTCGAGGCCGAGATGTACCTCAGCCAGAGCGCCCTCTCGCGCACGGTGACCCGCCTCGAACGGGCCGGCCTGGTCACCCGCGACGAATGCGAGTACGACCGCCGCGCGAACTTCCTCATGCTCACCCCCGCCGGCCGCGAGCGGTGGGAGACGGCGCGCCCGACCCACAAGGCGGTCTTGATCAGACATCTCGACTGACCGCGGTGCACCTTTCATGTGATTGAACTCGGTATGGTGTGACCGAGAGAATTCACCACCGCATCCGCCCTGGAGTAGATCGCAATGACGCACCCCGAGAACCGGCCGCCCGAGGAAGACGACGACGGCGGCACCTTCAAACTCAGGCCCGGCGGACAGTCGGAACCGGAACCGCAGCAGCAGGACGGCATCGATTCGACGATGAAACTGCGCAAGACCGGCGGCGGCAACCCGGCGGCCCCGGGCGGCGCGCCCCCGCCCCCGCCCTCCCCGCTCGGCCAGCCGACCGGCCCGGCGAACCCGCAGAACGCGCACGCCGACACCAGCGTCATGCCCCAATCCGGCGGCTCGCAGACCGGCTTCCAGCCCTCGGCCCCGCCGCCTCCCGGCCAGCCCGGCGGCCCGCTCGCCCAGGGCTCCCCGCCCCCGCCGCAGGGGCAGCCCCCGTACGGGCAGCAGCCCGGCGGCGGCCAGGCGCCCCCGCAGCCGCCGTACGGCCCGCCGCCCGGCGGCGCGGCCGGAGCGGTCCCGTCCGGGGTCAAGCGGATCGGCCTCCTGGCGCTGATCGCCGGCGGCGTGAGCCTGGTCAACGTCATCATCAACATCGCGTTCGCCGGCGCCGAGACCGGTGTGATGGCCGTGCCCGGCCTCCTGTTCGCGCTGGCGGTCCTCGGCTACGGCATCACGCTGCCGCGAGGCATGCTCTCGTCCAAGGGACCGCGACTGACCGGGATCATCCTCATGATGATCCAGGGCGGCTTCGGCCTGATCGGCCTGCTCGGCCTGCTCGGCATCATGTCGCTGATCAGCGGCGGCGTCCTCGCGCTCAGCCTGGCATTCCTGGTCGCGGTCGTCGGAGCCGACGCCTGGGCCACGTTCATCTACTTCAAGGACCACGAGGCCCACGCCTGGATCATGGGCAGCGCGGCGAGGCCGCGGCAGGCCGGAGGCGCGGCCCCGCCCCCCGGCGCCCCCGGGCCGCAGGGTCCGCCGCAGCAGGGCCACCCGCAGCAGCCCGGCCGGCCGGGCGCCTACGGGCCGCCTCCGGGGTACCAGCAGGGCGGGCAGCCCGGGCAGCCGCCCTACGGCCGGTAAGCCCCTACACACTCCGGACGACCGCGACTAAGCTCACTCCTAGGACGGCCGCCGCCATGCAGATCCATGGCACCGCAGGCGTCGCCACAAGCGGCGCGGCGGCCGCGAGCGAGGAGGTCGGTATGTCTGCAGCGCGCGCATCGAACAACGACGCGCCGGTACGTGTGGTCGTGGCGAAGGTCGGGCTCGACGGGCACGACCGCGGAGCGAAGGTCGTGGCCCGAGCGCTGCGCGACGCGGGTATGGAAGTGATCTACACCGGCCTGCACAACTCTCCCGAACAGGTGGTGGCCACGGCGCTGGCCGAAGACGCCGACGCGATCGGATTGAGCATCCTCTCCGGCGCGCATATGACGCTGTTCCCCCGGGTACTCAAGCTCTTGGACGAGGCCGACGCGCGCGACATCGTCGTTTTCGGGGGCGGGATCGTCCCCGAGGAGGACAGCGCGTCGCTCGAGGAGCAGGGGGTGTCGGCGATCTTCGGTCCGGGCGCCTCCACGCAGGCGATCGCGGAGTGGGTCGCCGCGCACGTCGGCCCTCGCCCGAAGGGCGACACGGTTGCCGAAGACACCGCGTCGACCGGCTAGAACACCGCCGGCAAAAAATTCTTTGGACTTCCCGTAACCGTGCGCGACCGGGCTCGTTCTTATAGGTGTCGGGCGCACAGCGAACGGCAACAACCGCATCGAAGGCGGCGACTCGTTCACCGCCGATCGGTATTGCGCGGCTCATAGAGCCGTGCCACAAACCGCCGATGCCCTATCGATTGAGGGGTGGCGATGGGGCATCGTGCCTAAAAGGGGATCAAGCCTTTGAGGGGTGGGCTTGATTCCCGTCTAAAAGGGGACCGGACGCCTGAGGGGTGCGTCCGGTCCCCGCTTATTCGCTCACGGCGGCGCCCGCACGCGGTGAGACCCTCGAACTCGTCACACCCGCGCACCGCCAGGCCATCGCCGGAGACACGCGCGCGTTACGCTGCGCTAACGGGATACCTTCGGGCAACCCGGTCGAACAAGACTAGCTAGTGGAGCGGACTCTACAGTGGATCTGTACGAATACCAGGGCCGCGCACTGTTCGCCCGGCACAGTGTGCCGGTACTGGACGGCGGCGTCGCCACCACCCCCGCCGAGGCCGTGGAGCTCGCCGAGCGCCTCGGGGACCGGGTGGTCGTCAAAGCACAGGTGAAGGTCGGCGGCCGCGGCAAAGCCGGCGGCGTCAAGCTGGCCGACAGCGTCGACGAGGCCAAGACCCACGCCACGGACATCCTCGGCATGGACATCAAGGGCCACACCGTCGAGAAGGTCATGCTGACGGTCACGGCCGACATCGACTCCGAGTACTACTTCTCCTACCTCCTCGACCGAGCGAACCGCACGTTCCTGTGCATCGCCTCGACCGAGGGCGGCGTGGAGATCGAAGAGGTCGCCAAGACCTCGCCCGACAAGGTCGTCAAGACCCCGATCGACGCCGGCGTGGGCGTCACCCCCGAGATCGCCGGCGACATCGCCGACCGGGCCGGATTCCCGGTCGACCTGCGCGACCAACTCGTCGACGTGTTCGTGCGGCTCTGGGACGCCTTCGTCGCCGAGGACGCGACGCTCGTCGAGGTCAACCCCATGGTCCGCACCCCCGAGGGCAAGGTCCTCGCGCTCGACGCGAAGGTCACCCTCGACGAGAACGCGGCCTTCCGGCACCCCGAGAACGCCGAGGCGTTCGCCGACGCCTCCGCGGTCGACCCGCTCGAGCAGCGCGCGGTCGAGGCCGGCCTCAACTACGTCAAGCTCGACGGGCAGGTCGGCATCATCGGCAACGGCGCCGGGCTGGTCATGTCGACCCTCGACGTGGTCGCCTACGCCGGCGAGGGGCACGGCGGGGTCGAGCCCGCGAACTTCCTCGACATCGGCGGCGGCGCCTCCGCCGAGGTCATGGCGAGCGGCCTCGAGGTCGTGCTCTCCGACCCGCAGGTCAAGAGCGTGTTCGTCAACGTCTTCGGCGGCATCACCGCCTGCGACGAAGTCGCCAACGGCATCATCGGGGCCCTCCGGATGCTCCGCGACCGCGGCGAGGACGTCCGCAAGCCGCTGGTGGTCCGGCTCGACGGCAACAACGCCGAGGTCGGCCGCAAGATCCTCGCCGACGCGAACCACCCGCTGATCACCGAGGTCGACACCATGGACGCAGCAGCCGACAAGGCCGCCGAACTCGCGCACAAGGAGGCCTAGGCAATGGCGATCTTCCTCAACGAGCAAAGCAAGGTCATCGTCCAGGGCATGACCGGCTCGGAGGGCATGAAGCACACCCGCCGCATGCTCAAGGCCGGCACCAACGTCGTCGGCGGCGTCAACCCGCGCAAGGCCGGCCAGAAGGTCGACTTCGACGGGCAAAGCCTGCCGGTGTTCTCCTCCGTCCAGGAGGCCATGGCCGAGACCGGCGCCGACACCTCGGTGGTGTTCGTGCCGCCGGCGTTCTGCAAGGCCGCCGTCATCGAGGCGATCGACGCCGAGATCGGCCTGGCCGTGGTCATCACCGAGGGCATCCCGGTCCACGACGCGGTCACCTTCTGGAACCACGCCGAGGCGACCGGCAACAAGACCCGCATCGTCGGGCCCAACTGCCCGGGCGTGGCCAGCCCCGACAAGTCCAACGCGGGCATCACCCCGGCCGACATCACCGGCTCCGGCCCCATCGGCCTGGTCTCGAAGTCCGGCACGCTGACCTACCAGCTCATGTTCGAGCTGCGGGACATCGGCTTCTCCACCTCCGTCGGCATCGGCGGAGACCCGGTCATCGGGACCACCCACATCGACTGCCTCGAGGCGTTCGAGAACGACCCGGAGACCAAGGCGATGGTCATGATCGGCGAGATCGGCGGCGATGCAGAAGAACGCGCCGCCGAGTACATCAAGGACCACGTGACCAAGCCGGTCGTGGCCTACATCGCCGGATTCACCGCGCCTCCCGGCAAGACGATGGGCCACGCCGGCGCCATCATCTCCGGCTCGGCCGGCACCGCCGACTCCAAGAAGGAGGCCCTCGAGGCCGCCGGAGTCAAGGTCGGCAAGACGCCGAGCGAGACCGCGAACCTGATGCGCGAGATCATCAAGGGCCAGTAGGTCCCCATCGACTCGAGGGCCGGGCGTCGCCGCCCGGCCCTCACTCGTGCTCGGTCACCCCGAGCCGCGCTCGAAGGTCGCCCGACCCCGCCGCTCCGATCAGAGGTCGAAGTGGCAGGCCACCCGGTGGCCGTCGCCGACCTCCCGCCAGACCGGCACCTCCTCGGCGCAGATGTCGGCCGCCCACGGGCAGCGGGTCCGGAATCGGCAGCCCGAGGGCGGATCCGCCGGCGAGGGCAGGTCGCCTTTGAGGATGATCCGCTCCCGATCCGCCTCGGCCTCCGGATCCGGCTGCGGCACCGCCGACAGCAGCGCCTTGGTGTACGGGTGGCGCGGGTCGTCGTAGATCGCCTCCGAGTCGGCCTCCTCGACCAGGTTGCCCAGGTACATCACGCCGACCCGGTCGGACATGTGCCGGACCACCGCCAGATCGTGGGCGATCACCAGGTAGGTCAGGTTGAACTCGCCCTGGAGCTGCTCCAGCAGGTTCATCACCTGCGCCTGGATCGACACGTCCAGGGCGCTCACCGGCTCGTCGCAGATGACCAGGTCCGGGCGCAGCATGAGCGCCCGGGCGATGCCGAGGCGCTGCCGCTGGCCCCCGGAGAACTCGTGCGGGTAGCGCTCCAGGACCGACGACGGCAGGCCGACCGCGTCCAGGGTCTCGATCGCCAGCCTGCGCTGCTCGGAGCGGCTGCCGACGCCGTGGACCTTCAGCGGCTCGGCCAGCAGCATGTCCACGTTGTGCCGCGGGTTCAGCGAGCCGAGCGGATCCTGGAACACCATCTGCATCCTCGAGCGGAAGCGGCGCAGCCGGTCCGAACGCAGCCCGGTCACCTCGGTGCCGTCGAGCCGGACCCGGCCGCCGGTGGGCTCCTCCAGGCGCAGCACGGCCCGGCCGAAGGTGGTCTTGCCGCAGCCCGACTCGCCCACCAGACCGTAGGTCCGGCCCGCGGCGATGCCCAGGCTCACCCCGTCGACCGCCCGGACGTGGCCGACCGTGCGCTCCACGACCAGGCCCCGGCGGATCGGGAAGTGGACCACCAGGTCCTCCACGCTCAGCAGATCCGTCGTCGCTCCGATCGGTCCGGGCTCGGTCCCGATGCTCATGCGACCTCCTCGGCCCTGACGCAGCGGTGCATGTGGGCCGCGCCGATCAACGGCGGCTCACCCGCCACGCACTCTTCGGCCACCCGGTCGCACCTGGGCGCGAACGCGCAGCCGTCGTTCCATCCGATCACATCGGCGATCGACCCCCGGATCGGCCGGAGCGGCTCGTGGATCGGCAGATCCAACCGCGGGATCGAGTTCAGCAGGCCCACCGTGTACGGGTGGGTCGGCCTGGCGAACAGGTCCCGGGCCGGGGCCGACTCGACCACCCTGCCCGAATACAGGACGTTGACCTCGTCGCACAGGCCCGCCACGACGCCCAGGTCGTGGGTGATCATCAGCAGCGCCGTCCCCTCGGAGTCGACCAGGTCCTTCAGCAGCTCCAGGATCTGGGCCTGGATCGTCACGTCCAGGGCCGTGGTCGGCTCGTCGGCGATCAGGAGCCGCGGCGCGCACGCCACCGAGATGGCGATCAGGACGCGCTGGCGCATCCCGCCGGACAACTGGTGGGGGTACTCCCCCAGGCGGCGGGCCGGATCGGGGATGCCGACCCGGTCGAGCAGGTGGACCGCCTCCTTCCGGGCCGCCTCGCCGCGCATGCCCCGGTGCCGTTCGAGCACCTCGGTGATCTGCCGCCCGATCTGGACCACCGGGTTGAGGCTGGAGAGCGGGTCCTGGAAGACCATCGCCAGGTCCGGCCCCCGGAGCCGCCGCATCTCGCCGCGCGGCAGCGAGAACAGGTCGACACCGTCGTACCGGGCGGCGCCGGCGACGCTCGCCGCCCGCCGCGGCAGCAGTCCCATGATCGCCAGGCTGGTGACCGACTTGCCGCAGCCGGACTCGCCCACCAGGCCGACGACTTGGCCCTCGTCGACCTGGAAGTCGACGCCGTCGACGGCCCGGGTCTCTCCGAAGGAGACCCGCAGGTCCTCCACTTCAAGCAGTGCCACTACCCCTGCCTCCTCAGCCTCGGGTCGAGCGATTCGCGCATCGCCTCGCCCAGCAGGGTGAAGCCGAGCGCGGTGACGATGATGCCCACCGCGGGGTAGATCGCCAATTGCGGTGCGCCCGAGAGGAACCGCTGCGCGTCGGCGAGCATGGTCCCCCACTCGGGGTTGCCCGGGTCGGGGTTCCCCAGGCCCAGGTACGACAGCGCCGCCGCCTCGATGATCGCCGTCGCCAGCACCAGCGTGGCCTGCACGATCACCGGCCCCAGCGAGTTGGGGAAGATGTGGGAGATCACGATGCGGCCCTTGGGGACGCCGAGCGAGATGGCGGCCAGGACGTAGTCCGAGTGGGCCTGCGCGAGCATCGAGCCGCGCAGCAGCCGGGCGAAGATCGGGATCTGCGCGACCCCGACCGCGATCATGACCGTGGTCAGGCTCGGCCCCAGCAGCGCCGCGACGCTGAGCGCCAGCAGCAGCATCGGGATCGACAGCGCGACGTCGACCGCGCGCATGATGACCGCCTCGATCCGCTGCCCCCAGCGGCCGCCGAAAGTGCCGGCCGCCGCTGCGGTGCCGCCGACGGCCGCCCCGGCGGCGAAGCCGATGAGCGTGGCGACGACACCGACCAGCAGCGTCTGCCGTGCGCCGACGATCATGCGGGAGAACATGTCCCGGCCCAGGTGGTCGAGACCGAACCAGTTCTCGGCGCGCGGTCCGGGGAAGACGTTGCGGTTGAGGAAGACCTCGTCGCCCCACCGCTGCGCGGTGGGGTCGTAGGGCGCTATCCAGGGCCCCAGGACCGCCACCAGCACGAAGACGCCGACGATGGCGCCGCCGGCGATGGCCATCGGGGAGCGGCGCAGCCTCCGGAACGACTGCCGCCACAGCGAACCCGACTCGGCGGTCCGGGCCTGCGCCCCGGCTTCGACGAGCCGCTCGAGCTTCTCGATCTTGGCCGGTGTCATGACCGCACTCTCACTCTCGGGTCGAGGAAGCCGTAGGACAGGTCGACCAGCAGGTTGAGCACCACGTACGAGACGGCGATGATGAGGATGAAGCCCAGCAGCGCCGGGTAGTCCCGCTCGGTGGTCGCCTGGTAGACGAACGAGCCCACCCCGCCGAAGGCGAAGACGCTCTCGGTCAGCACGGCGCCGGCGAACAGGCTGCCCAGGAGCAGGCCGATCACGGTCACCACCGGGAGGAGGGCGTTCTTCATGACGTGGCGGGCGCGGATCGTCTGCGGCTTGAGTCCCTTGGCGTCGGCGGTGCGCACGTAGTCCTCGCCGAGGACCTCCAGGACGCTGGCGCGGGTGATGCGGGTGATCACCGCCAGCGGGATCGAGGCGAGGGCGACCGCGGGCAGGACCAGGTGGACCAGCGCATTGCCGACGACGTCGAGCTCGCCGGTGATGAGCCCGTCGAGGACCCGGAACCCGGTGACCTCGGTGAAGCCGGTCCCCGGGGTGAGCCTGCCGAAGGTGGGGAAGACGCCCATGTTCTGGGAGAAGACCACTTTCAGCATGGCGGCCAGGAAGAACACCGGCGTGCAGATCCCGATCAGGGATCCGGAGACGGCGATGAAGTCCAGCCAGGAGCCCCGTTTGCGGGCGGCGAGGTAGCCGAGCGGGATGCCGACGCCGATGGCGATGACGATCGCGAACAGCGACAGCTCGACCGTGGCCGGCAGGCGGTCGGCCAGTTCGGTGGCGATGGGGCGGCCGGACGACAGGGACGAGCCGAAGTCGAGCCGGACGATCCGGCCGAGGAACTCGACGTACTGCGTCCAGATCGGTTCGTCCAGCCCCAGGGCGCGCCGCAGCGCCTCCCGCTGCTGATCGGTGGCGTCGTCGGGAAGCAGCCGGTTCTCGGGTCCGCCCGGGAGGGCCTTGAACCACGCGAACAGCAGCAGCGTCAGTCCCAGCAACGCCACCGTCAACTGCAGGAGGCGTTTGACCGTGTAGCGCAGCATATTCTGCTTTTACTCGATCCGGTTCACTCTGCGGCGAAGTACATCTGCGAGAAGTCCTCCTGCGTCAGCGGGGAGACGTCCATCGGATACACGTCCGGGGCGAAGGCGATCGACGGCGGCGAGTGCGAGATCGGCAGACCCGGCAGCTCCTCCATGATCAGCTCGTTGAGCCCGGCCCAGTGCTCGGCGCGGACCGACGGGTCCGGTTCGGCCGCGGCCTCGGCCAGGCCGTCGAAGATCGCCTGGTTGTCGAAGCCCCACTCGGTGGTCTCGGTGGCGAACCAGGTGCCCAGGAAGTTGTAGGCCTCGTTGAAGTCGCCGGTCCAGCCGAGCAGGTACAGCGGGCAGTCGCCGCTGCGGGTGGTCGGGATGTACTCGACCCAGGTGATCGGCGTGGCCTCGACGGTGACGCCCACGGCCTCCAGGTCGGAGGCGATGATGTCGAAGATGTCCTTCGGCGCCGGCATGTAGGGCCGGGTGACGTCGGTCGGGTAGCAGAACTCGAGGGTCAGGTCCTCGTGTCCGGCGTCGGCCAGCATCTCCTGGGCCAGGTCGGGGTCGTGCTCGTAGGTGACCACGTCCTCGGACCAGCCTTCGAGGCTGGGCGGCATGAACTGGGTGGCGACGGTGCCGCCCGGGGGCAGCACGGAATCGACGATTCGCTGCCGGTCGACCGCGTGCGAGAGCGCCTCGCGGACGGTGTGGTCGTCGAGCGGGGCGTGGCCCTGGGTGTAGGTCATGTAGAGGATGTTGAACACCCCGCGCGTCGGCACCTGGAAGCCGCCTTCGGCCAGCGGCTGCACGTCGGCGGGGGCGACCAGGTCGTAGCCGTGGATGTCGCCGGCCTCCAGGGCCTGGCGGCGGGCGTTCTCGTCGGAGATGGTGCGGAAGATCAGGGTCTTGACCTCGGCGGTCTCACCCCAGTAGTCGTCGAAGCGTTCCAGGGTGACCGCCTGCCCGCTGTGGTCCCACTCGGCCAACTGATACGGGCCGGTGCCGGCCAGGACGTCGGCGGTCTGGGTGTACTCGGGCAGCGGGTCGTCGGCGGTCTCGACCTCGTCGTCGGTGATCTGCTCGAGCGAGCCGGGGCTCACGATGGCGGTGGTGGCCATGCTGAACGCGCCCGGGAAGTTGGCGGTGTACTCGTGGATCCTGATCGTGGCGGTGAGCCCGTCCGCCTCGCATCCGGCGTAGTTGGTCTCGGCCTCGATGCCCATCTCGGGGTCGTTCTCGGCGTATCCGTCGAAGAACTTCGAGTAATAGTAGGTGTAGTTCGGCGACTGGTAACCGCCGGTGAAGTTGTTCCAGCGGTCGAAGTTGGCGCACACGGCCGCGCCGTCGAGCGGCGTCCCGTCGTGGAAGGTGACGCCTTCGCGCAGGTGGAAGGTCCACTCGGTGCCCTCGTCGTTCTGCTCCCAGCTTTCGGCGAGGCCGGGGACCATCTCGGTGCAGTCGTGGTCCAGGAGGGTGTCGTAGACCTGGCGGGTGATGCGGAAGGTCTCGCCGTCGGAGGCGAACACGGGGTCGAGGGAGCTCGGGTCGCCCGGGGTCCCGAACACGAAGGGGGTGTTCTCGTTGGCCTCTTCGTCGGGGGCGCGCTCGGCGTCCTCCCGCTCGGGGCAGGTGAAGTCGAAGTCCTCGGCGGACTCGGCGTCCTCATCGGATCCGCCGTCGCTGCCGCAGGCGGTGAGCAGGCCGAACGAGAGTATCGCTCCGGCCGCGGCGCCGATGGCGCGCCTGGCAAGGGTGGTTCGAGACGTGCGCATAGGTAGTTCACCCGTCGTTTCGTTGGGTACTCGGAGGTACCCAACAGATTAGGACACGGTGAGTTGTGCCACGGTTGAGCGTTATGCAACCGTGATGGATTCGGCTCGGATTGTTACCGGCCGTGCGCGAACCCGCGGGGCCGGAGTTTCCATTGGGGCGCAGCGGCGCGGGCGCGCGGTCAGGAGTCGACGTCGCGGCGGCCGGAGAAGGCGCGGCCGAGGGTGACTTCGTCGGCGTACTCGAGGTCGCCGCCGACCGGGAGGCCACTGGCCAGGCGGGTCACCTTGAAGCCCATGGGTTTGACGAGCATCGCCAGGTAGGTGGCGGTGGCCTCGCCCTCGGTGTTGGGGTCGGTGGCGATGATGAGCTCCTTGGTCTCGCCGCCCTGGAGGCGGGACATCAGGGAGCGGATGCGCAGGTCGTCGGGGCCGATGCCTTCGAGCGGGTTGATCGCCCCGCCGAGGACGTGGTAGCTGCCGCGGAACTCGCCGGTGCGCTCGATCGCCAGGACGTCCTTGGGCTCTTCGACCACGCAGATGAGCTCGGCGCTCCGGCGCTGGTCGCGGCAGATCGCGCACCGCTCGGACTCGGAGACGTTGCCGCACACGTCGCAGAACCGGACCTGGTCCTTGACCCGGTGCAGCGCCGAGGTCAGCCGCTCGACGTCGGAGCCGTCGGCGGCGAGCAGGTGGAAGGCGAGGCGCTGGGCGCTCTTCGGGCCGATGCCCGGCAACTGCCCCAGCTCCTCGATCAGATCGCCCAATGCCCCGTCGTACACGCTGCTCCTTCAACTCGGGCCGACGATCCTATAGGATATTTCCTATAGGATTGGATGCCGACCGTGCTTCACATGCCCGGCAGGCCCATGCCGCCGCCGAGCCCGCCGAGGGCGTCGCCGAGCGGACCCATCTTCTCCTCGGCTATGCGCTTGGCGTCCTCGGTCGCGGCCTGCACCGCGGCGACGACGAGGTCTTCGAGGGTCTCGACGTCCTCGGGGTCGACCGCCTCGCGGTCGATCTTGACGCTCTTGAGATCGCCGTCGCCGGAGACGGTCGCGCTCACGAGCCCGCCGCCCGCCGAGGCGGTCACCTCGGCCTCCTGGAGCTCCTCCTGGGCCTGCATGTAGTCGGCCTGCATCTGCTGCGCCTGCTGCAGCAGCTTCTGCATGTCTCCGCCACCGGGGAACATGTCCATCACTCCTCGCGCTGGGTTTCCTTGATATCTGCCAGCCTAGCGGCCGCACGGCGTTCTCGCGGACACGCTCGCGCCGACCTCAGATCTGCTTGGCGCCGAAGGCATTGGAAAGCAGCTTCACCGCCTGCTCCTCGGGGGTGCCGAAATGGCCGGGCGCGACCGGGTCGTCCGGGGAGGGCTCGTCGGACTCCTCCGGCGGCGGCTCGGCCGCCTCGGCCCGCCGCGGTCCCGCTGCACTCCGGCCCTCAGCGGCCCGGGTCGGGCCAGACGCCTCCCGTTGCGCCGGGGCCGGACCCGCTTTTGGGATCTGGGACGCCTCCCCGACCTCGCAGCGGATCTTCCAAGTACCGCCGAGCACCTCGCCGAAGACCTCGACGACGGTGCTGTAGGCGGGCTCCTTCTGCAGAGCCCCGGCGTGGAAGGCGTGGTTGAAGGCGAGGACCACCTCGCCGTCGCCGGCGTCGGCGACCGTCGCCTCCGACAGCAGCGCGGCGGTGGTCTTGCGGCGGTCCTTCATCGTCATCATGATCCGGTCCCACTGGCGCCGGATCGAGGCGGCCGTGACACCGCCGGAGGCGGGCGCGGGCGGAGCCGGGTCGGGCTCGGGGGCCGCAGCGGGAGCCGCGGCGGCCGGCTCGGGCTCGGGGACCGGATCGGGTTCGGGATCGGGCGGCGCGGCCGCCGGTGCCCGTGGCGCCGGTTCCGGATCCGGAGCCGCGGCCGGTTCGGGCGCCGCCGCCGGAGCGGCGGGGCGGGGCTCCGGGGCTGCGGGGACGGCGCTCACGCCGCGCTGCTCGAGGGTCTCCAGACGCTGCAGCAGGCCCGCCATCGACTCGTCGGAGCCCGGCAGGATCGCCCGCACGCAGGCCAGCTCGAGCAGCAGGCGGGGCGCCGTCGCCCCGCGCATGCCGCCGAGGCCGTCGGCGACGACCTCGGCCATCCGCGTCAGCGTCGAGGTGCCCATGCGGGTGGCCTGGCTGGTCATCTTCGCGAGTTGGTCGGCCGGGGCGTCGATCAGGCCGTTCCCGGCAGCGTCCGGGACCTGGGTGAGCACGATCAGGTCCCGCAGGCGTTCGAGCAGGTCCCCGGCGAAGCGGCGCGGGTCGTGGCCGCCCTCCACCACGCGCTCGACGACCTCCATGACCGCTGCGCCGTCGGCCGCCGCGAAAGCCTCGCACATCTCGTCGAGCAGTCCGGCGTCGGTGACCCCGAGCAGGGCCGCGGCCCGCTCGTAGGTGACCCCGTCGTCGCCGGCACCGGCGATGAGCTGGTCGAGCACGCTGAGCGAGTCGCGCGCCGAGCCGCCGCCGGACCTGACGACCAGCGGGTAGACGTCCTCGGCGACTTTGGCGCCCTCCTCCTCGCACAGCCGCTTGCACAGCTCCCGCATCGCCGGCGGCGGGATCAGGCGGAACGGGTAGTGGTGGGTGCGCGAGCGGATCGTCGGCAGGACCTTGTCCGGCTCGGTGGTGGCGAAGATGAACATGACGTAGTCCGGCGGCTCCTCCACCAGCTTCAGCAGCGCGTTGAAGCCGGCGGCGGTGACCATGTGGGCCTCGTCGATGATGTAGATCTTGTAGCGCGACTCCACCGGCGAGAACACCGCGCGTTCGCGCAGCTCGCGGGCGTCGTCGACACCGCCGTGGCTGGCCGCGTCGATCTCGATGACGTCGATCGAGCCGTGGCCGTCGGCCGCCAGCGCGCGGCAGGGCCCGCACTCGCCGCACGGCTCGGCGGTGGGCCCCTGGGCGCAGTTGAGCGACCGGGCCAGGATGCGGGCCGACGAGGTCTTGCCGCAGCCGCGCGGCCCCGAGAACAGGTAGGCGTGGTTGAGCCGTCCGGCGCGGATGGCGTTGATGAGCGGCTCGGTGACGTGCTCTTGCCCGACGACTTCGGCGAAGGTCTGCGGCCGGTATTTGCGGTATAGCGCGAGTGCCACGGTGCCTCCCAGCTCGTCCGACGGTCCTGGAGCCACGATACGACCTCGGGCCGACACGGCGGCGGTGGACTCGGCGGCCCCGCGCCCGGGCCACAGGGGCGGCGCCGGGGCCGGTCCGGGCCTCGGGCGGGTCTGGTCCGGGGCATGAAAAAAGGCCCTGTGCCCAGGGCCTTCGCCGAGCCGCCTGACGGAATCGAACCGTCGACCTTGTTATTACGAGTAACACGCTCTTCCGACTGAGCTAAGGCGGCCAGGTCCCTCACGCACCCGCCAGAGCCCGCTTATCCTTGCTGCCTTCCGGCCCTGGGGAGGTTCACAAGATGACGCCGCATGAGGGACGGGCAATAGCGTACCTCACCGGGCGGCGCCCACCAAGGCGGGAGAAGGCGGCGAGTCGCCGAGGTCACGGCCGTTCACCCGCTCGATTCCCGTGCACGGTATCGGGTATGCTTCCCGGCGGAGGATTCGCATAGTGGCCTAGTGCGCTCGCTTGGAAAGCGAGTTGGGTGTTAAAGCCCTCAGGGGTTCGAATCCCCTATCCTCCGCCACTTGAGCAGTGAGAACGCCGAGGCGATCACGTTGTGACGCCTCGGCGTTCTTCGTTCCGTCTCAGTTGCGGCGCTGCGGTTCCGGCCGGAGGCCCCTTGGTTCTCCGCTGGGGCTCAGGTGCTCCACTGCTGGTTGGCGCCGCCGTAGCAGTCGTACTGCTGGAGCCGGGTGCCGTTCTCGGTCGAAGAGTCGATCACGTCGAGGCACTTCCCGGAGTGGCGCGCGACGAGCTCGACGTTGCCGCTGCCGGCGTCGCGCAGCTCCCACTGCTGGTTGTCGCCGCTGTGGCACGACCAGAGGATGGCCCTGGCGTTGTTGTCGGTGGAGGCGCCGTCGATGTCGAGGCACTTGCCCGAGTGCTGGGAGACGAGCTGGACGTAGCCGCTGCCGGCGTCGCGCAGCTCCCACTGCTGGTTGGAGCCGCCGTGGCAGTCCCACTGGATGATCTCGGCGCCGTCGTCGGTGGAGGCGCTGACGACGTCGATGCATTTGCCGGAGTTGACGTTCGTGAGGTCCACGATGGTTCCGCCGCCGCCGTCGTCGTCGTCCTCGCCGTCGCCCCAGCCGTACTGGAGGCGGTCGGCTCCGGTCTGGTTGCGGATACTCAGGTTCAGGTCGGTGCCGCCGCCGCTGAGGGCGAACATGGAGTACCAGTCGTAGCCCCGGTCGCCGGGCTTGCCGCCGATGGCCGGCCAGTAGGTGCCGCCCATGGAGTTGTCGCGCATGGTCTGGGTGACCGCGCGGATGTGGCGGACGAAGTTCTCGGAGCTGTTCGGGTCGCTGTAGTCCAGGCCGTTGTCCATCGGGGCGCCGAACTCGGTGACGACCGCGCGCGAGGCGCAGTTGCCCAGGCGCGTGTCGATGTGGTTGAGCCAGCCGGAGTAGGTGTTGTCGTTGTAGAAGAACGCGTAGTGGTGGAACGACAGCAGCGTCTCGTCGAAGCGGCTGTCGTCGCAGATCGGCCGCAGGTCCTGGCTGTAGCCGGTGCCGCCGATGAGCACCCGGCCGGGAGGCGCCGAGTAGTGGTAGTCGAGCCAGTCGGCGGCGACGTCGCGCCACTCGGAGGAGCTGTAGCCGTGGGGCTCGTTCATCGGCTCGAAGTAGACCTGGCCGTTGGAGCCGTACTGGTCGGTCACGGCCGACCACATGGAGTTGAACGCGGCCATGTCGGTGATCCGACCGCCGGAGGCGGCCCCGTCCTCCCAGTAGGCGAGGATGACCTTGAAGCCGCGGTCGGCGGCGGCGTCGATGGTGCCGCGGTAGGCGTCCCACCAGCTCGAACCGACGGTGTGGGTATTCACCGGCAGCCGGACGGTGTTGACTCCGAGCTGGGCTTCCATGTCGTCGTAGACGGCGTCGGCCTTGGCCCGGACGGTGTCGTAGCCGTCGGATTGGTCCAGGCCGTCGAGGACGAGCGGACCTTCCTGGAAGTTGTCGCCCAGGACGGCCCAGTTCACGCCGCGGAACTGGCTCGTGTCGGCCGCGGCCGGCGCCGGGTTGGCGAGGACGACGACCGGTACCAGTGCCAGCGCGGCGAGCAGACTGAGCAGGGTGCGGCCGCGGGATCGAGGCGGCGCTCCGGCGTTATAGGTAGTACTCATGCGTTCTTGCCGATCTCGTGCAGTTTGCACGTATAGGGGTATAACGAGCAGGTGTTGACGTCAACATCCGCTGGTAGTATGTCATTCGTCACACGAGTGGTCAAGGTTGTTCGTGTGTGAATCTCTGTTCGAGTGTGTGGAGGCGTGCGATGGTCCGGGACGGAGCGAGCGTGTGGGCACGGTGAGCGGCGGGACGCGCTCGGGCCGACCGGGTCGGCAGAGTGTGTCGATCGGTGACGTGGCCCGGGCGGTGGGAGTGTCGGCGCAGACGGTGTCGCGGGTGGCCAACGGCCGCGACAATGTGAACGCCGCGACCCGGGAGCGGGTGCTGGGGGCGATGCGCCGGCTGGGGTACCGGCCCAACAGCGCCGCCCGCGCCCTGCGGCAGGGCCGGTTCCAGACGATCGGGGTGATCCTGTTCCGGCTGACGGCCACCGGCAAGAGCGCCACGGTCGAGGCGATCACCACCCAGGCGGCCGCCGAGGGCTACGCGATCACGCTGATCCCGATCGAGGTCCCCTCCCAGGACCACATGCTGGGGGCCTTCACGCGGATGAACGAGCTGGCCGTCGATGCGGTCATCGTGTTCATCGAGACCCACCTGCTGGATGCGGCGGTGGTGGAGCTCCCGCCGGGCGTGCACGTGGTGGTGGTCGACTCCGATGCCGACGACCGCTACCGGGTGATCGACTCCGACCAGGCCGGCGGCACCGCCGCGGCCGTCGACCACCTGCTCGGCCTCGGCCACGCCACGATCTGGCACGTGACCGGCCCCGAGACCTCGTTCGCCGCCCGCCGCCGGAGCCGCGCCTGGCGGGCGGCGCTGGAGGCCTCCGGTCGGCCGGTGCCGCCGCCGGTGGCCGGGGACTGGACGGCCGCCGGCGGTTACGCCGCCGGCCAGGCCCTGGCCGACCGGCCCGACTGCACGGCGGTGTTCGCCGCCAACGACCAGACCGCGCTCGGTCTGCTGCGGGCCTTCGCCGAACACGGGCTGGCCGTCCCCGATCGGGTGAGCGTGGTCGGCTTCGACGACCTGCCCGAATCGGCCTACTTCACCCCGCCGCTGACGACGGTTCGCCAGGACTTCCCCGAAGTCGGCCGCCGCAGCGTCCGGGAGGTCCTCCGCCAGATCCGCGACGGGGCCGCCCCGCCGCCGGGCACCGAGGTCATCCCCACCCGCCTGATGATCCGCGAGAGCACCGCACCGCCGCCCGGTCAGGCGCCGATGTAGTCGGCCAGGTGCTCGCCGGTCAGGGTCGAGCGGTCGGCGACGAGATCGGCGGGCGTGCCCTCGAAGACGACCTTGCCGCCGTCGTGGCCGGCGCCGGGGCCGAGGTCGATGATCCAGTCGGCGTGCGCCATGACCGCCTGGTGGTGCTCGATGACGATGACCGTCTTCCCGGAGTCGACGAGGCGGTCGAGCAGGCCGAGGAGCTGCTCGATGTCGGCCAGGTGCAGGCCCGTGGTCGGCTCGTCCAGCACGTAGACGCCGCCCTTCTCGCCCATGTGGACGGCGAGCTTGAGCCGCTGGCGCTCGCCGCCGGAGAGCGTCGTGAGCGGCTGGCCGAGCTTCAGGTAGCCGAGCCCGACGTCGGCGAGCCGGCCGAGGATCTTGGATGCGGCCGGTGTGCGCGCCTCGCCGGAACCGAAGAATTCCTCGGCCTCGGCCACCGACATCGCGAGCACCTCGCTGATGTTGCGGCCGGCGAGCCGGTATTCGAGCACGTCGGCGCCGAACCGCTTCCCTTCGCACTCCTCGCAGGTGGTGGTGACCCCCTGCATCATCCCGAGGTCGGTGTAGATGACGCCGGCGCCGTTGCAGTTGGGGCAGGCGCCTTCGGAGTTGGCGCTGAACAGCCCCGGCTTCACGCCGTTGGCCTTGGCGAACGCCTTGCGGATCGGGTCGAGCATGCCGGTGTAGGTGGCGGGATTGGAGCGGCGGGAGCCCTTGATGGCGGTCTGGTCGACCAGCACCACGTCGTCGCGCTCGGCGAGGTTCCCGTGGATCAGGGAGGTCTTGCCCGAACCGGCCACGCCGGTGACGACGGTGAGGACCCTGGTCGGGACGTCGACGTCCACGTCCTGGAGGTTGTTCTGCCGCGCCCCGCGGATCTCCAGCGCACCGGCGTGATCCCGCACCGACCCCTTGAGGGCCGCCCGGTAGTCCAGGTGGCGTCCGGTGAGGGTGTCGCTGCCCCGCAGGCCGTCGACGGTGCCCTCGAAGACCACCTCGCCCCCGGCCGTCCCGGCGCCGGGGCCGAGGTCGACCACGTGGTCGCCGATCGCGATCGCCTCGGGCTTGTGCTCCACGACCAGGACGGTGTTGCCCTTGTCGCGCAGCCGCAGCAGCAGGTCGTTCATGCGCCGGACGTCATGCGGGTGCAGCCCGATGGTCGGCTCGTCGAAGACGTAGGTGACGTCGGTCAGCGACGACCCGAGGTGCCGGATCATCTTGGTGCGCTGCGCCTCGCCGCCCGACAGGGAGCCCGCGGGCCGGTCGAGCGACAGGTAGCCGAGCCCGATCTCGACGAAGGAGTCGAGGGTCTCCCCCAGCGCGGTCAGCAGCGGGGCGACCGACGGCTCGTCGAGTCCGCCGACCCACTCGGCGAGGTCGTTGATCTGCATCGCGCAGGCGTCGGCGATGCTCACCCCCCGGATCTTCGCGGACCGTGCCGCCTCGCTGAGCCGGCTGCCGCCGCACTCGGGGCAGGGCTGGAAGGTGATCGCCCGGTCCACGAATCGCCGGATGTGCGGCTGCATCGCCTCGCGGTCCTTGGCGAGCATCGACTTCTGGATCTTCGGGAGCAGGCCCTCGTAGGTGACGTTGATGCCCTCGACCTTGATCCTGGTCGGCTCCTTGCGGAGCAGGTCGTCGAGTTCGGCCTCGGTGTACTCCTTGATCGGCTTGTCCGGGTCGAGGAAGCCGCAGCCCCGGAAGATGCGGCCGTACCAGCCGTCCATGGTGTAGCCGGGGATGGTGAGCGCGCCTTCGTTGAGCGACTTGGTGTCGTCGTACAGCGCCGAGAGGTCGAAGTCGGAGACCTGGCCGCGGCCCTCGCATTCGGGGCACATGCCGCCGGTGCGGGAGTAGGTGACCTTCTCGGCCTTGCCGTCGCCCTGTTTGAGCATCCCGGAGGCCTGAACCGAGGCGACGTTGAACGAGAACGCGGCCGGGGAGCCGACGTAGGGCTCGCCGAGCCTGCTGAAGAGGATGCGCAGCATCGCGTTGGCATCGGTGGCGGTGCCGACCGTGGACCGGGCGCCGGCGCCCATCCGCTCCTGGTCGACGATGATCGCGGTGGTGAGCCCGTCCAGTACGTCCACTTCGGGGCGGTCCACCGAGGGCATGAAGCCCTGCACGAAGGCGCTGTAGGTCTCGTTGATCAGCCGTTGCGACTCGGCGGCGATGGTGCTGAACACCAGCGAGCTCTTGCCGGAGCCGGAGACGCCGGTGAACACCGTCAGGCGGCGCTTCGGCAGCTCGATTTCGACGTCCTTGAGGTTGTTCTCGCGCGCGCCGTGCACGCGGATCAGATCGTGGCCGTCGGCGGGGTGCTGCGCCGACGGGTGCGTGTCCGTCCTGGCGGCCTTGCTCATGGTGTCTCCAAAGTCGAGGCGGGGCCGCCTTCGCGGTCCCCGCCGGTCTCGTGCGCGGTCCGGGTCGGCGGGCGGCTCAGCGCCGTTCCTGGATGCGGACCATGTTGCCCGCGGGGTCGCGGAAGGCGCAGTCGCGCGCGCCCCACGGCTGATCGGTGGGTTCCTGGACGACCTCGGCCCCGGCGGCCTCGATCGTCGCGAAGGTGCCGTCGAGGTCGGCGGTGGCCAGCATGATGCTGGAGTAGGTGCCCTTGGCCATCATCTCGGCGATGGTGCGGCGCTCCTGATCGGTGACGCCCGGGTCGGCGCCCGCCGGGTGCAGGACCAGGTTCACGTCCCTCTGGCCGGCGGGGCCGACGGTGTTCCAGTGCATTCCGCCGTACTCGACCTGGTTGCGGACCTCGAATCCGAGGGTGTCGCGGTAGAAGGCCAAGGAGGCCTCCGGATCGTCGTGCGGCAGGAAGGTGGTGTGAATGGTGATGTCCATGGGAGCCACTCTAAGTTCGGCTCGGGGCGGGCGCTTCTCGATTCCTGATCGGTCTGGTGACTTGTTTGGCCAGGCACGGGGGCATGCCCGCCGCCTCGGCGGCCTCCTGCCGCCGGTAGACGCTGGGCGGCACGCCGACCAGTTCGGTGAAGCGGGTGCTGAAGGTGCCCAGCGAGGAGCAGCCGACGGTGAAGCAGACCTCGGTGACGCTGAGGTCGCCGCGGCGCAGCAGCGCCTTAGCGCGCTCGATGCGCCTGGTCATCAGGTAGGAGTACGGCGATTCGCCGTAGGCGAGCTTGAACTCGCGGCTGAGGTGCCCGGCGGACATGTGCGCGCCGCGGGCGAGGGCCTCGACGTTCAGCGGCCGCGCGTGCTCGCGGTCGATCCGGTCGCGGACGCGACGCAGTTGCGCGAGGTCGCGCAGGCGCTGGTTCGCCGGTGTGCTGGTCACCCCTGTGATTCTGCCACGGCCCGCCGACACGCTGCCGTCGTCGCAGTCCTATGCGGTCCGACTTTCTGTCAATAAACGGACTTTTAGTCATATAAGTTCCTGACGTAGATGGTTTTGACGTAGAAGCGATCCACGTCAAAACCATCTACGTCAGAAGCATCGACCTCACACGCCGAACTCGCCCGGCACCGGCGGCGCCGCGGCGCTCACGCCCGCTCGTTCCGAATCGTTTCGCGGGCACATGCAACCATTTGGCGTTAACAACGCGTGTACTAGTCTGAACGTGTTTTGCGCCTGGGGAGATAAGTGAGCGAATCGAACAAGCAGACGGCGAAGGCCCGATCGCCGTGGTGGGCCAAAGTCATGGTCGTCGTCGGTGCGATGGTCATGCTGGCGGCCGGCGGCGGCGCGGTGGCGACGCAGGTGAGCGTCGATCTGGTCAACAACGCCGTCAACAACGAGCAACTGCTCCCCGACCAGCCCGCCGTCGAGGCCGACGCGGGGTCCGACCTCGAAGGCCCCCTGAACTTCCTGGTGCTCGGCGTCGACGAGCAGGGCGACGGCCGACGCTCGGACACCACCATCATCGTCCACGTCAACGCCGAACTCGACGACGTCACCATCGTCTCGCTCCCCCGCGACCTGCTGGTCGACATCGAAACGTGCGACCCGGCCTGCTCCACGAAACTCACCTCGGCGTTCGCCGGCGGCGACGACCGCTCCGACGGCTTCGCCAACAGCGCCCAGACCGTCACCGACCTGACCGGCGTCCATTGGGACGGGGCCATGATCGCCAACTTCGAGGGCTTCATCGACCTGGTCGACGAGCTGGGCACCATCGAACTGTGCCCGTGGCACGAGATCACCTCGATCCACGGCGACCGCAGGACCTACCCCGAAGGCTGCGCCGAGTACAACCAGGAGGAGGCGCTCGACCTGGTCCGCCAGCGCTACGGCTGGGACTGGGACTCCGACTGGGAGGAGGGGCGCGGCGGCGACTACGGCCGCCAGAAGATGCAGCAGCAGGCGATCATGGGCATCCTCAACAAGGCCAAGGAGCTCGGTTACCACAAGAACCCCACCAAGGCGGTGAAACTGCTCAACGGCTTCGGCGAGAAGCTGACGGTCGACCTGGGCGGCATGCAGCTCGCCGATCTGATCGTGGCCATGCGCGAGGTCGATCCCGCCCGGATGACCGCGATCCGGACCCCCTCCACGACACAGGAGATCAACGGCACCTCGTACGTGGTCATCGGCGAGGGCACCGAGCACCAGACCGCCTCCGAGGCTCTGTGGGCCGCGCTCCGGAGCGACACCCTCGACCAGTGGGAATGCCAGTACCCCGAGTACATCAACAGCGACAGCAAACCCGCCTGCGCCACGGCCACCGAGACGGCGAGCGCCGACGGCGGGCCCTCCGAGCCGGCCGCCGGCTGAACCGCCGGCTCAGGCGGTCTTGGTGTCGACGGTCTCGGCGATCACCCAGCGGTGGTAGGCGGGGTTGGCCACCACGATCGGCAGGGCGATCACGCACGGCACCTCGTAGGGGTGCAGCTCGGCGACCCGTTCGGCGATCGTCGGCACCAGCGTGGTCCGGGTGTGGAACCGGACGCGTTCCTCCGGCTGGTGCTCGATCTCGCCCTGCCATTGGAACGTCGACTGCACCCAGTCGGTGCGCTGCCCGCAGGCGACCAGCCGTTCGGTGATGAGCGTCTCGATCATCCGCTGCATCGCGCTGGAGCGCGGCCCGGTGACCACCAGCTCGCAGATCGGTTCGGGATTGACGTCCTCATCCATGCCCGCTCCCTCCTTCCGCCGACAGCATACGGGCGGTACCCGTCGGTGCCGCGGCACAGTCGTCGGCGATCGCCGTTCCGGGGACGCGAAGCGGCGGCCGGGCTTCGCCCGGCCGCCGCCGCATCGGGTTCGGGTGTCAGGCGCCGCCCTCGCCGGCCATGCCGCCGCGCGGCCCGCTGCCGGGGCTCTTGGGCGGCATCGTGCCGGACCCGGCGCCGGGGCTCTTGGGGGCCCGCTCGCTGCCGGCCAGTTCGGTCGGCGGCGTGTCGGGGATCCCCTCGGGCTTGTCGGCGCCGGTGAAGGTCAGGTGCGCGTTCTCGATGTCGGTGGGCTCGCCCTCGACGTCGACGACGATGATCTGCCCGGCCACGAACTCGTTGAACAGGATCTTCTCCGAGAGCGTGTCCTCGATCTCGCGCTGGATCGTGCGACGCAGCGGCCGCGCGCCCAGGACGGGGTCGTAGCCCTTGTGGCCCAGGTAGCGCTTGGCGTCGTCGGTCAGCTCCAGGGCCATGTCGCGGTTGTGGAGCTGCTCCTCGATGCGCTCGACCATGAGGTCGACGATCTCGACGATCTCGGGCTCGGAGAGCTTCGGGAACACGATCGTGTCGTCGATGCGGTTGAGGAACTCCGGCCGGAAGTGGTTCTTCAGCTCGTCGGAGACCTTGTCCTTCATCCGCTGGTAGTCGTTCTCGGTCTCGTCCCCGGCCTGGAAGCCGAGGGTGACGGCCTTGCCGACGTCCCGCGAACCGAGGTTCGTGGTCAGGATCAGCACCGTGTTCTTGAAGTCGACGATGCGGCCCTGGCCGTCGGTCAGGCGGCCGTCCTCGAGGATCTGCAGGAGCGTGTTGAACACGTCCGTGTGGGCCTTCTCGATCTCGTCGAACAGGACCACGCTGAACGGCTTCCGGCGGACCTTCTCGGTCAACTGCCCGCCCTCGTCGTAGCCGACGTACCCGGGAGGCGCACCGACCAGGCGCGAGACCGTGTAGCGGTCGTGGAACTCCGACATGTCGAGCTGGATGAGCGCGTCCTCGGAGCCGAACAGGAACTCCGCGAGCGCCTTGGCCAGCTCGGTCTTGCCGACGCCCGAGGGGCCGGCGAAGATGAACGAGCCCGACGGGCGCTTGGGGTCCTTGAGGCCGGCGCGGGTGCGCCGGATGGCCTGGCTGACGGCCCTGACCGCGTCGGTCTGGCCGACGATGCGCTTGTGCAGCTCCTCCTCCATGCGGAGCAGGCGGGAGGTCTCCTCCTCGGTGAGCTTGTAGACCGGGATGCCGGTCCAGTTGGCGAGCACCTCGGAGATCATCTCCTCGTCGACCTCGGTCACCTGGTCGAGGTCGCCCGCCTTCCACTCCTGCTCGCGCTTGGTGCGCTTGTCGTGGAGCTGCTTCTCGACGTCGCGCAGGCGCGCGGCCGCCTCGAAGTCCTGGGAGTCGATCGCCGACTCCTTGTCGCGGCGGGTCTCGGCGATCTCCTCGTCGATCTCGCGCAGGTCCGGCGGCGCGGTCATGCGGCGGATGCGCATGCGGGCGCCGGCCTCGTCGATGAGGTCGATGGCCTTGTCCGGCAGGAACCGGTCCGAGATGTAGCGGTCGGCCAGGGTCGCGGCCTGCACCAGGGCGCCGTCGGTGATCGACACGCGGTGGTGCGCCTCGTAGCGGTCGCGGAGGCCCTTGAGGATCTCGATGGTGTGCGACAGGCCGGGCTCGGCGACCTGGATCGGCTGGAAGCGGCGCTCGAGCGCGGCGTCCTTCTCCAGGTACTTGCGGTACTCGTCGAGCGTGGTCGCGCCGATCGTCTGCAGCTCGCCGCGGGCCAGCATCGGCTTGAGAATGCTGGCGGCGTCGATCGCGCCCTCGGCGGCGCCCGCACCGACGAGGGTGTGGATCTCGTCGATGAACAGGATGATGTCGCCGCGGGTCTTGATCTCCTTGAGCACCTTCTTCAGGCGCTCCTCGAAGTCACCGCGGTAACGGGAGCCGGCCACCAGCGCGCCCAGGTCGAGGGTGTAGAGCTGCTTGTCCTTCAGCGTCTCGGGCACCTCGCCCTTGGTGATCGCCTGCGCCAGGCCCTCGACGGCGGCGGTCTTGCCGACGCCGGGCTCGCCGATCAGCACCGGGTTGTTCTTGGTGCGGCGGCTGAGCACCTGCATGACGCGCTCGATCTCCCGCTGCCGGCCGATGACCGGGTCGAGCTTGCCCTCCCGGCTGGCCTGGGTCAGGTTGCGGCCGAACTGGTCCAACACGAGCGAGCCGGACTGCTGCGACTCGGAGGTGGTGCCCCCGGCGGCGGCGCCGGCGGGCTCCTTCCCCTGGTAGCCGGAGAGCAGTTGCAGCACCTGCTGCCGGACGCGGTTGAGGTCGGCGCCGAGCTTGATGAGCACCTGCGCCGCCACGCCCTCGCCCTCCCGGATCAGGCCCAGCAGGATGTGTTCGGTCCCAATGTAGTTGTGGCCAAGCTGCAAAGCCTCGCGCAGGCTCAGCTCGAGCACCTTCTTCGCCCGGGGGGTGAAGGGGATGTGCCCGCTGGGGGCCTGCTGGCCCTGCCCGATGATCTCCTCGACCTGCTGACGGACGCCTTCAAGGGAGATGCCCAGGCTCTCCAGGGCTTTCGCCGCCACGCCCTCGCCCTCGTGGATGAGGCCGAGGAGGATGTGCTCCGTGCCGATGTAGTTGTGGTTGAGCATCCTGGCCTCTTCTTGGGCCAAGACGACCACACGTCGAGCACGGTCGGTAAACCGTTCAAACATGCGCTTCTGCTCCTCGCGTCCGCCGCTTTACTGTCGTCGTCGATAACTGGTCGTGGCTTATACAACCCTGTGGGTACACCTTATCCCCCGGGCCGATTGGCCACGGGTGCCACGTGGGTGACAACAAGCGTGCCTGGTGGGGCATTCCCGACGAAAAGACGTTCGCTGTGAGCGCAATGGCGCCTCCTTCCGGCCGGACCTGCCGGGTCCAATGGTGCCTCGCGAGCGCGAAGGCGCCAAAACCGCCGGAGGAGGGACGGGCACCGAAACGCCCGCGGCCGGGCACCGGACGCGGGCGTCGAGCCGATCGGAGTGCCTGAGGTCTAGCCGTGGGCGGCGTTGTATTCCTCGACGATGTTCTGGGGAATGCGACCCCGCGGGGACACCTTCTTGCCCTGACGCTCCGCCCACTCGCGAATCGCCTTGTTCTGCTCGCGGTCGACCGCCTGGCGGCGGCCGGACGATCCTCGGGCGGGGCGCGAGGAGCCGACGGTGTAGCGACCAAGCCGGGTTCCGTGCTCCTGGAATGTCGCCAAAGCTTCGCGCAGTTCATTGGCGTGGCCCGCCGAAAGGTCGATCTCGTAGGCCTGCCCGTCGATAGCGAATTTGACGGTCTCCTCGGCCTTGCCGCCGTCGATATCGTCGATCAGGATGACCTGTGTCTTCTTCGCCATGGCAAATTCCTCTCGATGAGAAGCGACTCAGCGCTTACCGGCTACCGTTGTTAGTGCCAGAGCATATACGAGTCCCTTAGAGAAGCGAAAGAGGGTCTCGCTTGAACATCGTAATCCCCCGTACGGCGAAGCGTGCGGTGAATTGGCGGGGCGCGCTCCTTCTAGACGAAAGGGACCGCTCGTTGCACGCCGCCCGCGGGCGGCCCAATTGTTTATTCCGGTTTCACCAGCGGGAAGAGGATGGTCTCTCGGATACCGAGTCCGGTGAGCGCCATAAGCAGCCGGTCTATTCCCATCCCCATGCCGCACAACGGCGGCATTCCGTATTCCATCGCCCGAAGGAAGTCCTCGTCCACGGACATGGCCTCGTCGTCGCCCCCCGCGGCCAGCCTGGCCTGCGCCTCGAGGCGTTCACGCTGGACGACCGGGTCCACCAGCTCGGAATATCCGGTGGCGAGCTCGAATCCGCGGACGTAGAGGTCCCATTTCTCGGCCACGCCCGGTACCGAGCGATGACCGCGCGTGAGCGGAGAGGTGTCCTCGGGGAAGTCGAACACGAAGGTCGGCGCATACAGCTTGTCGGCCACGAGGTGCTCGAACAATTCCTCGGCCAGTTTCCCGGGGCCCCACATCGGGTCGACTCCGAGCTCGACTTTGTCGGCGTAAGCCCGCAACCGGTCCAGCGGGGTGTCGGCCGTCACCGTCTCTCCGACCGCATCGGAAAGCGCGCCGAAGAGGGTGATCTCATCCCACTCCCCGCCCAGGTCGTAGGTCGATCCGTCGGCCAGTTCGACGGTGGTCGATCCGAACACCGACTCCGCCGCGCCTTGAATGAGCGTCCGCGTCAGCTCGGCGATGGCGCGGTAGTCCCCGTAGGCCTGATAGGCCTCGAGCATCGCGAACTCCGGCGAATGCGAGGAGTCGGCCCCCTCGTTGCGGAAGTTCCGATTGATCTCGAATACGCGATCGATCCCGCCGACCACGCAGCGCTTCAGAAAGAGCTCCGGCGCGATGCGCAGGTACAGATCGATGTCATAGGCGTTCATATGCGTCACGAAAGGCCGCGCGGTCGCGCCCCCGGGCTGAACCTGCATCATCGGGGTCTCGACCTCGACGAAGTCGCGGCCGTGCAGCAGATCGCGGACCGAGCGGACCACCGCCGCACGGTTCCGCACGTTGTCGCGGGCCTCGGGGCGCACGATCAGGTCGACATAGCGCTGCCGCACCCGGGTCTCCTCGGCGAGCGGCTTGTGCGCGACCGGGAGGGGCCGCAGGGCCTTGGAGGTGACCGCCCACTGCTCGGCCATCACCGACAGCTCGCCGCGCTTGGAGGCGACCGCCTCGCCGGTCACCCCGACGTGGTCCCCGATGTCGACCAGCCGCTTCCATTCGGAGAGCGACTCGGCGCCGACCTTGCCCTGGGAGAGCATGACCTGGAACTCGGTGCCGTCGCCGTCGCGCAGCTTCGCGAAGCACAGCTTCCCGGCCACCCGCAGGAAGATCACCCTGCCGGTGGTCGCGACCGTCTCCCCGGACGAGGCCCCGGCCTCCAGGTGCCCGAATCGGTCCCGCAACTCCCGCAAGGAGTGGGTGCGCGGATAGCCCAGCGGGTACGGCTCCCTGCCGGCGGCGAGCAGTTCGTCGCGCTTGGCGCGGCGGATCTTCATCTGCTCGGGAAGGTCGTCGCCGGTCTCACCGGTCTGCTGCTCGTGCTCGGTCACGTCCTACAGGGTAGATGCCGCCCCGAGCGCCCGGCATGCGCGTTTCCCGCGGCCGGGACGGGTCACAGGGCCCCGTCCGGCACGGCCGGGCGCGGCGACTCGACCGCGAACGCGGGGTAACCGACCACCCGCTCGGTCTGGCCGGTGGCGTCGGCGGAGGTGCGCAGCGCCAGGCGGCGGGGCCGGCGGCCGGTCGCGTCCGCCCAGGCGACGGCACCGCGCAGCGCGAACACGCCGCAGGCGTCCGAAGTGGAGATCTCGCGCGGCCGCAGCCCCTCGATCGCGGCCGCGGTGGCGGCGTCGAGGCGCCCGGCGGTGGCCGCGTCGTGGTAGTGGGACAGATCGGTCGAGCACAGCACGACCGCGTCGTCGCCGGCCTCCTCGACCAGGCCGCCGACGATCCGGGCCGTGTCCGGGATCTGGCTCATGCCGACCGCCACCGGCGTCACCTCGACCTCCCCGCCCAGGGCGACCTGGAGGAACGGCATCTGGACCTCCAGCGAATGCTCCTCGGCGTGCGGCAGGCGGGAGGAACCGACCACCTGCGTCGGCGCCGCCGCGAGCCGCCCCAGCGGGGTCTCCCATGAGGTGTAGGGCGCGGCGGCGTGTCCGCGCAGCGGATGGTAGTGGGACGGCCCGACCAGGACGACGCGGCCGATGCGGTCGCGGTGCGCGGCCAGGCGGGCGTAGACCTCGGCGGCGACGCTCCCGGAGAAGCGGTAGCCGGCGTGCGGGACGATGTAGGCGGGGGCGAGCGACTCGGCGGGGTCGACCTCGACCGCGTCGAGCAGCTCGGTTATCTGTTCGCGGAGCCGGCCCGCATCGGCCGGGTAGAAGCGCCCGGCGACCGCCGGCGGCCGGACGGTGTCAGATTTCGTCGAGGGCATGATGTTGTCTCTCGCGTGTGTGGTGGTTCCAGTTACTTGTGTGACGGCGCGGCCAGCCGGATCGGTTGCCTCTTCGGCCCCCAGTCTCCGGCCGGACCCTCGTAGACCCCGGGAATCCGCGCGCCGCAGAACGTGCAGTGTCCCGAATCTGACAGCTCATATTGGTCGATCCGGTACCAATCGCGCACTACGAGAGGTTCGCCACAGTCCGGGCAGTAGGTGGTCTGGTTCGCCGCGTCGTGGACGTTGCCGGTGTAGACGTAGCGCAGCCCGGCATCGAGCGCGATCCGCCTGGCCCGCCGCAGCGTGGCGGGCGGGGTGGCGGGGACGTCGCGCATCTTGAAATCGGGGTGGAACGCGGTGAAATGGAGCGGCACGCCGTCGCCGAGGTGCTCGGCGATCCAGGCCGCCTCGGCGGCGATCTCGTCGTCGGAATCGTTGTGGCCGGGGATCAGCAGGGTGGTGATCTCGGTCCACACATTCGTCTCGTGGACCAGGTACTCCAGGGTGTCGAGCACCTTCGCGAGCGAGGAGAAGGTGATCTTCTTGTAGAACTCCTCGGTGAAGGCCTTCAGGTCGATATTGGCCGCGTCCATGTGCGCGTACAGCTCGGCGCGCGGCTCGGGGTTGATGTACCCGGCCGAGACCGCCACGGCCTTGAGCCCCTCCTCACGGGCGGCCTCGGCGCAGTCGGCCGCGTACTCCAGGAAGATCGTGGGGTCGTTGTAGGTGAAGGCGATCGACTCGCAGCCCAGGCGCTTCGCGGTCCGGGCGATCCGCTCGGGCGAGGCCGACGAGGTGAGCGTGTCGATCTCGCGGGACTTGGAGATGTCCCAGTTCTGGCAGAACCGGCAGGCGAGATTGCAACCGGCGGTTCCGAACGACAGCACCGGGGTCCCCGGCAGGAAGTGGTTGAGCGGCTTCTTCTCGATGGGGTCCACGCAGAAGCCCGAGGAGCGGCCGTAGGAGGTCAGCACGATCTGGTCGCCCTCGCGGGCCCGGACGAAGCACAGGCCGCGCTGGCCCTCCCGCAGCCTGCAGGCCCGCGGGCAGACGGTGCACTCGATCCGGCCGTCCTCGAGCGCACGGTGGTGTCCGGTGCCGACGGTGAACTCGTCGGCACCCTCGACGCGCGGCCCGGCGGTGCTCATCCGCGGCTCGCTAGCGTCGCCGTGGTCGGGGTGATGGCGGCCATACCCCAACCGTAGCGCCTAGTCCGTTGCGAGTTGTGCCCCGCAGGACGGCAAACGCAAACCGCGCGGCCCCGCCGGGGAACGGGGGCCGCGCGGTCCGGTATCAGGCTGTCAGTTCAGGCGGTTGCCGGTGGTGGCGTGGAAGACGTGCTCGTGGCCCGGTTCGGGGACGACGTGCACGGTCTCGGCCAGTTGCGGCACGGCCTTGCCCTCGGTGCGGACGACGAAGCGCTCGCTGGCGCCGTTGTAGGCGGCGTGCCCGTACACGAACGCCTCGGCGCCGAGCTCCTCGACGAGGTCGACCTCGATCGGGATGCCGCCGGAGCTCTCGGTGCCGAGCTTGCAGTGCTCGGGGCGGATGCCGACCGTGACCTCCTGGTTGGCGCCCTCGGTGGCGGCCGCGTCGCGGACCTCGCGGGGCAGCGGGAGGGTCATGTCGCCGAACAGGGCGCCGCCCTCGGTGAGCGAGACGGTCTTGAGGTTCATGGCCGGCGAACCGATGAAGCCGGCGACGAACATGTTGGTCGGGGTCTCGTAGAGCACCCGCGGGGTGTCGCACTGCTGCAGGACGCCGTCCTTGAGCACCGCGATGCGGTGGCCCATCGTCATGGCCTCGACCTGGTCGTGGGTGACGTAGACGGTGGTGATGCCGAGGCGCTTCTGGAGCGAGGCGATCTGGGAGCGGGTCTGGACGCGGAGCTTGGCGTCGAGGTTCGACAGCGGCTCGTCCATGAGGAACACCTGCGGTTCGCGCACGATGGCGCGACCCATGGCGACACGCTGCCGCTGGCCACCGGAGAGGGCCTTGGGCTTGCGGTTGAGGTAGTCCTCCAGGTCGAGGAGCTTGGCCGCGTCGTCCACCCGGCGCTTGATCTCGGCCTTCGGCATGCGGCGCAGCTTGAGGGCGAACGCCATGTTGTCGAAGACGGACATGTGCGGGTAGAGCGCGTAGTTCTGGAACACCATCGCGATGTCGCGGGACTTCGGCGGGAGGTTCGAGACGTCGGTCTCGTTGATGTAGACCGAGCCTTCGTCGATCTCCTCGAGCCCGGCGAGCATCCGCAGCGAGGTGGACTTGCCGCAGCCGGAAGGTCCGACGAGGACCAGGAATTCGCCGTCCTGGATCTCGAGGTGGAGTCTGTCGACGGCGGGCTCTTCGGCGCCCGGATAGACGCGCGAAGCGTCCTGATAGGTCACTGTGGCCATCTTTGGGTCCTTTCACTGGCAGGTACGTGCCAGACGATCCGTTGTAAAAGGCGAGTTATTGTCACAGGCTGCAGTGAGGACCTCGCGAGGCGCGGCCCTGCGCTGCGGCATGTCCGCCACGCACACGTTGCCGCTGCGTCGCGTGTGGTGAGCCTAACGGTTTAGGAATACCTTTGCCAAGTAGGCGGGGGGTATATGTCCGTTTTCCCGGGAAAGTATATCCAACCGTTACGAGCATCACGCCGCGGGATGGGAGCGGTGATCAACTATTCCACGCGCAGTGATTGCAGGAGCGCCTCGTCGCCGACCACGTCGCAGATGCCGAACGGCAGCCGGCCCCACAGGGCGAGGGCGATGTCCGAGGCCGAGCCGGCGGCGCGGGCCTGCAGCTCGATCCGGTGGTCGGGGTGGTCGAGCAGGGCTATGTGGCCGTCGCGCAGCCGCACGAACCAGGTGGCGTCGGCGTCCTGCGCGAACAGTTGGGCGAGCCCGTGGGCGTCGGTGCGCTCGCGGCGGTGCCCCGCCGGGATGTGGGCCTCGAAGACCTCGGAGATGGTCTCGGCCGCGAGTGCGGCGGGGATCGGCGCGGTGGCGCCGACGGCCATCTGGACGTCCCAGCGCGCCAGGCCGGTGGCGACGGTGATGCGGCGGTGCCAGAATCCGGCCTTCCATTCCACCGGGGCCCAGGACCAGGCGGGTGCGTCGAGCGGACGCGATTCGAGCGCGTCGACCGCCCGGCCGAGGGCTTCGTCGAATTCGTCGAGGGTCGCCTCGCCCCGGGGGCGCGCGGGCGGCGGTTCGGGCACGTCCCCCTCGTCGGCGCCGGCGCGCAGCGCTTCGACGGTCCAGCGGTAGAGCCGGACCAGGTCGGCCAGTGCGTCGGCGACGGTCGCGTCCGGGCGGGAGGGCACGGGTCGGTCGAGCGACTGCCCGTCGGCGAGCTCGCGGAGGGCTCCGGCCTCCTTCTTCAGCTCGGTCAGGTAGTCGGTGATCCGCGACTTGGACATGGTGACCGCCTTTCCCCCTAGCCTGCATAAAGCTTAGGCTTTGCGGCGTGACAGACGCCAGCCCGCCGCCGATCGGGATCCGCTCGACGGGTCGGATCGACGATAAAGCCCTCGGACCGCTGACGACGCTGCGGCTGGGCGGCCCGGCTCGGGAGATGGTGGCGGCCGAGACCGCCGAGGAGGCGGTGGCCGCGCTGCGGTCGGCCGAGGGGCCGACGATGGTGCTGGCCGGCGGCAGCAACGTCGTGGTCGGCGACGGCGGCTTCGACGGGACGGTGGTGCTGCTGCGCGGCGGCGGGATCGAGGAGCTGGGCGACGGCCGCGTCCGGGTCGGGGCCGGCCAGGTGTGGGACGACTTCGTGGCCTGGACGGTCGAGCGGGGCTGGTCGGGGGTGGAGTGCCTCAGCGGTGTCCCCGGTTCGGCCGGGGCGACCCCGATCCAGAACGTGGGCGCCTACGGCCAGGAGGTGTCCCAGACGATCGCGGCGGTGACCGTGTGGGACCGCGAGGCGGACCGGATCCGGGACTGGGCCCCCGAGGAGTGCGGTTTCTCCTACCGAAGCAGCATCTTCAAGCACAACGGCCGCTACATGGTGATGGGCGTCGATTTCCGGCTCGAGCGGAGCGGCCTGTCGCGCCCGATCGCCTACGCCGAACTGGCCGGGCGCCTCGGGGTCGGGGTCGGCGACCGGGTCCCGTCGGCCGAGGCCCGCGAGGCGGTGCTCGAGCTGCGCCGCGGCAAGGGCATGGTGCTCGACGAGGCCGACCACGACACCTGGAGCGCCGGTTCCTTCTTCACCAACCCGGTGATCGACCGGCACGCCTTCCGCGAATTGACCGATCGGGTCGGCGGCGAGGCCCCGCACTGGGCGGTGGGCGAGCGCGTGAAGGTCTCGGCGGCCTGGCTGATCGGAGCGGCCGGGTTCGAGAAGGGCTACCGCAGGGGCAACGTCGGCCTTTCGACCAAGCACGCCTTGGCGCTCACCAACCGGGGCGGCGCCACCACCGCCGAGCTGCTGGGACTGGCGAGGGAAGTGGTCGGCACGGTCGAGGACGAGTTCGGTATCCGGCTCCGGCCCGAACCCGTCCTGGTGGGCGCCACCCTGGACTGAGTTTCCTATAGGATATTTCCTATATCCTATAGGAAATGTCACTCCGCGAGCCCGATCCGGGCGTGGAGCCTCCGCAGCGGTCCGGGCGACCACCAGTTCCACCTCCCGGTGAGTCGCATGGCGGCGGGCAGGAGCACGCCGCGGATCACGGTGGCGTCGAACAGCACCGCCAGCGCCATGCCCACGCCGAGCATCTGCAGGAACACCACTTGGCCGGTGGCGTAGACGGCGAAGGTGAGCGCCAGGACCAGGGCCGCGGCGGTGACCAGCGGGGCGCTGCGCTGGACCCCGGCGGCGATGGAGCCGGTGTGGTCGCCGGTCCGGTCGTACTCCTCCTTGATCCGCGAGAGCATGAAGACCTCGTAGTCCATCGACAGCCCGTAGGCGACGCAGAACATCAGGATCGGGATGCTCGGTTCGAACGAGCCCTGCGGCGTGAAGCCGAGCATTCCCGACAGGTGTCCCTCCTGGAATATCCACACCAGGGCCCCGAACATCACCGACAGCGACAGTCCGTTGAGGAGTGTCGCCTTGAGCGGTGCGATCACGCTGCCGGTCATGAGGAACAGGATCGCGAAGGTGACCAGTACGACCAGGGCCAGCACCAGCGGGAGCCGGTCGAGCAGCGCGTCGCGGAAGTCGGCGAGGTCGGCGGGGTATCCGGAGACCGCCGTCTCGAACGGCGCTTCCACGGCCCGCACCTCTGCGACCAGGTCGTACGCGCCCTCTCGCATGGCCTCGACGGTGGGCACGGCCGACAGCCAGGTGTCCTCGGGGTAGGCGAACCGCTCGGCGTCGGGCGGCGCCTCCTGTCGGCCGTCGGCGAACCGTCCCGCGGCCGAGTCGACTTGGGCGATGCCGGGCACCAGCGACACCTCGGCGGCGTAGGCGGCGAGGTCGTCGGGACCGGGCGCGGTCGCCAGGATCTGGAGGGCGTCGGTCTCCTCGGCGGCGAAGTTCGCGGTGATCTGGTCGGCGACGACGCGGCTGTCGGCGTCGGCGGGCAGGGCGCGCTCGTCGGGCACGCCGAAGCGGACGCCGAGCAGCGGCGAGGCGAGTAGGAGCACCAGCGCGAGGGCGGCGGCACCCCAGGCGACCGGTCGCCGCATGACGGCGGTGGCGAGCCGGTGCCAGCGGCCGCGTTCGGTCGTGCGGGTCGGCCGCTCGACGCGGTGGCCCCAGGCCCCGAGCGCGGCGGGCAGGAGCACGACGGTGCATGCGGCGGCGATGAGCGGGACCAGGATGCCGGCGTAGGCGAACGAGCGCAGGAAGGGGAAGGGCATGGCCAGCAGCACCGAGAGGCTGACGGCGACGGTCACGGCGCTGAAGACGACCGTCCTGCCGGCGGTGGCGACGGTGCGGGCGATCGCGTCGGCGCGGTCGGCGCCGGCGGCGGCCTCCTCGCGGTATCGGTTGATGAGGAACAGGCAGTAGTCGACCGCCAGGCCGATGCTCATCACGAGGGTGAGGTTGGCGGCGAAGGTGGACACCTCGGTGACGGCGGCGACGGCGCGCGTGAGTGCCAGCGCGAGCACGAGCGTCAGCACGCCGACGCCCATGGTGAGCAGCGCGGCGACGGGTCTGCGGTAGAGGGCTATGAGCAGCACCAGCAGGCCGGGCAGGATGATCGCCTCGGCGAGCAGGAAGTCCTGGCGGGCCAGTTCAGCGGCTTCGCGGAAGAGTTCGTCGGAGCCGCCGACGGCGACGGTGACGGTGTCGTCCTCGATCGTGAAGTCCCTCTTGATGTCGGGCAGGACGTTCTCGCGGACGTCGGTGACGTCGCCGGGCAGGTAGGCGGTGATGACCGCCTGAGAGCCGTCTTCGCTCCGCAGCGTCGGGGATCGCCGGTCCCAGTAGGAGTCGGTATCGGCGATGCGCGGGTGCGAGGCGAGCCGGGAGGCGATCTCGGTTCCGGCCGACGCGGTCACGGCGGCGTCGACGTCGCCGTTGCGGGCGGTGACCAGGAGCAGGAGGTTGGCGCTGCCGACGTCGAAGCGCTCGTCGAGTTCCTGCCCGGTGGTGATCGACGGCGAGCCGGGGGCCTCGAATCGGGAGAGTACGAGGGCGTTGAGCGTGCCGGATCCGATCAGGCCGCCCGCGATGAACAGGACCACGGCGGCGGCGAGCAGGGGCGCGCTGCGCCGCGCGGCGAAGCGGCCGAGCCGGTGCAGGGCCGACCGGGGTCGGGCGCGGGGCTTAGGATGCGGGGCGGTGGTGGAGGTCATGCGGGTCTCCCGGCCGAAGTAGACTGAAAACGCGAGCAGTTGCTCGCATTTAAAAATACGAGCAGTTGCTCGTGTTCATCGAGACCGAGGGAAGATTCGTGACCGGAGACACACCGAAGTCGCCGCGGAAGCGGCAGGCGCGGGGCCGGAAGCGCATGGCCGAACTCCTGGACGCCGCCGCCGAGGTCTTCGCCGAGCGGGGGTTCACCGGCGCCACGACGAACGCGATCGCCGCCCGGGCCGGTGCGTCACCGGGCACGCTCTACCAGTTCTTCGAGAACAAGGAGGCGATCGCCGAGTCCCTGATGGCCCGCTACGTGGAGCGCCTGCGCGAGGCGCACGGGGCGGCCTTCGCCCCGGAGGTGGCGAAGCTGCCGCTGGACCGGATGCTGGACCGCGTGATCGACCCCCTGATCGCCTTCGACCGCGCGCACCCGGCCTTCTACGCCCTCCTGGCCGACCCGGACCTCTCCCCCGAGCTGGCCGGGGCCAAGCGGCCCGCGCAGCGGGTGATGTTCGAGCGGATCGACGCGATTCTCGAGGCTCGCGCCCCCGATCTGCCGCCCGCGAAGCGGGCGCTCACCGCCCAGGTGGCCGTCCACCTCTTCCGAGGGCTGCTCCCGCTGGTCATGGACGCCACCGACGACCTGCCCGAGGTGACCGCCGAACTCAAGCGCGCGCTCCACGCCTACCTCGCCCCGGCGATCGGGGAGGGCCCGCCCGAGTGACGCTCCGACTTCACGGCGGGGGCCGCACCGACGCACGGAACACGCCGAGAGCTCCTAGTTTTCGCTGTCCGCCGGTATCGGCCAGTGCGCTTGAGGTTCGAAACAGTTCACCAGCGGAGGAGATCGGATGACCACGGTCAAACATGATGCTCTCAGCGAGCTCCCGGAGCTCTTCGGCTCCGAGGCGGAACGGGTCGCGTATCTGCGATCGCTGGTCACCACTACCCGCGAAGAACGGAGAGAGGCCCGGGAGCGGCTCCAGCAGATCGCCGCCGAAGACGGCTTCGACTGGGACCTGTATGAGGAGCTCGACCAGTGACCTACCTCGCGGACACGAGCGCATTGGTCCGCATCATCCGGTTCCAGGTCGACCCCCGATGGAACGACGCCGCTGACTCAGGACTCATCGCCGGATGCGAGCCGGTATTCACCGAGACGCTCACCATGTCTCGGACCAGCACTTTCTCCGAGGTCGAAGAGCGCCTTTGCACCGAGCACCCGTGTGTGGCCGAACCATCGAGCACCTGGGATTACGTCGCGGCAATGCGTCGGGATCTGGCGAAGCACTCCATGCACAACATGCTCAGCGTCGCCGACTTCCTGGTAGCCGCGATCGCGATGCAGCTCAAGCTCATCGTCCTGCACGAGGACAAGGACTTCATCGCAGCCGCGCGACTGTTCCCCCAGCTAGAGCAGCAGCGCATCTCCCACAGCCTCCCGGCCGCTTGACCGGAGACCGGCCGTCGGGCGCCTCGGACCACCGCTTATCCGGGAGTGCGGTGCGCCGGAGCCTAAGAAGCAGTCCTTCAACCCATCTTGGAGAGTCGGCGGGTCCTGGTGAGGACGCCGGCCCAGTACACGAATGATTCCGAGTGGATGGCGAGGCGCTCGCATTCGCGGGCGTTGCGACGCCGGTCGGTGGTCCAGGCGAAGGTCCGTTCTACCACCCACCGCCGGACGCCACCGACGACCTGCCCGAGGTGACCGCCGAGCTCGAGCGCGCGCTCCACGCCTACATCGCCCCAGCGATCGGAGAGGGCCCGCCCGGCTAGCGCGACCCGGCCGGCGACGTGTTCACCCCTCGGCGGTCGAGGAGAAGATACCGGCCGCGGCGGCCTCCAGCGCGGCCGCGGCGGCCCGGTCGGCCGCCGCCGGGTCGACCGGCTTGCCGGTGGCCAGCAGCCGGTAGTACAGCGGGCCCGACACGGCCTCGATCACCTCGGCGGCGTCGGTCCCGGCCGGGACCTCCCCGCGCTCGCGGGCGCGTTCAATGCACGGCTCCCACTCGGCCGCCCGCGTCCGGTAGAACCGGCCGAGCGCCTCGGCGGCCTCGGCGTCGCAGGTGGCGGCGGCGATGACGGCCTTGAACAGCGGGCCGTGCAGCGGGTCGGCGAAGGTGCGCCGGATCAGGTGCGCCAGCGCGGCCAGGTCGCCGCCGAGCGAGCCGGTGTCAGCTCGCGGTTCGGAGTCCGAGGCCATCTCGGCGAGCAGGTCGGCCACAACGCCCGCGACGCTCCCCCAGCGGCGGTAGACGGTGGTCTTGCCCACCTCGGCCCGGCGGGCGATGTCGGGCAGGTCGATGCGGCCGAAACCCCGGTCCACCAGTGCTTCGGCCGCGGCGCGCAGTACGGCCGAACGGACCCGGGCGGTCCTGCCTCCGGGCCGGACGGTCCCCGGTTCGGGCAGCTCGACACTCATAACGGAACTCCAGTTGCGTTTACGGCTCTTTCGAGCTAGCTTAGTCGCCACCTAAACGGAACCATAGAACCATTAGAAGGAGACGGTCATGGAATACCGACGACTCGGCGCTTCCGGCCTGCAAGTGCCCGCCCTGAGCTTCGGCGCGGGGACCTTCGGCGGCTCGGGGCCGCTGTTCGGCGCCTGGGGCGACACCGACGCCGAGCAGGCCCGCCGCATGGTCGACATCGCGCTCGAGGCCGGCGTCAACCTGTTCGACACCGCCGACGTCTACTCCGACGGCGCCTCCGAGGAGGTCCTCGGCGCTGCGATCAAGGGCCGCCGCGACCAGGTGCTCATCTCCACCAAGGCGGGGCTCCCGGTCGGCGGCGGCCCGAACGAGGCGGGAGCCTCCCGCGCGCACCTGACCGGTGCGGTCGAGGCGGCCCTGCGCCGGCTCGGCACCGACCGCATCGACCTGTTCCAGCTCCACGCCTTCGACGCGGGCACCCCGGTCGAGGAGACGCTCTCCGTGCTCGACGGCCTGGTCCGTGACGGGAAGATCCGCTACCTCGGGGCCTCCAATTACGCCGGATGGCAACTGATGAAGACCCTCGCTGCGGCCGACCGGCACGGGCGCAACCGCTTCGCGGCCCATCAGGTCTACTACTCGCTGGTCGGCCGCGACTACGAGTGGGAGCTGATGCCGCTGAGCCTGGACCAGGGGGTCGGGGCCATGGTGTGGAGCCCGCTCGGCTGGGGCCGCCTGACCGGGAAGATCAGGCGGGGCCGACCTATCCCCGCCGGCAGCCGCCTGCATCGGACGGCCCAGTGGGGTCCGCCGATCGAGGACGAGCACCTCTACACCGTCGTCGACGCCCTCGACGAGGTCGCCGCCGAGACCGGCCGCAGCGTCCCGCAGATCGCAATCAACTGGCTCCTGCGCCGCCCCACCGTCGCCTCGGTCATCATCGGCGCGCGCGACGAGAACCAGTTGCGGCAGAATCTGGGAGCCGTCGGCTGGGAGCTGACCGAGGACCAGGTGGCCAGGCTCGACGAGGCCAGCTCCAAGACCCCGCCGTATCCGTACTACCCGTACGAGACCCAGGAGGGCTTCGCGCGCCTCAACCGGCCGACGACCCCCTCGCGCGGCCGGGCGGCATGATCGAGGGGGACCGTTCGTCCGGCCCCCGAACGTCTAGGCGAGCAGGCGCGCCGCCTCGAGCGCGGCGTAGGTGGCGACGATGCCGGCGCCTGCCCGCTTGATCGAGGTCAGCGACTCCAGGACCGCCGCGTCCCTGTCGATCCACCCCTGCTCGGCGGCGGCGCAGATCTGGGCGTACTCGCCGCTGATGTGGTAAGCGGCCACCGGGACCGGTGAACGCTCGGCCGCGGCCGCCACGATGTCCAGATAGGGCAGCGCGGGTTTGACCATGACGATGTCGGCGCCCTCGGCCACGTCCAGGTCGATCTCGCGGACCGCCTCGACCGCGTTCGGCGGGTCCTGCTGGTAGGTGCGGCGGTCGCCGCTCAACTGGGACTCGACCGCCTCGCGGAACGGGCCGTAGAAGGCGCTGGAGTACTTGGCGGCGTAAGCCAGCAGGCCCGTTCCGGTCCGGCCCGCGCGGTCGAGCACGGCGCGGACGTGGCCGATCTGGCCGTCCATCATGCCCGAGGCGCCGAGCAGGTCGGCCCCGGCATCGGCCAGGTGCAGCCCCATCTCGGCGTACCGCTCGAGGGTGGCGTCGTTGTCGACGGTGCCGTCATCGGCCGGCACCCCGCAGTGGCCGTGGTCGGTGAACTCGTCCAGGCACAGGTCCGGGATGAGCACCAGGTCGTCGTGGATCTCCTCGCGCAGGGCGCGGGTGGTCACGTTCAGGATCCCGTCCGGGTCGGTCGCGCCCGAGCCGCTCGCGTCGCGGCGCTCGGGGATGCCGAAGGGCATGAGACCGCCGATGCCGACTCGGACCGCTTCGACCGCGAGCTTGCGGGCCGAGGCCACGGTGTGCTGGTAGACCCCGGGCATGGACGCGATCGGCCGCGGCTCGCGCAGGCCCTCCTTGACGAACAGCGGCAGGACCAGGTCGGAGGGGTGCACGCGGGTCTCGGCGACCAGGCGGCGGAGGGCCGCAGTGCGGCGCAGCCTCCTCGGACGGATCGTCGGGAACTGCCCGGGAGCATCGCTCGGCACTGCGGTCGTCTCCATTCGTCGTCTAGCGGAACCTCAACGCCGTGGGCCCCTGGACCTTCTGGCCGCGCCGGGTCTTGATCGGACCCTCGGCGAGGCGCTTGCGCAACTCCACGGCGTACTCGGCGAGCGATTCGATCAGGTCGGGCACCGAGGCGAGCTCGGGCTTGGCGTCGACGCGCAGCCCGAACTCCGAGGCGGTGTCGGCGGTGGCCGGGCCGATGGTGGCCACCACCGTGCGCTGGTGCGGCTTGCCGGCGATGCCGACGAGGTTGCGCACCGTCGAGGACGAGGTGAACAGCACCGCGTCGAAGCCGCCCGACTTTATGGCGTCGCGGATCTCGGCCGCCGGCGGCGAGGCGCGGACGGTCCGGTAGGCGGTGACGTCGTCGACCTCCCAGCCGCGCTCGCTCAGGCCCTGCACCAGGGTCTCGGTGGCGATGTCGGCGCGCGGCAGCAGCACCCGCCCGACCATGTCGAGCACCGGGTCGTGCGGCGGGAAGACCTCGAGCAGACCCTCGGAGGACTGCTGGCCCGAAGGCAGCAGTTCCGGCTCGACTCCGAAGGCGCGGACCTTATCGGCGGTGGCCTCGCCTATGCAGGCGATCTTGATGCCGCCGAAGGCCCGGGCGTCCAGGCCGTGCTCCTTGAACTTCTCCCAGATCGCCCTCACCGAGTTCTGGCTGGTGAACACGATCCAGGCGTAGCGGCCGTCGACCAGACCCTTGATGGACCGTTCCATCTGGGCCGGGGTGCGCGGCGGCTCGACGGCGATGGTCGGGACCTCGCAGGGGATCGCACCGTACGCCCGCAGGCGCTCGGACATGACCCCCGCCTGCTCCTTGGTGCGCGGGATGAGCACCTTCCAGCCGTACAGCGGCCGGGACTCCCACCAGGCGAGGTCGGCCCGCTCGTCGACGCCGGGGCCGATGGTGAGCACCACCTGCCCGGCGTAGCCCAGCGCGGCCTCCACGAAGGTGTCGACCGACGAGGTCGTGGTGTACTCGGTCTCGCCGGTCGCGTCGCCGGTGACGGCCACGGGGGTCTCGCCCAGGACGCCGCCGGCCAGGAGGATGTCGCGGAGGCTCGAGAGGTCGGAGACGTCGGCGGTGACCGTCAGGCTGCCGCGCTTGACCGCGTCGGCGAGGGCCTGCGGCTCCAGGGAGGCGATGTCGTCGATGTCGATGACGGTGCGGATCTCGCCCGGCGGCATGCCGGCGTAGACGCCGACGGCCTGGGCGTGGCTCATGCCCGGGATGACCTCGAAGCGGGCCCCTTCGGCGCCGGCGGCCCTGATCTCGGCCTTGGCCAGGCGGTTCGGATAGGCGTCGCCGACCAGAAGGCGGGCGATGTTCTCGCCGTCGCGGGCGGCGGCGGCCATCAGCTTGCCCTGGTCGCCCGGGGAGGACTCGATGAGTCTGAGCCTGCCTTCGTCGCCGGTGAGTTCTTTGGCGGCCTCGAGCAGCGACTGCGGCATCGACCGGTCGTAGTAGACGCGGTCGGCCTCGGTGATGGCGTCGAGGGCGCGCTTGGTCAGCAGTCCCGGATCGCCTGGGCCGGTCCCGACGAATCGTACGCGGCCAACCAGCTTACGGGCACCGGTCATGTTCTCTCCATCAACAATCGTCTGAGCTAAAGGTCTGACTTCAATAGTTGCTCGGCACCGTTGTTCAGCAAGTCCCCGGCCAGTGCCCTGCCCACAGCGGCGGCCTCGGCCGCCGGATCCGCCTCCGCGGCGTCGGTGAGCGTCGCAGTGGTCGAAAGCCGCTCGAACGCGCTGCCGTCGACAGCGAAGGCCGCCCCACGCAGGTACAAGTCGATCTGACCGGGCGATGAGCCCTCCGAGACGTCGGCGAGTGCGGCGACGGGTGCGCTGCATCCGGCTTCGAGGCGTTCCAGAAGGCCGCGTTCGGCCGCGACCGCGGCTTGTGAGTACCGGTCGTTGAGCATACTCGAAATACGCGCAGATGTCTTGTCCGCTTTGCGGCATTCGACCGCCAGTGCCCCTTGTGCGGGAGCGGGAAGCATCACCAACGGGTCCAGAAATTCGCTGACCTCGCCCTCGCGCCCGGCGCGGCTCAGGCCCGCCGAGGCGAGGACCACCGCGTCGAGGTCGCGGCCGACCCGGCCGATGCGCGTGTCGATGTTGCCGCGGATCGGGACGCAGTCGAAGCCGCGTCCGAGCGCGCGAAGCTGCGCCATCCGCCGCGGCGACCCGGTGCCGATGCGGGCGCCGTCGGGCAGCTCGGCGAGGGCGCGGTCCTCGGCCGCGATGAGGACGTCGCGCGGGTCGGCCCGGCCCGGAACGCTCACGACCAGGTGGTCGGGCTGAGCGGTGGGCAGGTCCTTGTAGGAGTGGACGGCGATGTCGATGGTCTCGCGCTCGAGTTCCTCGCGGAGCTGGTTGACGAAGACGCCGACGCCGAGCTGGGCGACCGGGGCGCTCGAGCCGTCCCCGGTGGTCTTGATCCGGACCAGTTCGACCTCCTCGCCCGAGACGCGGGCGAGCTCGTCGGCGACCAGCCGGCTCTGCGCCATCGCGAGTTTCGATCCCCGGGTGCCGACTCGGATCACGGCCGCTACTCCCCTTCCGGCTTGATTTTGAGTGCTTCGGCGAGGGTGCCCTCGTCCGGTGAGCTCAGCCCTTCGGGCGCCAGGGCGAACAGGTCGCGCAGCGCCTTGGCGTAATCGGGGGCCCCGGGCCGGCCGCCGAGCTCGCGGACCCGGACCGTCGGCTCGTGGAGCAGCCGCTGCACCACCCGGTGGACGGTGCGGGCGACCTCGGCGCGCTGGTCCTCGGTGAAGTCGCCGCGGCGGGCGACGCGGGCCAGCTCGGCGTCGACGATGTCGGCGGCGGCCGTCCGCAGGGCCGCGACGGTGGGGGTCACCGAGTCGGCCTTGAGCGCCTCGGTGTAAGCGGTGAGCTCCTCCTCGATGAGCCGCTCGACCTGGGCGATGGTCTCGGCGCCGGCGCCGCCGGCATGGGCGCGCTGGATCTCGGCGATGTCGATGACGGTCACGCCCTCGATCCGGGCGACCTCCTCGGCGACGTCGCGCGGCAGGGCCAGGTCGCAGATCACCAGGCGCTCGCGCCGGTCCGCCACCACAGCCGCGTCGATGACCGGCCGGGGCGAGGCGGTGGCGGCCACGACCAGGTCGGACCCGGCGACGAGACCGGCCAGGTCCTCCTCGCCGGCCGCGCGGGCGCCGTACTCGGCGGCGAGCCGCTCGGCTCGGCCGGAGTCGCGGTTGGCCACGGCCAGGTTGCGCGCACCGGAGCGGGCGAGCGTGGCGGTGGCGAGGCCGCCCATCGCGCCGGCGCCGACCACGGCGGCGTCGGCCTCGCGCAGCGGCCTGCCGAGCGAGCGTTCGGCCAGGTCCAGGGCGGCGGTGACGATCGAGGGGGCGTGGGCGTCGACGTCGGTCTCGGCGTGGACGCGCTTGCCGACGCGCAGGGCCTGCTGGAACAGGTCGTGCAGGTGGCGGCCGACGTGATCGCGCTCACGGGCGGCGTCGTAGGCCTCCCGCAACTGCCCGAGGATCTGGGGCTCGCCGGCGACCATCGAGTCGAGCCCGGCGGCCACGCGGAAGGCGTGGGCGACCGCGTCGTTGCCGTGGCGGACGTAGCCGCAGGCGGCGAAATCGAGGGCCGCTTCGTAATCGGCGTAGCCCCACAGGTCGTGGAGCTCGTCGACGATGGCCGACAGGGCGCCGTGGAAGGTCGCGGCCGCGGCGTAGACCTCCACCCGGTTGCAGGTGGAGAGCACGACGGCCTCGCGGACGTCGCCGCCGGCCAGGAGCCTGCCGGCCAGGCGCGAGCCCGCCTCGGTGTCCAATGCGAGTCGTTCCAGCGTCTCGACCGCCGCACTGCGGTGCGAAATGCCGACTACCAGGAGGTTCACTTCACCGTTCCCGTCTGTTGACGTCTCAGCGTCTTGTGGTGTTCGTGGAAGGACAGGATCTGCAACTCGACGGCCAGATCGACTTTGCGGACCGCCACACCCTCGGGTACGGCGAGCACGCATGGCGCGAAGTTGAGAATGCTGGTGACACCAGCTTGGACGAGGACATCGGCCACAGGTTGGGCGGCCGACTCAGGTGTGGCGATCACCCCTATGTTGATGCCTTCGTCGCGTACGGCCCCGGACAGTTGCGCCACGTCGCGCACTTCCCGCCCGTCCAGGTCCTTCCCTATGATGCCCGGGTCGGCGTCGAAGAGGCCAACGATGGCGAAGCCGCGGTCGGAGAATCCGGGGTAGCGCGCGAGGGCCTGCCCCAGGTGACCGAGGCCGATGATGGCAACGCGGGAGAATTTGGTGAGACCGAGCACCCCGGCGATATAGGAGGCGAGCGTGGCCACGTTGTAGCCGACCCCGCGCATCCCGGAGGCGCCGAGTTGCGACAGGTCCTTGCGGAGCATCGCGGAGTTGACGCCCGTGGCGGCGGCGAGCGTCTCGGAGGAGACGGTGTCGACCCCGGAGTCGGTGAGGGCGTGGAGGGCGCGCAGGTACTCGGGCAGGCGCCGGACCGTGGCGGCCGGCAGGTCGGCGGCCGTCGTCGGGAGTGCGTGCCCGGGTGCCTGGTGGTCGGTGCCTTCGCCGGTGGTCGTCAATGTCAGCACTCCGTCGAGCCGCGTCGTCGTGATGAGTTACTCAGCTTAGGACGTCGGCCGCGGGCCGGGTCGCACAGGCAATGCTCACCATGTCCCGGCAGGGCGTGGTCGAGGCGACTCGCGGGCGTCGATCCGGTGCACCCCCGTTTCGCCGAGCGCAGCTCGGCTGTACCGGACCTTCGGTGCCGCCCGGCGAGTCGCCGTCGTCCCGATTCTCCCCCGGACCGCCCGAACGGGGACGAATTGGAAATTCCTCGGCGCGTCGCCGCCCGGCCGGGCGGGGCGGCTCAGGCGCTCGCGGCCAGGTCGCGCTCGAGCCGGTCGACGTCGACCTCCCAGTAGCCGTGCTCGGCACCGTCGAGCAGGACCACCGGCAGCCGGTCGCCGTACTCGCGGGCCAGGTCCGGATCGGTGGCGACGTCGATCTCGGTCCAGGCGACGCCGGCGGACCGGCTGACCGCCTCCAGGTCGGCGCGCGCCTCTCCGCAGAGATGACAATCCTTTGTAGTCAGCAGTGTCAGCCTGTTCACTCGCACCCTCCGGCTCGCGGAAAACCATCCGGACGATCGCACCGTTTGTGCGACACGCTCTGTCATTCCTCGATCACGATTGACCCAGAGCCAAGTTCGATCCATCGGACCGCTGAACGACTGGGGAGGCAATGGTGGGATTCCGCCCCCGCGAACAAGGATACGCCGCGCCCCGCTCCGGGCGCCTGCATCGACATGGCCGCGACCGTCACTCACAGCGACACGCCGACTCCAAATCCCCCTCGCAGGCCGACGCGATTCCTAGACTCAGCCGGGTCAGTCCCTGCGGGACCCGATCGCATGACTCGGCCCGACCCCTCACACGAGGAGGCCAATAGTGTCCGGTACTGCACCAGCCACGGCGGCGCTTGCGAGCCATCAGTTGGCAATGCTCACCGAACCACACGCCCCTGAACGGCACGGCGTCTCGCTCGTCGGTGCCGCACCCCGCGAGGCGGCCGGGGGCCTGGAGCGGCTGCGGCATGCACTGTGGGCGGTGCTGAGTCTCGACACCGGCACCGCCGAACAGGAGCGGGCCCGCATCGGGGCCACCGGCCGGACCGCCGAGGCGTCCCCGCCCGGTGACGGGCACCGCCGCGAGACCGAGGACCGGGTCGACGGCGAAGAGGTCGCCGCGCTGGTCGCACGGGCACAGGCAGGCGACGCCGGGGCCTTCGGCGACATCTACGACCGCTACAGCGAGACGGTCTACCGCTACATCTACTTCCGCGTGAACAACGCGCAGCTCGCCGAGGACCTCGCCTCCGAGACCTTCCTGCGGGCGCTGCGGCGGATCTCCAGTTTCTCCTGGCAGGGCCGGGCCTTCGGGGCGTGGCTGGTGACGATCGCGCGGAACCTGGTGGTCGACCACTTCAAGTCCGGCCGCTACCGGCTCGAGATCGCCAAGCCGGACGTGCTCGGCGCCGACTCGCCCGAAACCGACCCCACGAACTCGCCGGAGACCGCGGCGCTGGAGCGGCTCACCAACGCCACCCTCCTCACCGCCGTCAAGAAGCTCAACCCCGACCAGCAGGAATGCATCGTCCTGCGGTTCCTCCAGGGCTTCACGGTCGCCGAGACCGCCCGAACCATGGACAAGAACGAGGGGGCGGTCAAAGCCCTGCAGTACCGGGCGGTCCGCACCCTCGCCCGGCTCCTGCCCGAGGGCTTCCGCGGCTGAACGGCCGCGGACCGGACCAGTGACTGTCGGATACCCGACAGCAGCCGATCTACCTGGGCGATGAGGCCCAGACCACGTCAGACGCCGCCAGGCCAGACCGTAACCTCAGGGGCTATTCGTGCGTTGTTCTAGGTACAAGTGCCCGAACCATGCAGTGAGAGGGGGTGTGCCCGGTGATGCTCAATCCCTTGGAGCGCCGGCGCGCGGACGCGTTCGCCAGTCGGCTTGATTCCGACCCGTCCGCCCACCCTCAACCGAGCCGCAGTGCTCGCGCATCGGGTACTTCAGATACAGAGCTCGCCGAACTACTCCACGTCACCGAACGGCTGGAAGATCTCGGTGAGCAGGCCGCGGCCGCCGCCGCCCCGTCGGACCGGTGGCGCGAGGCCACGCGGCGGCGGCTGATGGCCGTCGCCGGCGCCGAGGGCATCGGCGCCACCGCGCGCCACCGCGCCAGCGCGTCCGTGCCCGAATCCGAGCGGCCGCCGGTCGTCGGCGAGCTGTTCCCGCGGCGCCCCAGGGGCGGCAGGCGGATGGCGATCATCGCCGCGCTGCTGACCGGCACCGTCGCGATCTCCGGGGTGTCGGCGGCCTCCGGCGACGCACTGCCCGGCGAGACGTTGTACGAGGTCAAACGGTCCACCGAGCGCGCCCAGTTGGCGCTGGCCGGCAACGACCTCGGCCGGGGCCAGCTCCACCTGGAGTTCGCGCGCACCCGCATCCAGGAGGCCGAGGCCGTCGCCGGCGACGACGAGGCCGTGGCCCGGGCGCTCGACGACGCCGCGGGCGAGGTGCGCGACGGCACCTCGCTGCTGGGGTCGCTGGCGGTGGAGCGGGGCGAGGAGGACCCGCTCGACTATGTCGACCTGTTCGCCAACGAGCACCGCTGGGCGCTCGAGGACCTGGTGGCCGACCTCGACGGGGAGGCCGGGGAGGCCGCGGAGGACCTGCTGGAGCTGCTGGAGTCGGCGGCGGTCAGGTCGGTGGAGCTGCGCGAGTCGCTCGGTTGCACCGCCTCCGGCGGCCCCGACGATCTGCTCGGTCCGCTGCCCGGCGAGTGCGCCGGCCCCGACGGGAGCGACGGCGCCGGATCCGGCGACCCGGGCTCGGGCGAGACCGAGCCCGACGGGTCTGAGCCGGGCTCCGAGCCCGGCGGTGAGGACCGGGAACCGGAAGCCGAGGTCTCGTCCGACTCGAGCGCGGACGAGACGAGCGACGCGCCGGAGCCGGACGAGTCCTCTTCTCCCGCCGACGACGAGGACTCCGGTGACGACGAGGTCGAGGACGAGGGCGTGCTCGACGATGTGTCGGGCGTCGTGTCGGACCTGCTCGGCTGAGGCCCGCTCGCGGCGGCCCGGAGCGCGCGGTTCGCTCGCGCGCGTCACCGGGCTCACACGCGAAGTTCACCGGGCGCGCGAACGAGCGTTACAGGGCGTCCGTCTTCGACCGGTAGGCTTTCAGGGTGTCTGAGATCGAGGCTTCCATCAGCGCCTCTTGCGTCCCCCGTCCGTCGGCCCCGCGGGTCGGCGGGCGCAGCGTCGCGCGACACCAGAGCGTCGTAGTCCAGCCCGGCGCGCCCGGCGACGACGAGAGCGCCCGCCGGCCCATCGCCGCGTTCTTCGACGTCGACAACACCTTCATGCACGGTGCCTCGATCTACTGGCTGGCGCGCGGGCTCGCCCGGCGCGGCGTGCTCTCCGGCCGCGACATCGCCGGTTTCGCCTGGAAGCAGGCCCGCTTCAAGGTCCAGGGGACCGAGCACCGGGGCCACATGCAGTCGGTCAAGTCCTCGGCTCTGGAGCTCGTGGCCGGCTTCCCGGTCGCGGAGATGCGGCGGCTGTGCGAGGAGGTCGTGGACCGCGACATCTCCCCGCGCATCCTGGCTCCCGTGCAGCGCCTGGCCGAACGGCACCTCGAACTCGACCAGGAGGTGTGGCTGGTGACCGCCAGCCCCATCGAACTGGCCGAGGTCATCGCCGCCCGGCTCGGGCTCACCGGCGCCCTCGGCACGATCGCCGAGGTCGCCGACGGCTGCTACACCGGCCGCCTGGTCGGCGACCTCATGCACGGCCCGGCCAAGGCCGCCGGCATCGCCGCCCTGGCGGCCGAGCGGCGGCTCGACCTGTCGGACTGCACCGCCTATTCCGATTCGGCCAACGACCTTCCGATGCTGCGCAAGGTCGGCAGGGCCATCGCGGTCAATCCGGACACGCGCCTGGCCCGCCAGGCCCGCCACCACGGCTGGCCGGTCTTCGATTACCGGCGCGGGCGCCGCGCCGCCCGGCTGGCCCTGCCGTCGGCCGCCGCCGCGGGCGTCGCCGCCGGACTGCTGTATCTGCTGCGGGGACGCGAACGCGAGTAGATGCGTCATCCTCAACGGCTCACGCTCGCCGGTGCGATGGTGCTCGCCGTCGCCTGGCTGGTCTGGCCGCCGCCCGAACGGGAGGCAGCGGTCACCGCTCCGGTGGCCGACCGGGCGCCGACGGTCTGGGAGACCTGGGATCTGGAACCGGTCGACTGGCCCGGGACGGTCGGCGGCGAACCGTGGGAGCCGCTGTCGTTCCTGGACGACCGGATCGCGCTCGGCACCGACGAGGACGGCAGGCTCCTCTATGTCGAGCGTGCCGGGGCGGGCCCGAAGGCGAGCGCGAGCGTCGTCGCCGAGCCCGGTGGCGTCCCGGGCGTGGTCGCCGCCGCCGCGACCGAGCGGCGCCTGGCCTGGATCGAGTCCACACCGGACGAATCGGGACGGGTGGTGTCGGAGCTGTGGACCGCCGAGCGCGGGTCCGACGGCCGCCCGGCACCGGCCGAGTCCCTCACCGCCGACACCGGCGATGTGGTCGTGTCCGGGAGCGCCTACGACCTCCAGTTCGCGGCCGAGCAGCTCCACTGGCTGGCCAGCGCCCGCGGCGGCGAGCGCGTCACCGAGCATCGCTCGATCGGCGTCGGCGGCGGCGAGGTCGAGGTGGTCGGCCGCGAGGGGGCGTGGCGGGCCGCGGCGTGGCCGTGGCTGACCGGCGCCGGTTCCGACGCGGTCGGCGGGACCGAGCTGGTGCGCACCGACGGGGACGCAGAGATCCTGCTGCCGGCAGGGCGGGACGAGTTGGCGATGTGCTCGGCGACGTGGTGCCGCATCGTGGTCACGGCCGGCGACGGCTCCCGGGTGGACCTGGTCCGTCCGGACGGGACGGAGCGGGTGACGGTGGCCGAGGGGTTCGCCTCCGCGGTCTCGACGGACGTCGGCCTGATCGACCGCTTTGAGGCGCTTGAAGAGTCGACCGCGGCCGCCGGGGACGGGTCGCGCCTGACGCTGTTCGACCTCGAAAGCGCCGATACCTACCTGGTCGCCTCCGCGGCGGGGAGGACCGGCGCCGACACGCGGCGGCTGTGGTGGTCGACCGGCTCGGGCGGGCTGCTCCGATGGCACGTGCTGGACCTCACCGACCTGTCTTGATCGGGTTCGTCCGGCGGAGGGCCGGGGGTACGGTCGGGATCGTGACCGCACCAGACGACACCGCTCCGGCCGCGCCCCGGATCATGGGAATCCTCAACGTCACCCCCGATTCCTTCTCCGACGGCGGGCGCTACCTCGATTTCGCCGACGCGGTGGGACACGGCGAGCAGATGGCCGCCGAGGGGGCCGACATGATCGACGTCGGCGGGGAGTCCACCCGGCCGGGAGCCGATCGGGTCGACGCCGCCACCGAGGCCTCCCGGGTCGTCGACGTGGTGTCCGCGCTGGCCGAGCGGGGCCTGACCGTCTCGATCGACACCACCCGGGCCGCGGTGGCCTCGGCCGCGATCGAGGCCGGGGCGAGCGTGGTCAACGACGTCTCGGGCGGTCTGGCCGATCCGGACATGGCCGGGGTGGTCGCCGACGCGGGGGTGCGGTGGATCCTGATGCACTGGCGCGGTCATTCGCGCGACATGCAGCGGCTCGCGCAGTACGAGAACGTGGTGGCCGATGTGAAGGCCGAGCTGGAGGACCGCGTCGAGGCGGCGCTGGAGTCGGGGGTGGACGCGAGTCGGCTCGTGATCGATCCGGGTCTCGGCTTCGCGAAGTCCCCCGAGCACAATTGGCGGCTGTCGGCGCGGCTGCACGAGTTCGTGGCGCTGGGCTATCCGGTGCTGTTCGCCTCCTCGCGCAAGTCGTACCTGGGCCGGCTGCTGGCCGACGAGAGCGGCAAGCTGCGGCCGGTCGGGCAGCGGGAGGCCGCGACGCTCGCCACCTCGGTGCTGGCGTTCGAGGCCGGGGCGTGGGGCGTGCGGGTCCACGACGTGGCCGGCACCGCCGACGCCAGGGCGGTGTGGCTCGAGACCAAGCACGCCGCCTGAGCGAATCCTATAGGAAATAGGATATATCCTGTAGGATCATGAACCGTTCGCGTTCGCTCGGCGACGCCGCTTCGCGGTCCTGCCTCGGGTTCCACTCCATGGAACTTCGGTTGCCGCCTTCGGCCGCACGCCCGTAGCATTCGCGTCGTACTTCATCCAGAGCAGCTGAGGGGTCCGGCCCGACGACGCTGCGGCAACCACCGGCGGCTCTCATGTCGGCAGGTGCCAATTCCGGCCCGCCAAGCGGGGAAGATGAGGGAGGAGCCTTCTCGCATGTCCAACATGGTCGTCACCGACTCGCCTGCCAAGGGTCTCGCCTGCCGCAACTGCGGCGCCACCTACGACCTGGTCGCCCAGCATGCCTGCTGGCACTGTTTCGGGCCGCTCGAGGTCGACTACGACACCGCCGCGCTCGCGGGAGTGACCCGCGAGCGCATCGAGGCCGGTCCGCAGAACCTCTGGCGGTACGCCCCGCTCCTGCCGGTCGGCGTCGACCCGGCCGACCGGGTCACCCTCGATCCCGGCCTGACGCCGCTGATCGACGCCCCCCACCTCGCGCGGGCCCTGGGGATGCGGAAGCTGTGGGTCAAGGACGACAGCGCCAACCCCACCCATTCGTTCAAGGACCGGGTGGTCTCCACGGCCGTGTCGGCCGCGGTCAAGCTCGGCTTCGACCGCTTCGCCTGCGCGTCGACCGGGAACCTCGCCAACTCGGTGGCCGCGCACGCCGCCCGCGCCGGCATCCCCTCGACCGTGTTCGTCCCCCACGACCTGGAGCCGGGCAAGATCGTGCAGACCGCCGTCTACGGCGGCCAACTGGTGGCCGTCGAGGGCTCCTACGACGATGTGAACCGACTGTGCTCGGAGCTGACCGAGACCGACGAGTTCGAGAACACCGCGTTCGTCAACGTCAACATCCGGCCCTACTACGCGGAGGGTTCGAAGACCCTCGGCTACGAGGTCGCCGAGCAGCTCGGCTGGCGCCTGCCCGAGCAGGCGGTGGTGCCGATGGCCTCCGGCGAGCTGCTGACCAAGATCCACAAGGCCTTCGACGAGACCGCCGAGATCGGGCTGACCGACCCCGGCAAGGTCCGGGTCTTCGGCGCCCAGTCGGCCGGATGCAGCCCGATCGCCGATGCATACGGTGCCGGGACCGACGTCATCACCCCGGTCAAACCGACCGGGATCGCCAAGAGCCTCAACATCGGCGACCCCGCGGCCGGTCCGTACGCCATCGAGGCGTGCCGGTCGACCGGTGGCGGCATGGCGAAGGTGACCGACGACGAGATCCGGGACGGTATCAAGCTGCTCGCCTCCACGACGGGAGTTTTCGCTGAAACGGCCGGCGGGGTCGTGGTGGCTACGCTCCGTAAGCTTCTGGAATCGGGGCAGTTGGACCCCGAAGCGGAGACCGTCATCTACAACACCGGCGACGGACTCAAGACCCTGGATGCGGTATCTTCCCTGGTGGGACCCACGCACACCGTGAAGCCGTCGCTGAAGTCGGCACGGGAGTCGGGCCTGTTGGGATCCTGAGTGGATGGCTTGTGAAGCGCTTGCCCAACTCCCGAAATTATCACTCTCCGTGACCGATGTGAAGTGAACTGTCGGCTACCCGACAGAATGAAGCGAACCTGGGGCCTTGACCCCATTCAGTGAATGCGCCAGAATTCTTTGTGCGGGAGGCCGCAGTTGTCCTGTCGCCACTCACCCGGTTGACTGCGAGTCCTGGGGCTAGAACGTGTCGAGCAGCGCCAGCCGGTGTCAGGAACTGCGGTCTCCCGACCAATTCCCTCCCACGTTCCCTCGGCCTCAACGGGTTTCGCGGCAGTGCCGGCAGCGGCTCCCCGCCGAATCTCAGCCGCCTTCTAGTGGTCGTGTCCCCTCGGTTCCCTTGGCCCGAGGACGTCCACGGTCCGGTCGCTTCTGAAGGAATCCACGCACCCGTGGCGCGCCCGTCGAAGTGATCCACGACCCGGACCGTGACCAACCCCGGTCGTGAATCGAGGAGATACGGAGAACTCCGCACGTGCGGCCCGGCCACACCGAATCTCGTCCGGAGGGCGTCGCGCCTAATTCCGCGGCTGCTTAGGCAGCGCCGACTCCTCCTCGCCGCGGCCGCCCACCAGGACCGCGTGGATCTCGGCGACCTGGGCCTCCAGGGCGGCCAGGCGCCGGTCCAGGTCCTCGGCCTCGGCGCGGTCGTCCCGGTCGTCCTGGGTCTTGACCCGGTCGACGAACCAGGAGGCGAGCGAGCCGCTGACGAGTCCGACCAGGCCGATCGCCGCGAACATGAGCATCGAGGCCACGATCCGGCCGCCGGTGGTCTGCGGCACCATGTCGCCGTAGCCGACGGTCGAGGCGGTCACCACCGACCACCACAGCGCGTCACCGAAGCTGGTGATCTGCGAGCCGTCCGCGTGCTGCTCGGAATCGAGGATCGCCAGGCTCGCCACCAGCAGGATCATCATGGTCACCCCGGTGATGTACACGCCCGCCTTGGTGCGCAGCGAGGTGCGGGCGTGCCTGCTGATCGCCTCGATGAACACCAGGACCATCCGCACCAGCCGCAGCGGGCGCGCCAGCGGGATCAGCACCATGATCACGTCCAGCGGGTGCGTGTAGACGAACCGCCACCTGCGGCCGCTTCCGGCCAGGTACAGGCGCACGGCGAAGTCGACCGCGAACAGCGCCCACACCGCCAGGTTCACCAGGGAGCTGACCGAATCGACCCAGCCCGGCAACTGCGGGTAGAGGATCGGCGCCGCGTAGGCGATCAGGAACAGCAGCGCGAGCACGAACAGCGGTGTGTTCGTCGCGCGTTCCCAGGCCGTGAGCTGCTCGGGCCAGCGCTGCTGTTGTTCCGCTAGGGATGGCGTTGATCCAGGCACGCGCCCCAGGGTATCGATCCCCACCGGATCCGCAACCCCGCCAGCCAGGGGATATGTGCTCGACCGCACGCATCGTCCGGCTTGCCCGGTGGAGTGAATTGGCCGAGTATGTCCGTGCCGCGGGCTTAGGATCCGACCATGAGCGACGACCCGTACTGGAACACCGAGGATCCGAGCGGTTCGTCGAGCCGGTTCGGCGGCGACCCGCTGGTGACCGACGGTTTCGAGGCCTGGTGGACGGCCTCGCTCCGCACGGTGGGGCGCTCGTGGCGCACCATGGGGCTGATTCTGCTGGTCGGGGTGGTGCTGCCGCGCTGGGTCTACGGCACCTACCGGACCTTCACCGGCCCCGAACTCGATCTGGACGGCCTCGCATGGGGCGAGGTGGGCGGGATGTGGTGGCCGGGCCTGCCGGCGGCGGTCGTCGGCGGGCTGCTGGGGCTGGTGCTGCTCTATCTGATGGGGGCCGCGGGTCTGGCGGCGACGCGGACGGCGGCCGCCGAGGCGGCCGGCGGCTTCCTCAGCGTCGGCGAGGCGTTCGCGTTCGGGTTGCGGCGCGGCTGGAGGTTCTGGCCGTGGCTGATACTGGCGTGGCTGACCGTCGCGGTCGGGCTGGTGCTGTGCGTGCTGCCGGGCCTGTGGGCGCTGTTCGCGCTGAGCCTGATGGTCCCGGCGGCCACGTTCGAGCACCGCCGCAGCCCGTACGCCCGTTCGGTGCGGTTGACGCACTCGGCGTTCTGGCCGGCATTGGGTCGGATGATCATCGTGGTGCTGGTGCTGCTGGTGGCGAACGTGCTCATCGCGATGCTCGGTGCGGTCCTGACCGCGGTGTGGCCGGCGGTGTTCTCGGGGTGGGCGGCGTCGGTCCTCATCGTGATCACCGAGGCGGTCATGTCGCTGCTGCTGCTGGTGCCGATGGTGTGGGTCCTGGCCGCGGCCCTGTGCGCCTACGCTTGGCTGCGGGGCCGGCGCGAGTCGGTGTCGGCGACGTCGCTGTCGGCGGAGGCGAGCGGGTAAGGCCGGGTGCAGCGGTCCTCACCACTTGATTCACGCCCCGGATTGGCACTCTCGCTCCGAGAGTGCTATACCTGGTTTTGGCACTCTCAGAGTGCGAGTGCTAAATGCGATGAGGTGGTCGGGCCGGCCGGTCAAGGCGGGCTCACCGTCGCGGGGTGCCGCCTCACCGTCGACTATCGAACGTTATCCGAAAGGAAGCCATCCGCTATGGCGAAGATGATCGCATTCGACGAGGAGGCTCGCCGCGGACTCGAGCGGGGCATGAACGTCCTCGCCGAGGCCGTCAAGGTGACCCTCGGCCCCAAGGGCCGCAACGTCGTGCTGGAAAAGAAGTGGGGCGCCCCCACGATCACCAACGACGGTGTCTCCGTCGCCAAGGAGATCGAGCTCGAGGACGCCTACGAGAAGATCGGTGCCGAGCTGGTCAAGGAGGTCGCCAAGAAGACCGACGATGTCGCCGGTGACGGCACCACGACGGCCACCGTTCTCGCCCAGTCCCTGGTCAAGGAGGGCCTGCGCGCGGTCGCGGCCGGCGCCAACCCGATCGCCGTCAAGCGCGGCATCGAGAAGGCCACCGCCGCCGTGGTCGCCGAGCTCGAGGGCGCGGCCACCGAGGTCGACACCGAGGACCAGATCGCCAGCACCGCCTCCATCTCGGCCGGCGACGCCACCGTCGGCGCCATCATCGCCGAGGCCATGGAGAAGGTCGGCAAGGAAGGCGTCATCACCGTCGAGGAGTCGAACACCTTCGGCCTCGACCTGGAGCTCACCGAGGGCATGCGCTTCGACAAGGGCTACCTGTCCGGTTACTTCGTGACCGACCAGGACCGCATGGAGGCCGTCCTCGACGACCCGTACATCCTCATCGTCAACTCCAAGATCTCGGCGGTCAAGGACCTGCTCCCGGTGCTGGAGAAGGTCACCCAGACCGGCAAGCCGCTGCTGATCATCGCCGAGGACGTCGACGCCGAGGCGCTGGCGACCCTGATCGTCAACAAGGTCCGCGGCGTGTTCAAGTCCGTCGCCGTCAAGGCCCCGGGCTTCGGCGACCGCCGCAAGGCCATGCTCGGCGACATCGCCGTCCTCACCGGCGGCCAGGTCGTCTCCGAGGAGCTGGGCCTCAAGCTCGAGAACGCCAACATCGAGATGCTCGGCAGCGCCCACAAGGTCATCATCAGCAAGGATGAGACCACCATCGTGGACGGCGCCGGCGATGAGGACCAGATCAAGGGCCGCATCAACCAGATCCGCGGTGAGATCGACAACTCCGACTCCGACTACGACCGCGAGAAGCTGCAGGAGCGCCTGGCGCGCCTGGCCGGCGGCGTGGCCGTCATCAAGGTCGGCGCCGCTACCGAGGTCGAGCTCAAGGAGCGCAAGCACCGCATCGAGGACGCCGTGCGCAACGCGAAGGCCGCGGTCGAGGAGGGCATCCTCCCCGGCGGCGGGACCGCGCTGGTGCAGGCCGGCACGACCGCTTTCGACAAGATCGAGACCGACAACGCCGACGAGGCGACCGGCGTGGAGATCGTCCAGCGTTCGCTGGGCGCCCCGCTGCGCGCGATCGCCGAGAACGCCGGCCTCGAGGGCGGCGTCGTGGTCGAGCGGGTCAAGGGCCTGCCCAAGGGCGAGGGCCTGAACGCCGCGACCGGCGACTACGGCGACATGCTCGCCGCGGGCATCCCGGACCCGGCCAAGGTGACCCGCTCGGCGCTGCAGAACGCCGCGTCGATCGTGGGCCTGTTCCTGACCACCGAGGCCGTCGTGGCCGACATCCCGGAGAAGGAGCCGGCCGGGGGCGGCGGCGGTGCGCCCGACATGGGCGGCATGGGCGGCATGGGCATGATGTAACTCGGCCCATCTGAGTGCTGCAGGGGAGGGCCCCTCACGGTAGAGTGAGTGGCTCTCCCTTTCTCTGTATTGGTCCGCCAGTGCAGACAGGTGAAAGCGCCTACTGCGCAAGCGGCATGCCGCTCTCCGAGAGCGGTATGCCGCCCTGGGGACCGACGGGTCCGGACGCCGTGTGACCCGGGATACCCTAGAGGCATGCCCCCGTTCTACCGCAAATCCCTTCCGCCGGCGGCGCTCTGCGCCCTGGTCGCCGGCACCGCCGCCGCGATCGGCGCGCCCGCCCACGCCCAGGAGACCGAATCCCCCGAATACCGCGATGAGGGCCCGTACCTGCTGGTGTGCATCGACGACGAAGAGGACTTCACCGCCCGCAACGAAGAGGTCGGTTACAACCGGCGCCTGCGCAACGAGCGGCTGTTCGCCGAGTGCCAGGACGACGGCTACGAGAGCCTCGCCGACGCCCTGGCGGCCGAACCCGGCCCCGAATCGCGGATCCTGGTCCTGCCCGGCCGGTACACCGTCGAGGAGACCATCACGGTCGACGGCGCCGAGGACCTCCAGATCGAAGGGCTCGGCGACGGACCGGCCGACGTCCAGTTCGCCGCCGGGTACGCCGCCGAATCGGTCATCACCTCCGACGACTCGACCGGCCTGTACCTCAAGGGCTTCACCGTCCTCCAGGCCCGCGGCAACGGCCTGGAGCTGACCGGCGCCGAGGGCGCGACCGTCGAAGGCGTCGCCGGCACCCGGAACGGCGGCCACGGGCTGCGGATCGACGACTCCGCCGGCGTCCGGATGGCCGACTGCGGCGCGACGCAGAACGACGGCGCCGGCATCGCGATCGAGGACGTCGCGGCCGAGATCGAGGGATGCGAGTCGAACGGGAACCACATCGGACTGCTCGACACCGGCCGGAGCAGGGCATTCCTGACCTCGAACCGCCTGCACGACAACACCACCGGACTCGTCGTCACCGAATCGGCCGGAGACCACCACCTCGAGGCGCGCTCGAATGCGATCTTCGACAACAACGCCGACCACTACGGGCGCCTCGACGGCGCCGCCTGCACCGGGCCGCTCGAGGAGCGCGACTGGAGCACCGGCCTCCTGTGCCCGTCCCGGACCTTCCCCAGCGGCGTCGGCGTCCTGGTCGCCCAGAGCAGCGGCACGCTGTTCGCCGGCAACCACCTGTGGGGACAGCACACCGCCGCCGCGATGGTGTGGGGCGACCCCGACATCGGCGAGGCCGGCGCGGACCGCAACCGCTTCGAGGGCAACACGTTCGGGTTCCGCGACGACGGCCGGCGCGACCGCAACCGATCCGACCTGTGGTGGGACGGCCAGGGCGAGGGCAACTGCTTCTCCGAACCCGGTGTACTGCACACCAGCCCGGCGGTCATGCCCGGCTGCGACTCCGGTCCCGGGCCGGACCGGCTGGCGGCCGACCCGGTCAAGACCTACAAGGTCGGGCAGTGCGGCATCGGGCCGCTGGACGGCGGCGCGCCCCCGGCCGGATGCGACTGGTTCGGCGCCCAGTTCACCGACCGGCTCGAATTCCAGTCGGCGGTCGTGTTCGCCGCCGCGCTGCTGTTCCTGACCGGCACCGGCTGGTTCGGCGCGGCCCGGTCGGCGAACCCGCCGCCGCCGATGTCGATGACGTTCTCGGCCATCGCCACCGGTTTCGCGGCGCTGCTGATGGTGCTCGCCGCCTGGTCGGGCCGGGCCGACTACGAGGCGCTGGCGATCGGCCTGTGGGGTCTGGGGTGGCTGCTGGCCGGGCGGTCCTGGTTCGCCGCCGGGCTGACCGCCTTCGGCGGTTTCACCTGCCTCATAGGCGGTCTCGCGGTGCTCGATGCGATCGACCGGGGGATGTGGATCATCCCGGTGATGCCTTTCTCACCGGCGTGGCTGTGGCTGCTGCCGCTGCCGCTGTGGGTCCTGCTGGCGCTGACGGCGGTCTTCCGCCGCCGCCCCAAGGAGCCGGAGGCTCCCGCCGTGGAGCGCACTCCGGCCACGATCCCGGTCTACAACCGCTTCGATTGGTAGCGTCCGATCGCGTAGTGTGGCCCCATGACTTGGACCTGGCAGATCGAAGACGCCGACGGCAACCCCATCGACACTCCCGAGGCCGATCTGGGCAGTCAGGGCGACGCCGAGTCGTGGCTGGGCGAGCACTGGCGCGACTTCGTCGCCGAGGGCGCCGCGACCGCGGTCCTCACCGAGGACGGCCGGGTCGTCTACCGCATGGCCCTGGACGCGCCGGAGTAGCCGGGCCTCGTAATAGGCTGGGCGGCGTGACCGATTCCAGCTCTCTCACCCTGACCGCGACCCGCGCCCGCGCCGCGCTCGACGCCAGGCGCGGCATCGTCCGGCTCCACGCCGAGGTGCTGGCCTCGCTCGGGATCCGCGCCGGCGACGCGGTGGAACTGGAGGCGCGGCGGGCTACGACCGCGATCGCGCTCGCGGCGGACCGGCACGCCTCGCGGCGGGCGCTGTACGCCGACGACCTGACGCTGGGAAACCTCGGGGCGCGCGACGGCGATCCGGTGCGCCTCGGGCGGGCGTCGCTGGCAGCGGCCGAACGGGTGGTGATCTCGGGCCCGGCGACGGCGGCGGCGTCGGTCGACGCCGACACGCTGCGGCTGGCGCTGCTGAGCAAGGTCGTCGGCACCGGCGACGACGTGTCGCTGCTGCCGATCGAGATCGGCCAGGGCCGCAGCGAGACGGTCGCGGCGGCCCGCAGGACCTTGCAGAACACCCTCGGGACGGGCTGGGCCACGATGGTGCTCAACGTGGTGGAGGCGCAGCCGGAGCGGTCGGCCATGATCACCGCCGACACGTCGGTCCGGTGGGAGGACGAGGCGCCGGCGTCGATCGACGTGTCGCTGCCGAGGATCGGCGGGGTCGCGAACGTGCGGCGCCCGCGTCCGCCCGAGCCGACCGGGGGCGGTGGCGCGCACGCGGCCGAGCGGTCGGGTCGGGACCGGCCCGAGCCGGCGGTGCGGATCGAACCGGCCCGGCAGGTCGACCACGTCCCCTACGACGAGCTGGCGGGCGTGCGAATCCCGGCCGAGGAGCTGCGCGAGCTGCTCGATCTGGGTTTCAACCACCGGGAGGTGCTCACGGTGGTGGGCACCGACATGACCCTCGGGGTGTTGGTCTCGGGGCCGGCGGGAGCCGGCAAGGCGACCCTGGTGCGGTCGGTGGCCGCCGAGGTGGGCGCCTCGGTCGGCGAAGTGTCCGGCCCGGAGTTGGCCGCGGTCGAGGCCAACACGGCGGCCGAGCGGCTGCGCCGGGCGGTGGCGGCGCTGGCGGAGCCGGGCTTGCTGCTGGTGCAGGGCGTGGAGGCGATCGCCGCGGCGGGCCGGAGGACGCCGCTGGGGACGATGTTCCTGAAGCTGGTCGAGGAGGTTCTCGACCAGGGGCACGCCGTGGTCTGCACGGCCGCCGACGTCGAGGACGTCGACGCCGAACTGCGCGGCGCCCTCGCGCACGAGGTGGTGGTGCCGATGCCCGACACCGACGCGCGGCGCGAGCTGATCCTGCACTTCACGCGCGGCATGAGGATCGCCGAGGACGTGGGGATCGAGTCGGTCGCGCAGCGCTCCCCCGGGTACGTGGCCGCGGACCTGGCGACGATGGTCCGCGAAGCCGGAGTCCGGGCGGCGATGCGCGCCAAGGCCGGCGGCGCGACCGCGTTGCAGCGCTCGGACTTCGACGCCGCGCTGGAGGCGGTGCGTCCTTCGAGCATGGGCGGCGACTCGGTCGAGCTCGGTGGGCTCACGCTCGACGACGTCGGCGGCATGGCGGATCTGAAGCAGACCCTCACCGAGACCGTGCTGTGGCCGCTGACGTACCCCGACGCGTTCACCCGCTTGGGCATCGAGGCCCCGCGCGGCATCCTCCTCTACGGGCCGCCGGGCTGCGGCAAGACCTACATCGTGCGGGCCGTCGCCGGGGAGGGCCACGCGAACGTATTGAGCGTCAAGGGCTCCGAACTGCTGAACAAGTGGGTGGGCGAGTCCGAGAAGAACGTGCGGGAGCTGTTCAGGCGCGCCCGGCAGGCGAGCCCGACGCTGATGTTCTTCGACGAGCTCGACGCGCTGGCGCCGGTGCGCGGGGGCGGCACCGACGGCGGCACCGCCGACCGGGTGGTCGCCGCGCTGCTGACCGAACTGGACGGCGCCGAGTCGCTGCGGGACGTGGTGGTCGTGGGCGCGACGAACCGGCCCGACATGGTCGACCCGGCGCTGCTGCGGCCCGGGCGCCTGGAGCGGCTGGTGTACGTGCCGCCGCCGGACGCCAAGGGCCGGGCGGACATCCTGCGCGCCAGCGCCAAGAACGTGCCGTTCGCCGATGACGTGGACCTGGACGCGGTCGCCGACGAGCTGTGGCTGTACTCGGCGGCCGACTGCGCGGCGCTGGTGCGCGAGGCGGCGCTGACGGCGATGCGCGAGTCGCTGGATGCCTCGATCGTGACCATGTCGCACGTGATGCGGGCGATGGAGCGGATCCGCCCGAGCCTGGACCCGGGTCAGCTCGAGAGGCTCGAGAGTTACGCCGAGGGCCGCGAAGCCTAGCCGCAACGACGGTTCGGAGTCACCCGCTGCGGTTGAACCACTCCTCGGCCTGCGCGACCAGCCGCCGGAACGGCCGCTGCCGGGGCACGGCGTCGTGGCCGGGCCCGGGGTCGGGGACGCGGAAGCCCTCCTCGATCAGGCGCGGCGACAGCGGCTCGACCGGTTTGATCCACGAGTCGGACGAGGCCCCGTCGGGGTCGGCGGTCCACTCGCGGCCGCTGCGGTCGAGCCCGATCGGGAACACCGTGACCCCGTCGCGGGCCACGCGGATCCGCAGGAAGCATTTCTGGTCGATGATGGACAGACCGGCGAAGAGCTCATTGGCGTTGACCCCGAACCGGTTGGCCACCACCAGATAAAGCCCCACCAGCCAGGTGCCGACCAGGCCCGCGACCGGCAGATAGGCCACGTAGGGCCAGAAGTCCTCCCAGGGCGTCTCCCGGAGCACCCGCGCTCCGGCCCAGGCCAGGCCGACCTGCGCCGCGCCGTGGGCGAGTCCGAGCACGTAGTGCTTGAGCGTCCTGGTGCCCTGCCCGGGGTGGGCGAAGCCGACCCCGGCCGCCAGGAGCACCACGGCTGCCGCGGCGAACGTCCCCGGTCCCTCCAGGATGGACACGGTGGCGATGAGCATGATGGCGCTCATCAGGACCGTGAAGCCCTTGTTGAGCCACGGCAGACGGCCGAAGATCCCGAACGCGTACCGCAGCGAGCGCGCCCGGCTCGGATAGGTGCCGGTCAGGCGGTAGCGGCGCTGCACCGCATCGGGTTCGGAGACGGTCTTGCGCGGAGCGGTGAGTTCGTCGGGCAGGTTGTGGGTGGGCGAGAGGTAGGCGCCGCCGCCGCCGGCGGTCACCAGGTGCCGGGAGCCGCCGATCTGGGCGTAGTGGGCGTAGTGGTGGCGGTCGCCGGTGAGGATCAGCGGGACTTCGGCCTCGTGCTCGGCGACGACGTCCCGGATGAAGTGGTCGATCCGGTCGTAGGAGCGCGGGTTGTCCTCGGTCCACACCCACGAGGGCTGCGGTACGCACAGGATCACCTGGTCGCCTGCTTGGAGCTCGCCGGCGGCCCGCTTGAAGTATTCGAGCTGCGGCCGGTCGAGGTGGGCGTCGAACTGGGCGTCGACGGCGTACAGCCACCAGCGGTGCGGCAGGCGCAGCGCGAAGTAGGAGCGGGTCTGGGCGGTCCGGTAGCCGCCCCACCGGCGGCCCTCGATGAACTGGCGGCCGAAGGCGGTGAGCCCGTCGAACCAGTCGTGGTTGCCCGGGATGGCGTACAGCGACACCTCGGTCTCGGGGTTCGCCGCCTCGTAGGGGCCCTTCATCCGGTGTTCGTATTCGCGCCAGTTCGCGGCCGGGTAGACCTCGTCGCCGCCCATGACCAGGACCGAGCCGCGCGGCAGGCGCCGGCCGCCGACCTCCAGATCGGGTTGCGCCATCAGGTGGGCGATCGAGTAGGTGGCGTCGAAGCCGTCGCCGATGTCGGCGACGTAGTCGATCCACAGCTCCTCGTCCCGGTCGTGGGCGAACACCTCCTGCCGGCGGCTCTCGAAGATCTCGCGCTTGTCGAGGTAGCCGCCGAGCAGGCGGGCGAGCCCGAGCCGGGCGGCGGTCTCGGTCAGGGTGCGGGGCGACATCCATCGCACGGGGCGCTGAGGGATGAAGCGGAGCTCTTCCGGGCTGAGATCACGCGGACGGTGAGACATGTGCACATAATGGCACGTATTTTCCCTACTTAGGAGACCGGATGGGTCCGGCCGGGGCGGCTCGGCCATTCGGCCGACGCAGCCGTTTCCGCGGTTACCGTCGAAGGCATGACCTCCAAGCCCAACTGGAGCGCCCGGTTGAACCGGATCGGGATGCGCACGCTCAAGATCGGCGTCGTCTGCGTGCTGGGGCTGTCGCTGCTGGGCGAGTCGTTCTCCTATTCACCGGTCGAGCCGATGCCGATACTCCATCCGGTCTCCTGGATTCAGGCGGCGACCGCGCTGCTGGCGTTCGGGGTGTACCTGTGCTACCGGCCCGGCCGCAAACGCTGGATCGGATACGCCGCGTTCGCCTCGCTGGCGGCGACGGCGCTGGGGACGGCGTCCAACCAGGGCCGCGGGGTGGGGGTGGCCGAGATGTTCGCGCTGCTGCTGCTCATGTTGTACGCGGTGCGGCACTGGGACGCGCCGCCGGGCCGCTGGGTCGCGTTCGCGCTCGGCGCGGCGCTCACCGCGATCGGCTTCCGGTTCTTCGTCTACCAGGGTTCGATCGCGGCCGGGATCGTCATGATCGTCATGGCCATGTCCACGGTCGTCGGCTTCGGCGCCTATCTTCGCGGGCTCGACCGGCTGCGCCGCGAGACGCAGGCGGAGGTCCGCCGGGCCGAGCGGATGGAGCTGGCCCGCGAGATGCACGATTTCGTGGCCCACCACGTGACCGGGATGGTGGTGCTGGCGCAGGCGGCGCAGGTGACCGACACCGATCCGAGGCGGTCCTTCGCCGGTATCGAGGAGGCCGGGCTGGCGGCGCTGGCGTCGATGCGGCGGATGGTGAAGATGCTGCGCGCCGAGGACGCCGGCGCCGGGGTGAATCCGCTCGGCGACCTGTCGCAGATCGAGGAGCTGGTCGACCGGTTCAGCCGCGAGGGCACCGATGCGAGCTGCTTCATCTCCCCCGACCTGGCCGACCGGGTCGCCCCGGAGATCGCGGCCACGGCGCACCGGGTGGTGCGGGAGTCGCTGACCAACGTCCGCAAGCACGCCCAGGACGCCCGGCAGGTGCGGGTGGTGGTGGCCGCGGCCGGAAGCGGGGGCGTGGAGGTGAGCGTCCGCGACGACGGCCGGGCCGCTCGCGGGAGGCTGGCCGAGACCGGCGCCGGGATGGGCCTGGTGGGCCTGGGCGAACGGGTCGATGCGGTCGGCGGGCGTCTGCGGGCGGAGCCGCGGCCCGAGGGCGGCTGGGAGGTCGGCGTCTGGCTCCCCTGCGAGCCGCAGGAGGAGCACGCTCCGGCCCCGTCGGCGGATCCGGGACGCCCCGCCGGCGCCTAGCCGGGGGAACGACGACGGCCCGCGACCGGGCCTCCCCGGTTCACGGGCCGTTGCTTCGACGGTGCCAGGTAGAGGATTCGAACCTCTGAAGGCAATGCCGGCTGATTTACAGTCAGCTCCCTTTGGCCGCTCGGGCAACCTGGCTCGCTGTGTAGCGGAAGCAAGAATAGCGCTTCGCTCCCGGCCGTCCGCAACCGGGTTCCGGCCCCGTGAGACGGCGTTCACTCCGGCGGACGGCGGCGGCCGCCGGGTCGGCCCGGAGGCGCCCGACTAAGCTGGACGACCGTCGCCCCACCTACTGGAAGGACTGGTTTCCATGGCCGACGCCTCGTTCGACATCGTTTCCGAGATCGATCTGGCCGAGCTCGACAACGCCGTCAACCAGGCGCAGCGCGAGCTGTCGACCCGGTTCGACTTCCGCGGGACCGGCGCGCGCGTCGACCGCAGCGGCGAGGGGGCGGCGGTCCTGACCGCCGAGACCGAGGACCGCGTCAAGGCGGCCCTGGAGGTGCTCAAGGAGAAGCTCATCAAGCGCGGGATCTCGCTGAAGGCCATGGAGGCCTCCGATCCGCGCCAGTCGGGCAAGGAGTCCAAGATCGACGTGTCCTTCCAGCAGGGGATCGCCCAGGACAAGGCCAAGAAGATCGGCAAGATCATCCGCGACGAGGGCCCCAAGGGCGTCAAACCGCAGATCCAGGGCGAGAAGCTGCGCGTCTCGGGCAAGAAGCGCGACGACCTCCAGGAGGTCATCCAGTTGCTCAAGGGCAAGGATCTCGACGTGGCGCTGCAGTTCGTCAACTACCGCTAGGCGCCGCCGGCGGTCAGGGGAGGTACACGTAGCAGTGTGAGTCGATCTCGGGCGCGTTGTACAGCCACGGCGTGTCCACCAGGAACGCGAACGACTTCGACTCGCCCGGTTCGATGTAGCCGTACTGCGGGTGGGCGGTGACCTCCACCAGGCGGCCGTTCTGCTCGGGAAGGCCCTCGACGTCGAAGACGTGCGTGATCTCGGTGTCGTCCGGCCAGATCCAGGAGGCGTACCAGCCCTGGACCGTGTCGTCCCCCGCGGTGACGGTCAGCATGTAGATCGATCCGGTGTCGAAGCCGTATTCGAGCTCCAGTTCCACCTCGCAGTCGGCGAGAACGCCGGTCGGGCTGGGGCCGGGCGTGCCCGACGAGGCTTGCGCCGGGCCCTCCGTGCCGTCCCGGCTCTGGTCGGAGGATGCGGCCGAGGTGCTCACCGCCATGCCGAGCACGGCGACCGCGAGCGCGGCTCCGGTGATCGTGATGCGCCTCCAGCGCCGGGTGATGCGGTTCGCCATCGGGACTCCTGCGGGTTGATTCCGGGCGGCCTGTGATCCGCATTCTACCCATTTGGATCGATTATTATCAATATGGAAGTTCAAGTCCCCAGACGGTGGGTCAGGCCCGTGTGGCGCTTGCCGGTCCCGGCGCTCCGCACGGCCACCGCCAGTGCCTTCTTGGATCCGACCATCACCACCAGCCGCTTGGCGCGGGTGATCGCGGTGTAGATCAGGTTGCGCCGCAGCATGGTCCACGCGCTGGTGGTCACCGGGATCACCACCGCCGGGTACTCGCTGCCCTGCGAGCGGTGCACGGTGATCGCGTAGGCGTGGACGAGTTCGTCCAGTTCGGAGAACTCGTAGTCGACGTCCTCGTCCTCGTCGGTGCGGACGGTCAGGGTCTGCGCCTCGGCGTCGAGCGCCGAGACGACCCCGACGGTGCCGTTGAAGACCCCGTTCGCGCCCTTGGCGTAGTTGTTGCGGATCTGGATGACCTTGTCGCCGACCCGGTAGACGCGGCCGCCGTAGCGGCGCTCCGGACGCCCCTCCCGCCCCGGGGTGAGCGCCTCCTGGAGCTTGAGGTTGAGGTTCCCGGCGCCGGGCCCGCCGCGGTGCATCGGGGCGAGCACCTGGACGTCCCGCACCGGGTGGAGCCCGAACCTGGCCGGGATGCGGCGGGTGACGATGTCGACCACGTGGTCGGCGACCAGGTCGTTGTCGTCGCTGGCGAACCAGAAGAAGTCGTCGTAGCCCTCCAGGCGCGGGAACGCGCCCGAGTTGACCCGGTGGGCGCCGGCGACCACGCCCGATTCGGCCGCCTGCCGGAAGATCCGGGTCAACCGCACCCGGGGGATCGCGGGCGCGGCCAGCAGGTCCCGCAGGACCTCACCGGCGCCGACGCTCGGCAACTGGTCGACGTCCCCGACCAGCAGCAGGTGCGCCCCGGGAGGGACGGCCTTGACGAGCTTGTTCGCCAGCACGGTGTCGAGCATGGACGACTCGTCGACGACCAGCAGGTCGACGTCGAGCGGGTTGTCGCGGTCGTAGGCGGCCTCGCCGCCGGGCCGCAGTTCGAGCAGCCGGTGCAGGGTGGCGGCCTCGCAGCCGGTGAGCTCGGCGAGCCGCTTCGCGGCCCGCCCGGTGGGCGCGGCGAGCACGACCTTGCCGCGCTTGGCCTTGGCGAGGTCGACGGCGGCCGAGACGGTGAAGCTCTTGCCGCAGCCGGGGCCGCCGGTGAGCACGGCGACCTTCTCGGTGAGCGCGAGTTTGACCGCATCGGCCTGCTCGGGCGCCAGTTCGGCGTCGCGGCGCTTCCGCAGCCACTCGAACGCCTTGTCCCACTCGACGTTCTGGAAGGCGCCGAGCCGGTCGCCCGAGGCGTCCAGGAGGCTCAGCAGGCCCGAGGCGAGGCCGCGCTCGGCGTGATGGAAGGGCGCGAGGTAGCGCGCCGGCACGGTCGACTCCCCTGCGGGGATCCGGTCGGCGATGACGTGCTCGGCCTCGTCGGTGAGCTCCTCGAGCGCCCGCGTCACGGGTCCGGCCTCGAGTCCCAGCAGCTCGACCGTGTCGCCCACCAGGTTCGGCGCCGGCAGGAAGCAGTGCCCGGCGTCGCCGGCCTCGGAGAGCACGTACTGGAGCGCGGCCTTGATCCGCTCGGGCGAGTCGTGCGGGACGCCGACCGCGCGGGCGACCGTGTCGGCGGTCTTGAACCCGATCCCCCACACCTCGTTGGCGAGTCGGTACGGCTGGTTCTTGACCACCCCGATGGAGGCGTCGCCGTACTTCTTGTAGATCCGCACCGCCAGCGAGGTGGAGACCTCGACCGACTGGAGGAAGACCATGACCTCCTTGATGGCCCGCTGCTCCTCCCAGGCCGCCGCGATCGACTTCGTCCGCTTGGGGCCCAGGCCGGGCACCTCGGCCAGCCGCTCGGGCTCGTCGTCGATCACCTCGAGGGTGGCGGTGCCGAAGTGCGCCACGATCCTCTCGGCGGTCTTGGGCCCGACGCCCTTGATCAGGCCCGAGCCGAGGTAGCGCTCGATGCCCTGGACGGTCGCGGGCAGCACCGTCCGGTACGACCAGACCTCGAACTGGCGGCCGTACTTGGGGTGGCTGGTCCACCGCCCGGTCAGGTCGAGGCTCTCCCCGACCTGGGCGCCGAGCAGCGGACCGACGATCGTGAGCAGTTCCGGGCCCGACCGGGCGGTGGAGGCGCGGGCGATGGTGTACCCGGTCTCCTCGTTCGCGTACGTGACGCGTTCGAGGACCGCCTCCAAGGTCGCCTGGCCGGGCCGGGACTCGTGCATGGCTACATGCTATTGGCGGACTGCGACACCGCCCTAATCCGGTTTCCCCTCCGGCTCGGGCGGTTCGGACCCCGCCTCGCCTTCGGCTCGCGCCGCGCCTCCGGCCGGGACGGCGTCGGCCGGCAGCAGCCGCCAGTCGGGCCTCGCGAAGAACTTCCTGGTCTCGCGGTAGACCACCGGCGACAGGATCAGCAGGCCGATCAGGTTCGGCAGCGCCATCAGGCCGTTGGCGATGTCGGAGAAGCCCCACACCAGGTCGAGGCTGGTGACCGCGCCCAGGTAGGCGACCACGACGAACACGGCCCGGTAGGGCAGGATCAGCCACTGTCCGCTGAACCGCTCCAGGCACTTCTCGCCGTAGTAGGACCAGCCGATGAGGGTGGAGAACGCGAACGTGGCGATCGCGACCGCGACGATCAGGCCGCCGACGGTGCCGCCGACCGTGCCGGAGCCGCCCAGGCCGGTCTCGAACGCGAGCCGGGTGAGCGCCGAGTCGGTGACCATCCGCTCCTCGCCGTCGACGACCTCGGTCGTGCCCAGCACCCCGGTGACGACGATGACCAGGCCGGTCATGGTGACCACGATGAGCGTGTCGATGAACGTCTGCGTCATCGACACCATCGCCTGCCGCACCGGCTGGTCGGTGCGGGCCGCGGCGGCGGCGATGCCGCCGGTGCCCAGGCCGGACTCGTTGGAGAAGATGCCGCGGGCCACGCCGTAGCGGATCACCGTCAGGATCGCGGCGCCGGTGAAGCCGCCGACCGCCGAGGCGCCGTTGAAGGCCTGGTCGAAGATCATGGCGAAGGCGGTGCCGAGCACGTCGACGTTCATCACCAGGACCGCGAGCGCCCCGGCGAGGTAGAGGACCACCATGAGCGGCACCAGCGCCGAGGCCACCCGCCCGAGCCACTTGATGCCGCCGAGGATGACCAGGCCGACCGAGACGAGGATCACCACGCCGGTCCACGACGGGGTCCAGAAGGTGTCGTCGGGCAACTGCCCCTGGATGGCGGCGGCCACCTGGCCGGACTGGACGGCGTTGCCGATGCCGAAGCTGGCGATGACCCCGAACCCGGCGAAGGCGAACGCGAGGATCTTGCCGAGCGGGCCCTTGATGCCCTCCGAGAGGTACCGCTGCGGGCCGCCGGACTGCCGGCCCTTGGGGTTGACCTTGCGGTACTTGACCCCGAGCAGCGCCTCCGAGTACTTGGTGGCCATGCCGACCAGGCCGGTCACCCACATCCAGAACAGCGCGCCGGGCCCGCCCATGGCGATCGCGGCGCCGACCCCGCCGATGTTGCCGACCCCGACCGTGGCGGCCAGCGCCACCGACAGGGCCTGGTAGTGGCTGATGTCGCCCTTGACATCGCCCTCGTTGCGCCGGAACAGGGCGAGCCAGAGCCCGTAGCCGAGCCGCCGGATCTGGATGCCGCTCAGCAGGGCGGTCAGATAGACACCGACGGCCAGCAGCAGCGGAATGAGCACCCATGGGCCCCATACGAACGAGCTCACCTCGCCGACGTCGCCGCCGTAGTCGGCGTCGAGGTTGTCGGCCCATCGCTGGATGGCGTCGGTTATCGAATGCAACCAGTCCAAAGTTCCTCCAGGGGTCGTTTACGGGCGGGAAGGGGCGTAGCTCCGTTCCGGGCGCAGCGTAGAGCATATCGGCGGATCGTCGGAGGCGGTCGATATGGTGGCCCCATGAGCGAGCAATGGTTCCAAGGTCCGCTGCTGGGGTTCGACACCGAGACCACCGGCGTGGTCCCGGCCGAGAGCCGGATCGTGCAGGCGGCCCTGGTGACCGTCGACCCGGTCGGGCCGGACCGGGAGACCGTCGGGTGGATGGGCGAGTCGTGGCTGATCGATCCGGGGGTGCCGATCCCGCCGGGCGCGTCGCGGGTCCACGGCATCACCGACCAGAAGGCCCGCGCCGAAGGGGAGGTGCCGGTGAAGGCGCTGGGCGAGATCGCCGCCGCCCTGGGGGCGGCGATCGAGGCCGGGACGCCGGTGGTGGCGTTCCGCGCCGGATTCGACCTCACCATGCTGTCCTATGAGCTCGATCGGCACGCGATCCCGCAGCCGGACTGGGACCGGATCTCAGTGGTCGACCCGGCGGTGCTGGACAAGCGGGTGGACCGCTACCGGAAGGGCAAGCGGACGCTCGGGGCCACGGCCGAGCACTACGGCGTCGAGCTGGACGGGGCGCACTCGGCGACCGGCGACGCCGCCGCGACGGTGGCGCTGGCCAGGGTGATCGGGACGCGTTTCCCCGAGGTGGGGAGCATGGAGCCGCGGGAGCTGCACGAGGCGCAGGTCCGGTGGCACGCCGAGGACGCGGCGAGTCTGGAGGCGTACTTCCGGCGCCGCGGGCGCGAGGAGTCGGTCGAGCGGCGCTGGCCGCTCGCGCGGTGACCGGTCAGTGGCCGAGCCCGGGGTGCTCCTCGTATTCGGGCTCTTCCTGCTCGGTCGCCTGACCGACCGGAACGTCGACCGGGACCTCCCGGCCGCCGGAGAACACGAAGGTCACGCCGATCGCCTGCCCGGAGACGAGCGGCTCGGCGAGTCCTTCGAGCCGGAGGTAGTCGGCGCCGTCGACGTTGGAGTCGAGGCGGACGTAGTCCTCGGAGGCGATCTCGATCGGCGCGAAGTCGGCGGTGCAGCCGGAGGCGGCCTCGTCGCCGGGGCAGAAGGCGACCGCCTGGGCCCCGTCGGTGACGACGCTCTCGAGGCTGACCGGCTCCTGGCCTTCGTTGCCGATCCAGATCCGCAGCGGGGCCTCGCCGCCGGCCTCGTACCCGTCGGCGGAGGAGAACTCGACCTGGAGGTCGCGCAGGGCGATGTCGCCGTGGTCGACGTTGACTCCGGCGATCGCGGCCTGCTTGGTGTCGGTGTGGGTCACCTGTCCGGCGCCGCAGGCCGACAGCCCGACGGTCGCGGCCGCCGCGACCGCGAGCGCCGCCGCGCGGCGTGCGGTGAGCGCCATGCTGATACCCCTGGCCACTGCTGGTCCTCCCTGAGTCATGAGGGCGTGCTGCCGACAGCGTAGACGACCGCCCGGGACCGGGTCTCCAGGCCCGCGCCGCGCCGAGGAATGGCTCTCACCGGAAATGGCGCGATTCGGGGAGTGGCGCCCTCGGAGCGGGCGACGCACGCCTCATTCACGACTCTCTGTCCGTTCGGGATCGCCAAGGTGCCGTAGAGTAGTCGGTCACATACCAATTGACCAGGGCATTCATGGCGATCCGCTGTCGGGTATCAACCCGGTGACGTGTTAGGCTAGACACAGCGAAAGGGGTTTCGATCCTATGGGTTTTAGTGTCGGCGAGACCGTTGTCTACCCCCACCACGGGGCCGCACTCGTTGAAGCTGTGGAAACTCGCGTCATCGGAGGTATTGAACAGGAATACCTCGTGCTGCGTGTCGAGCAGGGTGACCTCACGGTCAAGGTTCCCGCCAAGAACGTCGAACTCGTCGGCGTCCGAGAAGTGGTCGGAGCGGAGGGCCTCAACGAGGTCTTCGATGTGCTCCGCGCCCCTCATACGGAGGAGCCCACCAACTGGTCACGGCGTTATAAGGCCAATGTCGAGAAGCTGGCCTCCGGCTCTCCGCTCAAGATCGCCGAGGTCGTCCGCGACCTGTGGCGGCGCGACCGGGAGCGCGGGCTGTCGGCGGGTGAGAAGCGAATGCTCTCGAAGGCACGCGAGATCCTCGTAGGAGAGATCGCGCTGGCCGAGGACTGCGTCAAAGACGAGGCGGAGAGCATTCTCGACAAAGTCCTGCTGTCGGAGGCCCCGGTTCAGTTAGCTTCCGGCGAGCCGCAATTCAACGCGTGAGTCCCGAATTTCCGTCCATGGTCGTCGGGCACGGAACCGACGTGCACCGTTTCGATCCCACTCGACCTTGCCGTTTGGCGTGCCTCGACTGGCCCGGTACACCCGGGTTGGCGGGGCACTCCGACGGCGACGCGGCCGCGCACGCGGTCTGCGACGCGCTGCTGTCGGCCGCCGGCCTCGGCGACCTCGGCGGCAATTTCGGCACGTCCCGTCCCGAATGGGACGGCGCCTCCGGTGAGGCCCTGCTGATCGAGACCGCCCGGCGCGTCCGCGAGGCCGACTGGTCGATCGGCAACGTCAGCGTGCAGATCATCGGCGACCGCCCCAAGCTGCGGCCGCGCCGCGCCGAGGCCGAGACGGCCCTGGCCACTCCGATCGGGGCGCCGGTGCGCTTGTCGGCCACCACCACCGACGGCCTGGGGTTCACCGGACGCGGCGAGGGCCTGGCGGCGACCGCGGTAGCGTTGCTGTACAGGTTTTGATTCCCATTCGGGAGTAGGTTCATGGACCAAGACCCCACCCGCCGCACGGTCGCCGAGCATCTCGAACGCGCCGAGATGCTGTACGACCTCGAGGCGCTGCCCGACGCCCGCACCGAGATCGACGCGGCGCTCCGCGTCGACCCGTTCGACCCCGAGGCCAATGCGATGGCGGGGGTCCTCGCCCTCGCCGAGGGCGATCCGGACGAGGCCCTCGTCTTCGCCGGCGCGACCCTGGCGCGCGATCCGAGGCACCGGCGGGCACTGGTCGTCCGCGGGTACGCCCTGGCCGACGCCGAGCGGCGCGACGAGGCCATGCAGGCCGCCGCGAGCCTCCTCGAACTCGACCGGGCCAGTTGGGTCCATCAGGTCCACTACGCGCTGATCACCCGGCGCGCGGGCGCCGGCCAGCCGGCGCTCGACGCGGCTTGGAACGCGGTCAATCTCGCCCCCGACCAGCCCCGCACCCATCTGACGCTCGCCGCGGTCGCCGATTCGCTCGACATGAGCGACCTCGCCGGACGCTCCCGGCAGGCCGCCTCCGATCTCGAGCCGGGCGATTCGTCGCCGCAGACGGCGCGGTCACTGCCGCCCGAGGCGCGGCGCCGCGAGACCACCGGCGCGGTCGACGCCCGGCCCGACGACGTCGCCTGGCGCCGGAAGATCTACGGCCCCGGTCTGTTCCGCGGCGCGCTCGGTCGGTCGGTCCTGCTCGGCGTCGCGGTGGTGTTCGGCCTGCCCGCCCTGCTGGGCACCGGAATCCCGCCGGGGGCGCGGGTGTTCTTCGCCCTGGTCGCCGTCGGCACCTGGGTGGCTTGGTTCACAGTTCTGCGGCGGCATCGCCGCGCCGAGTGACCTGAGCGGGCCCACGCTCGTTATACCTCCGTAACCGCTTCGACGACGGAGGAACGACGTGACCACCTGCTGGGTACCGGGCGCCGATGAGAGCCCCTACAACATCCACAATCTGCCCTACGGGGTGTTCTCGACCGCGGACGCACCGGTCCCGCGCATCGGCGTCCGCATCGCCGACCAGATCCTGGACCTCCACAAAGCCGTACTCTCCGGCGACTGCCAGACGTGCGCCTCGTGCACCGCGCTGCGCGACCCGGCCCTGAACCGGCTGCTGTCGCTCGGCCGCGAGGCGTGGAGGCAGGTGCGCCGGCAGGTGCAGGAGGCGCTCAGCGAGCCGAGCCTGCAAGAGGCGGCCGGCGAGTGGCTCACGCCGCTGACGGAGGCGCGCATGCACGCCCCGCTGCTGGTGACCGACTTCGTCGACTTCACCGGGGCCTCGGACCCGCGCCGCTGGCATCCGCGCGCGACCGGCGGCCGAGCCTCGACGGTGCTGCCGTCGGGGATGGAGGTGGTGCGGCCCTCGAGCCACCGGCCCGCGCCCGGCGGCGAGGTCGTGTTCGCTCCGACCGGCTCGCTCGACATCGGTCCCGAGGTCGGCTTCGTCGTCGGCGGCGAGTCGGCGGTCGGCCGCCCGGTGGCGCCCGACGCGTTCGAGGAGCACGTGTTCGGCGCGGTCCTGCTCAACGACTGGACCGCGCACGACTTCGCGCGCATGGAGACCGACGGGCTGGGGCTGAGCGAGGCGAAGTCGTTCGCCACGTCGATGAGCACGTGGGTGACCCCGCTGGAGGCCCTGGACGCGGCCCGGATCGCCGCCCCCGAGCAGGGGCCGACCGCTCCGTCCTACCTCAAGGAGTCCGACCGGTTCGGCTTCGACCTGCGCCTGGACATCGAGGTGAACGGCGTGCCGGTGGCCGGGGCCGGTTTCGGCGTCCCGTACTGGACGCCCGCGCAGCAGATGGCGCAGTTGACCGCGAACGGCGCGGTGCTGCGCCCGGGCATGCTGTACGGCTCGATGGAGGCGGCCTGCCCCGAGTGGCGGCTGGCCGACGGCGACGCGGTGAGGATCTCGGCGACCGCTCCGGGGCCGCGCGGCACGTCCGTCGCGCTCGGCGAGGTGGAAAGCCGCGTGGCCCCGGCGATCGGCTAGACGAGGTGGACTTTGGCGGTGGGGGCGAGCTCGGCGACGAGTTCGACCTCCACCGGCGCGCCGAGCGGCAGTTCGGCGACGCCGACCGCGCTGCGGGCGTGCTCGCCGGCCTCGGCGAACACCTCGCCGAGCAACTCGCTGGCGCCGTTGATCACCTGCGGCTGCCCGGTGAACCCGGGCGCCGAGGCCACGAAACCGGTGACCTTCGCGATCCGCGCCACGCCGTCGAGTTCGGCGACGGAGCCGAGCGCGGCGATCCCGTTGAGCGCGCAGATCCGCGCCAGCTCGAAGGCGCGCTCGGGGTCGACCTCGGCGCCGACCTTCCCGGTCCCGGCCAACTCGCCGCCCACGATGGGCAACTGGCCCGAGACGTACACGTAGTCCCCGGACCGCACCGCGGGCCGGTAGGCCGCCACCGGCGGCACCACCTCCGGCAGCGTCAGCCCGAGCCGCTCCAGGTTCGCCTTCGCGTCGGCCACTTACTGCTCCTTCTTGCGCTTGAAGTAGGCCACGAGCTGCTCGGCGTTCTGACCGGGCAGCACGGTGACCAGTTCCCAGCCGTCCTCGCCCCAGACGTCGAGGATCTGCTTGGTGTTGTGGATCAGCAGCGGTGCGGTGGCGTACTCCCATTTATCCATGCCGACCACAGTACGGCCTCCCCGTCCGGAGCGCCCGCACCGCTAGACTGCGGAGTGCGTCGCCTCCCCATATCGAACCCAGGGAGCATTCGTGTCGCCAGACACCGCCGCGAAACGGCCGACCGGCAGCAAGCCCGGCCCCGCCCACCGGTCCGGCTCCGCCCGGACCTGGACCTACCTGACCTTCGCCGCGGCGGCCGCGTTCGCCGCCGCGCTCATCCTGATCGCGACCCGGCTGTTCGTGAACGTGGCCGAGGTCTCGGACACGCCCGAGCGGTCGGTGGAGGAGTTCCTCACCGCGCTGCTGGACGACCGGGATTCGGCGGCCGCGTCCGAATGGCTGTGCTCGGCCAAGGCCGACCGCGACCTCAACGGCGCGGTCGAGGCGCTCGCCGAGGCGGGCGGCGGGGCCGGTATCGACTGGTCGAACGTGACCGAGGTCGACCGCTCGGTCGGCGAGGCCACCGTCACCGCCGACCTGACCACCGGCGGCGGCGACACCACCACCTGGACCTTCATCCTGGTCGCGGAGGACTCGAGCCCGCAGTGGCTCGTGTGCGGTTTCCCGTCGCAGTGATTAGACTCCGCTGGATGAGTGCCACGGGTCCCGTACCGCGCCTGCACGTCGTCACCGGCAAGGGCGGCACCGGGAAGACCACCGCGGCCGCCGCGCTGGCGCTCGCGCTGGCCGGGACGGGCCGCCGGGTCCTGCTGGCCGAGATCGAGGGCCGCCAGGGGATCGCGCCGCTGTTCGACGCCGCTCCCCTGCCGTACGCCGAGCGGCACCTGGCCGCAGGGCTCGACGGCGGGGAGGTGTTCGGGCAGGCGGTCGACGCCGACGAGGCGCTGCTGGACTACCTGACGATGTTCTACCGGCTCGGCTCGGCCGGGCGGGTGCTGCGCAGGTTCGGCGCGATCGACTTCGCGACGACCATCGCGCCGGGGCTGCGGGACATCCTGCTGACCGGCAAGCTCAAGGAGGCGGTCTCGCGCACCGAGTCGGGCCGCATGGCCTACGACGCGGTGGTCCTGGACGGCCCTCCGACCGGGCGGATCGTCAAGTTCCTCAACGTGACCGTCGAATCGGGCCGCCTGGCCAAGACCGGACCGATCGGCCGGCATTCGCGTTCGGTCGCCCGGCTCCTGCACTCCTCGCTCACCGCCGTCCACCTGGTGACGACTCCGGCGGCGATGCCGGTGCAGGAGACGATCGACGCCCACGACGAGCTCGAGGCCGCCGACCTGCCGGTCGGCCACGTCATCCTCAACAAGGTCGTCGGCTCGGGGACCGTCGACGTGACCGCCGAGCAGCTCCGCGACGGCCTGGCCCGGTCCGGACTGCCGGCCGACGAGGACGCGGTCGCGGCGCTGCTGGCCGAGTACCGGACCGGTCAGGACGAGATCGCGGCGATCGACGCCCACCGCGATCGGCTGGAGCGGCTCGGCCGCCCGGTCGACGAACTGGCGCTCCTGCCCGAGGGCGTCGACCTGTCCGGACTGTACGACCTGGCCCGAACGCTGCGCCGGTCGACGGGCGGGCTTCGCCGCTCGCCGCTGCGGCCCGGCGCCGCCCCGGAGGGGGTCCGCGATGCGCAGTGACCTCGACGTCGACCGGCTGCTGGCCGACGACGGCAAGCACGTCATCGCCTGCTGCGGCTCGGGCGGGGTCGGCAAGACCACCACGGCCGCGGCCCTGGCGCTGCGCGCGGCCGAGCGCCACGGCCGCCGCACGGTGGTGCTCACCATCGACCCGGCCCGGCGCCTGGCGCAGTCGCTGGGCATGGAGGCGTTGGACAACACCCCGCGCCCGGTCGAGGGCCCCGAGGCCGGCTCGCTCGACGCGATGATGCTGGACATGAAGCGCACCTTCGACGACGTCGTCGCCTCCCACACCACGCCCGAGCGCGCCGCCGAGATCTTCGCCAACCCCTTCTACGAGGCGGTCTCCTCCACCTTCTCGGGCACGCAGGAGTACATGGCGATGGAGAAGCTCGGGCAGTTGCGCGAGACCGGCCGCTGGGATCTGATCGTCCTGGACACCCCGCCCTCGCGCTCGGCGCTGGACTTCCTGGACGCCCCGGCCCGCCTGGCCCGCTTCCTGGACGGCCGCGTGATCCGCCTCCTGTCGGCCTCCACCCCGGGCTCGAGGCGCTCGATGCTGTCGGTGATGGGCGCGAGCGCGGCGGTGTTCACGCGGGTGTTCAACAAGATCCTCGGCGGTCACCTGCTGACCGACGTCGCCGAGTTCACCGCGAGCCTGGAGGACACGTTCGGCGGCTTCCGCAGGCGCGCCGAGGCGACCTTCCGCGCTCTGCAGGACGACCAGACCTCGTTCCTGGTGGTGGCGACCCCGGAGCCTGCGGCGATCAACGAGGCCATGTACTTCTCGCGGCGGCTCACCGAGGAGCGGATGCCGCTGGACGGGATGGTCCTCAACCAGTTGACGCCGGTGCGGGCGAGCATGTCGGCGGAGCGCTGCCTGGGGGCGGCGGCATCGCTGGAGGAGGGCGATCCGGACAGCCCGGTGGCGGCGGTGCTGCGCACGCATGCCGATCTGGCCCGGCGCCGGGCGGCCGAGGAGCGTGTGGCGGCCCGGTACGGGGCCGCCTGCCCGGAGATCCCGCAGGTGTGGCTGCCGAAGGCGGGGGCCGAGGTGGTGGATCTGGCGGGCTTGCGCGCCTTCGCTGGTCGGGCGGTGCGCCGGGACGGGGAGGACTGACCGGGGGCCGGCACGACGGCGCGCCCGGACGGTGCTCCGTCTCGGGCGCGGTCGGTTTCGGGCCGCCTGCGGCGGCGTGCCATTAAGATGTTGAGATCCGCCGGAATGCGGCGCCTGTTCGTTTTCTTGGCGTTCCGCTGTTCTTCTTCGAGCGCCACTTCGAAGACCGACCGCCAGGAGCGCACGTCCGCGTGCTTGCGAAGCAGTGCGCGGCGCTCTCGTTCGGTCATGCCGCCCCACACGCCGAATTCGATACGATTGTCGAGCGCATCTGCGAGGCATTCGAGCCGGACCGGACAGCCACGGCAGATCTTCTTCGCGTTATTCTGTTCGGCCCCCTGTACGAACAGTGCGTCCGGGTCGCCCTCTTGACAGAGCGCCTTGGTCGTCCAGTCGATCAGCAGTCCCATCTGCATGACCTCCCCGTAAGTTTTCCCTTCATACCCCCCAACGGCCCCATATGAGTAATCTTGCAGTCACCCAAAGTCGCCGTCAAGATCGGACCTTACACCTCTTGTAATTGTTTGACTACCCTCCGAGACGAAAAACGGACCGTCCGGGAGAGCTTCACCCCTATGGCGCAGATCGCGACAACCCCTCGAGAAATAACGATTAAACTACGAGGGTGTTTCGGCTCGCATTACCCGGCGTGCGAAAACCGGGCGGCCCGGAACAAACACCCTGTATCTTTCGCGACCCGCGTTCTAACCTGAGGTGGTGGAGACGTTGAAGCGCTACCGTGTTCCCTTGGGGGACGGCCTGACCCTGATCGTTTGTGGAGTCGTGGCCGGAGTCCTCGCCGCAGCGGCGGCGTTCCCCCTGTTCGCTACGGGGGGCATGGTGTTCGACAACGGCGCCGACTCGTTCGAGTCGCTGCCCACCGAACTCACCCGATCGGCCCTCCCGCAGACCAGCTACGTCTACGCCTCCGACGGAGAAACCCTCATCACCTCCTTCTACGAGGAGAACCGCCGCGAGATCGGACTCGACGACGTCGATCCCCTCATGATCGATGCGCTGATGGCGGCCGAGGACTCGAAGTTCTTCGAGCACAACGGCGTCGATTGGACCAGCATCGTGCGGGCCGCCATCGCCAATCAGGGCGGCGAGGACACGCAAGGCGCTTCGACCCTGACGATGCAGTTCGTGCGTAATACCCTCATCTACTCCGCTTCAACCATCGACGAAGTGATCGAAGCGTCCGAGGACACCTACGAGCGCAAACTCCGAGAAGCCCGGTACTCCATGGCCATCGAGGAGTCGATGACCAAAGAGGAGATTCTCGAGGGCTATCTCAATGTGATCTATCTGGGCAACCAGGCCTACGGCGTCTACGCCGGCGCCTACACCTACTTCAACAAGCCCCCGAGCGATCTGGAGCTCCACGAGGCCGCCACCCTCGCCGCGCTCCCCAAGTTCCCCTCCTATGCCGACGGTCTGCTCGACGGCGAGGGCGACGACTCCCAGATCCTCGACCGCCGCGACTGGGTGCTGGACCGCATGGTCGCCCAGGACATGATCTCGGCGTCCGAGGCCGCCGAGGCCCAGGAGACCGAGCTCGGACTCGACCCGCGGCCGGTGCGCTCGGAGTGCGTCGACGTGGCCGAGAACAGTTGGGGCTTCTTCTGCGACTACTTCAAGCAGTGGTGGGCCGATCAGGAGATCTTCGGCGAGACCGAGCGCGACCGGCTCAGCCTGCTCAAGCGCGGCGGCTTCCGCATCGTCACCACCCTCGACCCCGAGCTGCAGGACGCGGCCATGGACGAGATCCACGGCCACATCGACGACGACGACCACCGGGCGCTGGGCTCGGTGACGCTCACTCCCGGGAGCGGGCACATCCGGTCCATGGCCGTCAACCGCGTCTACAGCCTCGACCAGACCGGCAACGGGCCGCGCACCGACGGCAAGGACGCACCGTCGAACTATCCCAACACGACCATCCCGCTGCTGAGCGGCAACGACCAGTCGTCCGGGTTCCCGGCCGGTTCGACGTTCAAGATGTTCACGTTGCTGGCCGCCCTCGAAGAGGGCTGGCCGCTCAAGACCACCCTGCCCTCGCCCCGCCAGTACACCTCCCAGTACCAGACCGGCGCCGACGCCGATGACGACGTCAAATGCAACCGCCGGACCGACCAGTACGGGAACGAGATCTGGAGCTGGTGCCCCACCACCGAGTCGTACTCCGCCGGCGGGACGCTCGACTTCTGGGGCATGTTCGGCAAGTCCTCCAACACCGGCTTCGTGCAACTCCAGGAGCTGGTCACCACTCCCAAGGCGGTGGAGATGGCCGAGCGGCTCGGCGTCTCCTTCTACAGCCAGAGCGGCGTCACCCAGCACCGGAAGGACGACCGCCTCGACGAGTACGGCGTGTTCACCCTCGGCATGGGCGACACCACCACCCCGATGGAGATGGCCGAGGCGTACGCGACCGTGGCGGCCGAGGGCGAGCACTGCGAACCGCTGCCGGTCCTGAAGGTCGCCAACTCCGACGGGGAGGAGTGGGAGGAAGCCTCCGAACCCACCTGCGACCAGGCCCTCGACAAGGACGTGGCGCGGGCGGCCGTGAACGCGGCGCGCTGCCCGGTCTACGACGGCGGTGCCGACAAGACCCGCTGCGTCGGCGGCACCGCTCGCGAGGCCGACAACTTCGGACGCCCGATCATGGGCAAGACCGGTACCGCCAACGCCGAGCGCTCCTACTGGTACATCAACGCGACCCCGAACGCCGCCACCACCACGTTCGTCGGCGACCCGGACAACTCGGCGAACGACAACCTGGCCGCGAACTTCCACAACCAGGTCCGCTCGACCGGCGTGGCGGTCCTCAAGGCGGCGGTCGACGGCCTCGACGAGGAGGACTGGTCGGCGCCGTCCGACGACATGATCAACGGTGACAACCTGGTCAACATCCCGGGCATCGGCTGCGAGAGCCCCGGCTCCGCCAGGTCCAAAGTGTCCGGCGCCGGATTCGAGGCTTCGATCGCGTCCGGGCGGTTCGACTCGAGCTGCCCGGCCGGCCAGGCGTTCTCGACCTCGGTCACCGGTTCGGCCCCGGAGGGCAGCCCGATCTACATCCTGGTCTCCAACGGCTCCAACTACGAGGAGCCCAAGGAAGACGATGACGACGACAACGGCGGGGGCAACGGCAATGGCGGCGGCAACGGCGGCGGTGGCGACGACGAGCCCGATCCGCCGGAACCGACCGACCCGGAGGATCCAACCGATCCGGGAGATCCGACCGACCCGGGAGATCCGACCGACCCGACGGACGAGCCCACGACGGAGGGCGACGCCACCGACGTCATCGACGAGGACTGAGGCCACGGCGGCCCGTCGGCCCGGTCTTCACCGGTCCGGCGGACCGCCGCTTCTCATCGGGTTTCGCTGGTGGAGTGGTTGCCTTCGGAGAGCAGGCCGTCGCGGATGGTGACCGCACGTTCGGCGCGGTCGGCGACGTCGTGGTCGTGGGTGATCATCAGGATCGTCAGCCCGGCGGCGTGGAGCCCGTCGATGGTGGCCAGCACCGCATCGGCGGTGGCCGAGTCGAGGTTCCCGGTCGGCTCGTCGCACAGCAGCAGGCTCGGGTCGGTCGCCAGGGCCCGGGCGATGGCCACCCGCTGGCGCTCCCCGCCCGACAGCGTCGTCGGCAGCGCCTCCAGGCGGTGGCCGAGTCCCACCAGTTCCAGCTTCTCCTGCGCGACCGCCTTGCGGCGGCGCCGCGGCACCCCCTGGTAGACCAGGGACATGGCGACGTTCTCGGTCGCGGTGCGGTGGGCCATGAGGTGGAACGCCTGGAAGATGAACCCGATCTTGTCGGCCCGCATCCGGGTGCGCCCCGACTCGCTCATGGTCGAGGTGTCGACCCCTTCCAGGTGGTAAGTGCCGCAGGTGGGGGCGTCCAGCAGGCCCAGCAGGTTGAGCAGGGTCGACTTGCCCGACCCGGAGGGTCCGACGATCGCGACGTACTGCCCGGCTTCCACGCGCAGGTCGATCGGTTTGAGCGCCTCGACCGGCGGCGGCCCCGGATAGGTCATGCCGACCCCCTCCAGCGCGATCAGCGCCGCAGGCGGGCCCCCGTCCGCGGAGCCGGCCTCGACGCGCGGCAGCACCACCGTGTCGCTCACGGCTGAATCATCCTCTCCGGTCACATCTGTTAGACGCCTCCCCGGCGGGCCGGGGTTGCACGCTCAGAAGTCGAAATCGGCCCGGACCGGCCGGTGGTCGGAGGCGGTCGGCTCCATCACCCTGGAGTCGGTGGCCTCCAGGCCGCGGAAGAGCACCTGGTCGATGCGGGCCAGCGGGTTGGAGGCCGGCCAGGTGAACCCGAAGCCCTTCCCGGCGGCGGCCTGCGCGGACCGGAGCTGGTAGGTGATGGGCGCCAGGGAACGGTCCTGCATGGTGCCGTTGAGGTCGCCGAGCAGCACCACCCGATCCAGCGGCTCGTCGGCGATGGCCTCGCCGAGCAGCTCGGCGGTGCGGTTGCGGTCGTCGGAGGTGAAGCCCTCGGTGTTGACGCGCACCGACAGCAGGTGGGCGACGTAGAAGGCGACCGGTCGGCCGTCGACGTCGACCTGGGCGCGGAAGGCGCGGGTCCAGCCCAGTTGGAGATCGATCTCGGAGGTGAGGACGATCGGGTGCTCCGACCACAGCGCCACCGTGCCGAACGCGGCCGTGTATTCGTAGTGCTCGCCGAACGCCTCGTCGTACTCGGCCAACTGCTCGGGGGTGAGTTCGACCAGGGCGACCACGTCGGCGTCGGCCTCCAGGAGCGCCTCGGCGGTGGCGACGGTCTGGTGGTTGGCGGCGTTCACGTTGTGGGCCAGCACCCGGAAGGAACCGGACCCGTCGGTCTTGTCGGGGAACACACCGGCGTAGAGCTTGAGCCAGACCAGGGCCGGCAGCAGGGCGACGACGATCGCCAGCGGCCGGCGCCGGAGGGCCGCGAGGACGATCAGCGGCGGGATGAACAGACCGAACCAGGGCAGGAACGTCTCGATGAGGCTGCCGAGGTTGTACCAGCGGTTGGGGATGAACCGGTGGAGAAGCATCATCACCGCGAGCAGCAACGCGCAGCACATCACGATGGCGCCGTAAGTCTTTGCGCGCCAAGAAGACCGACCCACACCCCACCCGCCTTTCCGAGGACCGTCGGACTCGCACAGCCTAGACAGGCTACGCCAACCGGTCCCGAAAACGACTGAGCCCCAGGCGGGCCGCTTCGCGGCCCTTCCCGGGGTCTGCTGGCGGTAGCGGTGGGATTCGAACCCACGGAGGGCGTGAACCCTCACTCGCTTTCGAGGCGAGCTCCTTAGGCCGCTCGGACACGCTACCGCCGGAAAGGCTACCGGATCGGCACGCGGCGCCGCCAAGCGGGTATCGCGGGATCCGTCTCACAGGCACCTTCCGCAAATACATGGGATGTTTTGTGAGATCCTGGGCCCATGACTGCACACATCGCCGCCGAGCCCGGCGACATCGCCGAGACCGTCCTGCTGCCCGGCGACCCGCTGCGCGCGAAATGGATCGCCGAGACGTTCCTGAGCGACGCGGAATGCTACAGCGAGGTCCGAGGCATGTACGGGTACACCGGCACCTACCGCGGCCGGCGCGTGTCGGTCCAGGGTACGGGCATGGGCCAACCGTCGGCCTCGATCTACACCCACGAGCTGCTCGACCAGTTCGGGGTCAGAACGGTGGTGCGGGTCGGCTCGGCCGGGGCGGTCCGCTCGGACATCGAGCTGCGCGACGTCGTGGCCGCGATCGGGGCCTCCACGAACTCGAGCATGAACCGCATCCGCTTCGGCGGCGCGGTCGACTACGCGCCGGTGGCCGACTTCGGGCTGCTGCGGGCGGCGGCCGACGCGGCCGAAGAGCGCGGCATCGGCCTGCGGGTGGGCCAGTTGTACAGCTCGGACACCTTCTACTCCGACGCGCCGGACGTGGAGGGCCTGCTGGCCGACTACGGCGTCCTGGCGATCGAGATGGAGGCGGCGGCGATCTACACGCTCGCGGCCGGGTTCGGCGCGCGGGCGCTGGCGATCTGCACCATCTCCGACCACATCCTCAACCAGACGTCCCTGTCGGCCGAGGACCGCCAGGAGTCGTTCTCCGAGATGGCCGAGATCGCCCTGGACACCGTCACCGTCGAGGCGGGCGGCTCCTGATCCCGGACAATCGTCGAGTCAATGTTGTTGATCCGACATACCTCTACTAGGGAACATGAGGGTTGACAAGCGTCGATTTCTGATGCAGCGGCGCAACGGGTCGACCCGGAGGACGGCCGCCGCACCGGGAAGGTGAAGACGGAGTCGACATCGGACTTTTCGGCCCCGGACGGCGAGTCCGGGGCCGAAGCGGCGCGTGCGCTACTTCTTGAAGAAGTTGAGGACCTCGTCGATCGACGGCATCATGTCGCCGATCGACTGGAAGACCTCCCAGACCAGTTCGCACAGGGTGATCGCCATCTGGATGAAGTTGTAGGCGGTGATGATCCAGTTAGCGATCTGGACGACCGCGAGGGTGACCGTCGCCGCCGACGAGGCGCCGAAAGTCGCCGCACCCGACGCCATCCCCGGCAGCCACTTGGTGAGGGCCTCCTCGACGATGTCGGAGAGGATCTTCTTGACCTTCATCTCGCACTTCAAGGCGATCCAGGCCATGCCCCGCAGCGCGACGGCGATGGCGATGCCCCACATGGACATGAGGGTGACCGCCTGACCGATCTCCGCGACGCGGTGCCGGGCCGCCTCTCCGTCGTCGCCACTCCAGTCCTTCATGACCTCGGCGCCGGTCTCGGCGATGTGGGCACCGGTCTCCATGCCGCCCCGGACGACCGTCAGCCACATCTCGACGCAGGTCTTCATGCGGGTGTGGTTGCCGGTGACCAGCCCGAGCAGGTCCTGCAAGGGCTGGCACAACTCCAGCACGAAGTTCACCAGGGTGCCGGCCAGCATGCCCAGCGGATCGGCGAAGACGTTGCCGCCGGCGTCCTCGAACTCCTGGATCTTGGCGTGGGCCTGGTTCGACTTCTCGATGATCGCGTCGATCGCCATCACCATGGACGGCCAGTCGGCAAGATCGTCGATCTCGCTGACGCTGCTGTTGATGCCGTCGAACGCCTTGTGGCCGTCGAACCCGGTGACGCCGAGCGTCGCGCCCTTGAGCGCGCCGAGCGCGTCCGCGCCACTGGGGACCCAGGCGTCCCCGGAGAAGTCGACGTCGCTCTGCTCGGGGGCGTTCTCCTGCCAGGAGAGTTCGTTCTCACTCATCGCTGTACTCCCCTTCGAGCTCGCCTTCCAGATCCAGGAACACCTCGGCGGTGCCGTCGTCGTTCTCGCGGGCGTCGGCGCCGCACTCCTCGACCATGTCGGCGAACCCCTCGATGGTCTGGCGGACACCGGAGAACTGCTGGTGCAGCATGTCGACCAGCCCGATGTAGAACGGCGCCGCCAGGAAGGTCGCGGGCAGGCCCCACGCCCAGACGTCGGGATCGGAATCCTTGGCGTACGAGGCCAGGTCATCGGCGTTGTCCGCCGTGTCCCTGATGGCGCTTGCGGCTTGGTCGAGTTGATCGGGATCGACTCTGATGCCTTCACTCATGCTGGAGCTCCTCTATGTCGTATCGGTCGGGGCGGGGATCGGAGCCGCAGCTCAACGGCCGGGGTCGTAGTCGGTATTCCACACGTGATCGGGGATGAGGCCCGCGAACGCGTCGAGCCGCTCCAGGCGGTGGTCGACCTCCTCGGCGCGCAGAATGTCCTCTGTGGTGATGAAGCACCAGCCGTCCCAGAGGACCAGGAACTCGCCCTCCGGCGGTTCGGTCTCCATCACCCACTCCGTCAGTCGCGGATGGACGATATCGAGGCCGAAGCGCTGATGTTCGACGAAGACGAGGTAGTCGCGGTCGAAGCGGTGCCGGTCGACCCGGGTGTCGTGTCCGACCAGTCCCGAGACGGCCCCCTTCCACCTCCTGGTGACGCACACGAACGGCGTGGCCGCCGGCAGGCGGCGGGCCGCGGTCGAAGCGAACCTGGCGCGGTCGCGGTCCTCTTGCCACATGGGGCCGTAGGTTTCGTGGTCGGCCTGGTTCCAGCGGTGCTGGAACAGCACGTACTCGCCGCCGCGCGCACGGAAGGTGATGACGTGCTCGGCGGCCGCGGTCGGATTGACCGCGAACCGCAGCCCGTAGGCCCCGCGGCCCGACGCGCCGGCGCTCTGGTGGCGGTCGCCGCTGGTCGACTCCCCGTTGCTCCCGCGTTCGAGCACGTCGACGATGCGGAGGCACTGGTCGTCCCTTGGCGCGTAGTGCCAGCCGCGCTCGGCCGCCAGTGCGGGAAGGAGCCGGTCCTGCTCGGGGATCTCGCGCCGCCAGCGGGCCCGCTTCGCGGCCCGGCCGCCCTTGGCGAACAGCCCGAGCACCAGCAGCGCCAGGAATGCTCCGAGGCAGACGACGAGCAGAGCGCCACCGAGCAGGTCTCCGATGTTGGCGGCGATGGACGGGTTCGGCATGGGCCCTCCGGGGGTCGAGGTCGCGGGAACCGTCTCACAATTGGCCTTTATGGTACGGACCAGTTGCAAACGCCTGAACGCGAATGTTCGCGGCGCTCAGGCCCCCGCCGCGGCCACCAGCTCCGACTCCAGGTAGGGCGCGAGCGTCGCCGCGTAGGTGTTGGTCAGGTGGGCGTCGTCCCGGTAGACCAGGATGTTCCCGACCACCGGCGGGCAGGCCGTCTCGGTGCAGATGTAGTCGGTCAGGTCGATCTTGTGGACCCCGGCGGGGACCGGGAGGTCGCCGAAGGCGTCCGGGTCGGGGTAGTAGGCGTCCCGGTCGACGGCGCACTCGGGCGAGCCGGGGCCGTTGAGGTCGACGCAGGTGGGCACGTCGAAGCGCGGGCTCGGGGTGTCGCGGACGACGGCGACCTCGGCGCCGGATTCGAGCAACTGCTCGTAGCGCTCGTTGTAGTCGGGGAAGGACTCCACCGGGTCGTAGCCGACCCGCGAGCCGTAGGTGAAGACGAGGTCGGGGCCGATCCGGCCGATCTCGGCGACGACCGAGTCGTTCCACTCGTCGCAGGACCGGTACCGCTCCTCGTCCGTGTTCGGCTGCTCCGGAGTGGGGATGCAGGCGTTCTTGATGAACGTGATCAGGTGCCAGTCCCGAGCCTCCGCCACCTTCTCCATCGCCGGCAGCCACTGCCAGATCTTGGAGCCGCCGTACATCACCACCGTCCGCTCGGCGCCGCCCTCATCGGAGCCGAAGTCGCAGCGGATCGGCTCGTAACCCTCCATCGACTGGTTGCACTCCCCCGACAGGGCCGGATCGCGGTCGTCGGCGGCGTCGAGGGTCGAGGGGATGAAGTCGGCCGCCTCGAAGTCGAGGTCCCCGGCCAGCGCCGCCGCGCCCGGGTAGACGCTCGCGTCGGCCGCGGCGGCGGCCGGGTCGAGCCGGTGCCGCTCGTAGGCGATGTAGCCGTACAGGCCGGCGCAGGCGGCCAGGACCAGCGCGATGGAGGCCGCGCCGAGCGCGTAGGCGCCGCGGGCGGTGCGCTGGCCCAGGCCGGTCGCGGGCAGGCGCTCCTCGACCGCCCAGCGCGTGGCCGCGGCGAGGGCGAGCGAGACGGCGATGACCCCAACCCCGCCGGCGATCGTGGCGGTGTCGCGCCCGGTGGCGGCCAGGTAGCAGATGAGGACCGGCCAGTGCCACAGGTAGAGGCTGTAGGAGTGCCGCCCGAGCGTTTGGAGCGGCCGGGAGTTGAGCAGGATTCCGGCTCCGGCGCCGGGCCGGGCGGAGGCGACGACGATGACCGCGGCGGCGGCCGCCACCGGCCACACGGCGGCCAGGCCGGGGAACCGGGTGCTCTCCAGGACCATGCCGCAGGCGGCCAGGGCGGCCAGGGCCGTCCAGGACAGGACCGCCGCGGTGCGGCGGCCGAGCCGGAGCAGCGGCAGCGCGAGCACCAGGAGCGCGCCGAGGGCGAACTGCCACAAGCGGGCGCGGGTGTCGAAGTAGGCGTACGCCTGGTCGGCCGCGACCTCCCACAGGGCGAAGGCGAACGACCCGGCGAAGACCAGCGTGAACGCCGCCGCCAGCACCCACCGCAGTCGCAGTCCGCTGCGGCGTGCGGCGAAGGCGCAGGCGGCGATGAGCAGCGGCCACAGCAGGTAGAACTGGGCCTGGATGCCCAGCGACCAGTAGTGCTGGACGATGCTGGCGCCGTTGTTCGAGGACAGGTAGTCGACGCTGGTCTCGGCCAGGCGCCAGTTGCCGACGTAGAACGCCGAGGCGAGCAGGTCGCCGAGCTGCTGGTTCCAGGTGGCGCGCGGCAGCCAGATCGCGGTCATCAGGACCATCGCGGCGGCCACGGCCAGGGCGGGCGGGAAGATGCGGCGCACGATCCGCGCCGAGTAGCGGACGGGCCGGAGCCCGCGCCCGGATTCGAGGCCGCGCAGCAGGCTGCCGGTGATGAAGAAGCCCGAGAGCAGCAGGAACACGTCGACGCCGCCGGAGACGGTGTTGAACCAGATGTGGTAGGCGGCGATGATGGCGATCGCGGCGCCGCGCAGCCCGTCGATCTCGTGCAGGTACCGCTGCCGCGCCGGGGCTTCGGGGCGGTCGGCGGCCGGCGCCGCGTCGCGGGTCGTGGTGCTCATGGGTCTCCGGGTGGGACGGCGGTGCCGGGCGGCGGTTCGCTGGTTGCGCCGCGTGCGGCCCTTCGAGGGTAGCCGCCCGCCCGGTGGGGGCGCCCCGGGTTTGACAGGCGGTCGGTCACGGGACACAATGTAACTACCTTAACGATCGTTAAGGTAGGGGAAGGAGACGACGTGGACTACCGAGCCGAACGCGAGAGCATCATGCGCGGGGGCGCCGAAAAGTACCACCGGGCGGCCGCCGCCGCGGGCAAGTACCACGCCCGCGAGCGGATCCGGCGGCTGACCGACGTCGACTCGTTCACCGAGGACGCCCTCTGGGCCAACCCCGACCCCGGCCTGCCGGCCGACGGCGTCGTCTGCGGCACCGCCACCGTCCAGGGCCGCCCCATCCGGGTGGTCGCCAACGACTCCACGGTCAAGGCCGGCTCCTGGGGGGCCAGGACCGTCGAGAAGATCGTCCGCACCATCGAATCCGCGCAGGCCGAGCAGCACCCCATCGTCTACCTGGTCGACTCGGCCGGGGCGCGCATCACCGACCAGGTCCAGCTCTTCCCCGGCCGCCGCGGCGCGGGACGCATCTTCTACGAGCAGGTGCGCGCCTCCGGCCAGATCCCCCAGGCCTGCGCCCTGTTCGGCCCCTCGGCCGCCGGCGGCGCCTACATCCCGGCGTTCTGCGACATCGTCGCCATGGTCGACGGCAACGCCTCGATGTACCTGGGCAGCCCCCGCATGGTCGAGATGGTCACCGGCGAGCGGACCACCCTCGAGGAGATGGGCGGCGCCCGCGTCCACTGCGAGCAGTCCGGCGTCGGGCACTTCCTGTCCCGGAACGAGGACGAGGCGATCGCCACCGTCCGCCGCTGGCTGTCCTACCTGCCTTCGAACTGGACCCAGCCGCCGCCGGCGCGGGCGGCCCGGCCGCCGCGCGAGACCGACCTTCGCGAGGTGGTGCCGACCGGCGAGTCGACCCCGTTCGACGTCCACGACTTCATCGACGGCCTGGTCGACCGCGACTCGGTCCTCGAAGTCCAGGCCCGGTGGGCCGGCGAGCTCGTGTGCGCCTACGCCCGCCTCGACGGCCGCCCGGTCGGCATCGTCGCCTCCAACCCCGGCGTTCGCGGCGGCGTCCTGTTCTCCGACTCGGCCGACAAGGCCGCCCGCTTCATCAACACCTGCGACGCGTTCAACGTGCCGCTGCTGTTCCTGGCCGACGTCCCCGGCTTCATGGTCGGCGCCGAATTCGAGAAGACCGGCATCATCCGCCACGGCGCCAAGATGATCGCCGCGGTCTCGGAGGCCACCGTCCCCAAGCTGTGCGTGGTGGTCCGCAAGGCCTACGGCGCCGGCCTCTACGCGATGGCCGGACCCGCCTTCGGCTCCGACGCCGTCCTCGCCCTCCCGACCGCCAAGATCGCCGTCATGGGCGCCGAGGCCGCGGTGAACGCCGTGTACGCGGGCAAGATCGGCGCCATCGAAGACCCCGACGAGCGCGAGCGGTTCATCGCCGACAAACGCGCCGAGTACGAAGCCGACGTCGACCTGCGCCGCCTCGCGGGCGAACTGGTCGTCGACGACATCGTCGAGCCCGAGCACCTCCGGGCCGACCTCGTTGCACGCTTCCGGCGGCTGTCCCACAAGGACCGCCGGTTCGGATCCCGCAGACATCCGATAACACCGGTGTAGGAGGAGCCATGAGACTCACACCCGAGCAGGCCGAGTTCGCCAGCGCGGTAAAGGAATTCGCCGAGACCGAGATCAAGCCCGTGATCGGCGACCACTACGAGCGGGGAGCCTTCCCCGTCGACCTCGTCCGCGACCTGGGCAAGCTCGGCGTCTTCGGCGTCACGCTGCCCGAGGAGTACGGCGGCGCCGACGCCGGGCTCCTCATGCTGTGCCTGGCCCTGGAGGAGATCAGCCGCGTCGACGCCTCGGTGGCGGTCACCGTCGAGGCCGCGGTGACCCTCGGGGCCGAGTCGATCGCGAAGTTCGGGACGCCCGAGCAGCGGCAGCGCTGGCTGCCGCGCCTGGCCGCCGGGGAGGGCGTGTGCGCGTTCGCGCTCACCGAGCCCAGCGGCGGCACCGACGCCGGGCGCACCGACACCCGCGCCCGGCTCGACGGCGACCAATGGGTCATCGACGGCGCCAAGTGCTTCATCACCAACGCCGGGACCCCGATGACCGACCTCATCGTCGCGACCGCCGCCACCGGCCCGGACGAGGTCTCCTGCATCGCGGTCGAGCCCGGCACCCCGGGCCTGGAGGTCGGCCCCGAGTACTCCAAGGTCGGCTGGCGGGCCTCCGACACCCGGCCGGTGTACTTCGACGGCTGCCGCGTCCCCGCCGAGAACCTCGTCGGGCGGCGGGGACGGGGCTACGCCCAGTTCCTGCAACTGCTGGAGGCCGGGCGCGTCGCCGTGGCCGCGATGGGCGCCGGGACCGCGCAGGGCTGCCTCGACGAGTCGCTGGCGCACGCGCAGGAGCGCGAGGCCTTCGGCAAGCCGATCGCCGCCAACCAGTCGATCGCGTTCATGCTGGCGGACATGCGCCTTCGCGCGCACACGGCTCGACTCGCCTACCGCGACGCGGCCGAGAAGGCCGACCGCGGTGAGGACTTCGGCACCGACGCGGCCATCGCCAAGCTCTACGCCGCGCAGGCCGCGGTCGACTGCGCCCGGGACGCCACGCAGATCTTCGGCGGCTACGGGTTCATGAACGAGACGCCGGTGGCCCGGGCCTGGCGCGACTGCAAGATCCTGGAGATCGGGGAGGGCACGAACGAGGTGCAGCGCATGCTGATCGCGCGTTCCCTGGGAGTTTTATTAAAACTTCAACAAGTTCATTGCCATCCCGGTTCCGTGCTGGCAGGCTCGGGGACGGGACAGTATCGCCGTGACGCCCCGGAAACCTCTCATTAGTACCCTTTCTGGCCGAACGGTGATTTCCCGACTCTGAGTGACAGCAGATCGAGGAGCAGTAATGACCGACATTGATCAGGGCCGTGCCATCGCGACGCAGGTCCTCGCCTCGCGGCGCGGGCTCATGTGCGGCGTGGCCGCACTGGGAGCGGGCGGCGCGCTCGCCGCCTGCGGCACGGCCGAGTCGCCGTCGGAATCCGGCGGCGGCGACACGGGGGCCGGCAACGGCGCCGACAACGGGGGCGGGGACGGTGACGGAGGCGACGGCCGCACCCCGCTGGCCTCGACTTCCGACGTCCCCGTCGGGGGCGGCATCGTGGCCGAGGAGACCGTGATCGTCCAGCCCAGCGAGGACGAGTTCCTGGCGTACTCGGCCGTGTGCCCCCACCAGGGGACTACGGTCCAGGCGCCGGACGACGAGGGCGTCATCACCTGCCCCAACCACGGCTCCCAGTTCGACTTGGAGGGCGAACTCGTCCAGGGCCCGGCCGAGACCGGCCTGACCGAAGTGGACATCACCGTGGAGGACGGCGCCATCCTCCTCGCCTGACCCGGCACGACCGAGGGCCGGCGGGACCGCTTTACGGTCCCGCCGGCCCTCGGCGTGAAAGCGGCGGTCAGGTCAGGGCGTCGGCCGCTGCCGGGTCGGAGTCGCGGAGCAACTGGGCGCACCGGGCGGCCTCGTCGGCCTCGCCGATGGCCGCCGCGGCCCGGGAGAGCTGGTACAGCGACTTCAGGAAGCCGCGGTTGGGCTTGTGGTCCCACGGGATCGGGCCGTGCCCCTTCCAGCCGCTGCGGCGGAGCTGGTCCAGGCCGCGGTGGTAGCCGGTGCGGGCGTAGGCGTACGCCGCCACGTCTTCGTCGGCCTCGTTGGCGTTCTTCGCCAACCGGGCCCAGGCCGCGCAGAACCACGGGTAGTTCCGGACGGTGTCCTCAGGCGAGTGATCGTCGAGGTACTTCCGGGCCTCGGTGTCCTCGGGGAGGAGGGTAGCCGGGGGCTGAGCCATCATATTCTGCGGAGCCAATGCGATGTCCTCACTCTAAGGTCGAGTCGCTCGTGAAAACCGTAGGCCAAGCCTAACGCTCCCCGGTCGCGTCCTCCAGCGCAGCGGTCCGCTTCGGAGTCGACAGCTTCAGCAGCGCCGCGCCCAGGCAGGCCGCCAGGAGCGATCCGCCCAGCACGCCGAGCTTGGCCTCGTCGGTCATCATCCCGGCGTCGCCGCCGCGGAAGGCCAGCTCGGTGATGAACAGCGCCACGGTGAACCCCACGCCGGCCACCGCGGCCAGGCCGCTCAGGAGCCGCCACGAGGTCCCCTCGGGCAGGCGGCCGAGTCCGGCCTTGACCGCGATCCAGGTCGCCAGGATCACCCCGCCGAACTTGCCGACCACCAGACCGCCGGCGATGCCGACCGTCACCGCCGAGCCGATCGCCGCGCTCAGCATGTCGGCACTCAGCGGCATGCCCGCGTTCGCGAGCGCGAACAGCGGCAGCACCAGGAACGAGGAGAACGGGTGGAACCGGTGCTGGAGCCGCTGCGTCGGCGGCACCGTCTCCTTGGCGAGCCGGGAGATCCGCTCGGTCTCCTCGTGGGTCAGCCCGCCCTCGGCCATCTCCTGGGCGGCGGAGTGCGCCGCCCGGGGGTCCAGCAGCGGCCGGGCGCTGATGATGAATCCCATCACCACGCCGGCGACGGTGGCGTGCACGCCCGATTCGAGGGTGGCGAGCCACAGCAGCACGCCGATGACGAGGTAGACCGGTCCGTACCAGACGTTCAGGACGCGCAGCGCGACCGCGACGACGACGAGCACCCCGGCGACCAGGAGCCATTCGGTGGACAGGTCGTCGGTGTAGAACAGGGCGATCACGGCGATCGCGCCGAGGTCGTCGACGATCGCCAGGGTGAGCAGGAAGATCCGGGCCGGGGACGGGATGCGGTCGCCGAACAGCGCCAGGATGCCGATGGCGAAGGCGATGTCGGTGGCCATCGGGATGCCCCAGCCGTGCGCGGCGTCGGTGCCGGCGTTGAAGGCGAGGTAGATCGCGGCCGGTGCGACCATGCCGCCGATCGCGCCGGCTATGGGCGCGACGGCGTTCCGTACGTCCCGCAGGTGCCCGGCGACGATCTCGCTCTTGATCTCCATGCCGACCACGAAGAAGAAGAACGCCATCAGCCCGTCGTTGATCCAGTCCTTGAGGCTGTGGTGGAGCTCGAATCCGCCGAAGTCGAAGACGATCTCCATGCCCCACACGCCGTCGTAGGAACCCGACCAGGGGGAGTTGGCCCACAGCAGGGCGATCGCGGCGCAGGCGAGCAGGACGATGCCGCCGGAGGGCTCGATCCGGAGGAACTCCGCGGCGGGGCGGCCGACGTACTTGGCCAGCGGCCGGTCGGAGTGAAGGAACGTCGGACGCGTATTCCAGATGGGGGATTTCCCGGATTCCTTCGAGAGCCTCATGCGAGGGAGCTTATCGACCCGGCCGGGGGCGGCGGGTGTCGTCGGCGCTTTTGCGGCCTCGCGCGAGCTCCGGCGAGCCGGTCGGCTCAGGACCGGCGGCAGTCGGGGCACAGGCCCCGGAAGGTGATCGAGGCCTCGGCGACGGCGAAGCCGTGGCGCTCGTCGCCGGGCAGCGAGTCGAGCGGGTCGGCGAGGGTGTGGACGTCGCGGGTGGCGCCGCAGCCGTCGCAGATGAGGTGGTGGTGGTCGTGCTCGATGTTCGGGTCGTAGCGTTTGGAGCGGCCGTCGAGGTTGAGCTCGAGGACCTCGCCTAGGGCCACCATCTCGTTGAGGGTGTTGTAGACCGTGGCGCGGGAGATCTCGGGCATGAGCCGGCAGGCGCGGTCCAGGATTTCGTCGGCGGTGTAGTGCACATGAGCGCCGTCGAGCGTCTCGGCGATCACTCGACGTTGGGGAGTCATGCGCCAGGCGTGCCTGCGCAGACGCGTAACAAGGTCACTCATGTCTTTCTCTCAGGGTACTTTGGGGCGTTAGTCCCACTCTAGCAGGAAGAACACTGTGTCACCACTTACCCCGGACTGGATCTTTCATTAGACAGAGTCTAAGCTAGGATCGAGTCGACCGCACGGGCGGCGGTCCGGATCACCTCCGTCCGCCGCGCCGTTCAACAAGTAGGAGAGGCCGCTCAATGAGCGAACAGTTCGACAACGCCGCGGGGCCGCTGACCACCGAGTCCGGCGCTCCGGTGGCGAACAACAACCAGAGCGAGGCCGCCGGCGTTGGCGGGCCGCTGCTCATCCAGGACCAGGTCCTGCTGGAGAAGCTCGCCCACTTCAACCGCGAGCGCATCCCCGAGCGCGTCGTCCACGCGCGCGGCGCCGGCGCCTACGGCAAGTTCACCGTGACCGCCGACGTCACCGAGTACACCAGGGCCGCGTTCCTTTCGCGCGTGGGCAAGGAGACCGAGACCTTCCTGCGCTTCTCGACCGTCGCCGGGAACCTCGGCGCCGCCGACGCCGTCCGCGACCCGCGCGGCTTCGCGCTGAAGTTCTACACCGAAGAGGGCAACTACGACCTGGTCGGCAACAACACCCCGGTGTTCTTCATCCGGGACACGATCAAGTTCCCCGACTTCATCCACACCCAGAAGCGCGACCCGTACACCGGCAGCCAGGAGCCGGACAACGTCTGGGACTTCTGGGGCCTGTCGCCCGAGTCGACCCACCAGGTCACCTGGCTGTTCGGCGACCGCGGCATCCCGGCCTCCTACCGGCACATGAACGGCTACGGCTCCCACACCTACCAGTGGGTCAACGAGGCCGGCGAGCAGTTCTGGGTCAAGTACCACTTCAAGACCGACCAGGGCATCAAGACGCTCACCTCCGAGGAGGCCGACGAGCTCGCCGGATCCGACCCCGACTCCCACCAGCGGGACCTGCGCGAGTCCATCGAGCGCGGCGACTACCCGACCTGGACGGTGCAGGTCCAGATCATGCCCGCCGCCGAGGCCGCGAACTACCGGTTCAACCCCTTCGACCTGACCAAGGTCTGGCCGCACGAGGACTACCCGCCGATCGAGATCGGCAAGCTCGAGCTGAACCGCAACCCGCAGAACATCTTCGCCGAGGTCGAGCAGTCGATCTTCTCCCCCGCGCACTTCGTGCCGGGCATCGGGCCGAGCCCCGACAAGATGCTCCAGGGACGCCTGTTCGCCTACGGCGACGCCCACCGCTACCGCGTCGGCGCCAACGCCGACCACCTGCCGGTGAACCGGCCGCACGCCACCGAGGCGCGCAACGGCAACCGCGACGGGTTCTACTACGACGGCCGCCACGGCGGCCAGAAGAACTACGAGCCGAACTCCTTCGGCGGCCCGGACCAGACCGACCAGGCGCTCTGGGCCCCGGTGGCCGTGAACGGGACGACCGGCGAGTGGGAGACCCCGAAGCACGAAGAGGACGACGACTTCGTCCAGGCCGGGAACCTCTACCGCCTCATGAGCGAGGACGAGAAGGAACGCCTCATCGCGAACCTGTCCGGCGACATCGCCGGGGTCAGCCGCGACGACATCGCCGAGCGCGCCATCGCGAACTTCGCCAAGGCCGACGAGGACTTCGGGAAGCGGCTCAAGGCCGCCGTGGACGAGCTCCGCAGTTGAGCTCCTAATCGGAGAGCGCGCGGCGGCCCCGTCCAAGCCGCCCGGGACCGCCGCGGCTCCTCGGCAAGGCTCAGCAGCATCGACTCCCTGTCACCGTCGAGCTGAGCCGACAACCGCCCGGCCGGGGTTTGAAGGGTTTCCCCGGCCGGGCGCAATTTCGTCCGGTCGCCCCACCGGACGGCCGGGCCGCTCAGTCTTCGAGCGCCCTGCCGCACTCGCCGCATTCGGGCGGCTTCTGGCGCGGGACCTCCACGAACTCCTCGGCCACCACCCGCAGCAGCCACGTCTCGCCGTCCTCCCGGATCACCGTGATCGAGGTGATGTCCTCGCGGTTGGGCCGCTCCAGGCCCCAATCGATCCGCAGCGGCTCCCGGTGCTTGGCCAGCTTCACCTCGCGGCCCTTGAGATAGTAGCCCGCCCGCGAATAGACCAGGACCCGCTGCTCCCCGTGTTCCTTCGGCGCCGGCTCGGGCCGGCGGCCGTTGATGAACGCGTGGTACTCGGTGTGCAGTTGCCGCACGATCTGCTGGAGCGGCACCGACGAGTACGCCTTGACCCAACGGTTCGCCGGCTGGTTCTTCCAAGCGGTCAGCCTCGACGAGATCTCGGCGTAGCTCAGCTTCGACTCCCCGCGACGCCACTCCCGCTGGAACACCGCGAGCGACCAGTTGTACACCGTCTGAACCGCTTCCAGCGTCTCCTCCAGATTCCGGCGCTGCTGGTCGTCGGGGGCGAACGTATACTCGTAGCCGCGTTTCACCAAGTGGGTCATGGGTTTCGTCAAGTCCATCACCCGTTGATAGCAGATGATTACGCACCGACACGTGTTCCTCACCTCATCGGCGTGTCGAACTTGCCGGTCGGCCAGTAGGCTTCACCGGTGCCCGTGGAACTCGACGCCTCGCTGATCGCCCTGCTGGTCGCGGCCGCACTGTTCGCCGGCTGGATCGACGCGGTCGTGGGCGGCGGCGGCCTGGTCTCGCTGCCCGCCCTCATGGTGGCCTTCCCGCAGGCGCCCGTGGCGACCCTGCTGGGCACCAACAAGCTCGGCTCCGTGTTCGGCACCACCACCTCCTCGATCGCCTACGCGCGCAAAATCAAGCTCGACCACGGACTGCTGTGGCCGACGACCGGCCTGGCGCTGGCCGCCTCGGGCGCCGGAGCCGCCGCGGCCGCGGCCGTCTCTTCGGCGGCGCTGCGGCCCATCGTGATCGCCGTCCTGCTGGCGGTCCTCATCCTGGTGGTCGCCAACCCCCGCCTCGGCGTCGACCCCAGACCGAGAACGCGGACCCACTGGCGGGCCGCCGCCGTGATGCTCGCCTGCGGGGTCGCCGTCGCCTTCTACGACGGCATCATCGGCCCCGGCACCGGCATCTTCCTGGCGGTGGCCTTCACCTCCCTGCTCGGATTCGACTACGTCACCGCCTCGGCCCACACGAAGGTCGTCAACGCCGCCACCAACCTCGGTGCGCTCGTCGTATTCGGCCTCCAGGGCCACCTCTGGTGGACGCTCGGCCTGGCCATGGCCGCGGCCACGATCACCGGCGCGTACGTCGGCGCGCACATGGCGATGGCGAGGGGCTCGAAGTTCGTCCGCATCGTGCTGGTGGTAGCCGTCGTCGCGCTGCTGGCCCGCCTGAGCTGGGACGTCTACGCCGCTTGAACCGCCGCCCCTCGCGGAGCCTGAGGGCCGCGCCCGCACTGTCCGGCATGATCCGCATCCGCGGCGACCGGGGGCTACCCTCTATTGATGACCAGCGTGAGCACATCCGGCACCGTCGCACCACTGCGCAGCTACTACGAGGCCGGGCGGACCAAGCCGGTCCCGTGGCGGCTGGCGCAGCTCAAGGCCCTCGACCGGATGCTCCGCGAAGGCGGCGACGAACTCGCCGAGGCCCTGCGGGACGACCTCGGCAAGGCCGAGCCCGAATCGTTCGTCACCGAGATCGACGCCGTGGCGGCCGAGGTGCGGCTCATGCGCAAGCGACTGCGCTCCTGGCTGCGGCCCAAGCGGGTCCACACCCCCTCGTACCTGCAGCCGGGCAGGTCCTACTACCTGCGCGAGCCGCTGGGCACGGTCCTGATCATGGGGCCGTTCAACTACCCCGTCCGGCTGGTCCTCGAACCGCTCGCCGGTGCGATCGCCGCCGGCAACGCGGTCGTCCTCAAGCCCTCCGAACGGACCGGGCGGACCTCGGCCGTGCTCGCGCGCCTGGTCGAGGAGTTCCTCGACCCCGAAGCGATCACCGTCGTCGAAGGCGGCCCCGACACCGCCGCCTCACTGCTCGAGGAGCGGTTCGACCACGTGTTCTTCACCGGCTCGGCGCACGTCGGCAGGATCGTGGCGCGCGCCTGCGCCGAGCACCTGACCCCGTACACGCTCGAACTCGGCGGCAAGTCGCCCGCCATCGTCGAGCCGGGCGTCGACCTGGCGGCCGCGGCGCGGCGGATCGTGTGGGGCAAGTTCATGAACGCCGGGCAGACCTGCGTGGCCCCCGACTACGTCATCGCCGTGGACGGCGTCGGCCCGGACCTGGAGCGGCACCTGGCCGAGGCGGTGCGCGAGATGTACGGCCACTCCCCGGTCGACAGCCCAGACTACGGGCGCATCGTCGACGAGGCGTCCTTCGACCGACTGACCGGACTCCTGGACGAGGGGCGCCTGGTATGCGGCGGCGGGCGCAACCGCGAGGACCGCTACATCGCCCCCACGGTCCTGGCCGACGTGGGCCCCGGCGACGCCGTGATGCGCGAGGAGGTCTTCGGGCCCGTCCTGCCGATCCTCGCCGCCGACGACCTCGACGAGGCGATCGGCCACATCCTCGCCGGCGAGAAGCCGCTGGCGCTCTACGCGTTCACCGGCTCCGAGGCGACCCGGCGCAGGCTGCTGACCCGCACCTCCTCGGGCGCGGTCGGGTTCAACGCGCCGATGGCGCACAGCGACGTGGCCGCGCTGCCGTTCGGCGGGATCGGACACTCGGGGACCGGCTCCTACCACGGCAGGTGGTCGCTCGAGGCGTTCAGCCACGCCAAGGCGGTGTTCGACAAGCCGCTCAACCCGGACACACTGCAAGTTGCCTACCCGCCGTTCACCTCGGTGAAGGAGAAGCTCCTGCGCCGCCTGCGCTGATCAGAGCGGGGGCTCGCCGCCCATGTGCTCGTTGAACCGGCCCAGCAGGTCGGACAGTTGGGCCCGCTCGCGCTCGTCGAATGGGGCCAGCAGCTCCTCGTTGACCCCGGCGAGGATCCGGTCGAGCCGGGCCAGGTGCTCGTTCCCGGCCTCGGTCATGGTGATGACGTTCCGGCGCCGGTCGGCCGGGTCCGGACGCCGCTCGGCGTATCCGCCGTCGACCAGCTCGTTGACCGCGGCGACCACGTCGGAGCGGTAGATGCCGGTCCGGTCCGACAGCTCGGCCTGGCTGGCGGGCCCGTACTCGTCGAGCGTGGCCAGGAGCGCGAAGTGGTACTTGCGGGCCCCCACCTCGCCGAGGCGCTCGTTGACGAGCCGGGAGCTGTGGGAGGCGGCCATGCCGAGCAGCCGCCCGAACTGGGCGCGCAGCCGTGCGGGCGAGTGGCCGCGCGGCCCGGGCCGCGTCCCGGCTGGTCTGTCCATGCCCCGATACTACGCCTTGCGTTAGTCTCACTAACGGTTTATATTCGTTAGGGCAACGAACGTTAGTGACTCTAACACCAGGAAGGCGAACCCATGACCGACCACGAAACGCTGCGGGACCTCAGCGACCGCGCCGAGATCACCGAACTGCTCGCCCGCGGGGCGCAACTGCTCGACGAGCGCCGGTTCGACCGCCTCGGCGAGGTCTTCACCGACGACGTCGTCGCGCGCACGCCCGCCGGCGAGGCCGAGGGCCTGGAGGCCCTCGCCGGGATCGCCGGATCGGCGCACGCCGACTACTCGGGCACGTTCCACTCCCCGGCGAACCCGATCATCGACCTCGACGGCGACACCGCGCGGATCCGCTCGGTGGCCAACGTCGTGTTCACGCTCGCCGACGGCAGCGTGTCGCTGCTGACCGCCCGCTACCGGCACGAGGCCCGCCGCACCGGCGACGGCTGGCGGTTCTCGCTGATGGACATCACCCCGAACACCCGCACCGCGCCGCTGGCGCAGGCCGAATGAGCCCCGGCGCCGAAAGGAGACCGGCAATGCCCCAGACTTCAGTACTCGACTCGCACATGACCTACGTCGACGAGGGCCGCGGGGACACCGCCGTGGTGCTCCTGCACGGGAATCCGACCTCCTCCCACATCTGGCGGGAGGTGGTCCCGCGCCTCAGCGGCGGGGCGCGGGTCCTGGCCCCGGACCTGATCGGCATGGGCGGCTCCGGCAAGCCCGGCATCGCCTACCGCTTCGCCGACCACGCCGATCACCTGGAGGCGTGGATGGAGGCGGTCGGCCTCGATCAGGTCGTCCTCGCCGGCTACGACTGGGGCGGGGCGCTCGCCCTCGATTGGGCCGCAAGGCATCCCGGACGCACCAAGGGCATGGTGCTTACGGAGACGTTCCTGCGGCCCCTGACCTGGGACGAGTTCCCCGAGCCGGCGGTGGAGCAGTTCCAGCGGCTCCGCACGCCCGGCGCGGGCGAGCGGATGGCGCTCGAAGAGAACTGGTTCATCGAGCAGGCCCTGCGCGCCACCAATCCGGGCATCTCGGATCGGGACCTGGCCGTCTACCGCAGCCCGTACCCGACTCCGGAGTCCCGCCGCCCGCTGCTGCAGTGGCCGCGGGAGATCCCGCTCGACGGCGAGCCGAAGGAGGTGGCCGAGCGGTTCGAGGCGTACGGCAAGTGGATGGCGTCCACGCCGGAGGTCCCGAAGATCCTGCTCACCACCGCGCCGCCGAGCGTGGTCCCGCCGCCGGTGGTGGCCTGGGCGAGGGAGCACGTCGCGGGACTGCGGGTCGAGGACCTCGGCGAGGTCGGCCACCACGCGCCCGAGGACGCCCCCGAGGCGATCGCGGCTGCGATCGCCGGACTGGTGGGCGAGCCGCACTGAGCGGCGGAGAGGCCCTGATCGGCGGTGACGCCGATCAGGGCCCATACCCCTCGAAGATAGCCGGATCGCCCGGACGGGCGCGGCGGCCAGGACCGGATTCGAACCGGAAGGCGCTCCCGGACGAGCGCCTGACCTCGGATCGCTGCGGGCGATCCGTGCGGAACTCTACCAAGGCCGCCCCGGTCGCACGCCGCCGCCCCTTTACGACTTCCCAACTGCCACAACGCAACACAGGGTCAGCAATCGCTCTCCAACCTGAGCCCCGCAAGCTGGCGGATCTTTATCGAAGGGTATTTACAAGCATTCAAATATATGTGACCCTCATTAGAACGCTCACCTCCGGCGAGCACTGGAAACGCGGAGCGCCTCGCCCGGGCCGCTGCGGCTCGCGGCGGGACTCCCCCGCGGCCGGTCGCACCGGGACCAGCGAACGGGTGAGCCGAGCGAAAGGATCCAAGATGCATAGAGCGTGGAGGCCGTTGCTGGCCGTGGTCGCGGGGTTGTCGCTGGCGGTGGCCGGCACGGTACCGGCCCAGGCGGCGCCGGAGACCTTCGTCAACGGCGGCCCGATCACCACCGTCGGCGGACAGACCATGCACGCCCACGGCGGCGGCGTGATCGAAGAGAACGGCTACTACTACATGGTCGGCGAACGCCGCGTCGACGGCGGCAGCCTGTTCGAGGCGGTCGGCATGTACCGCTCGACCGACCTGGTCAACTGGACCCATGTCAACGACATCCTCACCTCCGGGTCCCACCCGGACCTGAACCCGTCCAACATCGAACGCCCGAAGGTGATCTACAACGCCCAGTACGACCACTACGTGATGTGGGCGCACAAGGAGAACGGCTCCGACTACGGCGACGCCGAATCGGCAGTGGCCGTCTCCGACACCATCGACGGCGACTACACCTGGCAGGGGTCGTTCCGGCCGCTTGGCTACATGTCGCGCGACCAGACCGTCTACGTCGACGACGACGGCACCGGCTACCTCATCTCGTCGGCCAACAACAACTACGACCTGCACATCTACCGGCTCACCGACGACTACCTCGATGTGGAGGAGCTGCTGTACTCCTTCGACGGCGACCACCGCGAGGCCCCGGCGATCTTCGAACGGAACGGCGTGCACTACCTGGTGACCTCCGGAGCCACCGGATGGGACCCCAACCAGGCCCAGTACGCGACCACCACCAACTTCCCGACCGGCTGGAGCGGCTGGCAGAACCTGGGCAACTCCACCACCTACGACTCCCAACCGACCTACGTGCTGGAGGTGTCCGGCTCGCAGGAGACCTCGTACATGTACATGGGCGACCGGTGGGCCGGAGCGAACGGCGGCCCGCCCAACGACTCCGGGTACGTGTGGCTGCCCCTGGAGTTCCCGGGCGGCTCGTCGCTGTCGATGGACTGGTACCCCCAGATCACCATCGACACCGCCACCGGCGAAGTCAGCGGCGACGCCGGCGACACCTCGACGATGGTGGCGCGCCATTCGGGCAAGTGCGCCGACGTGGTGAACGGCTCCAGCGAGGACGGAGCCGAGATCATCCAGTACGACTGCCACGGCGGATCCAACCAGGACTGGCAGTTCCAGAGCACCGGCGACGGCTACTACCAGATCGTCTCCTGGGCCTCCGGCAAGTGCCTCGACGTCAGCGACGAGTCGACCGACAACGGTGCGCAGATCATCCAGTGGTCGTGCGGCGGAGGCACCAACCAGCAGTGGGAGCTGCGCGACGCGGGCGGCGGCTACGTCCAGATCGTGGCGCGCCACTCCGGCAAGTGCCTCGACGTCAGCGACAACTCGACCGACAACTCGGCCCGTCTCCACCAGTGGGACTGCCACTCCGGTCAGAACCAGCAATGGAGCCTCTAAGCTCCTGAACCGCGAATAGAACGGCGCTGTCGGCCCGGTCGGGTCGGCAGCGCCCTTGCGTCCGCCGGTGCCGCCGGGCGTCCTACCCGGCGAAGACCTCGGCCATGCTCGATGCGGTGGCGGCGCGGGCCGTCCACGTGTGCAGATGCTCCGGGTCGGTGCAGGAGCGGATACGGTCGCGGTCCACGTCGCTCGGATTGAGCCCACGGGAGTCCAGGACGGTCAAGAGCCCCCTCACCGCTTCTTCGGCGCGGCCCTCGTCGCGAAACTCCTGCTTGAGTTCGGAGACGTATCCGTAGGTCATGGTCTTCCTTGTCTTCTTCCGGATTTCTCGTTGGCGACTTTCACCGAGTCGGCCTTCGACGAACTCGGCATAATAGCGGTCGGTTTCGGGGTCAAGCGTGTCCAGCGCGGCCATCGGCGGACGCATGGCTCTCTACCTCGGGACTCAGCCGTCGCAGGTGCGGAAGACGGCTTCTTTTCGGCGCCAGAGGTCGGTCGCGAAGTCCAGAACGGCCAGGCTGCGGGCCGGGTCGTCGTGGTGGAGCCAGGCGAGGTTGTCGGGCGCGGCGGCCAGCCGCGGGAGGTCGTCGAGGTGGATGACGCGGCCGATCAGCGACGGTTCGAGGTCGGCGAAGGTCACGCGCAGGCAGGGCTGCCTCCACACCCACGCGAAATGCACCTCCTGTCCCTCGATGTCGGCGGTACCCAGCAGCGGGTAATTGTCGACGAAGTGCAGCCTCATGCGTCGACCTCGCCTTCGCAAGCGGCGGCGTGGATCCACACGCCCGTGGCGGCCTCCTTCGCGGCGCGCCGCAGGGCGGCGGGCCATTCGGCGCGGTAGAGGTGAAGGCGGGCGAACGGGGAACCGATCCGATTGATGTAGCCGAGTTCGACGGCGGGTTCGGGATCGAGGCGCCGCAGCCGGACCGAACCGGTGGAACGGCCTGCGACCTGGTAGACCTCGATCCGGCGGTGCTCGAGGTTGAACCGGCCCAGGACGATGCGTTCGGGGTCGGTGTTCATACGGCACCGCCCCAGGAGAAGCCGATGAGGCTGGTCAGCACGCTGCGGAGCGAATCGGAGCCGATCCGGGAGGCCAGGAGCTTGACGGCGCTGCGGCGCTGGGGGCAGCCGTGGGCGCCCCATTTGTGGCTGCACCACTCGCAGCGCAGGCGGCCGAGGCCGAACCAGGTGCGGTAGGGACGGTGGAGTTCCAGGTCGATTTTGACCGAGGCCGGAACCGGGTCATGGCGTAGACTCGACTGCACCACGGGAGGTTTCCTCTCTGGTAAGGGGCGGGCCGCCGAAACTGTTTGGCGATGGAGACGGCGGCCCGCCGTCGAATTGGTATTCAGTTGGATCGGAAGACGCGTGATGCACGCGTGTCAAGACTGTGGCATACGAACTGACACGCGGCAACTTACGACACTCCGCCGGATGCAAGACCGTCTAGAGACGACCCTCACAGACGTCCAGGCGAGTTTCCGCGCGAAGGACTCGAACGCCTCCTCGTACTCGCGGGCCCGGTCGCCGCGAAGGTGTGGCCATGCCGTCAATCGACCGCGCTGAGCAGGTCATCCATGGTTGAAGTGTAGTTAGTTGAACTATAGTTCAACCAATTCGGCACCGAGCACACGCAATTGGCGCTGTTCGGCGGATCAGGAATCGGCGATCTCCACCGTCCGCCGAACGAAACTCACACGGTCGGGGCCGTGTGACGGTTTCCGCTGGTGCCCACGGACGATCGAGACCCGTCGTCGCCTGATCCGGCGTTGGCTGGACAACGCCCCAGTGGCGTACTATCGGCGAATGCCCCTGATAGCGCTTGCCGATCGATCGGCGATGCTCGACGGTTCCCGTGCCGCGCGTTCGGTACTTCGCCTGCTCATGCGCCGACCGTGGCGCATGCTTCTGGCGGTGACCGCGTTCACTCTCAAAGAAGTTCCACTGTGGTTTCTGCCGGTGGTGACCGCGGCGATCATCGACCTGGTCGCCGCCGACGGCTCGGTGACGGCCGTCCTGGGATGGTTCGCCGTCGCGGCGCTGCTGCTGGCGCAGAACTACCCCAACCACCTCATCTATACGCGCAACTTCATGACCGTGGTGCGGGACACCGGCGCCGACCTCCGCAACGCCCTGGCCGACCGGCTGCAGAGCCTGTCCATCGGCTATCACACGCGGACGAGCTCCTCGATCGTGCAGACGAAGCTGGTGCGCGACGTGGAGAACGTCGAGCTCATGCTCCAGCAGTTCACGCATCCATTGCTGTCGGCGACCATGGTGCTGATCGGTGCGATCGCCATGACCGCGATCGCCGTCCCCCAGTTCCTGCCCGTGTACGCCCTCGCCGTGCCGATCGCCATCGGGCTGCGCGCTGGATTGCGCCGCCGATCCCGAATCCGCAACGAGAAGTTCCGGCGGGAGATGGAGCATTTCGCGGCCAGGGCCGGCGAGATGGCCTCGCTCATCCCGGTGACGCGGGCGCACGGACTGGAGCAGACGGCGGTCTCGCGGGTGGCCAGCAGCGCGGAGAACGTGCGGCGCGCGGGCCTGCACCTGGACATGCTCAACGGCCACGTGGCCTCGATCTCGTGGGTCACGATGCAACTGCTCGGCGCGAGCTGCCTCATGCTCGCGGCCACGTTCTCGCTCACCGGGATGCTGGCGATCACGCCCGGCGAGGTGGTGCTGCTGTCGACCTACTTCACGCTGCTGACCCAAGGGCTCGCGCAACTGATGATGCTGATCCCGGTCGGAGCGCGCGGGCTGGAGTCGGTGCGCTCGATCTCGGAGGTCCTGGAAGAGCCGGACATCGAGCAGAACGCGGGCAAGGACGATGTGGGCGTCGTCGAAGGCCGGCTCACCCTCGAGAACGTCTCGCACCGCTATCCGGAAGCCGAAACCGATGCGGTGCAGGAGGTTTCGCTCGACATCGAGTCGGGAACGACGGTCGCATTCGTGGGGCCGTCGGGTTCGGGGAAGTCGACGCTGCTCAACCTCGTCCTGGGGTTCGTGCGTCCCACCTCGGGCCGAATCCTGCTCGACGGCGTGGACATGCAGCGGCTCGATCTGCGCACCGCGCGCCGTTTCATCTCCGTAGTGCCGCAGGAGTCCGTCCTGTTCGAGGGCACCGTCCGGGAGAACGTGGCCTACGGGATGCGGGACGCAGACGAGGAGCGGATCGTCCGGGCCTTGCGCGACGCCAACGCCTGGCGGTTCGTGCGCGATCTCCCCGACGGCCTCGACACGGTGGTCGGCGAGCGCGGGGCGCGCCTGTCGGGCGGGCAGCGTCAGCGGCTCGCGATCGCGCGGGCGCTGGTCCGAGACCCGCGCATACTCCTGCTCGACGAGGCGACCTCGGCACTCGACCCGGAGGCCGAGGAACTGGTCAAGGAGGCGCTCGACCGGCTCATGCTGGGCCGTACCACCCTGGTGGTCGCGCACCGGCTGTCGACCATCCGCAGGGCCGACCGCATCGTCGTGCTCGACAACGGACGGATCCTCGAGGAGGGCTCGCACAACGAACTGCTGGAAGAGGCGGGCCGCTACGCGCAGATGCACATGACCCAGACCGGCATCCTCTGAACCCGTGCCCGGCGCGATCGAACGGTTCCCCACACCCTCGTCAATGCAGGTCGAACGGGGATATACCTGGTGGCCAGGGTCGAACCGGCGACCTTCCGCCTTCGATACGGACACGGATTCTGTTGGCGCATCGTATGTGAGCTGCTATGGAACCCGGAAACTTCTGAAGGTTCTGAGCAGCGGACTACGGCGGGCCGATACGGCAATCGGCCCGCCAATTTGTCGCTACCGCTGCTGATCCTTGTCCTTGTCCTCGCCCTTGCGCTGAGACTGGACCGCGCGGTAGGTGATCACCGCGATCAAGGCCCCGGTTCCGACGACGACCAACACGGTCTTGCCCTGACCAGAGCTGCGGCGGGCCTCGACGCCAGTTGCCTGGCTCTGGTGGATCGGCGCCGCCTCAACCGAGGTGTTGGCGGCTTCGCTCGCGGCGGGCACAGCCGACACGACGGCAGTGAAGGCCAGCACGAGCAGGACTCCGGTTACCGCCGCGATTCGGCGGGCCCAGGCAGCGATGAGGTGGATTTGCATGGTGGGAACCTTTCGAGTTCTGACGATTGACGGACGCGATCGCGTCCGTCAATCGAAGGTTGCCAGCCCAGTGCCCCTGGTGGAAGGCTATTCCGTTCGTCTTAACAAAGCCGAACAGTCCACTGTTGTGCCTTGGTAACCGACCGCCTAACACGGTGGCCGATAGTCCAGACTCGGAAGTTGTATTCGCCATTCGTCCTCGGTGATGTCCGCACCGGCGACCGCGCAGATCGCATCGGCCGCCATTTCGGGATCGGTCAGCCACAACCGCGTTACCGCATCGCCGCCTGCTCCAGCGATCATCGTGCCGTCGACGCTGAACGCGATGGTGGTGAGGGGAGGACTCGCCCCAGTCAGAACGGCGTAGCGGCCAGGTTCGGAACGGCCGTCCAACTTCCAGAGGATGGCAGCGCCGTCAGCACTCGCTCCGGCCAAGATGGTGTCGTCAGGATTGAACGACACCGTCGCCATCCATGCGTTGTTGCCTCGAAGCACGGTCGGTTCCACCCCGGCGGACCGGTCGCCGGTGTTCCAGAGGTATGCGTTGCCGTCGTGACTTGCGGCGGCGATGCGTGATCCGTCGCGGCTGAACACCAGGTGGTCTACCGGCTGGGTCGGTCCTTCCAATGGCTCGCCGAGCTCGACGAGGTCGATCGCGGAAGTCGCGTCCCAGACCCGTACCGACCCTTCAAACCCGCTTGTGACAAGAGTTTCGCCGTCCGGTGAAAAGCTGACCGCACCCACCCAATGATCCGAGACGCTCTCGACGATCTGAGGTTCGGCATCCGAATCCAGATCCCATACGGCGACCGTCCCGTCATCGACGGCGGCGGCCAGCCGGTCATCGACCGGTGAGAACGCTATCTGGAGTGCATAGGAACTGAGTCCTGTCAACGCCGCCGGTGAAGCTTCCAGGTCCGTGAGATCCCAAACCCAGATCGTGCCCTCTCGGCCAGCACCGGCCAGCAATGTTCCGTCGTGATTCACCGACAGGTTGCCGACGAGGCGGTCACCAGGGTCCGGAGCCTGCAAGCGCTGCATCAAGCTCGGCGACCCACCGTGTTGGTCGACATCCCACATCCAGATCGAACCATCGCTTGTCACGGCAGCGAATGTCGATTCGTCCCGGAGGAACTCGGCGTTGCGTACGGGACCGGTAGCGGCGTTGAGTATGTTTCCCGGAATCCGCCAGCGATTGACCCTGCCATCGCCGTATCCGGCGTACACCGCTCCGTCGAGCGGGTGGACCGCCACGCTCTGACCATTGCCGCTGCTGGGTAGGTGTGACGGCTCAGCACCGGTGTCGAGGTTCCACATCCACACGCCGTCTTGCGCGGCCGACACCAGGTAGGGCCCATCAGGCGGGAACGACACCGAGGTCGACCAGCCCGCCTCCGGACCGTGGAGGACTTTCAGGAGCTCTGGTTCGTCCGCAGTGTTCCAAAGGGCCACCGGGCCCGCCGACGTACCCGCAGCGAGCTTCCGGCCATCGGGGCTGAATGAGATGTTGAGGTACCGCTCGTACCCTGCATCGAGCACCGATGGTGCCGTCGATGCGGTGACGGCGTCGAGGTCATGGACGGCGACCAGTCCATTGGCGGCGGCGATCGCCAGTCGCTCGCCGGCCGGGCTGATCGTAACGCTTGCGATGTCGCCACCAGTGCCCTCGAGAAGCAGTGGCGCGCTGGTCAGATCAGGATCGGGCCACAGCCAGATGCGTGTGTCGGGGCCCCCGGCCGCTACTGTTCCAGATGCCTCGTGGACGGCGACGGAGTTGAAACCTTCGGATGAACCCACTGTGGAGGACACCAGGTGCGGTTCTCCGGTTTCCGAGAGGTCGTGAATGTAGACCACACCGGTTTGGCCAGCACTGTAGAGCCTGCCTTCCGACGCGAACTTGACGGTCAGGATCGTTCCGTCGACGCCGGGCAGTTCCGAAGCAACCAGTTCGGGGCGGTAGGGGTCGGTGATATCCCAGATCAGGACCGCGCCATCCCCGATTGTGTCCACGGCTGCGGCCAGCAGGTCACCCTCCGGATTCACATCCATCCGCAAAATGCTGTCCTCGTTCGAACCGGGCATACGGGTCACCGGAGGAACGGAAGTGGCCGAGAGCAGGGACGAGCGCGCTTCGGCGGTCGGATAAGTCTGATAGGCCGCGACCGCGAGTTGGGCAGCCAGGGCCGGGTCGGCCCTACGCAGACGCTCAGACTGCGAGGCGATCATCCGCGACTCGGCCCGAATTCGCTCGTCCTCGGCTATGGCGGCGTGGCGAACCGCCTCCCCACGTTGATCGTAAGCCCATAGCAGCGCGGCGACGAGACTTAGGACCAGCACCGTCACCACGGCTACGACCGCACGCTTGCCCTGCCGGAGCCGTGTCGCCCTGCGTTGGCTCGCGTCCAGGAAATCACGCTGCCGGGGCGAAAGCGTGGGACTCGCGCCGAGGGCCTTCATCGTATCCTCGATGCGAGGGCCCGAATAGAGTTCGCGTTGGTCGTGGCCGTGTCGCTCCCACTTCTCGGCCGCCTGTTCAAGTTCGCTGTGGGCGACCAGGCGACGACGGTCGGCCTGGATCCACCGGTCGAGGCGTGGCCAGGCCCGGAGGACCGCCTCGTGGGCGAGTGTCACGCCCCGCCGGTCAAGAACCAGCAACCGCGATTCGGTGAACCTGCCGATAACCGCATCGACCGACGGATGCGACTTCCTCCGATCGTCGAGGTCCTCGGTAGAGAGCCAACGGCGAGTGTGTGGGAAGCCGTCCTGAACGCTCACCATGCCGGTCAGCAAGTCCCGCGCGATATCTCTGTCAGCCTCGTCGAGGCTGCCGAATGCCTGCTCGGCTGTGCGCTCGACGATATCGTTCAGGCCACCCGCCTCAGCGTAGTCGGTCGCGGTCATCGTGTGTTTTGATCCGCGCCCCCACATGTCACGCAGCGCGAGCGCGAGCAGGGGAAGCGCGCCGGCGGCGCTCTTGTCGGCTTCGGCCAGGTCCTTTAGCAGAAGTGCCGTCAAGGGTGCCTCCACTTCCACATTGACCGCGCGGGCGGGGCTCTCAATGGCGGCTTCGAGCTGTGCTTCGCCCATCGGCGCAAGCTCGACTCTGCGGTCGGCGCCGATGCTACCGAGGAAACCATCGCCCAGCACTCTCGGATAGAAGCCTGCGCTGATGACCATGATCGCGATCAGAGGCGGCTCGTCCTCGACCGTGACCGTCTCCAAACGCTCGAGGAACCCCCCGGACTCGGCGTGGCCGACAGTATCGGCCCACAACTCCTCGAACTGATCGATCACCAGCAGGCAACGCTCTCCGTCCCGGGCCTCCAGAGCCGCGTTGAGCGAGACGAGGGGGTCACGGCCAGGGGTCATGCGCTCGACACGCCACGTGCCGAGCATCTCATCGTTCTCTACGACAGAAGGAATACCGATGTTGACCAGGGACGATTTGCCAGCCCCGGAGGCGCCCAGCGCGATCATCGAGTGTGAATGCTCGGCGATGCAGAGCTCGATCACGTCCCGTAGTTTCTCCAGAGCGTCATCACGTCCAAAGAACCAGGGACGTTCATCCTCATGGAACGGACGCAGACCCGGATACGGCACGGTCTCGTCGGCCGCGCGGCGCCCAGGATTCTTGGCGACGCGCATGAGCGCCGCGACCCATTCGGAGATGACCGAGTCATCGTCGATCCCGTATCCGCTCCTAAGCAGGTTCCGGAAGACGGCACAATCATTTGAGCGTGACGGCAGATAAGTCCCCGCAGTATAGGCGAATATTTGGGAGTGAGACAAGGTTTGACTAGTATGCTGTCCGGACTTTTCGACAAGCCTGCTGACCTTGCGAAACTGAAGTCCAGACCTGTTATGGAGTTCTTTGAAGGCACTGCAGAAGTCGGCCTGTGTTTGGACCGAGGTGAGGTCGATTCCGGACCAGAACGGGGATCCTGAAAGGTCTTTTCGCATTGTACTTCCGTCGTCGACAATAGGGACCGGTTTCGGGTCAGTATTCGGGAGCCTGGCTGAGCAAAGAACCGTACTGTCCGAAGTCCGACACAACTTCCCACCCGGTTCTACGGCAATCAATCATTCTGTGACATGCAGTAATTTAGAGACTCCGTGCAGTATCTTGTCTGGCTGAGCTACAACAAGTCGAGCGACCGCCCAGTGGCACCACCGACGGGGGAACCTCACCGTCTGGGACGAATTTCAGGAGGTCACAGCATGTTGGCCCCGGCGAACCAGGTGTATCAGAATCCTGTTCTGGTGCATCCTTGATCATAATTGAGGGTAGTGCGAGATGATGGATTTGCTGTAGTTACACGAGATTGCAAAAGATGTTGATCCAAAACCTGTCGAGCGATACAAGATCGATATGACGGTGCCGATGATGCTCAGCGTCGAAAGCCCCGAATTTCATCTCGCCATCGTCGGACCGAGCCAGCACCCTCTGCGAGGATCGGGTTTCAGGTCAGGGCCGTATACGGCTCGAGCATGGGCACGCTGATGTGATGCACCGGGTCTTCTGACAATCCTGACCATCGCGTCACCGACGCGCGAAACGGCACTGATGGCGAACGAAGCAGTGCCCCACCGCACCGGCAGCCTGCTGCAACGCCCCCGGAAATCCGTCCGCTATACCTCCGTAGGGAGCCGGATATCGCCGGAAGCAACCGGGACGCAGAAGAACCCCACCATCCAGTGTTAGTCCTGGTAGATGAGGTTCTGCCTGGTGGCCAGGGCCGGGGTCGAACCGGCGACCTTCCGCTTTTCAGGCGGACGCTCGTACCAACTGAGCTACCTGGCCTCGCCGAATGCGTTGACTACCTTACAGCACCCCGAGGCCGTTCATCGACACGGTATTGGGTTCGGAGTGACCTGCGTCCAGCACGCTCCCCCGACCGGCTGCACCCACGCGTCGGCCCTCGCCGGTACCGTACAGTTCACGCGACCCCGAGGAGGTTTCTGTGACCCGACTCGCCGCCGTGCCCCCGATGGGCTGGAACTCTTGGGACGTCTTCGGCACCTCCGTGACCGAGGCCGAGACGCGGGCCAACGCGGAGTTCATCGCCGAGCACCTGGCCGAACACGGCTGGGAATACGTCGTCGTCGACATCCAGTGGTACGAGCCGACCGCCCGCGCCGGCGGCTACAACTCCGGCGCCAAGCTGGTGCTCGACGAGTACGGCCGCCCCCAGCCGGCGCCGAACCGCTTTCCCTCGGCCGCCGACGGCGCCGGGTTCAAACCGCTGGCCGACTACGTCCACTCCCTCGGACTGAAGTTCGGCCTGCACATCCTGCGCGGCGTCCCGCGCCAGGCGGTCGCCGCCGACACCCCCATCAAGGGCAGCGAGTACTCGGCGGCGCAGATCCCCGACCGCGAGCGCGTCTCGTCCTGGATCGACGACAACTGGGGCATCGACCACGACCATCCCGGCGGCCAGGCCTACTACGACTCGCTGCTGCGGCAGTTCGCGAAATGGGGCGTCGACTACATCAAGGCCGACGACATGATCGCCCCCTACCACCACGACGAGGTCGAGGCGTTCTGGAGCGCCGTCCAGAAGGCCGACCGGGACATCGTGCTGAGCCTGTCCCCCGGCATGCACCTGTCGGTCGACCACGCCGAGCACCTCAAGTCGCATTCGCACCTGTGGCGGGTCTCGGCCGACCTGTGGGACCGCTGGCGCGACGTCGACGCCCAGTTCGACCTGCTGCGCGACTGGGCCCCGCACGCCGGGCCCGGGCACTGGCCCGACGCCGACATGCTCCCCCTGGGGCGCATGGGCGTCCGCGCCGAGGTGGGCGAGCCGCGCGAGTCGCTGCTGACGCCCGACGAGCAGCGCACCATGATGACCCTCTGGTGCATCGCCCGCTCTCCGCTCATGGTCGGCGCGGACCTGCCGAACTCCGGCCCCGAGACGATCGAGCTGCTGACCAACGACGAGGTCCTCGCGGCCCAGCGCCACCCGGCCGACTCGCGCGAGGTCTGGCGCGAGGGCAAGCACGTGGCCTGGGCCTCGACGGACGGCGCCTATGTGGCGGTGTTCAACCGCGCCGGCGAGCCGGCCGACCTGAGCCTGCCGTGGAGTGAGCTCGGCGTGGCCGAGCCGCGCTGCCTGCGCGAGTGCTGGACCCGGACGGACACCGAGCCCGCCGGCGGGCTGCGCACCAAGATCCCGGCGCACGGCGCGGCCCTGTACCGGCTCTCCTGAGACACGACCGCACCGCCGGTGGCCGCGCATGCGGTCTTCGGCGGTGCCCGGCGGCGGCCCTTAGAGTTAAGGAATGTCAGAAGCCAAACCCGCACAGCCGCCCGTCGCGCCCCGCCGCGACCACCCGCGTACCCACCACGGCGACACCGTCAACGACGCCTACGCCTGGCTCATCGACCCCGAGGACGACGACGTACTGGACTACCTGCGGGCCGAGAACGAGTACACCGAGTCCCGCACCGGGCACCTCTCCGAGCTGCGCAAGGCGATCTTCGGGGAGATCAAGGACCGCACCCGGGAGACCGACCTGTCGGTGCCGGTCCGCGACAAGGGCTGGTGGTACTACAGCCGCACCGAGGAGGGCAAGCAGTACGGGATCCACTGCCGGGTGGCCGCCGAGGGCGACACCCCGCCGAACGTCGAGCCCGGGGTGGCGATCCCCGGGGAGCAGGTCCTCCTCGACGGCAACGAGCTGGCCGAGGGCCACGACTTCTTCGCCATCGGCGTCTTCGACGTCTCGCCGGACGGCAACCTGCTCGCCTTCGCGGTCAACTACTCCGGCGATGAGCGGTACACGCTGCAGTTCAAGGACCTGCGCACCGGGGAGGTCTCCGGCGACCGGATCGACGGCGTCTACTACGGCGGGGCGTGGTCGGCCGACGGCTCGGTGTTCTTCTACACCACGGTCGACGACTCCTGGCGGCCCTACCGGATCTGGCGGCACGTCCTCGGTGAGAGCGAGGACGCCCTGGTCTACCAGGAGGACGACCGGCGGTTCGGCGTCGGCGTCGGGCTGACCCGCTCGGAGCGGTACCTGTTCATCGAGGCCGGCTCCAAGATCACCACCGAGATCCGGTACCTCGACGCCGCGGACCCGACCGGCGAGTTCACCCTGTTCGGGAACGGCCGCGAGCAGGGCGTCGAGGTGCAGATCGACCACCAGGGCGACCGGTTCCTGGTGCTGCACAACAAGGACGCCGAGAACTTCACGCTCGGGTGGGCGCCGGTGGAGGACACCACCCGGTTCCACGAGATTCTCCCCCACGACCCGGCCGTCCGCCTGGAGGCGGTCGAGGCGTTCGAGCACCACGCGGTGATCTCCCTGCGGCGGGAGGGGCTCTCGCGGATCGCGATCCTCGACTCCGGGGAGGGCGGCGAGCTCACCGAGATCGAGTTCGACGAGCCGCTCTACACCACCGGCGTCGGCGACAACCGCGACTACTCCACCCGGCTGCTGCGCCTGGGCTACGCCTCCATGGTGACGCCGGTGTCGATCTACGACTACGACATCGACGCGCGGGAGCTGCACCTGCGGAAGCGGACCCCGGTGCTCGGCGACTTCGACCCGTCCCGCTACCGGCAGTACCGCGAGTGGGCCACCGCCGCCGACGGCACCCGGGTCCCGATCTCGATCGTCGCCCGCGACGACGTGCGGCCCGACGGCAGCGCCCCGTGCCTGCTGTTCGGCTACGGCTCCTACGAGATGTCGATGGACCCGTACTTCTCGATCCCCCGGCTGAGCCTGCTCGACCGCGGCGCGGTGTTCGCGCTCGCTCACGTCCGCGGCGGCGGCGAAATGGGCCGGCAGTGGTACGAGCAGGGCAAGCTCCTGCACAAGAAGAACACCTTCACCGACTACGTCGACTGCGCGAACCACCTGGTGGAGGCCGGATGGGCCGCGCCCGACCGGCTCGCCGCCCGCGGCGGCTCGGCCGGCGGCCTGCTCATGGGCGCGGTGGCGAACCTGGCTCCGGAGCGGTTCGCGGCCGTGCTCGCCGAGGTGCCGTTCGTCGACACGCTCAACACGATCCTCGACCCGGACATGCCGCTGACGATCACCGAGTGGGAGGAGTGGGGCAACCCGCTCGAGTCGTCCGAGGTCTACGAGTACATGAAGTCGTACTCGCCCTACGAGAACGTCGCCTCGGTCCGCTACCCGTCGATCCTGGCGGTGACCAGCCTGAACGACACCCGCGTCGGTTTCCACGAGCCGGCGAAGTGGATCGCGAACCTGCGGCACACCAGCCCCGAGTCGGACGTGCTGCTCAAGACCGAGATGGAAGCCGGCCACGGCGGACGCTCGGGCCGCTACGACGCCTGGGAGGAAGAGGCGTTCAACCTCGCCTGGGTCCTCGACCGGCTCGGCGCCGCCGACCGGTGAGGCGCACGGGGCCCGCGCGGATCAGTCCTCGCGGGTCCCGTCCTCGTCGGCGGGGACCTCCAGGGCCTGATCGACCGCGTCGGCCACGTCCGCCTCCTCGGGCACGGCGCGCTCCTGGTCGCCGACGTATTCTTCGGGATCCCGCTCTTCATCGGACTCGTCTGCCGAGTCCGCCAGGTCGAACTCCGAGATCTCCTCGAAGTCGTCGGCCGATTCCCCCTGATAGCTCATGCCTTCCACCGTAGGACCGGCCGACGCCCGACCGCGAGCGAACGGCCAGGTAGCCTGGTTGGTGCCTTCACATGCTCGTGGGCAATACTTCATCTCGACGGAACGATTCGAGTGGAGCCTTCAGACAGCGGCGTCTGAGTCCCAGCCCCCGGTCGGGGAGACAGCAACGACTTAACTGACTAAGGAGCAGGCAGCATGCCTATCGCAACACCAGAGGTATACAACGAGATGCTCGACCGGGCGAAGCAGAACGCCTTCGCCTACCCGGCCATCAACGTCACCTCCACCCAGACGCTCAACGCCGCCCTGGCCGCATTCGCCGAGGCCGAGTCCGACGGCATCATCCAGGTCTCCACCGGCGGCGCCCAGTACCTCTCGGGTCCGACCGTGAAGGACATGGTGACCGGCGCGGTCGGTCTCGCCACCGCCGCCCACGAGATCGCCAAGAACTACCCGGTCAACATCGCGCTGCACACCGACCACTGCCCCAAGGACAACCTCGACAAGTTCGTCCGCCCGCTGCTGGCGATCTCCGAGGAGCGCGTCGCCGCCGGGCAGAACCCGCTGTTCCAGTCCCACATGTGGGACGGCTCCGCGGTGCCGCTGAAGGAGAACCTGGAGATCGCCCAGGAACTGCTGGACCGGACCGCCAAGGCCAAGATCGTCCTCGAGGTCGAGATCGGCGTCGTCGGCGGCGAGGAGGACGGCGTCTCGGCGGCGATCGACGAGAAGCTCTACACCAGCGTCGCCGACGGCCGCGCCACCGTCGAGGCCCTCGGTGCCGGGGAGAAGGGCCGCTACATGTCGGCGCTGACCTTCGGCAACGTCCACGGCGTCTACAAGCCCGGCAACGTGAAGCTGCGCCCGGAGATCCTCAAGGAGATCCAGGACGAGGTCGGCAAGGAGATCGGCAAGGACAAGCCGTTCGACCTGGTCTTCCACGGCGGATCCGGCTCGACCGAGCAGGAGATCAGCGACGCGGTCGACTACGGCGTGGTGAAGATGAACATCGACACCGACACCCAGTACGCCTTCACCCGCCCGATCGTGGACCACATGTTCCGCAACTACGACGGCGTGCTCAAGGTCGAGGGCGAGGTCGGCAACAAGAAGTCCTACGACCCGCGCGCCTACGGCAAGCTGGCCGAGGCCGGCATGACCGACCGCATCGTCCTGGCCTGCCAGCGCCTCCGCAGCGCCGGCCAGAAGATCAAGTAAGTCTCAAGGGCTCGAATGGGTCCGGCCGCTGCGCGGCCGGACCCTTGCTCATTCCGGGGTGTGCCCGCCCTTAACGACAGATCGAGCTCGCGATCGGTCTCACTGCGATCCGGTAGCTCCAGGTCCACTCCACCGGTCTCCGCGACAAACGAGCGCATGAGCGCGCCGAGCATCATCGGCCGACGGTAGAGATCGTCGTCAGCGGCCCGGGTCAGGATCTCCCTGACCTCGGCCTCCATCGATTGGCCGTGATTGGCGGCACGCACCCGGATGGACTCGTAGACAGCGGGGTCGATCCCGCGGATCGACATTGCCCTGGTCTCGGGATGAGTATCGGTCATGGTATCCACCCCCTCGAGGCGCCGATGCTAGCAACTCAGACCGGTCATGAACGCGCCGAAGCAACACCCCCATCTGCACTCCGAACGAAGCGATGCGGGTCGATTCGCTGCCCACGATCCACCCGTCGGCCGGGATTCGATTGCCGATGCCTGCTAGCATTCTGCTTGCCACCGGTTTACAATTGCCGCATGACTACGCTCTACGTCCGGGACGTGCCGGAAGAACTGATGGCGCGGCTGCGCTCCCGCGCAGAGGAAGCACACCAGTCCGTGCAGGGATACGTGCGGAGCCTCCTCGATCGCGAACTGAGCGTGCTCACGATGACCGAGGCCGCCCAACGCGCCGAGCAGATCGCTGCCGGAGGGGGCGTGACCTCCGACGACATCCTCGCCGCAATCGAAGAGGAACGGGCGGAGCACGAGTGATCGTCCTGGACAACTCCGCTTTCGTCGAGTTCCTCATCGGCGATACCGACCTCGGCAGGCGGACGCGGAAGCTGCTGCTCGGCCAGGAGGTCGCGGCCCCTCATGTCGTGGACCTCGAATGCGCCTCGGTGCTGCGGCGGCTCGTCCGCCGGGGCGTCCTGGATGAGGAACGGGCGTCAAAAGCGCTCCGGCTGCTGAGCCGCTTCGACCTTCACCGTTTCGATCACACGCCGCTGCTGCCGAGGATCTGGCAGCTACGGGACAATATGACCGCTTACGACGCGTCCTTCGCCGCGCTGGCCGAGACGCTCGATGCATCCCTGGTCACCGTGGACTCGAAGTTCGAGCGAACCCCCGGGCTGCGCTGCCGAGTTCTCAACCTGCGGGCCGACGGCTGATCGGCGGGCGAGGCCCGCCGATCAGCCCCAAGGACCGCTACTTCTCGAACCAGACGGTGGCGCCTCCCGGGAGGCGGCCGTCCTGCAGGTCGGTGCTCGACAGGAGGACCTCGCCCTCGTAGCCGTCGAGGCTCACCGGGTCCTGGCCGAAGTTCGTCACGCACACCAGCGCGCCGTTGTCGAACGCGAAGGCGTTCTCGCCCGGGTCCTCCAGCCAGGTCAGGCCGGTCGCCTTGTGGCTCTTTCGCAGTGCGATCGCCGTGCGGTAGAACTCCAGCATCGAGCCTTGGACGCCGTCCTGGGACTGGGCCGACTTCCCGGCCCAGTCCTGGGGCTGCGGCAGCCACGGCGCCTTGTCGCCGAATCCCAACGATGGGCCTTCGGTCTTCCACGGCAGCGGCACCCGGCAGCCATCGCGGCCGATCTGCTCGCCGCCGGTGCGGTGGAACGTCGGGTCCTCGCGGACCTCGTCGGGCAGGTCCAGCACCTCGTTCAGGCCCAGCTCCTCGCCCTGGTAGACGTACACCACCCCCGGCAGCGCGAGCAGCAACTGCGTCGCGGCCCGGGCGCGGCCGAGGCCCGTCTCGCCGTCGCCGTAGCGGGTCACGTGCCGCTGCACGTCGTGGTTCGACAGCACCCAGGTGCTCGGCGCGCCGATCCCGGCGTTGTTGGCGATCTCGGCGTCGATCGCCTTGCGGAAGTCCGCCGCCGCGAACGGGGCCAGCACCAGATCGAAGTTGAACGCCTGGTGCAGTTCGTCGGGCCGCAGGTAGAGCGCCCGCCGCTCCGGCGAGTCGGTCCAGGCCTCGGCCACGAAGATCCGGTCGCCCTCGTACTGCTCGATGATCGGCCGCCAGCGGCGGTAGATCTCGTGGACGCCGTCCTGGTCGAAGAACGGCGCATGCGTGGTCCCGATCATCTCGATCGAGCCGTCGCCGCCGGTGTCCGGCAGCCCGTCGGCCTTCACCATGCCGTGCGCGACGTCGATCCGGAAACCGTCGACGCCCCGGTCGAGCCAGAACCGCAGCACCGACTCGAACTCGGCGTGGACCTCGGGGTTGTCCCAGTTCAGGTCCGGCTGGGAGGAGTCGAACAGGTGCAGGTACCACTGCCGCCCGTCCGGGGTCTTCGTCCAGGCCGGGCCGCCGAAGATCGACTGCCAGTTGTTCGGCGGCGCCTCGGGGCGGCCGGGGTCGACGTCGCGGAAGTGGTAGCGGGCCCGCTCGGGGCTGCCCGGCTCGGCCGCGAGCGCGGCGGTGAACCATTCGTGCTCGCTGGAGGTGTGGTTGGGGACCAGGTCGACGATGATGCGGATCCCGGCTTCGTGGGCGGCCGCCATCATGGCGTCGAAGTCTTCGAGCGTGCCGAACCGCTCGTCGACCGCCCGGTAGTCGGAGACGTCGTAGCCCGCGTCGTGCTGCGGGGAGGCGTAGAACGGCGACAGCCAGATCGCGTCCACGCCCAGTCGGGCGAGGTAGGGGATCCGGGAGCGCACGCCCTCCAGGTCGCCCATGCCGTCGCCGTTCCCGTCGGCGAACGAGCGCGGATACACCTGGTAGATGACCGCCTCGCGCCACCAGTTGTCGCTCATGAGTTTCCTCTCTGATCGGGTGCCGCACCGGTGGAGCCGCGTACGACGAGTTCGGGCCGGAACAGGTATTCCGACGACGGTGTGGGCTGCCCGGCGATCTCGTCGAGCAGCGCCCGCGCCGCGGCGGTGGCGATGTCGCGCACCGGCTGCCGCACGGTCGTCAGCGGGGGGTTGGTGTGTGCGATGAGCGGGGAGTCGTCGTAGCCGACCACCGAAAAGTCTTGCGGGACTCGCAGGCCGCGCTCCTCGGCGGCCCGGATCGCGCCGAGCGCCATCATGTCCGATCCGCACATGACCGCGGTCGCGCCGCGTTCGATCAGGCGGGAGGCGGCGGCGTAGCCGCCCTGCTCGCCGAACAGGGTCAGCTCGATCAGCTCGGGCCCGACCCGCTGCATGGCGGCCCGGTAGCCGCGGATCTTGCGCTGCACCGGCCAGTACCGGTCGGGGCCGGAGACCAGCCCGATGCGCCGGTGGCCCAGTCCGGCCAGGTGCTCGACGCCGATCCGCGCCGAAACGGTGTCGTCGCACGAGAACGAGGCGGCTTCGACGCCCTCGGGGTGGCCGGTGACGAACGCGATCGGCAGGCGCTTCTCCTGCAATTCCCGGTACCGGTCGGTGCCGGCGGTGGTGTCGGCGTGGAGGCCGGAGACGAAGATGATGCCCGCGACGGCCCGCTCGCGCAGCATCTCCACGAACTCGTCCTCCGAGACCCCGCCCGGGGTCTGCGTGCACAGCACCGGGGTGTAGCCCGAACCGGCCAGCACGTTCGAGATCGTCTGCGCGTACAGGGGGAATATGGGGTTCTCGAGTTCGGGCACGACCAGGCCGATCAGGCCGATGGCGTGTTTGCGGAGCGCCTGGGGGCGCTCGTAGCCGAGCACGTCGAGCGCGGTGAGGACCGATTGCCGGGTCTGAGGTCCCACGCCGGGTTTGTCGTTCAGCACCCTGGACACCGTTGCCTCGCTGACGCCGGCCTGGCGGGAGATGTCGGAGAGTCGAAGCCGCATGATGACAGCGTAGCCTATCTGAAACTTGGCAACAGTTTGGTTGCAAGGGTTTCCTGTTTCTGAAACATCTTGCTAACCTTCGGGGAGTCACGGGCACCAAGCCCATGATCTCCGCCACGGCCCAGCCCGACAGCGCGGCGGGCCACCTCAACGAGGAGAGGTACTACACCATGCGTAGAAGGACCATCGGCACCGCCGCCGTCTCCGCCGCCGCGTTCAGCGCCGCGGCCGCCTGCGGAAACGGTGACGAGGAGAACGGCTCCGGCAGCAGCGACGAAGACGGTCAGGAGTTCTCCGGCGAACTGGTCATCTGGGCCGACGAGACCCGCACGCCGGTCCTCAAGGAGTACGTGTCGGGATTCGAGTCCCAGGTCGGCGTCAAGGTCACCGTGGAGGAGCACGTGGAAACCCTTCGCGAGGACTTCATCGCCGCCGCCGAGCAGGGCGAAGGCCCCGACATCGTCGTCGGCGCACACGACTGGGCCGGACAACTCGCCGCAGACGGCGTCATCAGCCCGGTCACGCTGACCGGCAACCAGGAATCCGCGTTGAACGAGGCCTCGGTCTCGGCGTTCACCGTCGAGGGCAACCTCTACGCCGTGCCCTACGCCATCGAGAACATCGGCCTGATCCGCAACACCGCCCTGGCCGCCGAGGCCCCGACGACGTTCGAAGAGCTCGTCGCGGCCGGGGAAGCCGCCGGCACCGAGAACTCGCTGCTGCTCCCGGTCGGACCGGACGGCGACGCCTACCACGGCTACCCGATCTTCTCCTCCATGGGCGGCTACCTGTTCGGCGCCGAGGGCACCGACCCGAGCGACGTCGGCGTCGACTCGCCCGGCGGTGTCGCCGCCTTCGAGAAGTTCGCCGAACTCGGCTCCGACGGAGTCCTGTCGACCTCCGTCGACGGCTCGAACGCCATCCCCTTCTTCACCGAAGGCAAGGCGCCCTTCCTCATCTCCGGCCCCTGGGCGCTCACCGACGCCCAGAACGCCGGAATCGAATACGAGGTCAGCGCCATTCCCGGCTTCGAAGGACAGAACCCGGCGTCCCCGTTCATGGGCGTCCAGGGCTTCTACGTCTCCGCCTCGGCCCAGAACGCCCTCTTCGCGCAGGAATTCGTCACGAACTACGTGCTCACCGAGGAACTCCAGCTCCAGCTCGCCGAAGCCGGCGGGCGCCTGCCCGCCCTCACCTCCGCCGCCGAGGCATACTCCGAAGGCAACGCCGACGTCCAAGGCTTCGCCGCGGCAGGCGAGAACGCGCTGCCCATGCCGAACATCCCGGCCATGAACGCCGTCTGGGAGCCGTTCGGCCGCGCCGAAGCCGACAGCGTCGACGGCACCACCTCCGGAGAGGACGCCGCCGCGACAGCCGCCCAGAGCATCCGCGACGCCATCGCGGGCTCCTAAGCCGACCAACGAGCAAAGGAAGCTTCGCAGTGCTCGACCAGCGTTCCCAGTCGGCCGGGTCCGGCACCGCCACGGGCATGATCATCAAGATCGCCGTGCTCGCCGTGGTGACGGCCCTGGCCGTCTGGGCGGCGTTGCCCCTCATCCGAGCCGAGGCCTGGTGGGCCCTGGCCGTCGAGGCGGCCGTCGTCGCCATCGTCTTCCATCTCTACCTGCAGCGCCGCAAGATCCCCCCGAAGTACCTCCTGCCCGGCACGCTGCTCCTGATCGCCTTCCAGATCATCCCGGTCATCATGACCATCGGCACCTCCTTCTCCAACTACGGAGACGGCCACCGGGTCGGCAAGGACCAGGCCATCGAGGCGATCGTCGCGGCCGGGGTCCAGCAGACCCCGGGCGGCACCACCTACCTGCTCGCCGCGGGCGAATCCGCCTCCGGCGAGCTCACCCTCCTGCTCACCGACACCTCCGACGGCTCCACCTGGGCCGGTACCGAGGAGGGCCTGACCGAACTGCCCGGTGCCGAGACCGACGAGACCGGCCGCATCACCGGCGCCGAAGACTACAGCGTCTGGGACCTCGCCGAACTGAACGAACGCCAGGACGAGCTGACGGCGCTGGCCGTGCCCACCGGCGAGAACACCGGTATCAGGGTGCAGGGCCTGTCGGCCTTCGAAGGGGCCTCCACCCGCTCCTACGACGAGTCCTGCGACTGCATCACCGACTCGGCCACGGGCACCGTCTGGCACGCCGACGACGAGGCCGGCGTCTTCCTCACCGAGGACGGGCAGGAGGCGCTGGTCGGCTGGCGGGTCAACATCGGACTCGACAACTACGCGCGGGTCCTGACCGATCCGGACATCCGCGGCCCGTTCCTCGGCGTCTTCGTCTGGAACCTCGTCTTCGCAGCCGGGAGCGTGTTGCTGACCTTCGCGGTCGGGCTGGGATCGGCGATGGCCCTCAACAGGCCGGGCATGCGCGGCACCAAGGCCTACCGGGCGGTCCTGATCCTGCCCTACGCGATGCCGGCGTTCGCCATGATCCTGGTCTGGGCCCAGATGTTCAACCGGGACTTCGGGTTGGTCAACGACCTGCTGGGCCTGGACGTCAACTGGTTCGGCGACGCCTGGGCGGCCCGCGCCATGGCGCTGCTGACCAACACCTGGCTGGGCTTCCCGTACATGTTCCTGATCAGCCTCGGGGCCCTCCAGGCGCTGCCGGCGGATTCGCTGGAGGCGGCCAAGATCGACGGCGCCGGCGGCGTCACCGCCTTCCGCAAGATCACCCTCCCGCTGCTGCTGGTGGCGCTGACACCGCTGCTGATCTCGAGCTTCGCGTTCAACTTCAACAACTTCAACGCGATCGAACTGCTCACCGGCGGCGGGCCGTTCCGCGCCGGCGACGACGCGGGCGGTACCGACCTGCTGATCACCTACGCCTTCCGGCAGGCATTCGGATCGGCCAGCTCCGACTACGGCTTCGCCAGCGCGATCAGCGTCTTCATCTTCATCATCGTCGCGACCATCTCGGCGGTCATGTTCCGCAGCACCCGCAAGCAGGAGGACGTGTACTCATGACCCGTACTTCCGAACCGCCGACGCCCGCCCCGCGCACCGACCGCACCGTCCGGCGATCCCCGCGAAGCAGGAAGTCGCGCTGGTCCAGGTGGGCGTCGGACACCGGCTGGCGGCACCTGGTGGCCGTGCTGGTCCTGGTGTTCTCCCTGATCCCGATCGTCTACGTGGTCTCGGCGGCGTTCAATCCGAACGGGACGCTGTCGACGACGAACCTGCTGCCGGACTCGTTCAGCCTGAACAACTTCCGGCGGCTGTTCACCGAGGAGAACATCCCCTTCGCGCACTGGTTCGCGAATTCGCTGGTGATCGCGCTACCGGCGGCGTTCATCTCGATCTTCATCTCCTCGCTGGCCGCCTACGCCTTCAGCCGGTTCCGCTTCACCGGGCGGCGCCCCATGCTGCTGTTCCTGCTGCTGATCCAGATGTTCCCGGCGTTCCTGGCGGTCGTGGCCCTGTACCTGATCTTCGGGGGCATCGGCGAGTACTACCCGGTCGCGGGCCTGAACACCAGGCTCGGGCTGATGCTGGTCTACATGGGCGGTGCGCTCGGGGTCTCGACTTGGCTGATGAAGGGCTTCTTCGACACGATCCCGAAGGAGCTGGACGAGGCGGCCACGATCGACGGGGCCAGCCATGCGCAGATCTTCTTCGGCATGATCCTGCCGCTGGCGGCGCCGATCATCGCCATTTCGGGGATCCTGGCGTTCGTCGGCACCATCAACGACTTCATCCTCGCCAGCCTGTTCCTGACCGACCGCGAGCAGATGACCCTCGCCGTGGGCCTGAAGACCCTGGTCGCCGAGAACGCTCCGGCGAGCTACTTCGGCGTCTTCGCCGCGGGGGCGCTGCTGACGTCGGTGCTGACGGTGACGGTGTTCATGAGCTTGCAGCGCTACATCGTCTCGGGCCTGACCGGAGGCGCCGTCAAGGGATAGACCGAGCCACTGCTCGACACACCGGCCCGGTCGGCGGACCGCCTCCCAGCACCGCCGACCGGGTCTTAGCCGTTGCCGCGCCGCAGGGTCCGCGCCGGATCCGGCCCAGCCCGGACTGAACGGGGAGCTCCGGGCTCTCACGGCCGAGTTCGCCTCTACCAGTGGGGCGGGCGCTCGTCGAGGAGTTCGATGTCGCGGGCCGACAGGCTGCGCCGGGCGCGCGCCCGGCGGGGCTCGGTCGCCTCCCCCCAGCCGAAGTCGCTTTCGTCCGAGGTCTGGTCGGGGAGCACCGCGAGGTCCTCGTCGTTCAACTCGACGGAACGGTCGCCATCGGAGACTGCCATGGACTGCACTTTACGCCAGACGGGTGAGCCTTCGGCAACCCGAAAAGGCGCGGTGGTGTCCGGAGTCTCGGACACCACCGCACTCACCTGGGTCCAGCACGCGCTCTCGCAGTTGGCCCGCGCGGTCGCGCCGTCTTGGCACCGGTTCGTCAAGCACATGGACCTCAAGATGGCCCGCGGCACGTGTGGACAACTTTTCGCACGGGCGGGCGTGTCGTCCTTGACTCGGATCTGACCCCGATGTCAGAGTTTCGACACACGCCCAGCGCGAAAACCGAATAGGACGTCGGCGGCCCGCCGCGCTATCGCCAAACAGTCTGGCGGGCCGCCTCCTCACCATCGGAAGGAATACCTCCCTTGGTCTCTGTCAGGCTACGCGAAAACTCCGTGCACGCACCAGAGCGAAACGCCGCCGCCATCTGCTGGAAGGCCGTCCGGCCCACCTCCGCGACCCCGGCCTGGGCAAGGCCCGACACGCCCGGAACGCCGCGTGCCCGCGAACCGTGGGAGCCGTGGACACTCCCGGTCGAACGCCCGAACCCGTTCATCACGACCCGCCGCCCCGAACCCCAACCGCGTATCTCCCACGCCTGGCGCGTGTCGTTCGAAGACACCGAACCCGACTCCGCGGCACCACCGAGACACGTCGGGACCGCGCCCGTGACCACCGCGAATCTCCCTGCCGTGGGCGCTGACCAGGCCTCGGGGGTTGCGGCACCGGCCGTCCCGGCCGCGGGCGAGCATCGGGCCGGGAGACGGCTGATGCTGCTGCTCGGCCTCGCCTATCTCATGCTCGCCGCCCTCGCCTCCGGCCTTCCCTGGGCCTATTTCGAGTCCCCGGGCGGCCAGGGCGGCCGTACCGACCGGGACTGCGATCGTGAGTCGTCACCTGGGCCGGAGCGCTTCACCCCGCCGAGCGAACCGCCCGCTCCGGACCGGCCGCCCGAGCCGGATCCGGACGCGCCCGGCCTCCACACCCGTCCGGACGGGTCGCGGTATCTGATCGTCCCCATCCCGCCCGGGCTGGACGGACGGAGACGACCGGCCGTCGCGATCGCTCCGGGAGGTGCCGCATGATGACACTCACCGAGATCGACGCCGCCGGGCTCCCCGTCCTCGGCGTCGAAAGCGTCGACGGCCGCCTCGTCCAATACTCCTGGCCCATCGGCCAGGACCGGCTCCGCCTGCTGCTGTGCGCACAGACCCCGCCCGGACTCGGCTCCGTGGTCGGACTCGACGGCCACTCGCCTCGCCTGGTGCTGCCCGAACCGGCCCACGCCGACTGGGCCGGAACCCATTCCGGCCCCCTCATCGCCGCCGCCGTCCGCATCTGGCTCGACACGTTCCGCGACTGCGAAGGATGAACGAGGTGCTCGGGGACGAGCGCGGGACGGCGCCGTGCGGTGAGCGGGCAAGCTCATGGGCGGAGCCCATCCCTTTGCAGCTCAGGGTCCCCTATGGCCGCTGGTGCGATTCGCGGCGGGGAATCACATCGGAACCCCCCGGTCGGCACCGGAGGACGCAGCACCGGACCACGGCCACGGGCCAAGGGACCCCGGCTGCAAAGGGTGCGGCGCCGCCGCAGAGCTTGCCATTGCAACCAATACCGGACACCAACAGTAAGGACAGGATCCACCCACATGCGCACTGCGACCAACACCCCGGCCCCGGCCCTGCGGCCGCGGGCCTACGCCCCAACCGGCGCGAGGGGCGCCGCTGGGACATCGACGCCGACGACCGCCGCGGCTGGATGCTGGTCAACC
>NZ_PGGV01000032.1 GCF_002798405.1 Glycomyces xiaoerkulensis | reverse complement strand
ACGCTCTTGGCCAGCCGGGTCCGGGCCAGACCGCGCACCGCGAGGTCTTCGACGTACACCGCTTGGCTGTCGCGGATGAGCTGCGTCGAGACCTGGTGGTGCCAGTCGCGCCGGGTATCGGCGACCTTGGCGTGCTGCCGGGCCAGCGCCGCGCGGGCCTTGGCCCGATTCTTCGAGCCTTGCTGCTTGCGGGAGAGCGCCCGCTGGAGGCGTTTGAGTCGGCGTTCGGCGCGGCGCAGGAACCGCGGGTTGTCGATCCGCTTGCCCGAGCTGGTGACCGCGAACGCGGTCAGGCCCAGGTCGATACCGATCGGTTCACCGGCCTGCTGGTCGGTATCGGGCGGCGGCTCGGGGCCGGTCTGGACCACGAACGACAGGAAGTACCGCCCGGCCGCGTCCTTGATCACGGTCACGCTGGAGGGCGCGGCCGGGAGCTCGCGGGACCAGGCGACTTTCACCTCGCCGATCTTGGCCAGGTACACGCGGCTGTTGTCGCGGATGGCGAAGGCGTTGGTGTTGAGCCGGATCGACTGGCGGGCGTCCTTGCGGGACTTGTACCGCGGCGGCCCGACCCTGGGGCCCTTGCGTTTGCCATTGACCGAGCCGAAGAAGGCCTGGTAGGCGGCCTCCAGGTCCCGCAGGGACTGCTGAAGTACCACCGCGCTGACTTCGGCCAGCCAGGCCCGCTCCGGCGTCTGCTTGGCGGCGGTGAGGTAGGTCCTCGACAGCACCGAGGCCGGCACGTACGCCTCCCCGGCCGCGTGCGCGGCCTTGCGGGCGCGCAGGCAGTCGTTCCACACTACGCGGGCGCATTCGAAAGTATCGGTTTCACGAAATGGTATATTGCCTGGTAGGGACACCGCCAGGCGTGGAATCGATTGTTCGGAGACGACATCATGGCGAAACGACGCGCTACCTCCAAGAATCTCAGAAACCGCATCGGATTGCGGATCGTCGGCGTAGTCCGGCTCTCCCGCGTCACCGACGTGACCACCTCCCCGGAGCGCCAGCGTGAAGCGATCGAACGCTGGGCCGCCCAGCACGGCCACATGATCGTCGGGTGGGCCGAAGACCTGGACGTGTCCGGCTCGACCGACCCGTGGGAGCGGGACGAACTCGGGCCCTGGCTGGCTGAGCAGACGGCGGAGTTCGACGGACTGTGCGCGGCCAAGATCGACCGGTGGGCCCGCTCGATCGTCCATTTCTCTAAGCTCCTGGCCTGGTGCGACGAGCACGAGAAGCTCGCCGCGACCGCCGACGGCCAGCTCAACACCGTCGAGCCTTCTGGCAAACTCATCGCCTACGTGGCGGCGATCTTCGCCGAGATGGAACTCGACGCCATCTCCGAACGCGTCACTTCCACCCGCGCCAAGATGCGCGCTTCCGGGCGTTGGCCGGGCGGCCCGATCCCCTTCGGCTACCGGACGGTGAACGACGACCAGGGCCGCGCCGCAGGACTCGCGATCAACCCGACTACCGCCGAATGGGCGCGCAAGATGGTCGCCCACCGGCTTGCGGGCTGGTCGTTCATCCGCATCGCCGAATGGCTCAACAACGAGGGCGTCACCGGCACTACCGGGAAACGCTGGTCGCCTGCCCGCGTCGGCTCCTACCTAGGCAGCCGTGTCCTGGTCGGCCAGGCGGTCCATGACGGCCGAGTCGTGACCGACGAGGCCGGCGAGCCGATCCAGTTCGGCGAGCCGCTGATCTCGGAGGCCGACTTCCAAGCGCTGCGCCAGGGCATCAACAACCGCAACGACGGCACCGGCGTCCCCCGCGCCACCAAACCCAAGACACGGGTGTACCTCCTCAAGGACTTCATCCGCTGCGGCGGCTGCGGCAACCCTATGTACAAGCACGAGAACCAGGTCAAGGGCAAGTGGTATGCCCGCTACGGCTGCAAAGGCCGCCAAGTCGAATGCTCAGCGCCCGGCTCGGTCAGCTTCGAGGCCACCGAGACCGCCCTGGCCGAACGCTTCCTCGACGAAGTCGGCGACCAGGAGGTCTATGAGCGCAAGTTCGTCCCCGCCACCGGCACCGCCGCCCGACTCGAACGCCTCAATCGAACCATCGCCGACATGCGGGACGACCGCGCCGCAGGACTCTGGGAGGGCGAGGACGACGAATACCGCACCCGCATGAAAGTCCTCATCGACAAACGCCGCGACCTCGAAGCCCAGCCGACTGAGGTCGCCCGCTGGGAACACGTCCCCACCGGAGTCTCCTACGGCCAAGCGTGGGAGGCGGCCGACCTCGAAGGGCGCCGCGACCTGTTGGCCGCCGCCGAGCTGAAGGTCGTGGTCTGCCGAGAAACCGTCGACACCCCGGCTTGGTTCGACCCCGACCGCGACACCGAGTTCACCATCCGCGCCTGCCGCGTCTACGCCACCTGGAACCACCACCAATAGAGACGCCCAGGTGATCTCACCTGGGCGTCTTGTTTTGGAACTGAGAGAGGGAGCCGACTTGACGCCGTTGGCAGTCGGGATCTGGCGTCTGCGTCTGGTCTTCCAGGGCTGGAGATTGCTCATGCGGTCCCATCGCACTAGACGAAGTCCGCAACACCCTCATAAGCCGCCACCGGGGCGGTACCGGCGTTCTCATACTGAAGCAGCAGCACTCCATTCGCTGTCACCTCGTGGTGGACGAGTCGGAGGCCGATGGGGCTGCTCGGATGGTCGAGCAGTCGTCGTCCGGAACCGGCCACCGTTGGGGCGAGGACGAGCCGGAGGGTGTCGACGAGGCCCGCCGCCAGCAGGGCGTTGCCGAGTCGCGCACTTCCATGGATCTGGAGTTCCCGTCCTTGCCGCGCCTTGAGTGCCCCAACGGTCTGGATCGGGTCGCCGGGGAGCACAGTCGTCGGGTGCCAGCCGCCCTCGGTAAGGGTGCTGGTCACCACGTACTTCGGCAGTGAGTTCATCCGCTCGGTGAAAGGATCGTCCGGGTCGGTGATCTGCGGCCAGTCCCGAGCGAATGCCTCGTAAGTTCGCCGCCCGAACAGCAGACCGTCGGCGAGATCCAGCCACTCAGAGGTACGCCGGACGACGAGTTCGCCCAAAAACGGCACGAGCCAACCGCCTCTGGTGAAGCCGTCGCTGATGTCCTCGGTCGGTGAGCCGGGACCTTGGCTGACCCCGTCGAGGGTGATGAACTGCGTGAGGGCGATCTTCATCGTGCGGCCCGCCTCTCCGCAACCGCAGCGAGCTGCCCGGCGACCGAGCCCCAGCCTTCGAAGAAGCCGAGTTCTTCATGTCGGTCGCGGGAGGCCGAATCGCCGTGCCTGACGATGACCCGGTAGTTCGTGCCGTCCGGATGATCGCTCAGCGTGATCTCGGCGGTCATCGAGACCGGCATCGGATTCACCGGACGCCAGGCGCTGTCGATCGCGTTCGTGAACACGATTCGCTCGATCTTGTCGACGACGAGGAAGCTCGCGTCCATGTGCGGCGCGAACGCCACCCCGTCATCGCTCATCCGCGTCACCAGCGCGCCGCCGGGCCGGACCTCCAAGTGGTCGACGCGGCACATCGTCGGCGCAGGAAGCCACCACTGCTCAAAGCGGGCCGGATCGGTCCACGCGTTCCAAACCACCGCGCGGGGCGCGTGGATGATCCGCTCCAGGGTGAGATCGAGATCGGGATTCATGGTTGTTGCTCCTTCAGTTCGGTGACGAGGCGTTCGAGCCGGTCGGTACGTTCTTCCCAGATCCGGTGCTGCTCGGCGAGCCAGTCGTCGATGACGGCGAGGCGGTCGCGCCTGAGTTCGCAAGTGCGCACTCGGCCGGACTTGGCGGTGCGGATCAGGCCACTCGCTTCAAGCGTCCGCACGTGTTTCATGAACGATGGAAGGGTCATCGGGAACTCGCGGGCGAGGTCACCCACGCTTTTCGGGCCGCGACCGAGACGTCGAATGACATCACGCCGGGTCGGGTCGGCAAGGGCGACGAATACGCCGTCGAGCTCCACCGAATACTGTGCCATGAGGCTAAGTATTGCTCACCGAAACACTTAGCGCAAGAGCAAAGTATTGGGCCATCTCCGAACGGAAGGGAAGGAGCAGGCCGAGCATGAGACTGCCGAGACCGTGATCGGCCGGGTTCACGACGGTCGATCAGGAAGCGAACCAACCGCAATCGCCGAGACAGTCGGACAAGATTCGGACGCGCCCAGAGACATGCTTCAGCCGGGGAGATGGGTCAAGTAGGCCGTACCGACTCTGACCTGTCGCCTCGGCACCGTGCCCGCTGGATATGCATATCTCGGACTGTCACCGACCAGATGGCATCCCTGTTGACCTGCTTATACACCGGGTAGTCGGTCCGGGCGGGCTGTGGGGCAGGTGTGGGGCCGATGCGAGGGCCGGTGCGGGGGCCCGTGTGGGGGCCGGTGTGTCACCTCAACGGCTGGTCCCGTCCGGCCCACTCGTGTCTCTCGTTCACCGGCCGGTGAGGGCGGCCTCGATGATGAACCGTGGATCGGCGGCCGAGCGCGCCTGCACGCCCGCCGCTGCCGCGCCGGGGACCAGGACCGAACCGCAGTCGGCCAGACGAGCGAGACCGGCACCGACGGCCTCGCTCAGGTCCCGTCCGGTGCATTCAGCCAGCACCGGTACACGGGCCACCGCCTCGGGCAGTCCGGGCGGGAGTCTGGCCGAATGCCAGCGGGCGATGTCAAGAAGCGCGAAGCGGCGCTCGGCGAGCCCGTAGCCGTGGCCGATCCCGGCCCCGAACCAGATCCCGCGGTGAGCGCCTGGGCCGAGCGCCGCCAGCCGAGCGGCATTCGCCTCCACCCAGGCGGCGAACCCGAAATTGTCCCGCCCGGCCCCGGCCGCAGCCTCGGGTTCGGGGACGAGCCAGCGGGTCCGACTGGCCGCTCGGACCGTCACCGGCTGTCCGGCGGGCCCGACGGCATGGTCGAAGCCGGGCTGTGGCTGCGTCCGGTCATCGGTCGGTTCGACGACCACGGCGACGGCGGTGCCCGCGATCTGCTCGATGATGGACCATCGGTCGCGGACTCGGATGGTTCGCGGCCAGCACGGCACCGGCTCGCTCTCGCCCGGTACTTGGGCGTGTGGTGGTGAAGAAGTTGGTGATCTCAAATGGTGTGGCGCTGTGCCGCCCCCGGGCCGGTCTCAGATGCACTCGATGATACCGGTCGAACACACCGGACACCAGGCATCGCGCAGAAGCCACCCGCACGCTCCACTGGCCGAGGCCCGCAGCGTGAGCAAGCACGAAGGGTATGGGAGCCCAGCTAGGTGCCAGCTCCGGCTCGTTGGGGGCGCCTGGCGCGCCGTCCCGAACCGGAGGCGGCGCGAGGATCGACCGCTTTCCCTCTGAGCCCTTTCGTGAAGAGAATATTGTCGGATCATTCGGCCGCCCCTCCAGATCCACGCCTGTGACCTGCACTGATGCGGGTCCCGTCTCCCCGCGTCTCACCCCGCACCCGCACCACTCGCGAGATGCGGGGGCAGGTGCCCTGCGAGGTGTTGGCGTGAACGGCACCCGCACGACAATCCCTTATGGAATTTGGCGGCGACCGGTTCCGAACCCTCACGCGAGCATGGGCCGAATGCAGGGCCTCTGCTGGCTAGCACGATCAGTTCCCCCACGCGTTGGGCTTGTCGCGAATCCCTTCAACGCCCTCGCTACATGCGCCGCCACCGGTCCTGTGCCGGTAGCCGATCCGCACAGTGCGGGTCAGTGCAGGTTTGTGCGGAACCCCCACCGGCCCTGAACCGTCGGCCGCCGCGCCCGCTGGAGGGATGCCCCGGACCGCTGCTTGCACCTCGGCTAGCGGCGTGACCTGGTGTCATGCTGGCGCGTGGCGCGGTCCACGCCGTCGGGCCGGTGTGGGGCCTCTCGCGGCCATACCCCTCCTCCGCGAGGGGCGCTCACGGGTCTGCGACGGCGGACTCGATGATGAATCTGGGGTCGGCGTCCGAGCGTGCGAGCACGCCCGCGGCCGATGCGCCGGGAACCAGGACCGAGCCGTCTCGGGCTAGACGGTCGAGGCAAGTGTGGATCGCCTCGTTCAGCTCAAGCCCGGTGCATTCGGCCAGCACCGGGACGAGCGCTACTTCGTCCGGTAGCGCCGTCGGGAGTCCGGCGGCGTGCCGCCGGGCCGGGGTCGCGGTCTCGGATAGGAGGGTGCGGACCCGCTCGACCTGGGCGAGCGCCATCGGGGACGAGCGGGCCACGATCCGCAGGACATGAGTCGTCGGGTTACCGAAGTTCCCAAGTGCGGTCGAATCCGTACACGGTCAAGGTGTGCGACCCGTCAGGGGCGACAGTGAGTCGGAGGTCTTCGGGTTCAGGCTCGCCGAGTTCTTGCCAAACTGCGGTGAGTTGCTCCAGTTCCTCGATCTGCGGTGAGGAACCGCCGTACTTGGTCATGTCGTTGGTGGTCTCGATCCAGGACCCGTCGCGGAAGGAAATGAAGGTACCTGTCGACCCGTCCGGGAATTGGTCGGTCAGCATCTCCGGCTCAAGAAAGAAGTTGATAGCGAACGCGAGTCCCTCGGCGTCCTCGGTGAGGCCGGGAGGCACGGGTGACCTCGTGGTCTCGTACGGGTTGAGGTCGTGAAGTGGTTGGGGGTCGTGGTCGGGGTCCTCGCGCGGGTGGCTGACGGAGGGGCGAAGCGGCATGAACCAGCCTGGCCGCGACTTGATTTGGCCTTGGAGGGTTCCGTTGGGCTGCTTAGCGAGCTTGACGATGCGGGGGAAGGCGTCGCCGCCGAAGTCGGTGACGAGGATGCCGTCGGTGTTGAGTTGCTGGCCCCATGCTTGCGGGATGCGTCGGGCCCCGGCGGTGGCAATGATTCTGTCGAAGGTCTTATCGGGGAACGCGATCTCGCGGCCGTCTCCGGCTGCCAGGTCGGGGCGGCGGCCGACCATGAGCAATCGGGCCTCGGCGGTTTCGATCAGTTGCTGGTCTAGATCGATGGAGGCCACTCGGCATGAGTCCAGCTCGAAGGAAGTGACCGACGCGGTGTCGAGTCGGTGGCACAGCAGCGCGGCGTTGTAGCCGCTGCCGGTACCGACCTCAAGGACTGTCTGCTCGTCGTCAAGGTCGAGGAGCATCAGCATGTAGGCCATGAGACTCGGCTTGGTCGAGGAACTGGTGGGCCAGTCGAAGTCGCCTTTGTTGACCGTCTGGATGACGATCGACTCGTCCTCGTATGCCTCCGCGATGGGCACGCCTGGCACGAAGAGGTGCCTGGGGGTCTGTTCGAATGCTCGCCGCCATTCTGGGTCGAGTCTGACCTCCTGGGCGATTGTTTCGGTGAGTTTGCCGGCGAGGGGGCGCCAGTCGGAGTCGGTCATCATGCCTCCGAGATTAGGAGTCGGGTGATGGCAGCGGAGATCGGCGCGCCGGTCTCGAGTTCGAGCCATTGCCATTGTCCGTTGGGGTTGCATTCGAAGAACACCCACTCGGCTTCTGGGGTGACGGCGAAGTCGAAGGTGGCGAACAGCAGGCCCATGCGGGCCATGAATGCCCGCAGTCGCCGGAGTACCGCCTTGGGCGGGTCGATCCGTTTGTAGGTGAGCGCGTCGTAGTCGGAGCGGAAGTCGATGCGGGCGGCCTCGGAGTGCGCGTCGATCCTGACCGCGAACGCCTCGTCACCGACGACCGTGACCCGAACTTCGTAGGCTTTCTTGATCCATTGCTGAACGAGGTTGGCGGTGACGGTGAACCCTTCGTCCGCGAACTGGTTGACTGTGATGCGGGTGGTCCATGTCGTTCGGGGGACGCCGTGCTCGGAGAACAGGGTCGGCTGGAACGTCTTCGCGATGAGGTGCGGGCCGTGGAGCTGGGCGAACTCTGTCGCCTGAGCAGGGTCGTTCCCGATGTAGGTGGCCGGGACGCGCAGGCCGACCGACGCCGCCAGGTGGAGCTGCCGGGGCTTGTACTCGGCTACCGCGTTGTGCTCGGGCCGATTGACCCATCGCTGTGCGGGCAGGGCGGCGAGAAGCCCGCCGAGGGCTCGGCGGGCCTCGCCGATCGCGAAATCCCGATCCGCGCTCGACAGGCCCTCGGGCATCTCGAAGACGCTCGGGCGCCGGTAGTAGACCGAAGCCACCTGACCAAGATCGATCCCCCCGAACTCCGTGCGCCAACCTTCTCGGCCGGTGATGGTGGCCGACAGGCCGGCATGGAGCGGGAAGGCACCGGGGTCAAGGATCGTCGGGGCCTGGCCGAACTCGTCGAGCCGTTCGGCGACTAGCCGCGCGGACGCGTCGTCGGGGCTGCTGAGGATCAGGATCATCGCCGCTAGTCGTTCTGAGTGTCGGTGTGGAAATCGGCCTGCTGCTTGCCGTCCATCGACGTGTTTGAGCGGGTCTGGTAGTTGCTCCTCGTAGGCTGCCGATCGTGCTTCCCAGCCTGCGGGACCACCGGGGCGGCGAGTCGGGCCGCGAATGGCCGTACCGGACCTGGCTCATGCTCGACCGCAACGACTACACTGCCGTTCTCGCTCAGCGGGAAGAGTTCGCGGGTAGGAATCATGATGTGCTACTCCATTCTGTTCTTGACCGATCACATCAGGTTGTCTCGGGGATCGGTGTCGGCAAGCCGACAGCGTTGGTCGCCGACGCAGGGACATCACTCGTGGGTCAGCGGGCGAGTACGATGGCAGCCCAGCTCAGGGGCAGGGGGTTAGGAAACGGCGAGTCCTGCGGCAAGACCCATACCGAGCCCGAGGACGAACCCGGCCGTGCACTGGAGCCATGTCGGCGCATTGCGGAACAAGGCGGGCAGCAGAGGCAGCAAGACCTTGAATTGGCCGAGGACGGTAGAGCGTGGGAGGGTCTCGTCGTTCCACGCGTCCTCGGGGTTCCACGCGGGGTCGTTGCGGTCCAGGATGTCCCGGATCGCTTGGGCCGTGTGTTGGTTGTATTCGAGCTGGTCAGGACGAGTGCCCACGAGTTTGAGTCGAAAGAAGTCGATCGAGCGAGTGTAGAACGGCTCGGGCTCCACGCCGGGCCGACACCAGAACGCACTCACCCAGTCGTGAACCTGATACGCGGTCATCATTCCGGCGGCGGCCTGGTCGATGACGGTCATGAAGTGGTCGCGGGTCAGGGTCACCACCGGTTGCTCGGCATGAACCCAACCCAAGTGCCTCAATCCCTCGCTCGCCTCTTCGAGCGGCCGGCGGAGTTCGATCACGTCGAGCAGCGCCTCCCGGTAGCGCTCCAACCTGGTGATGGTCATCGTCTCGGGCATGGCGGGGGCTCCAATCAGTTGGTCGACGTGTTCGGGCTCGTGGAGGTGGTGGGAGGGGCGTGCAGGGCGTGCCATTGCTTGTAGGTTTCGGCGACCTCGGTATCCGAATGCACCAGGGGGCCGGTCCCGCCGTACGTGGTGATGCCTTTGTCCTGGTTGGCGTAGCGCATCGCGAAGGAATGCAGATGGGCCAGACCCGATCGGGCCTGCGGGCCATCGATCTCGCCGCTGGCGAACTCCACCCACCGCGCCACCAGCTCGTGCACCTGCTGCCGGGTGAGCGTCCCGTCGATCAACTCCCGCCACCACTGTTCGACATCGGCCAGGCACGGCGGCGAATCATGGACGCCCAGGTGTCGGATCAGATCCGCCTCGGCCTCGCGGACCCAAGCGGTGATCTGATGCTCGGTCCAGAACCCCGAGGGGTTGATCGGCTTGTGGTCGCGGACGCGGCCGGTGCGCTCGTCGTAGACGATGTCGGCGGCCGTATCCAGGACCGGGCCCTTGGAGCATCCACCGGCGACCTTCGCGACCGACAGCAGCGCCCGGCCGGGCCCGTCGGGCTGGTCGAGGACCAGTGGCATCCCCTCGGGCGAGGAGAATCGGCCGATGATGGTGGATTCGTTGGCAGGACGGTACGTTGGCATTCGCATCATTGGCCTCCAGAGATGAACATGCTGATCAATGCCGCCAGTCCGTGCTCGAGGGCGTAACCGCCGACCGTGGCGACCAGGACGGCGCTGATCCAGAGTTTCGGATTGCGTTCGGCGGCCCGCTCCTTGTGACGTTTCATGGCCGCTGGGCTGAACAGCAGAAAGATGTAATAGACCACGACGATCCCGATCGCCAGGCCGATGAAACCGGTCAAGTCGGGCAGGGGAATCGACGGTGCTGTAAGGTCGCCGCCTTCGATTTCGAGTCGGATCACCCAGGCGAGGACCAGGAGTCCGGCGGCAGTGATCAGAGCGCGGAAGAGTTTGGCACTCACGTCGGCCTCACCGTCGCCACTCCGACCGCCAGGGTCAAGACCAGCAGCCCGAGCATCCCGAAGACGACCCCCAGTACCGGGTAGCGATCGAGCCGGTCGACGGACAGAGAGATCAGATAGGTCGCGGTGCAGGTGAGTCCGCCCGCCATGACCGTGTCGACCAGGAATCCAGTGGGGTTCATGCAGCCACCCTCGCCTCGGCCAGCTCGACCTTGATCTGGCGGTACGGGTCGAGTCGAACACCATGACCGGGATCGAGTGGCACCGTGCCGTCGATCGCGGCCGACAGTGCCTGCGTGGTTCGCACGATCCCGCGCGCCAGCGCCTTGCCGGTGACCACGCCGATGGCCTCGGCATGGTCGTCCCACGCGGGTGCGGCGCGGCCGGATTTGTAGACCGTGACCGCTCCGATCGGCAGGTTGTCCTGGGTTTCGAGGTCGAAGCGTTTGTGTCCGAACATGTCCCAGGAGACCTGGATGGCGATCTGGTGGTGGTTCCGGATGATCGTTCCGATCCGGTAGGGACGGGATGGGTGGTTCATGAGGGATGAGGCTCCTTCGTTCTGGAAGTGCATGGGTGGGGAGTCGGGGCCCGGTACCCCGAACGACCGGGCCCCGACCTGGACGCCTGCCAGGATTGCGGCGTCCGGGGAATCAGGCTTTGGGCGTCGGTTTCGCTACGATCCGGCGCGCTCGATCGAGGATCGTGTCTGGTTTCCAGTGAACGGGCAGGTCGGTCGCCCAGTGGGCGTCGGGATCGTTCAGGTGGAAGTCGCACACCTTGTCGTACTGCTGCTGGATGCGGCCCTCGTAGGCGGTGACGCGGAACCAGCCCCGCTCACCGGGTACCTCCGCGGGCAGCTCGAAGACGGAGAAGACCGTCCCGATGGCTTCCATGTAGAAGTCTTCGATGAAGCCGTCCTCGTTCAGCATCCGGTCCCCTCCAGCGTGAGGGCCGCGCGCCGCGATCGCCGGACGGCCGCCCTGGTCAGGCGCTCGTCCTCCCGCGTCCAGTTGGCGGGGAAGAAGAACTGCGGTCGCCGGGTGTCCAGCCCGGAGGCGAGGAAGCGTTTGCGGGTCTCCATCGTCGGGGCGACCCGACAGATACTCACCGCCCTGACTCGGTCATCGGCATAGAGACGGTACCGGCGACCGCCGGGGAGATCGGCCTCTCCTACCACCCTCTGCCTGGCCGACTCGGCCGCGACACCGAGGTAGAACGTCTCGGCGGCCCGCGTCAGCGTCTTGTCATGGCCGGCGAATCGGGCGGCGAGCGGCTCCTCAAACGCTATGCGAGGGGCGCGGTGCTGGTCGCCGCCGATGCCGGTGACCATGCCGACCAGGCTGCGGCGCGTACCGACCGTGCTGATGCTGACCTCACCGCCCCCGAGGTAGGCGGTCAAAGCCAGGTGCAGCCCCCGCTCGGTGCCCGCATCGACCGTCAACGACGTGGACGGGCACATCGGTGCCACCGAGATGGTCATGACCGTCCCTCCACCGGGCTCACGAATACCCGCAGCTTGGCGAACAGATCCGTCAGGCTCGAACGATCGAGCCATCGGCCCGCCTCCTGAGCGTCGAATAGCGACGAGATTGATCCGTCACGGCCGACCAGCGTCGGGCCGAGATCTACCTGCCGGTCCTCGGCGATGCCGATGCAGTAGAGCTCTCCGGGGCCGGTCTGCTTCACCGTGACTGCCGACAGGAGGCTTCCGGAGACTTCGGTCATATCGATGGTGATCACGCGGCGGCTCATGCGATCACCGTTTCGGAGTCGATCGGGTACGACCGACCCCATTGGGGAGCCAGCTCCGCCGTTTGAGCCTGGTACACCGCAGATGGCAGAGCCGGGAGTTCCTGGGTGGGCATGAAATGCAGCACCTCAGCGGGCGTGAACAGATGGCCGGTGGCGAGGTCCCAGGATCGTTCAGCATCGCCTACGTGGTCGTCGTATGCGGCGAGCGCGGCACGACGCTGAGAGCAGCCCTGACGACTGCATCGTTCGCCGCACCAGTCGCAGCGCCAGCGACGAAACAGGCCCGTGCGTCGGGCCCGGTGGAGCGCGAGAATAGTCTTGGCCTGCCCGAGGGCAGGCACGTAAGATGAACGTGCCAGGTGTCGCATGAGAGAAGATGCCTTTCATGCTGCGCCGAGGTAGCGCGGCCCGCCGAGATCCAGTCGCCAAACTTTGATCTCCCGGCGGGCCGCCGTCTATCCGCGGCGGCTGGTCAATGGCCTGTGAAGTTGTTGAAGCTCGATCTCGGCGAACTCGATGGAGCGTGGGCGGGCCGACACGAGCTATGTCATATGTCGTCGGCAAATCGCGCTGTGCCGAACGACACGACGTGATCATGTCACATCAGATCCATCAATGCAACGTGTCATCCTGATGATACAGCTCGGGATTTCACAGCACGTGCCAAGTGCTGTAGACTTTCGCGAGTCTCGTCGCGCCGACCAGTGCGGATGACCTGGTCACTTATCGGAAGGGGCGATCGTGGAGGACGTCGGCAAGCAGCCCACCATCAGAGCTCGATGGCTCGGCAAGGAGCTGCAAGAGCTTCGGAAGGCGGCAGGTGTCGAAGTTCAGGCGGTTGCCGAGTTCCTTGGGAAGCAGCGCGCCGTGGTGTCTCGGTTCGAGCGTGGAGAGTTCCCGATCTCGATCGACGAGCTACCAGGCCTCCTGGACCTCTACCGCCTCAACGACCTGAAGAAGCGAGCAAGCCTCTTCAAGCTGGCTCAGGAGGTCACCCAGCGAGGATGGGCGGACGGTCACGGGGTTGACAGTGGCCTGGCCAACCTGATCTGGCTGGAGGAGAACGCACAGCGGATACTGATCGTGAGCACCGCAGTGGTGCATGGCCTGTTCCAAACTCCCGACTACGCCCGAACACTGTTCGACGTTTGGGCGCACGACGAAGACCCGGACCAGGCCCGACGCTGGCTGGACACGCGGCAAGTCCGTGGTGAACTGATCCAGGGCCCCGCTGGCCCGCTCGTGAAGGTTCTGCTGCTGGAAACCGTCCTCGACCACCAGGTCGGCGGCGGTGTCGTGATGGCAGACCAGATCAATCACCTGATTTCGACTGCCGAGCTTCCGCAGATCGAGCTGAGGGTGCTTCCGCGCAAGGTATGGAAACACATCGGCATGAGCGTCGAGACCGGATTCACCCTGTTCGAGATGCGGAATGATTGGCCGACTGTGGTAGCGACGGACAGCCCAGCCGGAACGGTCTACGCAGAATCACCTGACATAGACTGGGTTTCAGAGGGGTTTCAATCCCTCTGGCACGATGAAGCTCTGGATGAATCCCAGAGCGCCGATCTCCTTAAGGCTAAGTTGAAGGACGTGACGATCGATGACCAGCCGTAACACCGAGGGCACGCCAGGGCTCCAGGCTGGCGAGGGATGGCGCAGGAGCAGCCGCAGCGGGAACAATGGCAACGGCGGCAACTGCGTCGAAGCCCGCTTCACCGGTGCGGGTTTCGAGGTTCGAGACTCCAAGCTTGGGAACGAGTCGCCGCGAATCTCTCTGTCCGCCAATGCCTTTGATGACCTGCTCAGCGGGATCAAGACCGGCGAGATCGCCTAGCCGCCCCGTAACTTCGAGGCGCGCTCCCTTCCATAGGGGGGCGCGCTTTGTCTTTTTGACGAAAGCCATGTAAGGATAGAAACCACGTCGAAGCGTACTCACCCCCTCAAAGGGGACTTCGATACGAGTACCGCCAGATGGGTCCGCCTGGTCTCGGAGGACGGCACCCCGGCGGCGTGGGAGGTCGGCTACGCCGAGACCGGGCTGGTCGCCCTCCGGCTGGCTGAGACCCCGGATGGACAACTGATGATCTACACCCCCGAGGAATGGAATGCGTTCAAGGAGGGTGTCCTGGACGGCGAGTTTGATCTCGGCACCTGGGGGGCGGAGCCCCGAGCGCTCGAGCCCGGCTGTGAACGCTGAGCGCGTCCCCAACAGGGGCGCCTTGCGTTCCAGGGCCCTACTTCAGAGCTGGTATGCGCAACAGCCTGGCGTACCAGACCATGAGGCCCAGACGCCGCACAAACCCGCCTAGATAAGGTGCGGACCGGCGCCGCCGTGGATGCTATAATGCCATCTACCTGCGAAAACAAGTTAGTGAAATTGTTACTTACGGGCACCCGAACGCACGGGCCAGCGCCGACCGCTGGCCCCCGTCCGGGTAGGCCCGATAGTTGTAGCGCAACTGCATCAGCCACACCCTGCCACCGGCCAGCGGCCGAAGGCGGCAGGCACGGCCACCGCAGGCCTGTGATCCCGGCGATACCGACACCCCGGACACCGGCGCGGCCTGTTCGATGAGGCCATAACCGACGACAGCGAGCATCTCATGCGCAAGGTCTGCGAGGGCTTCGAGGCCGGGCTGGGGGAGTTCAACGGCGAGAGCGCGACCACGTGCACCTGCTGGTCGGCTACCCACCGAAGGTGTCGGTCTCCAGGCTGGCGGGCTCGCTCAAGGGCGTCTCGGCGCGCCGACTCCGGTATGAGTTCACCGGCCGGGTCAACCGGGCGATCATGCACGGGCACTTCTGGTCCCCGTCGTACTTCGCCGCCTCCCGCGGCGGCGCGCCCCTATCGATCATCGGCCAGTACCTCGAGCAGCGGCAACGCCCCGCACAGCGGTAGGGCGTTTCATCCCCGCCCTGAAGGACAGGGCTTTCACACCAAAGCACGGTAATAGGGGATGCCGCCGCAGACCAAGTACGCCCTGACGCGGTCCTCGAAGTCGTAGCCGGGGTGGAAAGCGCCGCGTCGGCGACGGTGAAGGGCTCCAGCTTGAGTTGTCCGGTTCGGCGGCCGTACATCGTCCCCGCGAGCACCTCGTCCTCGAGGAACGAGACCTCGCTGCCGGAGACGATGAACGTGATGGGCAGATGCCGACCGGACTTGCGCCACCACACGTTGATCAGGCTCTCGAGCCCCTGCGACTGCCGGGCCAGGAACTGAAACTCGTCGAGCACGACCAGCGTCCGCCGGTCCCCGACGAACTCGGTGAGCCGGTCGAGCGCGGCTCGCCAGGAGGCCAGCGGCGGAGCCTGCTCGGGGTCCGAACCGGACGCCAGCGCCAGGTCCGCCGCGAACGCGGCCAACTGGTCGGTCTCGGTCGTCTCGGTGCCTTCGAACACGAGGGACCGGACGTCGGCGGCGAGGCGGTGGAGCAGTTCGGTCTTCCCGACCCGCCGACGCCCGTAGACGACCAGGAAGTCGGCCCGATCCGACTCGACTCGCTCTCGCAGCAACTGCAGTTCGTAGGTCCGGTCGGGGATCGTCATCTCGTGGTCTGGAGTGGTCGCACTCAGCGGATCACCAGATCGACCAGCGCGAACCCGAACATCGCGATGGCGATGAAGCCGTTCGCGGTGAAGAAGGCCCGGCCCACCCGGGACATGTCGTCCGGCCTGACGATCCGGTGCTCCCACACCAGGGCGGCCCCCACCAGGGCCAGGCCGGTCCAGTAGAGCGGGCCGAAGTCGGCCAGCAGTCCGAACCAGGCGAACAGCAGCCACGCGGCCGCGTGCGTCGCGGTGGAGGCGTGGAGGGCGGCCCGCACACCCCACCGGGCCGGGGTGGACCGGACGCCGACGCGGCGGTCGACCTCGACGTCCTGGCAGGCGTAGATCAGGTCGAACCCGCCGATCCAGAGACCCACCGCCAGGCCCAGCACCATCGCCGGGCCGGAGCCGTCGAAGGTGCCGGTGACCGCCAGCCAGGCGCCCACCGGGGCGACCATCTGGGCCAGGCCGAGGACCGCGTGCGGGTAGTTCGTGAAGCGCTTGGCGTACGGGTAGACGATCAGGGGCAGCACCGCGAGCGGGCTCAGCAGCAGGCACAGCGGGTTGAGCAGGGCAGCGGCGGCCACGAACACCGCCAGGCTCACCGCGCAGCCGGTGTAGGCGGTGCGGAGCGCGACCGCGCCGGTCACCAGCTCCCGGCCGGCCGTCCGGGGGTTCCGGGCGTCGATCTTGCGGTCGATGATGCGGTTGGCCGCCATCGCCAGGGTCCGGGCGGCGACCATCGCGACCGTCACCAGGGCCAGGGTCGCCCAGGAGAAGGCGTCCTCCAGCGCCATCACCGTCAGCGTCGACAGGTAGGCGAACGGCAGGGCGAACACCGAGTGCTCGAACGCGACGAGTTTGAGGAAGTCCCGCACCGGGTTGGGGCGGGCGGCCGTGTCAGTCAATTCCGTACTCTCTCCAGCGTCGGTCGACCGTGGCCTTCACCGCCGAGCTCATCCGCGTCGGCTCCGGCCAGCCGCGCGTGTAGCCCTCCTCGGGCAGCTTCGCGGTCGCGTCGATGCCGGCCTTGCCGCCCCAGAACTGGTGGTAGGAGGCGTGGTCGAGGTGGTCGACCGGGCCCTCGGTGAGTTGCAGGTCGCGGGAGTAGTCGACGTTGCCCAGCGCCCGCCACGCCACCTCGCGGTAGTCGTGGACGTCGCAGTCGGCGTCGACGACGACGATGAGCTTGGTCAGGCTCATCAACTGCAGTCCCCAGATCGCGCTCATCACCTTCTGCGCGTGCTTGGGGAACCTCTTGTCGATCGAGACGATCACGCAGTTGTGGAAGCCGCCGGCCTCGGGCATGTCGTAGTCGACGATCTCGGGGATCATGATCTTGATCAGCGGCAGGAAGATCCGCTCGGTGGCCTTGCCGAGGCCGCGGTCCTCCTGGGGCGGGGCCGAGGTGATGATGGTGTGGTAGATCGGGTCCCGGCGCATCGTCATCGTCTCCACGCGCATGACCGGGAACGGCTCGACCGGGGTGTAGAAGCCGGTGTGGTCGCCGAACGGGCCCTCGGGGAGGCGCTCGGCCGGTTCGGCCCACCCTTCGAGGACGATCTGGGAGGTCGCCGGGACCTGGAGCGGGACGGTCAGGCAGTCGGCCATCTCCACCCGTTCGCCGCGCAGGAAGCCCGCGAAGAGGTATTCGTCGATGTCGGGGGGCATCGGCGCGGTCGCGCAGTAGGCCATGATCGGGTCGGGGCCGATCGCGATCGCGATCGGCAGCCGTTCGCCGCGGCGCTCGGCCTCGGCGTAGTGGCCGGTGGAGTTCTTGTGGATCTGCCAGTGCAGGCCGAGGGTGCGCTCGTCGTGCTGCTGGAGCCGGTAGAGGCCGACGTTCCGCTTGCCGGTCTCGGGATGTTTGGTGTGCGTCAGCCCGAAGTTGTGGAACACGCCCCCGTCGCCGGGCCATACTTGAAGTCCGGGGAGCCGGTTCAGGTCGACGTCCTCGCCCTTGAGCACCACCTCCTGGCACGGGGCCTTGCGGGTCTTCTTGGGCGGCACGGACTTGAGCTGCATCAGCTTGCCGAGGCCGTCGCGGATGCCGGACCAGCCGACCGGCAGCTCTGGCTTGGCCAGTTCGCCTATGCGCCGGCTGATCTCGTCGAGGTCGTCCACACCGAGGGCCTTGCACATGCGCGGCAGGGAGCCGAACAGGTTGATCGCCAGCGGCATGTCGGCGCCGGCGGGGTTGTCGAACAGCAGCGCCGGGCCGTCGTCGCGGATCACCCGCTGGGCGATCTCGGAGATCTCCAGATTCGGGTCGACTTCGGCGGACACGCGTTTGAGCTCGCCGTCGGCTTCGAGTGCTCGGAGGAACGTTTGGAGGTCGTCATACGGGAATTTCGCGGCCACGGGCCCCATTCAATCACCTTCGGTCGCGCCCTGGAACCGGGAAAGTCGGTCGAGTGGCGGGCCGGCGCCGTGACCTGTCGGTCTTCGGCGATAGATTTTCATGTGAGCTATATTACGATACGGTACCGTTTCGTTTCGAAATGGCTTAGGCTGATGCGAAACACCACCGCGCCCCGCGCGGCAGCAAGGAACACGACCACTTGCAGTTAGGAAACCCCGTGACCGAAACCCGTTCCGAACCCGCATCGGAGGACACCGGCCACCCGCGGCGCTGGCTGATCCTCGGGGTGCTGGTGCTCAGCCTCATCGTCGTCGTCCTGGACAACACCGTCCTCAACGTCGCGATCAAGGTCCTGGCCGACCCCAACCAGGGCCTCGGGGCCTCCCAGAGCGAACTGGCCTGGATGATCAACTCCTACACCCTCGTCTTCGCCGGCCTGCTGTTCGCCTTCGGCGTCATCGGCGACCGCGTCGGCCGAAAGCGCATGCTCCTGGGCGGCCTGGCCGTGTTCGGCCTGGCCTCGCTGCTGTCGGCCTACGCCGACAGCCCCGCCCAGTTGATCTGGTTCCGCGCCCTCATGGGCGCCGGCGCCGCCGCCATGATGCCCTCCACCCTGTCGCTGCTGCGGGCCGTCTTCTCCTCCAAGGACTTCCCCAAGGCCCTCGGCATCTGGACCGGCGCGGTCGGCATCGGCGGCGCCATCGGCCCGATCGTCGGCGGCGGCCTGCTGGAGACCTTCTGGTGGGGCTCCATCTTCCTCATCAACGTCCCGATCGTCGCCTTCGGCCTGATCGCGGTCACCGTCCTCGCCCCCGAGTCGAAGGGCCGCCAGGAGCGGCCCGACATGGTCGGCATGGGCCTGTCGGTCGTCGGCCTGGTCAGCCTCACCTACGGCGTCATCGAGGCCGGCGACACCGGCTCGTGGGCCGGCGTCGAAGTCTGGGGCACCATCGCCTTCGGCGTGCTGGTCATGACCGGCTTCGTCCTGTGGGAGCGGCGCATCCCGCACGCCTCGCTCGACATGAGGCTGTTCAAGAACACCCGCTTCTCGGCCTCCTCGGCGATCATCGCGCTGACCTTCTTCGGCATGCTGGGCCTGTTCTTCTTCATGACCTTCTACATCCAGATCGTCCGCGGATACAGCCCGCTCCAGGCCGGCCTGCTGTTCCTGCCGATGGGCGTCGCGATGCTGCTGTTCTCGCCCGCCTCCAACGGCATGGTCCAGCGCTTCGGGCCGCGCGCCACCGGCGTGGCCGCGATGCTCCTGGTCATCACAGCCTTCACCACCGTGACCTTCCTCGACGCCGACACCCCGCTGTGGGTCCTGGCCGGACTGTTCTTCGTCCAGGGCATGGGCATGGCCAACCTGATGCCGCCGGCGATGAACACGCTCATGTCCTCGGTGCCCAAGGAGCAGGCCGGAGTCGGATCGGCCCTGGGCAACACCCTGCGCCAGGTCGGCGGCTCCTTCGGCGTCGCGGTCCTCGGCACCGTCATGGCCCAGGCCTACCGGGCCGAGATCGCCGTCGCCGCACCGGGGCTGCCCGAGGCCGCCCAGGCCGACATCGCCGCCACCTACGGCGCGATCGAATCCGGGCGGCTCGACCCGCAGACGGTCCCGGCGATCTCCCAGGCCGCCAACGAGTCGTTCCTCACGGCCATGCACACCACCGCGTACGCCGCGATCGGCGTCGCGACCGTCGGCCTGGTCATCATCGCCTCGTTCTTCCCTCGCAAGCGCGACGCGGCCCCGGCGGCGGCGCGGCCCGAGCCCGAGGCCGAACCGGCCATGAGCGAGACCTGAGAGAATAGGGCCGTGATGGGATCCCCCGAGCAGCTCGACGACGGCGAGCGGTGCCCGCGCCCGGCCGGCAAGGGCCGGCCGCGCAGCTCCGCCGCCAGCCAAGCGATCATCGACGCCACCCTCGACCTCCTGGCCGAGGAGGGCACGACCGGCGCGGTCTCGATCGGGGCGGTCGCCGAACGCTCGGGGGTCTCCAAGGCCACCATCTACCGCCGCTGGTCCGGCAAGGAAGAACTCATCGCCACCGCCGTCGACAGCCTCAAGGCCCCGATCGACATCGACCTGCCGCACACCTCAGTCCGCGACGACCTGCTCACCCTCGCCGGGCGCATCCGCAAGGACTTCACCCCGCGCGAGCAGGCCATCCTCAACTGCGTGGCCCTCGAACTGCGCACCAACCCCGACCTCCGCAGGTTCCACGACGAGCTCCACCAGCGCCGCCGCGCGGCCACCCGCCGCGTCTTCGAACTCGGCATCGAACGCGGCGAACTGCGGCCCGACATCGACCTCGACCTCGCCGTGGTCATGCTGGTGGCGCCCATGCTGTCGATCCAGGTCTACGAGCACCACCCCGAGCTCAAGAGCCCGGACCTGGCCGCGAACGTCATCGACCACCTGCTCCGCGGGCTCCACACCGAGGGCGGGACCGGCCCCCGCTGAACCTCCCGGACGCAAAAGAGCGGGGCCCCGCCGTCCCGCGGGGCCCCGATTTTCGGAAGGAACCGAGAATCCGGTCGATGGGTGCGGCCCGGCGCCCACTCACTGGCGCCGAGCCGCTACCGGTTATCTAGTTGAGCGGCGGGTAGGCGTTGTCCAGCAGCTCCTGGAACTGCTCGGACGACCAGTGGCCCGACAGCGGCATGTTGTCCCGGGCACCCGAGGGGTTGTTCCCGTTGCGCTCGTTGCCGCCGTAGTCCGGGTCGCACATCTCGTCGAAGCCCTTGCCCTGATCGTTGTCGATCTCCTCAGAGGCGCCGTCCGACTCGCCCGGAGGCTTGATCCAGACGTAGGCGTCGATGTTCGCCTCGGGGCTGGCCTGCGGACGCTCACCGAGGCCGGCTCCGGCCTGGTTGCACCAGTTGCCCTTCTGGATCCGCTGGTCGATCCGCGACTCGTCGACGTAGGTCACCGGGTCGTCCGAGGAGGAGGTACCGGTGGGCCGGTAGTCGCCGCCCCAGCCGTTGCGGCTGGTGTCGATCAGCATGCCCACGTCGGAGTTGTAGCCGTTCGCGATCAGCTCGTCCCGGAACGCCAGGGCGAAGTCGGTCTCGTTGTTGAAGTCGTTCCAGTCGACCCAGGGCAGGTCCGGGTTCTGGTTCAGCGCCTGGCCGCCGACGACGTCGTCGACGTCCCAGTAGGGCTCGTCGAGCGCCGAGTAGTTGGCGGTGTTGGTGATGAAGCCGTGCACGTCATCGGCCGTAGCACCCTCCATGCCCATGATCGAGGCGATCATCTCGGCCGAGGCGTTGAAGTTGTCGTACTCCTCGTTCGAGTCCTCCCAGCCGATCCAGCCGTGGTGGCCGGCGTCGATGTAGTTGTACGTGTTCGACAGGGCGCCCAGCTCCGACACCGCGTAGGCGATGCCTTCCTGGTAGTGCCCGTTGTCGAGCATCGTGTCGCAGGTGCTGGTCGAGGTGTCGCGCGGCGACACGTTGGTGACCAGGTTCGGCAGCGAGTCGATCTCGATCACGTTGACGATCCGGAGGTCCGCGTAAGCGGGGTCGTCCATGATCGCGACGATCTCGTCGATGTAGTCGTTCTTGTACTCGTCGATCTGGTCGGGGGCGTACTGGCCGTTGGAGGCCAGCGCGGCGCAGTCGCGACCGGGCAGGTTGTAGATGACGACCTGGATCAGGTCGGCGCCCTGGTCGACGGCCTCGTCGAGGTGCTGCTGGAGGCCCCAGCCGCCGGTCGAGCCCGGGTCGCCCTCACCGTGAATGGTGGGGGTGGAGTCCATCCACACACCGGTCGGCTCGTTGGCGATGGCGTCGCCGCCCGGCTCGGACGCGGCCTGGTCGGCCCACTGCGGGTTGACGTAGACCTGGGCCCCGTCGTACGGGTTGTCGACCTTGTCGCCCGGGTCCGGCGGGTCGGTGGTCGGGTCGTCGGTCGGATCGTCCGTGGGGTCGTCGGTCGGGTCGTCCGAGGTCGGGTCGTCGGTCGGGTCGTCGACCTGACCGTCGCAGACCACGCCGTTGATGCTGAACTGGCTCGGCGTGTCGGTGCTGCCGCTACCGATGAAGCCGAACACCTGGGAGGTCTGACCGGAGGCGATCGAACCGTTCCAGCCCATGTCCGAGCCGGTGAAGGTCGATCCGCTCTGGCTCCAGTTCACGTTCCAGGCGCTGCTGACCGAAGCACCGGACGGGAAGTCCCACTGGATCTCCCAACCGTCGATCGGGTCGCCCGCGGTGATGGAGACGTTCGCCTGGAATCCGCCACCCCAGCTGTTGACGACGTCGTAGTCGACTTCGCAGCCTTCCTCGGCGAGTGCCTGGTTCGCCGAGGCGATCGTCAGGGCGCTGGCACCGAGCGCGGCGACGGCCATGCCGGTGACGGCGAGCCTCCTGCGCCTTCGAGTTACTTGCATAATTGAATATCCTTCGTTCTACTCTGGGCCCCGGCCGCTGGGCGGCTCTGGTCGGGGGTTCCGTCGTTGTGTTTGGCTCGTGCGAAATCGGGTTGAGGGGCGTCGTCGCGAGGGAAGCGCTCCCAAGCGATGTATTGATAATCTCCGATGTGTAGATGGCCTGTCAAGGTTTTCGGGCCAATATTTCAGGAAGGTTTCTTCAGGAAATCGCCTGACTCCATGAATCCGCTCCCGCGCAACGGGTCTCGCCGAACGATCGCCCGGAAAGTTTTCCGGCCGCAGCGGCTTCCGTCTCGTGCACGGCATCTCACCCCGCGTTGCCGAAGGCGTCCGCATCCCGGTCCGAAGGCCGCTACCGCTCGCCGCGTCCCGATTACCGGGCGATTCGAACGGGAAAGCGGTCCTGCGCGGGGCAGGCGAAGGCGGTAGCGCTCCCAGGTTCCACATCGATGAACAACAATATATGACCGGCTGGTAAGACGTCCAGTCGAGGTCGCAATTCCCTTCACGGGCAAGAGAAGACGCCGGTCACCGCGCGCCTCGTCCCGGTCGCCCGCTCGCGCGGGCCCGGGAGGGCCGGGTGGGACCGGCGTTGTCGGTGTCGGGCGCCCGAGGCGCCGAAGTCTTCGCGGGCGGCGGAGCTGTGGCCCCGCTAGCCTGGTGAGTGCCGCGCCGCCTGCCGGCGGCCGCCGCTAGTGGCTCGCACCGGATTCGAACGCGGCCTGGGCCCCGGCGTCGCCTTCGAGCAGCGCGCGGACCTCGGACTCGCGGAATCGCCGGTGACCGCCCGGAGTCCGGATGCTTCCGATCCGGCCGGCCGCGGCCCAGCGCGTCACTGTCTTGGGGTCGACGCGGAACAGCGAGGCTACTTCGCCAGGCGTGAGTAGGCGGTCCTCGGTCTCCATGATTCCATCCTCCCCGTGATGAATACTCACTTAGTGCGGTTAAACCCATTACATCACTATTCAGTCAAACCTGCCATGAGTTCTTGGACATACTTTCGGTTGGTAGGTTTTGCCTGAAAGTACCAGGCGTATGACGACTGCGCTCGAAGCCGTTTTCTCCACTCTGGGTGTACCGGGGCATCACCCGGGCGGGCTGCACGCGCCGAATCTTTGGTTATCCTCGACGGGTGGACGAGATCGACCAGACCATCGTGAACCTCCTGCGCACCGACGGGCGGACCTCCTATGCCGAACTGGCGCGCCGAGTCGGTCTCACCGCGCCCTCGGTACAGGACCGCGTGTCCAAGCTCGAGAAGAACGGCGTCATCACCGGCTACCAGGCGGTGGTCGATCCAGAGACCGTAGGCCTGGGCATAACGGCCCTTATCGGCATCATCCCCGACAACAGCGCCGACCATCTCGAGATCTGCGATAAGCTCCGCGCCATTCCCCAGATCGAGTCGTGCTACTTCCTGGCCGGCGTCGAGTGCTACCAGCTCAAGGTCCGCGTCCCCAAGATGGCCGACCTCGAGAAGCTCATCCACCAGGTCTCGGCCATCCCCGGAGTCGCCCAGACCCGCACCACCATCACCCTGTCGACCAAGTGGGAGGACCGGCCCCAGCCCGTCCCGCCGACCGAGCTGGACTATGGAGTCGATTGACCGGTCCGCCGACCGCGGCTGGACGCACTGGGCCATCACCGCCGTCGCCGCCGACTCGAACCGCTCGGCCGACACCCACCTGCTGCCCTTCCCACTGCCCGAGGACTGGGGCGTCGACCTGTACCTCAAGGACGAGTCGGTCCACCCGACCGGCTCCCTCAAGCACCGCCTGGCCCGCTCGCTGTTCCTCTACGCCGTCTGCAACGGCTGGATCGAGCAGGGCACCACCGTCATCGAGGCCTCCAGCGGCTCGACCGCAGTCAGCGAGGCCTACTTCGCGCGCATGCTCGGCCTGCCGTTCATCGCCGTCATGCCCGCCACGACCAGCCGCGCCAAGATCGACCAGATCGAGTTCTACGGCGGCAAGGCCCACCTCGTCGACGACCCGGCCGCCGCCGTCGACGAGGCCCGGCGGCTGGCCGAGCAGACCGGCGGCCACTTCATGGACCAGTTCACCTACGCCGAGCGGGCCACCGACTGGCGCGGGAACAACAACATCGCCGAATCGGTCTACCAGCAGATGAGCCTGGAGCGGCACCCGGTGCCGGCCTGGATCGTCGTCGGCGCCGGCACCGGCGGGACCTCGGCCACCATCGGCCGGTACGTGCGCTACCGCTGCCACGACACCCGGCTTTGCGTGGTCGACCCCGAGCATTCGGCGTTCTTCGCCGGCTGGCGGGACTCCGACCCCGCCGCCGAGGCCGACCGCGGCTCGCGCATCGAGGGGATCGGGCGCCCGCGCGTCGAGGCGTCCTTCGTGCCCGACCTGGTCGATCGGATGATCAAAGTAGAGGACGCCGAGTCCGTCGCGTGCCTGCGGTGGGCCTCCGAGCGCCTCGGCCGCCGCCTGGGCGGCTCCACCGGGACCAACCTGGTCGCCGCGCTCGCGATCATCGCCGAGATGCGCGAGGCGGGCCGCCGCGGCAGCGTGGTGACCCTGCTGTGCGACTCCGGCGGCCGGTACGGCTCGAGCTACTTCGACGACGGATGGCTCGCCGAGCAGGGGATCGATCTGCGGCCGGCCGAGGCGCGGCTGGCGGCGCTGCTGCCGGACTGAGCCGAGCCGAGGCCGGGCGGCCGCGGTCATGAATCGATTCATGTTGAAATCGCGTGCCGTGAGCGCAACTCTCCCACAGCCCTCCATTGCAAGGATCGACATGTATTGACTTTCCAGAGAGCTGCAGGTAGCGTCCCTCAGCAAATAGTAGTCGCTCGCCGTGAAGACTGCTCAAGAAATTGAATCGATTCATGGCGAGTGCCCCTCCCTTCGCTATGGAAGTGAATATGACACCCGATAGTGCTCCTCGACGGCGCCGCCGCGCCCTCGCGGGACTCGCGGCGGTCGCGACCGCCGGCGGGCTCCTCGCAGCGGGTTCGTCGGCCCAGGCCCAAGAAACCACCGACGACTGGAAGTACGACTTCGGCCCGGCCGGCCAGACCGTGGCCGAAGGCTACGCCGGAGTCGACCGCGGCACCGCCTACTCCGCCGAGGCCGGCCACGGCTTCACCACCGACATGACCCCCTCGCTCGACCGCGACCGGGGCGCCGAGGACGACCCGGTCGGCCGCGACTTCATCGCCTGGTTCGGCGGCGAGTACACCTTCGCCGTCGACGTGCCGAACGGCAACTACACCGCCGCGGTCACCGTCGGCGACTACATCGGCTCGGCGGAATCGGACTTCGCGTTCGAGGGCCGCGCCCACGGCTCGATCAGCCCCGGATCGGAGTCGGTCAACACCGAGGAATTCGCGGGCGTCTTCGTGGAGGACGGCCGACTCGACATGACCGTCAGCGGCCGGACCGGACACCTCAACGGCCTCGAGCTGACCCGCGTCGGCGACGTCCCCGACGGCAACGATGAACCCGACGAGCCCTGCGAGGACTGCGCCGCGGCCGTCGAGAGCATCGACCGCGCTCCGGTCGCCGTCAGCGTCGACGACGGGGTCTACCTGTCCTGGCGCGCCTTCGCGAGCGACCCCGAGGGAACCGCCTTCAACGTCTACCGCGACGGCGAGCCGATCACCGACGAGCCGACCGAGGCGACCAACCTGACCGACGAGGCCGGCACCGTCGACTCGACCTACTGGATCGCCACCGTCGCCGACGGGGCCGAGACCGGCTACACCGACGCGGTCGACGTGTGGTCCGACCAGTACGTCGACATCGACATGAACCGCCCCGAAGGCGGCACCACCGAAAGCGGCGACTACACCTACCAGCCGAACGACGCCACGGTGGCCGACCTCGACGGCGACGGGACCTACGAGCTGATCCAGAAGTGGGACCCGACCAACTCCCAGGACAACTCCCGGTCCGGCCACACCGGCAACGTCTACATCGACGCCTACACACTGGACGGCGAGCAGCTCTGGCGCATCGACCTGGGCGTCAACATCCGGGCCGGGGCGCACTACACCTCGCTGAGCGCCTACGACTTCGACGGCGACGGCAAGGCCGAGCTCGCGCTCAAGACCGGCGACGGCAGCGTCGACGGCGAAGGCACGGTCATCGGCGACCCCGAGGCCGACCACCGCAACGACGGCGGCTACATCCTCACCGGCCCGGAGTACCTCACCGTCTTCGACGGCGAGACCGGCGCTGCGCTGGACACGGTCGACTACCAGCCCGACCGCGGCGACATCTGCGACTGGGGCGACTGCTACGGCAACCGCGGCGACCGCATGATGGCCGCCGTGGCCTACCTTGACGGCGATTCGCCGAGCCTGGTCACCAGCCGCGGCATCTACACCAAGTCGGAGCTCTCGGCCTGGGACTGGGACGGCGAGAGCCTCACCCGGCGCTGGCACTTCCTGTCGACCGACTTCGGTCCCCAGTACACCGGCCAGGGCAATCACCAGTTGTCGATCGCCGACGTCGACCTCGACGGCCGCGACGAGATCGTCTACGGGGCCATGACCCTCAACGACGACGGCACGCCGCTGTACAGCTCCGAGCTGGGCCACGGCGACGCGCTGCACGTGTCCGACCTGGACCCGTCCGACGAAGGCCAGGAGATCTTCTCCCCGTTCGAATGCATGGGCTGCTCGGGCGGCATCGGCGCCGCCCTGCGCGACGGCGAGACCGGCGAGGTCATCTGGTCGATGCCCGGCGACAGCGACATCGGCCGCGGCACCTGCGGCGACATCGACCCCGACCACGCGGGCGCCGAATGCTGGGCGGTCAGCGCCGACGGCAGTTGGGACTCCAAGGAGGGCGAGCTGCGCGCCGCCGACGGCACCCTGATCTCGAACTCGATCCCGTCGGCCAACCACATGGTCTGGTGGGACGGCGACCTGGGCCGGGAGATCCTCGACCACGAGTTCAACGAGCCGGACTACGTGCCGATCTACCCCTACATCGCCGAGTGGGACCACGAGTCCGACTCCCAGGAGGAGATCTTCACCCCCGAGGGCGTGCACACCAACAACGGCACCAAGGGCAACCCGGTGCTGACGGCCGACCTGTTCGGCGACTGGCGCGAGGAGGTCCTGCTCCGCAAGGAATCGAACGACGGGGTGCGCCTGTACACCACCGCGATCGAGACCGAGCACTCCATTCCGACGCTGATGCACGACCCGCAGTACCGCCTGGCGATCGCCTGGCAGAACGAGTCGTACAACCAGCCGCCGTGGCCGAGCTTCTTCGTCGGCTGGGACATGGACGAACCGGAGTGGAAGCCGGTCACCGGCGACGAGCCGCGCGACGAGGCCGAGGCGCCGTACGCCTTCGGCTCCTGCCAGGTCGATTACATCGTCCCCTCCGACCGCGGCAAGGGATTCACCGCCCGGCTGGAGGTCACCAACACCGGTGACACCACCATCGAGGACTGGAACCTGGTCTGGAAGGGCTCGGGCGTCGACGCCGTCGACGTCTCCTGGGGCGCCTCGATCGAGGCCTCGGACGGCACCCTCACGGCCGATCCGCACTTCTGGGGCGACTCGATCCGCCCGGGCAAGACCCGGCAGATCGGCTTCCGGGGCACCGGCGACCCGGACGATCCGGGCATGTTCCTGATGAACGGCCGCATCTGCACCGCGGCCTGACCACCCTCACAACTCCAACCGGACAGTGGATGGGAGGCGGCCCGGGCGGCACAGCGCCCGGGCCGCCTCCGCGTCACGGCATCGGCTCGCCGGGCCTGAAGCGCTCGCCGTTGGTGATGCGGGTGCGCTGGTAGAGGTCGATGGCGGTGCCCCGCGGGGAGGTCGCGGTCCAGGAGGCGGCGATCATCAGCAGGATGTTGAACAGGTAGAGGAAGATCAGCAGACCCACCGCGGTGCTGACCGCCTGGTAGGCGGGTCGGTCGGAGACGTTGAGGATGTAGATCCGGCCGGCGGTCTTGAGCAGCTCCAGGCCGACCGCGACGGCAATCGAGGCCGCCAGGACCCGCTGGGGCGGCAGGGCCAGGCGCGGCAGCGCCTGGAGCAGCACCGCCGCCAGCAGGGCGTTCGCCAGCAGGCCCACCAGGACCGAGGCGCCGCGGATCAGCAGCGCCGGCCGGCCTTCGGCCGGATCGAGCTCGAGCCAGGCGAGGAATGCCTCGGCGCCGGCGGTGGCGCTGATGGTGATCAGCAGCAGCACCGACAGACCGAACAGCACGACCAGGTCGATGAACCAGCGCAGGATCGGATTGCCCGGCTGGGCGTCCAGGCCCCACACCTGGCGGATCGACGCCCGCACCGACTGCACCCACGCCACGCCCGCCACGACCAGCGCGATCCCGGCCAGGATCGTGACCGACTGCCGGGAGTCCTCCAATACGCCGATGTCGATCACCGGCAGGTTCGTCTCCAGCCAGGACTCGACGGTGCGGTAGACGCCGGGGAAGTTGAGCAGGTAACCGAAGATCGACAGCGCCAGCAGCGACATCGAGAACGCCGCGAAGAAGGCGTAATAGGAGATGGCGGCGGCCAGTTGCCCGGCGTGGACCTCGAAGAATCGTTCCTGGGCGCGCCAGGCGTGGTCGGCGAAGCCCCACCGGCTCCGGCCCGCGGTCACGACGCGGTCCAACCACGCCCCCACATCAGGGAACTTCACGTCACGATTCTGTCAAAGATCCAACGTGCGGCGCTGGCGTGTGCCGCGGCACACGTCGGCGCGAGTGCGCGCAGGGTCCGGTCAGGCGCCGCGGATGGCCCAGGCGTCGGGGTCTTCCAGCAGTTCGGAGACCGCCCGCGGCAGCCGTCCGGTGGCGACGTCGGTCAGGGAGACCGACTCGAGGATGTTGCGCTCGTTCACCCGCAGCGCCACCCAGACGTCGGTGAGCGCCCGGGTCGATCCGGTGTAGGCGACCTGCTCGGGGCGCGAGCCCCGCACCCCCACCAGGGGGCCGTCGACGGCGCGGATGACGTCGGCGAGGCTGATGTGGTCCCCGGCCCTCGCCAACTGGTGCCCGCCTTCGGGGCCGCGTTTGGAGACGGCGATGCCGCCGCGCCGCAACTGGAGCAGGATCGACTCGAGGAACTTGCGGGGGATGTCCTGGTCCTCGGCGATGTGCTCGGCCGACACCCAGCGGTCGCCGTAACCGGCGAGCGCCACGGCCGCCCGCAGGGCGTAGTCGACGCGCGCGGACAAGCGCATTGAGTCTCCTTCCGACGTGGCCTCACCCGCACAGGGGTGCGTAATGACTCTATCCCCGGGCGTCGGCGCCGCGTCAGTCCTCGATCAGCTCGCGCAGGTAGGCGATGGTCTCGGCGGCGGCGAGCTCGGGATCGCCGGCGATGATCGCCTCGACCGCCCGGGTGTGGTCGATGTGCGGGGCCGCCGCGAGGTTCGGGCCCGCTCCGGCGCGCACGGTCTCGCGCAGCGAATCGGCCAGCTCCGAGTACAGATCGATCAGCAGCCGATTGTGGCCGGCCTCGGCCACGGCCTGGTGGAGGGCGATGTCGGCGGCGATGAACGCCTCGGTGTCGCCGGCCTGGTGGGTGGCCTCCCGCTCCGACAGCAGGACGCGCAGGCGGGTGACGTCGGCCTCGTTGCGGCGGCGGGCCGCCAACCGGGCGGCCTCGACCTCGAGCCCGCGGCGGACCTCCATCGCGTCGGAGGCCGGGCTGGCGGCGATGCGGCGCCGCACGGCGGCGGTGACCTCGGAGTGGCCGACGACGAACGTCCCGGCCCCCTGCCGGATCTCCAGCAGGCCGGCGTGGGCGAGGGCGCGGACGCCTTCGCGGATGGTGTTCCGGCCGACCCCGAGCAGTTCGGACAGCTCGCTCTCGGTGGGGATGCGGGAACCGACGGCCCACTCGCCGTCGCTGATCTGCCCGCGCAACTGCTCGATCACCTGATCGACCAGTGCGGACTTCCGTGTCGACTGCAGTGCCACTGACGGTCCCGACCTCTCCGAATGGGGCTGTGTGTCTCCCAACACTAGAAGGATTAAAGCAGACTGCGGCCGGGATATCGTTGACAGGCCGTTAATTCATCCCATGAATTAGGACGGTCCCGGACTCGGAAGGATGAGGAAACGCCCGCGTGACCACCGCCGCCCGACCGCGCCCGACCCGCGCCGCGATCCTGGGCGCCTGGATGCTCGTCGCGGGCGTCATGCTCGCGGCCTTCAACTTCCGCACCGCCGTCACCAGCGTGGGCGCCATGCTCAGCGAGATCCAGGACGGCCTCGGCATGTCCGAGACCGTCGCGGGCCTGCTCACCACCCTGCCCGTGCTGGCCTTCGCTTCGCTCGGCGCGCTCGCGCCGCGGCTCACCCGCCGCTTCGGCGCCCGAGGCGTCATCACCGCCTCGCTGCTGGCGATGAGCCTCGGCCTCATCGCCCGCGCCTACTCCGGGCACGCCGCCCTGTTCCTCCTGTTCAGCCTGCTCGCGCTCGCCGGCGGCGCCATCGGCAACGTCGCCGTCCCGGTCATCGTCAAGCGGTACTTCCCGCACTCGATCGGCCGCATGACCACCGCCTACACGGCCATGCTCGCCATCGGCACCACCATCCCCGCCTTCGCCACCGTCCCGATCGCGCAACTGGCCGGCGACTGGCGCCTGGCCCTGGCCGCCTGGTCCGTCCCGGCGCTCCTGGCGGTCGTGCCCTGGCTGGTCTGGCGCGACGGCGACGGCCGCGCCGCCGCCTCCGAAGGCCCGCGTCTGCGGGGCGTGTGGCGCTCGCCGCTGGCCTGGGCGATGCTCGTCGCCTTCGGCACGCAGTCGTCGATCGCCTACATCGTCATCGGCTGGGTCACCGAGTTCCTGCGCACCCGGGGCATGGACGCCGCCTCGGCCGGCGCGATGCTGGGCGTGTTCACCCTCGTCCAGATCCCGATGTTCATGATCGTCCCGCTGCTGGTGGCCCGCCCGGGCGGCCCGCGCCCGGTGTTCCTGTCGCTGGCGGTCTGCTATCCGATCGGCGTCGGCGGCCTGTGGGTCTTCGGCGGCGACTGGTCCACCTGGATCTGGTCGGCCCTGACGGCCGTCGCCTCGGCGACGTTCCCGCTCCTGCTGACCCTGTTCGGACTGCGCGCCCGCACCGCCGGCGGCACCGCCGCGCTCTCGGGGTTCGCCCAGTCCGGCGGCTACCTGCTGGCCGGGGTCGGGCCGCTCGCGGTCGGCTGGCTGTACGGCCTCACCTCGGCGTGGGCGCTGCCGTTCGGACTCCTGTTCGTCCTCATCGGGGCCCAGATGATCTCCGGGCTCTATCTGACGCGGGATCGTTACATCGAGGATCAATTGCCTCATAGCAGCCCCCGGTCCCAGAGGTCCCCTTGGGCCGTGCCACGATAGTGTTGTGGGCCACACCGGTGCGGAGGTTGGGAGGCGACCGTGACGAACGAGGTGCTGTGGCTGCCGCGACCCGATGCGGTGGAGACGACGAACATCGGGAAGTTCGGCCAATGGCTGTCGCGCCGTGAGGAGCGCGATCTCACCTCATATCCCGCGCTCTGGCAGTACTCGGTGGAGCACCTGCGGCCCTTCTGGGGCTCGGTGTGGGAGTACTTCGGGCTCGGCAAGACCGTGCCCGAGCACCGGGTCCTGGCCGACGAGAACATGCCCGACACCGTCTGGTTCCCCGACGAGTCGTTCAACTACGCCCGCTCGGTGCTCACCGCGCCCGGCGTGGACGGCGACGAGGTGCTGGTGAGCGGCTACTCCGACACCCGGGCCCCGGTCGAGTGGACCGCCGACGACCTGCGCGAGGCCGTCGCCCGCGCGCGGGCCGGGCTCCTGAGCCACGACGTGGGGCTCGGCGACCGGGTGGCCGCCTGGATGCCCAACATCCCCGAGACGCTCGCGCTCATGCTCGCCTCGGCGAGCCTCGGCGCGGTCTTCTCCTCCTGCGCCCCCGAGTTCGGCACCCGCGCGGTGATCGACCGGTTCTCCCAGATCGAGCCGAAGATCCTGGTCGCCGTCGACGGCTACCGCTACGGCAACAAGGAGATCGACCGGACCAAGGAAGTCCGCGAGGTCGCGGCCGCCCTGCCGGGGCTGCGCCGCGTGGTCACCCTCCAGTACCTCGGTGCCTCCGACCCCGAAGGCGAGACCTGGGACCGGTTCTGCGCCTACGACGACGGCGTCGAGTTCGAACCGGTGACCTTCGACCACCCGCTCTACGTCCTGTACTCCTCGGGCACCACCGGGCTGCCGAAGGCGATCGTGCACGGCCACGGCGGCATGGCCGTCGAGCACGCCAAGATGCACTCCCTGCACCACGACCTCGGGCCGGGGGACCGGTTCTTCTGGTACTCGACCACCGGCTGGATGATGTGGAACTACCTGGTGTCGGCCCCGATCGTGGGCGCGGGGGTGGTGCTGTTCGACGGCGCGCCCGACCCGGTGGGCATGTGGCGCCTGGCCGAGGAATCCGCCACGACCTACTTCGGCACCTCGGCGCCGTTCCTGATGGCCTGCCGCAGCCGCGGGATCGAGCCGGACCGCGAGGCCGACCTGTCGCGGCTGCGCGGCGTCGGCTCCACCGGCGCGCCGCTGCCGCCGGCGGGGTTCGACTACGTGTACGAGCACGTCGCTCCGAGCGCACAGCTCCAGTCCCTGTCGGGCGGCACCGACGTGTGCACCGGCTTCCTCGGCGGCGCCCCGACCGTCCCGGTATGGCGCGGCGAGCTCTCCTGCCGCTGCCTGGGCGCGAACGTGCAGGCGTTCGACACCGACGGGCACGCCGTGACCGGCCGCGAAGGGGAGCTGGTGGTCGTCTCGCCGATGCCGTCGATGCCGGTGGGGCTGTGGGGCGACCCGCTGCGCCAGCGCTACCGCGACACCTACCTGATGGACTTCCCGGGGATCTGGCGCCACGGCGACTGGATCACCATCACCGACCGCGGCTCGGCGGTCATCTCCGGCCGCAGCGACGCCACGCTCAACCGCGGCGGCGTCCGCATGGGGACCGCGGAGTTCTACTCGGTGGTCGAGTCGATCGCGGGTGTGGCCGACTCGCTCGTGGTCCACCTGGACGACGATGACGAGGACCGGCTGATGCTGTTCGTCGCCTGCAACGAGGACGTGAGCCTGGACGATGCGATGCGCCGCCGGATCCTGCTGACGCTCCGCGAGCAGCTCTCGCCGCGCCACGTCCCGGACTCGGTGCAGGAGGTCCCGGCCGTGCCCCGGACGCTGAGCGGCAAGAAGGTGGAGATCCCGGTCAAGAAGATCCTCAAGGGCGTCAAGCCCGAGGAGGCGATCTCGAAGGACGCCCTGGCCAACCCCGAAGCCCTCCGCGCGTTCCTGCGCTGACCGCGCCCCGGCGTTCACCGTGGGGGCCGCCCACCGCCCGCGGGCTCCGCACTGCTGCCGGTGGTGCCCGATGCCCGCGGCCGGCGGCGGCCGCGTGGTTGCCGTTCATACCCCTCGGGGGTATCATTTCCCGCATGGCCAACATCATCGATCTCGATATCTCCGGGATGACGTGCTCCTCGTGCGCCGCCCGCATCGAGAAGAAACTGAACCGCGTCGAAGGGGCCGACGCGACGGTCAACTTCGCCACCGAACGCGCCCGCGTCGCCGTCGACGGCGAGGTCTCCACCGACGACCTCGTGGCCGTGGTCGAGCGCACCGGTTACGGCGCCGCCCCGATCCGGCCCGAGCGGCCCGAGACGGCCGAGCAACCCGAACCCGAGGACGCCGAGCTCAGCGGCCTCCGCCGGCGCACCATCGGCTCGCTCGCCCTGGCCGCCCCCGTCATCGCGCTCGCGATGGTCCCGGCCCTCCAGTTCGAGTACTGGCAGTGGCTCTCGCTCACCCTCGCCGCACCCGTCGTGGCCTGGGGCGGCTGGCCGTTCCACCGCGTCGCCGCGATCAACCTCCGCCACGGCGCCGCCAACATGGACACGCTGGTCTCCATGGGCACCCTCGCGGCCTTCCTGTGGTCGGTGTGGGCCCTGTTCCTCGGCGACGCCGGCACGCCCGGCCTGACCCATCCGTTCTCCCTCACCGCCGAACGCGGCGAGGCCGCCGCCAACATCTACCTCGAGGCCGCCGCCGGCGTCACCGCCTTCGTGCTGCTCGGCCGATACCTCGAACACCGCTCCAAGCGCCAGGCCGGCAACGCCCTGCGCGCCCTGATGGAAATGGGCGCCAAGGACGTCGCCGTCCTCCGCGACGGCCGCGAAGTCCGCGTCCCCGTGTCCGACCTCGCCGTCGGCGACCGGTTCGTCGTCCGCCCCGGCGAGAAGATCGCCACCGACGGCACCGTCGCCGACGGCGCCTCCGCGGTCGACGAGTCGATGCTCACCGGCGAGTCGGTGCCGATCGAGGTCGCCGAGGGCGACACCGTCACCGGCGCCACCGTCAACGCCTCCGGGCGCCTGGTCGTGCGCGCCACCCGCGTCGGCGGCGACACCCAGCTTTCCCAGATGGCCCGCATGGTCGAGGACGCCCAGGCCTCCAAGGCCGCCGTCCAGCGACTGGCCGACCGCATCTCCGCGGTCTTCGTCCCCATCGTCGTCCTCATCGCCGCCGGCGCGCTCGCGGCGTGGGCCGCCGCGGGGGACCTCGGGCCGGCCGTCACCGCCGCAGTCGCGGTCCTGGTCATCGCCTGCCCGTGCGCCCTCGGCCTGGCCACGCCCATGGCCCTGATGATCGGCACCTCCCGCGCCGCCAAGGAGGGGATCCTCATCGCGGGCCCCGAGATCCTCGAATCGACCCGGAGGATCGACACGGTCGTCCTGGACAAGACCGGGACCGTCACCAGCGGCGAGATGAGCGTCGTCGACCACTCCGGCGACGAGACCCTGCGCTACGCCGGAGCGGTCGAGGACGCCTCCGAGCACCCGATCGCCCGCGCCATCGCCGCGGCCGCCCGCGCCCGGTTCGGCGACCTCCCCGACGTGGCCGACTTCGCCGGACGCCCCGGCGTCGGCGTCACCGGCCGGGTCGAGGGCAGAACCGTCACCGTCGGCCGACCGGCCGGCGGCAACGGCGGCCGCGACACCGCCACCGTCGTGGAGGTCGCCGTCGACGGCGAACCGATCGGCACCGTCGCCGTCGCCGACACCGTCAAGCCCGGCAGCGCCCGCGCCGTCGCCGAACTGCGCCGGCTCGGCCTGACCCCGGTCCTGCTGACCGGCGACGCGGCACCGGTGGCCGAGTCGGTCGCCGCCGAGGTCGGCATCGAGCAGGTCATCGCCGAGGTCATGCCCGAGGACAAGCTCGACCACATCGCCCGCCTCCAGGCCGACGGCAAGGTCGTGGCGATGGTCGGCGACGGCGTCAACGACGCTGCCGCGCTGGCCGCCGCCGACCTGGGGATCGCCATGGGCACCGGCACCGACGTGGCGATCGCCGCCGGCGACATGACCCTGGTGCGCGGCGACCTGCTGGTCGCGGTCGACGCGATCCGGTTGGCCCGGCGCACCTTGCGAACCATCCGCCAGAACCTCGGCTGGGCGTTCGGATACAACGTCGCCGCGATCCCGCTGGCGTCCCTCGGACTGCTCAACCCGATGATCGCGGGCCTGGCGATGGCCTTCTCGAGCGTCTCGGTGGTCGCCAACTCCCAGCGCCTGCGTTCGTTCAAGGCCGAGGCCGCGACGGCTGGGGTGCCTGTTAAGGGAGTGCACAGTGGTGGGTCAGGTGCCAAGTAGAATCGGATCTCTTTACGGTGCAAGGGGATTCAATTAGGTGTGTGCCTGGTCGCACGCAACCGGTAGTTAGTATGTTTCGTGTCGCCCCGGTCGGTTTCCCCCGTAGCCGCCGGGGCGGCGCGATCCGGCGTGGTCCAATGGTGCGCGTGAGAGATGAGGACAGCGGCCCGGACGAGGTCGGCGTCGGCCCGTGGGAGAGGCCCTGGCCCGACGACCCCCGCTACGACCCCGAGCTGCTCGAGCACGGCGACCGCCGCAACGTCGTCGATCCCTACCGCTACTGGCGCCGCGAGGCCATCGTGGCCGACCTCGACGAGCGCCGCCACGACTTCCACGTCGCGATCGAGAACTGGCGGCACGACTTCAACATCGGCACCGTGGTGCGCAACGCCAACGCCTTCGGGGCGAAGGCCGTCCACATCATCGGCAAGCGCCGCTGGAACCGCCGCGGCGCGATGGTCACCGACCGGTACCAGCACGTGGCCCATCACTCGACGGTGGAGGCGTTCCTCGCCTGGGCGAAGGCCGAGGAGCTGGCCGTGGTCGGCATCGACAACCTCCCCGGATCGGTGCCGATCGAGACCGCACCGCTGCCGCGGAAGGCGGTCCTCGTCTTCGGCCAGGAGGGCCCCGGCCTGTCGGGGCCGGTCCGCGAGGTGTGCCGGACGGTCTGCTCGATCTCCCAATTCGGATCGACGCGCTCGATCAACGCGGGCGTGGCCAGCGGGATCGCCATGCACGCGTGGATCCGGGAGCACGTGTTCGGACAGCGTCCGCTCGGGGGATAGCGCTTCGCCGCCCGCTGGGGCACACTGGAGTGGACCCCCGGTGTCGGATACCTGACGCTTTCCTAGGGCCCGGCGGCCTTTGTGGCTACATTGTGCCAATGGAAGGCTACTTAAGGTAGGCTGCGTCGTGGAACAGCGGATATGTTGCTCCGCAGGCGGACAGCGAAGTCGCACGCCAGTGGGGCGGAGGCGCTAGGCTTTGCGGGTGGTCGGCAGGCACCGGGCCGCCCGAGGCAAAGTCGTAGGTCCTGTCATATTCGTACGATAAACTGAACCGAGCCTGTGCGGGACGAATGTTTGGCCAGGTCCCTTTGATGGGAGGGTGAGGATGTTGAAGAAGATTCTAACCTGGGGCGGACTGGCGTTCCTGGTGTTCTTTATCGCCTTCAGGCCGACCGAGGCGGGCGGCGTCGTCAACACGATCGCCGGCGCCATCGGCGACGTCGGCGAGGGCTTCGCCACGTTCCTCACCAACCTGGTGACCTGAGGACGCCCGAGCGATGACCGACACCGGTGCGGGCGGCTCGGGAGACAAGAAGGACACCGAGCCGCTGGAGCCACCCGCCCCCCGCGAGCCCGCCGAGAACCCCGTACCCCAAGACGACGACGCCACGCGCGAGTTCGAGACCGGAGCCACGGTCGGGGGCGCCCCGGCCGCGGCCGCCGCCGACATCGACGGCGTCCGCTTCGACGACAGTCCCCCCGGCGGCCTCTTCGCCTCCTTCGGTCGCGCCCCGACCGTCCCCGACGTCCCGTCGCCGATCTCGGCCCGCTACCTCTTCCCCACCGAGAAGTACCGCGGCGAGTGGCGCCGCCACTGGATCCACCTGATGCCCTGGTACATCATCGGGACCCTCGCGACCTTCATCATGGGCTTCGCCTCCGGATTGCTCATGAAGTGGGAGGACACCTCGCGCGACACGGCCCTCACCGTCACCGTCATCGTGTGGCTGGCGATCCTCGGCTACGTCGGCTGGAAGATCCTCGACTGGTACATGGACCGCTTCATCCTCACCAACAAGCGGATCATGCTGATCCAGGGCGTCATCACCCGCTCGGTCGCGATGATGCCGCTCGGCCGCGTCACCGACATGAAGTACGCCCAGACCCCGATGGGCCGGATGCTCAACTACGGCGAGTTCATCATCGAATCCGCAGGTCAGGACCAGGCGCTCCGCAACGTCCCGCACCTGCCGAACCCCAACGAGCTGTACCTGCAGATGTGCGAGGAGATGTACGAGCCCGAGGCGGTCGACGCCCGCGAGAGCGACGAGGAAGAGGAGCTGCTCGACGAGGAGGAGCGGAAGGAATCCGGCGCCGACGCGTGAACCCGCCGGACCCCGCGGTTGGCGCTTCCTGCGTATACTGCGCGACATGGCACCCTCGGTTGCCCCGAGCACTACCGGTTTGGCAGAATTCCCAGCCGCGAAGCAACCTTCCGCCGGGGGTATGACGTCTGTCGTTCGGACCCCTTAGGGAGACGCGTGAGCGAGACCAAATCGTCCCAGGACGAGGAGTTCCGCGAGTACGTAGCGGCGCGCTCGGCTTCGCTGCACCGCGCCGCGTATCTCCTTACGGGGAACTGGGCGACAGCGGAGGACTTGGTGCAGACGACCTTGACGAAGACCTACCTGGCGTGGGGCAGGATACGGACCACCGATTCGGTGGACGCCTACGCCCGGCGGGTCCTTTACAACACCAACGCCTCCTGGTGGCGCAAGCGCTCCAACCGGGAGAAGCCCTCCGAGATCGTCGACGACCGCCCCGACGCCTCCCGCGACTTCGCCGAGCGCACCGCCGTGCGCGACGCCATGTGGCGCCACGTCGCGGCCCTCCCCAAGCGCCAGCGGGCCGTCCTGGTCCTGCGGTACTACGAGAACCGCACCGACGCCCAGATCGCCGAGATCCTCGGCATCTCCACCGGCACCGTCAAGAGCCAGGCATCGAGGGCCCTGGCCGGGCTGCGGAAGCGCCTGGGCAGCCCGGCCACCGCCCTCGGCCTTTCCGCGCGGTCGGAGGAGGCGGCGTGAACGATGACTTCGAGGACCTACTGCGCGCCGAGTTCGCCTCCCGCGCCGGGACCCCCTTCGTGCCGGACGACCGCATGGCCGACGCCGCCATCTCCGGCGCGCGGCGCATCCGCCGCTGGCGCCGCGTCGCCGCGGGCGCGGGCGGTCTCGGCCTGCTCGTCCTGGGCGCGGCCGTCGTGATGTGGAATCCGCTGACCGACGTCCTCGATCGCGACCCGACGATCCCGCCGACCAGCGCCGACGAAGTCCAGCGGGACCTCGACGTCGAGTTCGTGGCCGAACGCGGCGGCGAGTACGGGGTGCTCACCGCCGAAGACGACTTCGTGCCGCTGCCGGTGGAGACCGACCCGCTGTCGGTCTTCCGCGTCCAGGACGCCTACCTCATCGACGAGCCCTCCGCGGTCACGGTGATGCCGCCCGGCGGCGGCGAAGGGTCCACCTTCCAGGACGTGCCCGAGGACCACCACCTGGGCGTCAACTCCCAGGCCACCTCGTTCACGATCGCCACCTACAGCGACGACGTGGAGCGCCAGAGCTACCGGATCCACCCGACCGACCTGCCCGAGGAGCCCGAGCCGATCACGTTCGAACTGTCCTACGAGGTCACCCTCCAGGACTGGAGCGACGACGTCGTCGTCGTATCGGCCGACCTGTTCGGCACCACCGGCGGCGAAGGCGGCCAATACTACTTCGAGGACCAGTTCGACTGGGGTCTGGACTCGATCGGCACGGCCGGATACGAGTCCGCGGTCGTCCTCGACTGGAACGACCCGTCGTACATGTGCGTCTCCGACCTCGAACCGGGCTTCGGCGCCTCCGAATCCGAGGAATGCGGCGACTTCGGCGACCAGGAGATGCGCTCGCACCTCCGATCGGCCTCCGGCGGCGCGCCCGTCACCGACCTGGTGGAGCGGGCCTCGGCCGACATGCCGCAACTGCCCGATCCCCCCGAGGGCGGGGAACTCCTCCAGGAGACCGAACCCGACGCCGAGCGGGACGGCTTCTACGACAAGGAGAACGTCCTCGTCGATCCGGGCGACCGCTGGGCGATGAGCTTCGACACCGGTGACGAGACCTGGGCCATGATCGAATTCGCCGAGGACGGTTCGGTCACCCGGTCCAGCCTCACCCCGCCCGAGGGCGCACTGCGGCCGGTGCAGAGCTACATCTAACAGCCGTACGCGAGCGTCGCGCCGCCGCATCCCGGCCCTGACATACTCGCGGCGTGGGGGAACTGGAGTACATCATCACCGTCGTGGTGACGCTGTTCGTCATCATGGACCCGCCCGGGATCGTGCCGATCTACCTGGCCCTGACCGGGACGATGGACCGCCGCGAACGCGGGCGCGCCGCCGTCCAGGCCACGGCCCTGTCTCTCGGCGTCATCACGCTGTTCGCGCTGCTGGGCCAGCAGATCATCAACTACCTCGGCATCGACCTGGCGGCCCTGCAGGGCGCCGGCGGCCTGCTGCTGCTCCTGGTCAGCCTCCAGTTGCTGACCGGCGAGGCCGACGAGTCGCACCACCACAGCACCTCCAACATCGCGCTGGTCCCGCTCGGGACGCCGCTGCTGGCCGGCCCGGGTGCGATCGTGGCGGTCATCCTGTTCGTGCAGCAGGCGACCAGCACTGTGGACTACCTCTGGGTGGCGCTGGCGATCGTGTTCATCCACGTGGTGATCTATCTGGTGATGCGCTTCTCCGGCGTGCTGGTGAAGGTCCTGCGGCGCGGCGGCATCGAGGTCCTCACGCGCATCTCCGGCGTGCTGCTGGCCGCGATCGCGGTACAGCTCATCGCCGATGCGGTGATGGGCTACGTCGAGGTGTTCCAGAACGCCTGAGCCGGACACCGGCGCCGTTCTCCATGAGGTTCAATTGGACCTATGAGTACGATCCTTGACTTGCCCATACACCCGCTCGCGGTGCACGCTCCCGTCATCCTCGTCCCGCTGCTGGTGCTGTTCGGACTGATCTACCTGTTCGTGCCGCCCCTGCGCCGACGCATCGGATGGGTCGTCGCCGCCCTGACCTTCATCGCCCCGGCCGTCGTGTACGGCGCCATCTGGAGCGGCGAGCAGCTCGCCGACTTCAGCTACGGCGCGGGCAACTGGCCCGCGAACGTATCCGAGCACCACGACTACGGCTGGCGCCTGCTGTGGATCCTCGTCGGGCTCATCCCGGTCTGGTGGCTGTTCGCCGCGCTCGAACGCGGCCGCCGCACGGCAGCGGCCCGCAACGGCGAGCCGGCGCCCGCCGACGAGGAGGAGGGCGAGGCCGCCCCGCCACCGGGCGAGGACCCGGCCGCCTCCGGCCGCCGGATCTTCATGCTGGTCCTGGGCCTGATCGTCTTCGCCCTGCTCGGCCTGGCGGCCTGGATGGTCGTCATGTCGGGCGACACCGGCTCGACCATGGTCTGGGAGCCGAAGGTCGACCTCTAGGCCGGTCAGAGGCGCACGATGCCGATGACGACCACGATGAACATGAGCATCACCGCCACCAGCGCCGCCCAGTGCGTCACCAGCTTGGCGCGCTGCTCGGCAGCGTCGATGGCCGCGTGGTCCTGCTTCGGCATCCGCCGGGGCGCATCGGGGACCGCCACCGTCTCGACCCGCCACCCCGGAGGCGGCGGGACGTTCGCAGGCGGTCCCTCGTAGGTCCCTTCACCGCTCATGAGCGGCGCCTACTGCTCACCCGGCCGGTCGCCGGAACCGCCGGAGCGGCGGCGACGGCGGCGCCGCCGAGGGGGCGCACCGTCGGAACCGGACCCGCTCCCCGTCTCCGGGGCGCGCTGGGCCTGAGCCTGGCGCGGCTGCGCGGGCTTCCCTCCGCGACTGCGGCGCCGCCGGCGGTTCCCTCCGCCGCCCTGGCCGCCGCCCTCGGGGCGGCGCTGACCGCCGCGACCGCGTCCGCGTCCGCGCGGCTTGCCGCCACCGCCCTCGACGTTCTCCTCGCGCTCGGCGCCCAGGCCGTCGCGCTTGCGCTCCTCGCTCGGCAGCGCCGGCGGGGCGCCCTCGGGGATGTCGAGGTCGGTGTACAGGTGCTCGGAGGTGTGGTAGGTCTCCACCGGGTCGCCCAGGTCCAGGTTGTTGGCCTTGACGATGATCTTCCAGCGGGCCACGTCCTCCCAGGTCAGGAAGGTGACCGCGATGCCGTCGGCGCCAGCGCGGCCGGTGCGTCCGATCCGGTGGATGTAGCTCTCGGCGTCCTCGGGCGAGTCGTAGTTGATCACGTGCGTGATCGCCGGGACGTCGAGGCCGCGAGCGGCCACGTCGGTGGCCACCAGCACGTCGATCTTGCCCGAGCGGAAGGCCCGCAGCGCCCGCTCGCGGGCGTTCTGCCCCAGGTCGCCGTGGACCGAACCGACCGCGAATCCGCGGAAGTCGAGCTCGTCGGAGAGCTTCTGCGCGGCCCGCTTGGTGCGGCAGAACATGATCGTCAGGCCCCGGCCCCGCGCCTGCAGGATCCGGGCGGCCACTTCGACCTTGTTGAGCGCGTGGGTCATGTACACCAGTTGACGCGTCTTCGAGGCCGCTTCCTGGTCGGGCCCGGTCACGTCGGCGGTCACCGTGACCGGCCGGTTCATGTGCCGGCGGCACAGGGACATGATCGTGTCGGGCATGGTCGCGCTGAACAGCATCGTCTGGCGCTGCTCGGGCAGCAGCCCCAGGATGCGCTCGACGTCCTCGGAGAAGCCGAGGTCGAGCATGCGGTCGGCCTCGTCGAGGACGCAGTGGGCCACCGCGTCCAGCTTCAGGTGCTTGGACTTGTACAGGTCGAGCAGCCGCCCCGGGGTGCCGACGATGATGTCGACGCCGCGGCGCAGCGACTCGATCTGGGGCTCGTAGGCGCGGCCGCCGTAGATCGGCAGGACCCGGATCGACCGGGTCTTGCCGGCGTCCTCGAGGTCCCTCGCGACCTGGAGGCCCAGCTCGCGGGTGGGCACGAGGATGAGCGCCTGCGGACGACCGTCGGAGCCTTCCTCGGAGGACCGGATGCGGTCGATGATGGGCAGGCCGAATCCGAATGTCTTTCCAGTACCGGTGGGGGCCTGGCCGATGATGTCGGAGCCGCGCAGGGCAATGGGGATCGCGTAGTCCTGGATGGCGAAAGCCCGCTCGATTCCGAGCGCGCCCAGCGCTTCCACGGTCTCTTCGCGCACGCCTAGATCGGCGAAGGTCGGCCCGCTCTGCCGGGGCCCGTCCTTGTTCACTTCGTTCACTCTGTTCACCTCGTGGCGGAGAACTTTGAGAGGTCCGGGAACTCAGCGCCACATTCTGTCTCGTCTACACAGCGGCGACGACCCCCCGGACATCGGTGTGTCGCCGCTTAACAATCGCGCTGCGACGCGCAGGCGTCGTAGCCGCTTCGAGGACTGCGTTGTTCAGGGATTTTGCCACTTAAGGGCCGCAGCCTCAACCACCATCGTACGCGGTCGCGAGCGGAACGTCTCGTTGCGCCGCTCGCGCGCCCTCGGAAGCGAGTGCCCCTCCAGGCCCGGTGGTAACCTGCCGTGGTGTCCGAACCAACCGACCAGTCCGGCCCCGGCCAGTGGCGCCCCAGCCGCGAGGCCGTCATCGATCTCCTTGGGCTGCTTGCCCTCGGCGAACTGCTCGCGTTCGAACGAATGGCCGTCGACGCCCGCCTGGCCCCCGACCTGGGCCGCCGCGCCCACCTGTCCGAAGCGGCCGTAGGTGAGATCCGCAACTTCCGGCTCCTGGCCGACCGCCTGACCGAACTCGGCGTCGAACCGGCCGACGCCATGGACCCCTTCCGCGAGGCATTCCGCGCCTTCGACGCCAAGACCGCCCCCCGCGACTGGTTCGAAGCCCTCGTCAAGGTCTACGTCGGCGACGCGGTCGCCGACGACTTCTTCCGCGCCGTCGCCGCCAGGCTCGACGACGCCGACCGGCGCCTGATCGACCAGGTCCTCGCCGAAGGCACCGCGGCCGAGTTCGCCGCCGGAGAGATCCGGGCCGCGGTCGAAGACGACCCCACCGCCTCCGGCCGGCTCTCGCTGTGGGCCCGGCGCCTGGTCGGAGAGGGCATCAACCGCGCCCAAGCCGTCGCCTCCACCCACGAGAGCCTCGCCGATCTCATCGGCGGCGACGACTCCTTCGAATCGGTGCTCCGCGTCCTCACCCGAGCCCACCAGGAACGCATGCGGTCGGTCGGCCTCAACAACTGAGCCGTTACCGAATCGAGATTCACGCACCGCAACTCCGCCTGCGGCGGTACGCGTCATGGGAGCGGAGGTGGAGCTTGGAATGCGGCTTTCGAGTAGCCATGTGGTGAGCGGGGTGCTGGCGGTGGCGCTGTTGGGTGCCACTGGGGCGGCTTGGTACTTCGCGGCGCAGGCCCGCACCCCGGCGCAGCGGGCCGAGGCGACCGCTGAACCGGCCGACAGCGTCGTCACCGTTCCGGTCGAGCAGGGGCGGCTGGTCGACACGGTGTCGTTGAGCGCCGAGCTCGACCGGACCGGGGGCTTCGCCGTCGGCGCCCCGTCGGCCCCTGCGGGGGCGGAGGTCGCGCTGGCCTCGGGGGTCCCGCTGGAGGCCGGTGACGAGGTGGGCGCCGGGACGGTGCTGCTGGAGGTGTCGGGGCGGCCGATGATCGCGCTGCCGGGGGACGTGCCGGCCTACCGCGATCTGGCCGAGGGCGATTCGGGTCCGGATGTGGAGCAGTTGCAGCGGGCCCTGTCCTGGTTCTACGGGACCCCGGTGACCGGGGAGTTCGGTGCGCGGACCGCCGACGACGTCGAGCGGCTCTACGAGAACCTCGGCTATGAGGCGGACACGGTCGCCGCGGCGGTCGAGCCCGACCCGGCCGAGGGCGAGGTGCCGCCCGAGGGCGGCGGGGCGCGGACCGGCACCGTCGAGCGGGTGCGGTTGCCGGCCTCGGAGGCGGTGTTCCTGCCCGAGCTGCCGATGCAGGTCGGCGAGGTCGGGGCCGAGCAGTCGGCGCCGGTGGAGGGCACGGTGATGACCCTGGTCTCCGGCGACTGGAAGCTGGAGGCCGAGCTGTCGGAGGCCGAGGCCGCCGAGCTGGCGAAGTTCGGCGAGGACGCCGAGCTCGAGTACGGCTCCGGTCCCTTCGACGGGCTGGAGGCGGCCGCGCCCGAGCTGGAGCGGCGGGAGGTCGAGCCCGAACAGGCCGACCCGTGGGCCGCCGAGTCGGCCGAGCCGGTCGAGCGGACGGTCGCGGTGTTCGAGCTGTCCGAGTCCGACCTCGACGATGCCGGCGAGCTGGTGCCGGGCACCGAGCAGGAGGTGGTGCTGGTGCGGGCCCGCAGCGAGGAGGGGGCGCTGATCGTGCCGCTGTCGGCGCTGTGGACCGACGCGGCCGGGGCGACGCTGGTGACCGTCCAGGCAGGCGAGGGCGAGGCCGAGCGGCACGTGGAGGTGGAGGTGACCGTGCGGCACGAGGGCCGCGGGGCCGTCGAGCCGGTCGGAGGCGAGCTCGAAGGCGGCGACCGGGTCGTGGTGGCCTGGCGGGATCGGGACGGCCGCTGATGGCGCGCCGGCGGGCCCGTAGGGCCGGGTCCGGCCGCCGCTTCGGGGCCGTGGGCCTCGGGATCGCCCACGAGGCCCTGGCCAGTCTCCGCGGCCGGTCGGTGCGGACCTGGATGACCGCGATCGGGATCGCGTTGGGCATCGCGGCCACCGTCGCCACGGTGGGGCTGTCCTCGACCTCGGCGGCGGCGATCGCCGAGCGGTTCGACGCGACCGAGGCCACCGAGGTGACCGTGTCGTTCTCGAACTCGATGCGCGATGCCGGACACGCGCCGAGCCTGGAGTCGGCCCGGCGGGTGCGGGGCATCGCCGGGGTGGTCGAGGCGGGCGTCCTGTGCGCCTCCGGCGAGGACGTGCCGGCCTCGCGGACGGCCGAGGGCTACTACACCCGCGGCTTCCCGGTGTTCGGCGCCGAACCGGGCGCGATGGCCGCCTACGGGTTCGACTTCACCGCGGGAGGCCCGTTCGATTCCGGGCACGTCGAGCGCGGCGACCGGGTCGCGGTCATCGACACCTCGGCGGCCCGCGACCTGGGCTACGGCTCCCTCGAAGGCGCCCCGATGGTCTACCTCGACGGGGTCGGGCACGCCCTGATCGGCGTGTTCGAGGCGCCCGAAGGGGAGGCGAAGCTGACCAACGCGATCGTCGTCCCGCCGGGCCCGTGCACCGGCGCCGACGAGGACTACTCGCCCGCGGAGGTGTACATCCGCACCGACCTGGGCGCGGCCGACAAGGTCGCCGCCACCGCACCGGTGGCCGTCTTCCCCGAGGGGCCGGGCAGCCTCTCGGTGTCCAAACCCGGCGACCTGCGGAGCTTCCGCAAGGGCGTGGAGAACGAGATGCAGGCGCTCCTGCTGGGCCTGGCCGCGGTCTCGCTGGTGATCGGGGCGGTCTCGGTGTCCAACACCGCCCTGGTCAGCGTCATGGAGCGCCGCAGCGAGATCGGCCTGCGCCGCGCGGTCGGGGCCGCGCGGCGGGCGGTGGCGATGCAGTTCGTGTGGGAGTCGACCCTCATCGGCCTGATCGGCGGGCTGGTCGGGACCGTGCTGGGGGTGAACGTGGTCGCGCTCGTCTCGCTCGCCCGGGACTGGCAGGTGGTGTTCGAACCGGTCCTGTTCGCCGCCGGACCGGCCGTCGGCGGGGCCGTCGGCGTCGTCGCCGGGGTCTACCCCGCCTGGCGCGCCTCCCGCATCCCGCCCGCCATCACCCTCAGAACCTGAGGGCCGCCCCTGGACCGGGCCCGGTCATTCGCCTGCCAGTGACCGGGCCCCCACCTCCCTCGTTACGCCGGACGTGACGATCGCCGAGGCCCTCCGGGAACTGTTCCTGCCCGCCGCCTGCGCGGCCTGCCGACGGGAGCCGTCCGCCGCCGGGGGACTGTGCGCCCCCTGCGGCGACGCGCTCCCCGCCGGCCCGCCCCGACTCGCCATCCCGCGCGAGCGCGAGGCACCGCCGGTGGTCGTGGCCGGCGCCTACGACGGTGTCCTGGCCGAGGCGATCAACGAATACAAGGAGCGCCGCCGCCGCGAGCTCGCCCCCACCCTGTCCGGCCTCCTCCGGCGCCCGCTCGCGCTCACCGCCGAGGAGGCGCCCGGAGCCGTGCTCGTACCGATCCCGCCCACCCGCGCCGCCCGGCGCGAACGCGGCTTCGACCACGTCGCCGCCCTGTGCCGCCCGGCGGGGGAGGTGCGACGCTGCCTCACCGCCGGTCCCCGGCCCGACTCGGTCGGCCTGACCCCCGCGCAGCGGCGCAGTGCGGCCCGGCGGAGCCTCGAGGCCGTCCCCGGCAGGGCCGCCGCGCTGGCCGCCTCCGGGCGGCCGGCGGTCCTGGTCGACGACGTCGTCACCACCGGCGCCACGCTCGCGGCCGCGGCCGCGGTCCTGCGACGGGCCGGCGTCGCGGTGCCACTGGCGGTAGCGCTGGCGGCACGATGAGTGAGGCGACGGTATTGCTCACGGTTTGGACGCACTTGCGAAAAGTTGCCGTCACTCTGGTGAAATGCGCGCGCGCACGCCCCCCGGCGTTGGAGAATTCCAATATCAAGGGGGTCGACTTTCGGTGATCCAAGGGATAGTCTCAAAATCTCAGATCGGTAACGAGACGGCCGGGAACAGGTGGCTTACCGCTGTACCGGAAGTGAATTCTCCCTGCCGGAGAGCTACCCGGACCGCCTGTCGTCCCCCGTCGAGAGGAGGTTTCTTCCTTCCGCCGTACCGGGCTACCGGCTCCGGACCCAGCTAGCAGAACATCGTCAGCATCGCCGTACCCGCGGAATGCACCTGGGAGGTTCAGAGGTGGAAATCGTCGTCAAGGGCCGTAACGTAGAGGTTCCCGACCACTACCGGGAGCTCGTCGAAGAGAAGATCGAAGCCAAGATCGCCAAGTACCTGGCACGGTACGACGGCGACGCGATCGACATCGACGTCGAGCTGTACCACGAGCCCAACCCCCGTCAGAACGACCATGCCCAGCGCGTCGAGATCACTTGCCGCCCCAACGGCGCGGTGATGCGGGCCGAGGCCAGCTCCGGGGACTTCCGCTCCGCATTCGAAGTGGCCTGCACCAAGCTCGGCCACCAGTTGCGGAAGGCCTCCGACCGCAAGCGGGTCCACCGCGGCGGCAAGTCGCGGCCGATCTCACTGGCCGAGGCCACGGCGGCCGCGCAGATGGAGCACGGTGGTTACCGGCAGGGGCGCGCCGGCAGGGCCCAACCGATGAGCAGCCGCGGAACGCTCACCGAGCCGAGAGGCGTGGGAGCCGGCCCCGAACGCGAGGACTACGCGAACGCGCACTTCATCTCTGAGGATGTCGACCACTACGAGGGCCTGGTCGAGGAGCACCTGCCCGGACGGATCGCCCGCGAGAAGATCCACCCGGGGGAGCCGATGACCGTCGACGACGCCCTCGAGAACATGGAGCTCGTGGGACACGACTTCTACCTGTTCCACGACAAGGAGAGCGGCAAACCGTCGGTCGTCTACCGCCGCCGCGCCTACGATTACGGGCTGCTGCGGCTCGACCTGTAGCCGCCACCGAGACCTGTCCCATCGGTCCGGATGCTTTGAGGGGTGGCATCCGGACCGGCCGAGAGGCCCCGAGCGAACGCTCGGGGCCTCCGGTGCGTCCGGAGCCGTCTACTCGAGCGCCGAGCCCTGCTGCCATTCCTCCCACGACAGGATCCAGTAGCCCCAGCCGTTCGTCCACGGCATCTCGCGCGGGGAGCCGACGACCTCGACCGGGTCGCCGCGCTGGGCGATCTCGTAGAACCACTTCGCGTTCTCGTCGCTCGCGTTCAGACAGCCGTGCGAGACGTTGGTGTTGCCCTGGGCCCACTCCGACCACGGCGCGCCGTGGATGAACTCGCCGGAGGCGTTGATGCGGGTGGCCCAGTTGACCGGGGTCTCGTAGTAGTCGGGGTCGTCCTCGTCCTTGCCGGGCGCCACCATCACCTTGTGCTCGACCTTCGACATCACCAGGTGCACGCCGGTGGCGGTGTGGTACTCCCACTCCGAACCCGAGCCGTAGCTGATGGGGATCTCCTTGGCGACCTCGCCGTCGATCTCCACGGTCATGCTGTGGGAGCTCACATCGGCGTAGGTGATCTGGGAGGCGCCGACCTCGATGTCCACCGAGTGGTCCTCGCCGCCCCAGGCGCCGTCGCCGAGGAGGGCGCCGTCGAACGCGGCGGTGAAGGTCACCGTCTGGTGCGGCTCCCAGTACTCCTTGGTCCGGTAGATCACCTGCGAGTCGCTGATCCACCGCCAGGCGCCCTCGTGGTCCTTCTCGGACTCCACCCGGAGCTGCTGCTCGACCCGGGCGCGGTCGGGGGCGGCCTCGGTGAAGGTGACGATGATCGGCGCGCCGACGCCGACGGTCTCGCCCTCGATGGCGGGGGTCACGTCGAGTACGGCGAAGCCGGAGTCGTCGCGGCTCTCGGTGACGAATTCCTCTTCGATGGAGGTCACGGTGCCGTCGGAGCTGACGGCCATGGCGGTCACGGTATAGGTGCTTCCGGCGTCCATGACCGTTTCGGAGGTCCATTCGGTGAGGTCCTCGCTGAAGGCGCCCTCGATGGTCTTGGCGCGGTCGGAGGTGACCGAAACCTCCTCGAGGATCCCGTCGACGGCGGTAAGGGTGAACGATTCGGTCGGGTCCTGCGGATCGCCTGCCTCCAAACCGATCTCGGGGACGATGGGGGCAGGGGTGAAGGCACCCTGCTGCGGTGCGCCGCAGGCACCGGCGAACAGCAGCACGATGGTGGCCGCGAGCACGCGGGCGGGCAAGAACTTCAAGGGGATTCCTCCACTGAATGATGCGACCTGTTCACTATATATTGGACGCGCATCACACCGGGGAAGGTTGCGGTTCAGGTCCGGGAAAGTGTGGCCCAGACCAAGGTGTCCCGCCTGGTTCCGTCCACCGACGGGAGTCCGCCCCGCTCGACGCCCTCCAGCCTGAAGCCCGTACGCCGCAGCACCGCCTGCGAGGCGGCGTTGTGGACGTCGGTTCCGGCCCAGACCCGGTCCAGTCCGACCTCCTCGAACGCCCACCGGCAGATCAGCCGGACCGCCCCGGTCGCGTAGCCCTTGCCGCGGGCGTCGGCACTCAGGTCGTAGCCGATCATCGCCGTGCCGATCAGCCGCGCCACGTCGTAGAGCCCGATCGTGCCCCGGTAGCCGGCGCCGTCGTCGATGACCATCAGCGCCGCCCGACCCAGCAGCCAGTCCACCGCCGCCCGCCACTCGCACATCTCGACCACCTCGCCGACGCTCGGCGGCAGCGGCAGCGCCGCCCCCGAGTACACGTCGGGGCTGGTGCGGTGCCGCAGATGGGCCTCGAAGTCGTCCGGCCGCAGCGGCCGCAGCGAGACCGTGCCGTCGGTCAGCTCCCCGCCGGCCAGGTCGGGCAGCACCCTGGGTGCCGGTCCGCGGCCGTCGCCGGCCAGCAGCCCCAGCCCGAGCGCGTCGCCCCCGTCGTACGCGCCGCCGCGGATCACCCCCGAATCGGGGCGGAACCCGGCCCGCATGGCCGCGCGGATCGCCGCCGGCTCCCGCACCGGCGGGCGCGTCTCGATCCGGCGGACCCCCGAGGCGAACAGCGGCGGCGCCGCCGCCTTCAGCATGGCCGCGCCGAGCTTTCTGCCGCGCTGCTCGGGGGCCACCCAGAACCGGACCGACACGACCCCGTCGGCCTCGGTCAGGCGCATCGCCCCCCAAAGCCCGTCGCCCTCGGGCGCGACCGCCACCAGGTCGGGTTCGAACCCGCATTCGATCTTCGCATCGTCGTCCGCCTGGCGCAGAGTGAAAGCCGCCGTCGTGACCGGCTCGATGACATACACGCCCTCAGCCAAGCAGGGAGCCGACCCACGAGTCAAGCCGTTCGCCCGGTCTGTGCAGAAAATGCCGCCTCGTGCCTTCCACGACGAACCCGGCCTTCTCGGCCACCCTCCGGGACGCCTCGTTGCCGACCACCGCCCGCCAGTCGACCTTCTCCAGCGCGAGCTCCTCGAACCCCAGGCGGCAGATCCGCTTCACCCCCGCGCTCGTCCAGCCGCGGCCGCGGGCCCACGGCGAACACATGTAGCCGATCTCGGCCTCACCGGGCTCGCCGAGCGACAGCTCGACCGCCCCGCAGAACCGGTCGGCGTCATCGGCCAGAACATAGTAGACGTTCGTGCCGCGGTCCCATCTCGACCGCGTCAGCCGGAGGAAATCGTCGGCGTCGGAGCGCGTGTACCCGGCCGGCACGCTGGTGTACCGCTGCGTCTCCTCGTCCGCGCAGGTCGCGGCCACGTCGTCGAGGTCGCCCTCGCGCAGCGGCCGCAGCCGCAGCCCGGCCACGTCGGTCCCCAGCACCGGCTGCTCGGCCATGAAGAACCCCGCCTGCGCCTTGAGCACCGCGTAGTCGGCCGGCGGGTCGTCGGGGCCACGCAGCTCGCCGGGGACGATCCCGCCGATCCAGCAGTCCCGCGGCGTGCCGCGCTGGTAGACCCCGTTCCGGGCGATGCCCTCGACGGTGAAGCCGGTGCGGACCGCCGCCAGCCGGGAGGCGTGGTTGCCCACGATCGCGTCCCAGGAGACGCGCTGCATGGCCAGGTTGTCGAACGCGAACCGCACCGCCGCGCGGATCGCCCGCTGCGCCACGCCCCGGCCCCGCGCCCAGGGCGCGGTGACGTAGGTGATCGAGGCTTCGCGGGCGAACGAGTGCGACAGCGCCGCCGACCCGAGCAGGGCCCCGGCCTCGTCGACGATCGCCCAGCGCGGATTGCCGGCCCGCCAGTGCCGCCGGCACACCTCGAGGAACCGGTCGCGCTCCTGCCCGGTCCACGGCAGCGGCATGACCAGGAACCGCTCGACGAGCGGGTCGTCGTAGACGCGCTGCAGATCGGGGAGGTGCCGCGCCTCCCAGGGGACGAGCCGCAGGCCTTCTGCTTGGAGGGTGACCGGATCCATACCGAACGATTGTGCCGCAGCGGCCGTCCGGAGGTCGACCAGGTTTCGACGCGTACTATTGAACGCGAAATCCACCCTTGATCCGTGGCCAAGACGTTGCTGGGAGCTGACTTCACCGTGTCATTGTTCGAAAGGGTCCTGCGGGCCGGCGAGGGCCGCGCCATCAGGCGGCTCCACGCCATTGCCGACGCCATCGACTCGATGGAACCCGAGTACGAGTCGATGACCGACGCGGAGCTCCGCGGCCTGACCGACGAGTTCAAAAAGCGCCTCGCCGACGGCGAGACCCTCGACGACCTGCTCCCGGAGGCGTTCGCCACCGTCCGGGAGGCCGCCAAGCGCGTCCGCGGGATGCGGCACTTCCACGTGCAGCTCATGGGCGGAGTCGCCCTCCACCAGGGCAACATCGCCGAGATGAAGACCGGTGAGGGCAAGACCCTCGTGTCCACGCTCCCGGTCTACCTCAACGCCCTGAGCGGCGAGGGCGTCCACCAGGTCACCGTCAACGACTACCTGGTGCGCCGCGACGCCGAGTGGATGGGTGAGATCCACCGCTTCCTGGGCCTGAGCGTCGGCGTCGTGCTGCCCGGCGAGGGCTCGGACAGGCACCGCGAGGCCTACGAGTGCGACGTCACTTACGGCACCAACAGCGAGCTGGCGTTCGACTACCTCCGCGACAACATGGCCGGTTCGATCGACAACCTGGTGCAGCGCGGCCACAACTACGCCATCGTCGACGAGGTCGACTCGATCCTGATCGACGAGGCCCGCACCCCGATCCTCATCTCCGGCCCCGCCGAGCACCAGCAGCGCTGGTACACCGAGTTCGCCCGGATCGTGAACGGGATGCGCCCCGACCAGCACTACGAGGTCGACGAGGGCAAGCGCACGATCGCCATCACCGAGGAGGGCGTCGCCAAGGTCGAAGACCGGCTCGGCATCGAAAACCTCTACGACTCGGTCAACACCCCCCTGGTCGGCTACCTCAACAACGCCATCAAGGCCAAGGAGCTGTTCGAGCCCAACCGCGAGTACATCGTCTCCGAGGGCGGCGAGGTCCTCATCGTCGACGAGTTCACCGGTCGCGTCCTCCCGGGCCGCCGCTTCAACGAGGGCATCCACCAGGCCATCGAGGCGAAGGAAGGGGTGGAGATCAAGCAGGAGAACCAGACCTTCGCGACCACCACCCTGCAGAACTACTTCCGCATGTACGACAAGCTCGCCGGCATCACCGGTACCGCCCAGACCGAGGCCGCCGAGTTCCACCGCGTCTACGACGTCGGCGTCGTCACCATCCCCACCAACAAGCCGATGATCCGCGCCGACCGCTCCGACGTCATCTACAAGACCGAGGAGGCGAAGTACGCCGCCGTCGTCGACGACATCGTCGAGCGCCACGAGACCGGCCAGCCGGTCCTGGTCGGCACCGTCTCGGTCGAGAAGTCCGAGATGCTCGCCCGGGCGCTGAAGAAGCGCGGCGTCAAGCACAACGTCCTCAACGCCAAGAACCACTCCCGCGAGGCCGACATCATCGCCCAGGCCGGCCAGAAGGGCGCGGTCACCGTCGCCACCAACATGGCCGGCCGCGGCACCGACATCATGCTCGGCGGCAACCCCGAGTACCTGGCCGCCGCCGAACTGCGTCAGCGCGGCGTCGACGAGGCCGACGAGGAGACCTACGCCCAGGCCTGGGAGGAGACCCTCAAGAAGTTCGAGGAGATCAGCGCCGCCGAAGCCGACGAGGTCCGGGACGTGGGCGGCCTGTACGTGCTCGGCACCGAGCGGCACGAGTCCCGCCGCATCGACAACCAGCTCCGCGGCCGCGCCGGCCGCCAGGGCGACCCCGGCGAGTCCCGCTTCTACCTGTCGCTGTCGGACGACCTGATGAAGCGGTTCAACGCCGACGCGGTGCGCGGCATGATGAACCGGCTCCGCGTCCCCGACGACGTCCCGATCGAATCCAAGCTCGTCACCAAGCAGATCGAGTCGGCGCAGTCCCAGATCGAAGGCCACAACGCCGAGATCCGCAAGAACGTCCTCAAGTACGACGAGGTCATGAACAAGCAGCGCACCGTCATCTACGACGAGCGGCGCTCGGTCCTGCGCGGCGACGACGTCTCCGACCAGGTCTCGCACATGATCGACGACGTGCTCGAGGCCTACGTCGCCGGCGCCACCGCCGACGGCTACGCCGAGGACTGGGACCTCGACGAGCTGTGGAGCGCCTTCAAGCAGCTCTACCCGATCCGCCTCACCAAGGACGAGCTCATCGAGCGCGTCGGCGGCATCGACAAGCTCGAGCCCGACACGCTGCTCGAGGCCGTCCAGGAGGACGCCCACGCCGCCTACGCCCAGCGCGAGGAGGAGTTCGGCGCCGACGTGCTGCGCAGACTCGAGCGCCGCGTCATGCTCCAGACGATCGACCGCAAGTGGCGCGAGCACCTCTACGAGGTCGACTACCTCAAGCAGGGCATCAGCCTGCGCGCCTACGCCCAGCGCGACCCGGTCATCGAGTACCAGCGCGAGGCCTACGACATGTTCCAGACCATGCTCGACGGCATCAAGGAGGACACCGTCCGGTTCCTGATGAACGCCGAGCTCAAGCGCCCCGCCGAGGGTGCCGAGTCCGGCAAGTCCTCCGAACCGGTGGCCGAGATCCGGGGCCTGGAGCCGCTGCAGCGCCCCGACCAGTTGCGCCTGAGCGCACCCGCCATCGACGGCGCCGCCGGCACCGGGGCCACGCAGGTGCGCGACACCGACGCCTCGGGCGACTCGGCCGTGCGCCCGCCGAAGGCCCTGCAGGGCGGCAAGAAGCGGGACGTCCAGCGCACCCCGGGCGTCGGCAGCAAGGGCAGCGCCAAGGTCGCGTCCAAGGCCGCCCGCTCGGCCGGGCCGCGCAAGGCCACCACCAAGCCGCCGGCGCAGCAGGCCAACCCCAACCAGCGGCAGACGTCGAACGAGCCGGCTCGGAACGCGCCGTGCCCGTGCGGCTCGGGCAAGAAGTACAAGCGCTGCCACGGCGCGCCCGGCGCCCCCGCACAATAAGCGCATGACCCGCATCTACGTTCCCGCGAACCTCGCGATGCTGCGGACGCTGGCCGACTCCGGCGAACTGGGGCCGGCCGCGCCGGTGCACATGGTGACCGCCGAGCTGCGCGCGGCCGCGCCCGATGCCGGCCTGGAGGACCTGGAGTACACCGCGTTCGCCGACGCCGCGCTGGCGGCGGTGGCCCTCCTGGTCGGGCAGGTGCCGCGCCGGGCGGTGGTGTCGGCCGACGTGCCCGAGCGCCTCCTGTCCGAGCGGGAGGGGACCGCGGCGGACCTGGACGGGGTGGTCAAGCTGGCGAGGGTCGCGGCGGTCCACGTCGACGACGCCGACGCGGCCGAGGCGATCGCCGCCTCCGACCCGCCCGACCTGGACGAGGTGGAGCGGCACGTCCTGGACTGGTACGCCCCGTCGGAGCTTAACGAGCTCTTGGGGGTCTTGGGCAGCAGCAGGCCGTAGGCGAGTACCGAGCAGACCGCTCCGGCGAACAGCACGGTCATGGACCCGTTGTACTGCCACTGGAAGGTGAGCGCCAGGGACGCCTCGTCGGCCGGGGCGACCCGGTCGGCCCCGAGCGCGAGCACTACCTCGACGCCGATCTGGGCGACGATGGTCGCCAGGAACCAGATCAGGCCCGGGAGCGCACCGGCGAACAGGTGGCCGTAGAGCTTGGAGCCGGACCGCGCCGCGCGCAGCAGCCCGAATGCCGCGAACCCGCACAGCAGGCCGACGGCGAACGGGGCGATGGCGCCCAGCAGGTTGTACCGGTCGAGCGGGTCGCTGAACAGGCTCCTGGAGGCCGAGTCCAGCAGCCCGCGCAGGAACATGGACATCAGCAGCACCAGCGCGGCCCCCAGTCCGGCGACGACGGGCATCCGCCCCCGCGGCATCGCCAGCGCTCCGCCGACGAGCGCGGACCCGAACAGCAGCAGGGCCAGCGCCAGCGCGATGGCGGCGTCGACGCTGAACAGCGCATAGGCCGTCGCGCCGGCGAGCAGGCCGACCGCGGCGGACCCGAGTGCGGTCGCCGGCAGCCGCGGCCGGTCCAGGCGAGCGGCCGTCACTCCGCCGACGGCCCCGGCGAACATGGCGACGATGACGGGGCTGAACAGGCTCAGCGCCAGGATCATGACGCCGGTCTGGTCGAGCCCGTCGGCCATGCCGGTGAGGGAGTAGAGCGAGTACAGCACCCCGCCGAGCGAGGCGAGCGCGCCGACCCCGAGCACGACCGCCGCCCAGCGCGGTTCCCGCTTCGGCGCCCGGGCCAGGTCGACCTCGCCGGTCGGCGGCGAATCCTGTGTATCGGTCACCGGCCAAGCGTACGTACGGGCGCCCGCGGGGCTCCAATCGGCGGGGTCGGCTTTTGTTCACATCGCACCGGGTCACGGGGTGCGAACTGTGCGAGGATGACGAGGAGGGAAGCCGTGGGGTAGCCTCTGGAATAATGGGCTATGCCCGTAGATGGCCATCGAATCAATGGGAGAGTGCGATGGATGCCTTGTTTGCCGTCCCCACCCCGAAGAATGAACCGGTGTACGACTACGCACCGGGCACCCCCGAGCGCGAGAGCCTCCAAAAGAAGCTCGACGAGCTCGCGGGAACGCAGCTCGACCTCGACATGAACATCGCCGGCCAGTGGCGCCGCGGCAGCGGCGCCGAGCTCAAGGTGGTCCAGCCGCACCGCCACGCGCACGTCCTCGGCCTCGCCCACGAGTCCACCGACTCCGAGGTGGCCGACGCCGTCGCCGCCGCGAAAGCCGCGCGCGCGGAGTGGACCCGCACCGACTTCGCCGACCGGGCCGCGATCTTTCTGCGCGCCGCCGAGCTCCTCTCCGGCCCGTACCGCGACGTCATCAACGGTGCGACGATGCTGGGCCAGTCCAAGACCGCCGCACAGGCCGAGATCGACTCGGCGTGCGAGCTGATCGACTTCCTGCGCTTCAACGTGGCCTTCGCCGAGGAGATCTACCGCAAGCAGCCCCAGTCGTCCAAGGGCATGTGGAACCGCACCGACCACCGCCCGCTCGACGGGTTCGTCACGGCGATCACCCCGTTCAACTTCACGGCCATCGCCGGCAACCTGCCGACCGCCCCGGCGATCATGGGCAACACCGTGGTGTGGAAGCCCTCGCCGACCCAGCAGTTCGCGGCCCACTTCTTCATGCGGATCCTGCTGGAGGCCGGCCTGCCGCCGGGCGTGATCAACATGGTGACCGGCTACGGCGAGTCGGTGTCGAACGTGGCCCTGAACGACCCGGACCTGGCCGGGCTGCACTTCACCGGCTCGGTGCGCACCTTCAAGAACCTGTGGCGGTCGGTCGGCGAGAACATCGACGGCTACCACGCCTACCCGCGCATCATCGGGGAGACCGGCGGCAAGGACTTCATCGTCGCCCACCCGAGCGCCGACCCGCAGCACCTGGCGGTGGCGATGGTCCGCGGCTCCTACGAGTACCAGGGCCAGAAGTGCTCGGCGGTCTCGCGCACCTACGTCCCGGCCTCGCTGTGGAACAAGGGCCTGCGCGACATCGTGGTGGGCATGACCGAGGGGATCACCTACGGCGACGTCCGGGACTTCTCGAACTTCGGCGGCGCGGTGATCGACGACCGGGCGTACGCCAAGCACACGGCGCTGTTCGACCGCCTGCGGAACGACGACAAGGCCCGCGTGGTGACCGGCGGCGGCGCCGACGACTCCGAGGGCTACTTCGTCGAACCGACCCTGGTCGAGGTCAGCGACCCGAACCACGAGATGTTCACCCAGGAGTACTTCGGGCCGATCAACGCGGTGTACGTCTACGACGACGACGAATTCGAGTCGGTAGTGAAGCAGGCCGCCCACGTCGCGCCGTTCGCGCTGACCGGCGCGCTGTTCGCCACCGACCGGAAGGCGATCGCGTGGGCCAGCGAGGAGCTGCGCTTCAGCGCCGGCAACTACTACATCAACGACAAGCCGACCGGCGCGGTGGTGAACCAGCAGCCGTTCGGCGGCTCCAGCGGTTCGGGTACGAACGACAAGGCCGGTTCGTGGCAGAACATGGTGCGCTGGGTGAGCCCCAGGTCGATCAAGGAGAACTTCGTTCCGCCGACCGATTACCGCTACCCGCACCAGGGCTGAGTCTCACCGGAAGGGGCCCGGGGCGTCGGCTCCGGGTCCCTTTATCCTTGGGTGATGACGAAGCGTGAGCACCCGCTCAAGGGAGAGTTCGACACCTCATCGGCCCGCTGGGAGCGGACGACGCGCGAGGACGGGACGCCCGCGGCGCTGGAGATCGGCTACGCCGACAACGGCATGGTGGCGCTGCGCCTGGCCGAGGACCCCGACGGCGACGTCCTCATCTACACCCCCTCGGAGTGGAAGGCCTTCGTCGAGGGCGTCAAGGACGGCGAGTTCGACATCGAGAGCTGGGAGAACGAGCCGATCGTCGAAGTGATCGAGGACGACCGCTAGCCGCCGGCCCGTAGAGCCCCTTCTCGGGCCGCGGACACGCGGCTCCGCTGACCGGCAGTACGCCTACTCGCCCTGTGCCCGAACGACTCGCCCGGCGCGGGCGGACCCGGCCTCCAGTGCCGCCGACCAGGGGCGCCATCGATGCGGCCCTGTTCCTTCACGAACCGCTGACCGGCACGGTATTCGACCCGGTCGCGCACCCGCCTGCGCAGAATTCCGAGGAAAATTCTGCGGGGCGCTGTATCTGCGGTCACGATGAGCGCTCTTTACCGGTGAACGCGGTTGATACCGGTCCAGCACATGACAACGGCCGCGTTCCGGGCTTGAGTGCCCCCGGGCCTGAACAACCGACCTGGGACCATGCGCCTCAGGGACAGCGAGGAGCATCAATGACAAGTATCGTTCTCCTCGTTACACAACTGCATACACCCCCGACCCGAGAGGAGCTCCCATGCGTTTGGTCTTCAGCCATGAAGAACCCCATCTAGAGCGAAACGACCAGCGCGACCGCATGACCGGCGTGCCCAGTTTGTCTCCGCCGACGCTTGACCGGCACAGTGGCCGAGTCCTGCGGCCGGGTCAGGCGGTTCGGGCCCCAGGCACGGCAATGCCCGTCGGCACGATCTACCGATACGACCGGCTCCTCGTCGATGAGTCGATCATCATGGACGACTCGCTGCGCCGTCGCCTTGAAGGCGCCGTCAGGCCGATCGGGTTGCGATTGGAATGTGAAGCGGGCCGCACCATCACCCCCGGTCAAGGATCGCACAGAGTGCCGGTTTCCCTTACCGGACAAGGGGACCCCACTGCTGTTGACGCATGGGCACTGCTTCAATCGCTCCGTACCGCTACCAACGAGGGGCGGCTGGCCTCAGAGGTCACCGACCGAGTGAGACTGGAGCACCTGCTGGTGGCCTGCATGTCTCCCAACATCAGCGGTGCCGAACCGCCTGACTCGAGTCCGCTGAAGCCGCTTGGCCGGATCCCGGTCGACATGGTGAATCCGATGCCGCTTCGCCGGCCGAAGGACAATCGCGTCAAAGTCGCCATTGTCGACTCTGGTGTGCCCCAGAGCCATTCCGCGTTCACTGTCGCGGACCGCAGGTCCGACGAGGATGCGTTTGTGCTGGTCGATGAGGAATTCCAACACAAACTTGCCGAGGGCTCGGACAGTCCGGCGCCGCCCCTTGATGATCCGTGGGAGGGGCCCGTCCACGAGGACACACTACTTGGTGAGGTCGCAACCCACTTCGGTCACGGAACGTTCATGACCGGTCTAATACGGCAGATGGCACCCGATGCCCAGGTGTACTCGCTGCGTGTCGTCCACAATGATGGTCTCGCCTACGAACATGAGCTGGTAGGAGCGTTGCACCACGTGGCGGACCAGGTTGAGGCTGCTCGTGGAGGCGATCCCGAGGCCGTCGCCGCCGATGTGGTCGTCCTGGCTATGGGCTATGTCGATGAGGATCCCGATGACGAACCCGAGACCTGGATGGGCGTCGCTATCCAGCGGCTCACCTCCCTTGGAGTCACCGTCGTCGCGGCTGCGGGAAATCAATCGTCCGACAGGCCGTTCTTCCCCGCCGCGTTCGCAGCATTCCCACGCCCGGATGATTCGGCACCGGTCCTCAGTGTCGGTGCCCTCAACCCGAACCGGAATGTGGCGATGTTCTCCAACGACGGGCCCTGGGTGTCCTGCTTCGCGACCGGGGCCGGATTGGTGAGCACCTTCCCCCAGGAAGCGAGAGGCTCGCTGATGCCGGACCGGCGGACGAGGGCGACCTTCGCGGACCGGCACCGGGAGAGTCATGATCCCGACGACTTCTCCTCAGGGTTTGCGGTTTGGGGAGGCACCTCCTTCGCCGCGCCGATCGCTGCCTCGTTCCTGGTCAACACTATGGCGGAACTCGGTCCGGATGTGGTGGAGGATTCGGCGAAGGCCGCCGCTCGCGCTCGTGGGGCGATCGAGCGGTTGAAGAACCGTTAGCCTGGAGCCATGAACGCGACTTCCGCTCATTCTGCGGCCGCTGTGGATTACGACCGGCGCGCGCAACTGTACGTGGCGGCGCGCGCAGGTGATGAGGGAGCGCAGCGCACCTTGGTCGAGGAGCTCAACGTGCTTCTCTGGCGAGTGGCCCGTCGGGCGGGTCTCGACCGAGAAAGCGCCGCCGACGCCGTCCAGACTGCATGGCTCCGCCTCTGGCGTCCGAGCACTGAGCTGGAGCATCCGCTTGCGCTGACGAAGTGGATGCTCACCACCGTCCGACGCGAAGCCTGGAGGCTGGCGGGTCGTTCTCGACGTGAAGTCGTGAGCGATCCAGTGGATATTCAAGAACCGATGATCGACGGCGTTGAGGAGGACTTGGTCCGCAGCGCCGAGCACGAATCCGTGCGACGTGCCTTCCTTGCCCAGGATGACAGGTGCCGACGACTGCTGGCCTATGTGGCCGCCGTCGATCGGCCGGATTACGACGACATCGCCGAAGCACTGGGGATGAAGAGGGGAAGCATCGGCCCCACGAGGGGACGCTGCTTGAACAAACTGAGAAGGACGCTACTGGCCGATCCGGCTTGGAGCAGAGGTGAGGAGCGGGACGATGATGCGGCGTGAACCTGAGTCTCAGGGTGAGAGCGAGCCGTTGGACTCCTGCGATCAGCGTATTCTGGCGGTGATCGACGAGCTCCATAATCGAGATGATCCGATACCCGATGATCTTAACGAGCGTGTGCTGTTCGCCTTGCAGTTGGAGGCCGAGCTGGATGCCCGCGTAGCGGGGGTGGCTCGGCCACCGGAACCGACGCTCGTTCGAGGTGAGACCGAAGTGGCTGTGGGCCAGGGTGACCCGGCGTCCATAACCTTCGACTGCGAGGCGTTGACCGTCATGGTCACGCCTCGCCCGGCCACGCCGGGGGAGGTGCGGCTGGATGGCTGGATCGGGCCCGAGGGCACGTACGAGGTCGAGCTGCGCAGTCCAGAGGGTGTACGACGGGCCGTGACCGAGGAAAGCGGCAGGTTCGTCCTCGACGGGCTGCCTCAGGGAGAAATGTTCCAACTGGTCATCCGGCCTGATGAGGAACTGCAGAGGGAAGGATTGCCTGCGGTGGTCGTAACACCCGCTGTGCGGTTGTAGCATTTGAAGAATGCTCCCCCGCGCCTGGCGTTTGTACGATCGCGGCCGGCGACTGCAGAGTCGTGGCCGCGTGATCGAAGCGGCCGAAGCTCACAACCAGGCCCTGGCACTGCTCCAATGGGATCCAGAGCGCACCCCCACGCCGGGTACCTCCCGTGCGCGGCTGATTGCAAGGCTATTGGCCAGCCGCGCCGCCGGGCTCACCTTCTCAGGGCAGGCTTGGAAAGGCATGAGGATGCTCGACCAAGCGGAGGAATTCGTCGACCCGCGGGATCGCGGCATCGTCGTGCACCAGAGAGCCCTGATTCTCTGGCAGAACGGGCGCCTCGCTGAGGCGTTGGAATGGTTTCACAAGGCCGAGCCGATACTTGAACGGCGGGGTCCGGATTGGCTGTATGCCGGGCTTTACATGAATCGCGCCGGTGTATGGCGGGATCTCGGCAATTTCCAAAAAGGTCTGGAAAGTACCCAGCGGGCCCAGGAGCTGTTCGCAGCTCTAGGGGGAACCATAAACCTGATCAAGGCCCGCCACATGGGCGCACTCCTGTGGCTGGAGCTCGGCGAGGTCACCCGTGCGATCAGGGAGTTCGAGGATCTCAGGCGTCTTTATCGGGAGCACGCTCCCGAACACGAGGCCCGGCTGGTCTCCGCTTACGCCGATGCACTGATGAGAGTCGGCATGTACCGTCAGTCGGCGGAGCTGTGGGAAGAAGCGATCGCCGGCGTTCGGTTGCAGGGCGACTTGCGGACCGCCGCTACGGGTGAGTTCTTCCGCGCGATCGTCGCCTTGGAGGCCACGGACTACGCCGAGGCCGAACTCTGGGCACATCGGGCGATGGAGACATTTTACGGAATGGGGATCGAGACGTGGGCGTTTCTTTCGAAGCTGCTTGCGCTTCAGGCGCTCTTCGACTCCGAACGGGCCGGTTCGGACTTCTCGACCAAGGTCGAGATGCTCTGCGCCGCGCTCGACAACCGCGGTTGGACTATGCGGATGGAGCAGGCTCGAATTCTCGCCGCGCGCTCCTACATCCGAGATCAAGCGTTCGAAACGGCGCAAGAGCACCTGGAGAGGCCAGTCGAAAGCCACGGATATGGCGCTCTGTCGGCAACTCTGGCACGGCATCTCGCATTGGCCGAACTGGCCAGGGCCGAGGACGACGATCCCTTTCCCGAGCTCCAGGCCGGACTGAACAAGCTCGACGAATATCGAACTGAATTCGGGTCGATCGAGTTCCAGGCCGGGGTGTCAGCCATAGGAATTCAGTTGGCCAGCCGCGGCCTGCACTGGGCCACTGAAGACGGAGATCCTGCTTGGATGTTCGCATGGGCCGAGCGGTGCCGCGCACAGGCCCTACGTATTCCTCCGGTGAAGTCAAGCGCCGACCCGGACGCCCGAGAATCCATCGGTCGGCTCCGGCAAGCCCGTCAGCGGCTGTGGGACATTCAGATGGATGGACGCGATGACACGGAGGCGATGCGGCGGGTCCGTGAGCTGGAAGAGGAGATCCGTGCGTACGACCGGAGCAAGCCGGGTCCCCGCCTGCAGGCCGAACGCATTACACCGGAACAGATTCAGCTCCTGGCTGAAGAGCGTGGAACGGTGATCGTCAGTCTCTATGGGATCAACGATCACCTGGTGGCGCTCGTGGCAGGGGTGGGCGGACTGCGGAATGTCCAGTTGATGAAATTGGAGGAGGCCGTCGAGTCCGGGCGGCGACTAGGAGCCGACCTCGATGCGCTCGGCGCACCATACCCTCTCCCGGACCGCCTGCGGCAAAGCGTCGAGGCTTCCGTTCGCCGGAATGCCGAAATCCTTTCCAGAGGCATCTGGGACCCGATCAGTGAACTGATCGGTGATCGTGACGTGGTGATCGTGCCTCATAGCAAACTGGCCTGGGTGCCTTGGCCGCTCCTGCCCCCGCTGCGCGGCAGAGCGATCACCGTCTCCCCCTCGGCCGAAGCCTGGTGGCGTGCAACGACTCGGCGGAGGCCCAACGGTCCGCCGCTGGCCGCCGCGGGGCCACGTTTGAATACCGCTGGAACCGAGATCAGCGCGATCGGAGGACTCTATCCGGGCGCGAACCTGATGCCGGCCGATGACTCCGACCCCGAACTCGTACTGAAGGCCCTGGACGGAGCTTCGGTCGCCCACCTCGCCGCCCACGGCCACCACGAGCCCGACAACGTCCTCTTCTCCCGTCTCGACTTCGGTCAAGGCCCGCTCAACGCCTACGAGCTCCTCGGCCTCGACCAGCCTCCCGGCCATGTGGTCCTGTCCTCCTGCGACCTCGGCCGCTCGACCGTCGCGGTCGGGAACGAGACTCTCGGCTTCACCGCGGCGCTGCTCCACGCAGGAACTTCCACCGTCGTGTCCAGCCTCGGCCGCGTCCCCGACGACCTGGCCGCCGAGATGATGATCGACTACCACCGCCGCTGCGCCGCCGGAGCGACTCCGGCCGAGGCCCTGGCTGCGGTGGGGGAGAACCGCCCCTGGCATCCCTTCGTCTGCTTCGGCGCTTGACAGGGGCCCCCGAATTTGTTCGGTACAATTAATTCCTCGTATGCGAACACTTTTGGAGGGCCATGTCGCCGCGGGGAAGGCCGTCGCGGGAGACGCTGTATGCGCGCCTCGACACCGCGGTCGCCGAGCTGCATGAGGTTTACGGAGGACTTCCGGGCGCGGACCAAGCCGCCGACGTCTGGTCGGATCTGTGGCACCGGGATACCCACCACAGCACCGCGATCGAAGGGAACACGCTGGCCCTGAGCGATGTCGAGCAGCTACTCGAGCGGGATCGGACCGCGCATGCGAAGCCCATGGCCGAGTACCTGGAGGTGCGAGGCTATGCGGACGCCGCCAAGTGGGTCTACGCCCAGGCGGCGGATGGACGCGTGCAAACGGACGAGGCGCCGCTGGTAACTATGCAGGAGGTCCGCCACCTGCACTTTCAAACCATGCGACTGGTCTGGGAGGTGGCACCGCACCCCCATGCGAGTCCCGAAGAAGGTCCCGGATCCTTCCGCCGCCATCAGATCGCCGAGTTTCCAGGCGGCATGAAACCGCCGTCATGGACCGAGGTCGACTCGCTGACGCGTACCTGGGTCGACGAAGCCTGCGATTTCGACGGCATCCCGGGGAAGCATGCCGTGGAGCGCCTTGCCTATCTCCACCACCGGTTCGAGCTGATCCATCCGTTCTTGGACGGCAACGGCCGTACCGGCCGCCTTTTGCTGAATCTATTGCTGGTCAGGCGGGGTTTCGTGCCCATCGTCATCGAGAAGCGGCGCCGTGACCGGTACTTGGACGCCCTGCAGTCGGCGGATGCGGGCAGGATCTCGAGCCTGGCCGAACTCCTCGCGCGGCAGGTGCTCGACAGCATTGAGCGATTCGCGCTGCCTGCGCTCGCCACCTCCACCCATCTGGCGCCCCTGGCGAGCCTGGCGTCCGACGACCTCGGCGAGCCGGCGCTCAGAGCGGCGGCGATTCGAGGACGCCTGCGGGCGGCGAAGAACGAATCCGGGCAGTGGGTCAGCAGCGCTGAAGCGGTGGAGGAATACCGGGCTTCGCGATACAAGCGCCGATAGCTTCACCGTCGTCTCGAGCCTCGGTCGAGTCCTCGCCGACGTGGCCGCCGAGATGATGATCGACTACCACCGCCGCTGCGCCGCCGGAGCGACTCCGGCCGAGGCCCTGGCTGCGGTGGGGGAGAACCGCCCCTGGCACCCCTTCGTTTGCTTCGGCGCTTGATCGGTGTCCCCGAATTTGTTCGGTACAATTAATTTCGCGTCTGCGAACACTTTTGGGGTATGTCTCCGCATGGCACGCGTCACTCGGGCCGAATTCCCCCAGGGCGCCGAGATCGGTACTGCGAGGAGCTTCGAGAGCATACGGGACTCTATTTTAATCTGGCCGCCACCTCTGTTTTAAGATGGCCGCGAGACGAATTTTAATTTGGCCGCCACTCGGGTATCAAAGGCTCGGGACCTTGTCACCTGTTCGCCCTGGTCGTCGGCTTGCGGAGCGCGAGACGCTTCAGGTTGACCGGAGTTCTGCGGTCGATTCGATCAGTCCAGAGCGTTCGAGTTGGGTCAGCGCGCCGCCGATCGTTTCGGAAGGGTTGTGGCAGGAGTGTGCGACGCATCGGAGGCAGGCCGGGACTCGTTCGGCCCCGAAGTCGATAACCTCCCCAGCTCTTGACCCAGGGCTCCCAGGTCGTCGGCCGCCTCCCGACGCTTCTCGTCGTCTGTTCGCTTGTAGACCAACAGATCCGAGAGAGCGACTCTGCGGTGTCGACCGACCTTGCGGTGAGGGATGTCGCCGCCTTCGAGCAGCCCGATCAGATAGGGGCGGGAGACACCGAGCAGGTCCGCGGCCTGCTGGGTGGTGAGTTCCGCCTGCGACGGGATCACCGATACCCCTCGGCCCTCGGCGAGCTGAGCGAGAATCTGCGCGAAGAGTGTGACGGCGGGGCGAGGCAGGACGAGCGAAGGCTCCCCGTGTTCGACGAGGACCTCGATCGTCTCCGGCTCCGACGGATGCTTCGCCAGGTAGTCCTTGATTCGGCGCAAGGCTCGCTGTGCGGCCTCGGCGTCGACGTCGTCCGGCTCGACGGAGCTGACGGACCCGATGCTGGTCATTCGGAACACCTCCTACTCGAATCATACGAAATAATCGAAATAAACGCAACAAAGGCGGCTCGGGTGCGCGGACTCGCCATCGGTGAACCCTGCAGGCGAGGAGCGGTCGATGCGGATGGGGTGAGGGGAGGGCATATGGTGGAAGCCGTCGCACCGGTACGAAGACGCCCCTTCGAGGTCCCCATGAACCACACAGCCGCCCAGCCGGCGGAGCAAGCGCGTACCCGCCCGCGCCCCCGCGCCGGCGGAGGATGCTGATGCGTCGCTGGGCGCCGGTGCTGCTGGTCGTGGCCGGACTCATCGTCGTCGGGATCGCCGCGCAGGGATCCGGGCTCCAATGGGGCGAGCGCGACCTCGACTGGGAGCGCCCCACGCAGGAGGCCGAAGAGCTCTTCATCGAGGACAGCCCCACCCAGACCACCGAAGCGCTCCCGCAGCCGCAGGACGAAGAAGGCGCGCAGCTCCCACCGTGGGTGTCCTGGCTGCTGCTGGCGATCTTCGTCGGCGTCCCCGCCGCCCTGCTGCTGGTGTTCCTCACCCGCAGGATCGTCTCGTGGCTGATCCGCTCCGAGATCACCGTCCCCGAAGTCGAGAGCGAGACCCACCACCAGCGGCGGGACATCAGACTCGTAGAAGAGGCGGTCGCCGCCGGACTCTCCGAGATCGACGTCGGGACCGACCCCCGGTCGGCGATCATGGCCTGCTGGGTGCACTTCGAGCGGGCCAGCGAGGCCGTGGGGATCTCGCGCGAGGCCTCCGATACGCCCTCCGACCTGGTCCAGAAGCTCCTGGACCACCACGACCTGGAACGGTCGTCCCTGTCGCGGCTGTCCGGCGCCTACCTGCGGGCGCGCTACTCGCCGCACGACGTCGACGAGACCGACCGCGACCGGGCCCGCGACGCCCTGGTCGACCTGCAACGCCAACTCGGCGTCCGGGAGGCCCGATGAAGGAGTTCCTCGCGCCCTTCGGACGGCTCCGCTTCTGGCCCGCGGCCGGCTGCGTCGCCGCCGCGCTGCTCTTCTGGTCCATGGCCCGCCTGTCCGGGATCGACCCCGCGCTCTGGCAGCTCCTCCTGCTCGCGCTGGCCGCACTGGCCTCCGGCGCCATCGTCTCCTCCATGCGGGCCGACACCGAGGCGCCGCCCGACCTGGTGGTGCACACCGTCAACACCCCCACCTGGCGCCCCTTCATCCAAGTCAACCGGTGGGAAGACCGGTTCATCTTCGCCGAGACCAAACCCGGGCAGTTCGAGACCAGCGCCGCCAAGCGGGACCTCGTCGAGCTGGTCGACGAGCGGCTCCGCCTGCGTCGGGGCCTGTCGCTGACCGACCACCCGGACCAGTGCCGAGCCGTGCTCGGCGAGCGCACCTACGCCTTCCTCACCCGACCCGTCGCCGACTGCCCCACCGACTGGCAGCTCGACCAGTACCTACGAAACATCGAGGAGATTTAATGGCCGGCAACGCAGAAACCGGAACAGCTCCGCGCGATGCACGCGTCGCTCCGATCAGCCTCGACGAGGTCTCCACCCACAGCCAAGCGGTCCTCAAGGCCGTGCAGTCGGTCATCGTCGGCAAGGAGGAGCCGCTCAAACTCGTCCTGGCCGGCATCCTCGCCGGCGGGCACATCCTGCTCGAAGACCTGCCCGGGCTCGGCAAGACCCTCACCGCCCGGTGCTTCGCCCAGAGCCTCGGACTCGACTTCCGCCGCCTCCAGTTCACGCCCGACCTGCTGCCGGCGGACGTGACCGGATCGTTCCTCTACAACCAGAAGACCGGCGAATTCGTCTACCGCAAGGGCCCGGTCCACACCAACCTGCTGCTCGCCGACGAGATCAACCGGACCCCGCCCAAGACGCAGTCGGCCCTGCTCGAAGCCATGCAGGAGCGCCAGGTCTCCGTCGAAGGCGAGACCTACGGGCTGGAGCGGCCGTTCACCGTCCTGGCCACCTCCAACCCCATCGAGTTCGAAGGCACCTACCAGCTCCCCGAGGCCCAACTCGACCGGTTCCTCCTCCGCGTCTCCTTCGGCTACCCCGACGAGAACGAGGAATGGGAGGTCCTCCAGCGCCGCATCGGACGCGGCCGCGAGGAGACCGACCTCGACCCCGTCATCGACGCCGCCACCCTCGTCAAGATGCAGCAGGCCCTCGAACACGTCACCGTCGAGGACTCCGTCGGCCGCTACATGGTCGCCATCGTCGCCGCCTCCCGCCGCCACTCCCAACTCCAGGCCGGCGCCTCGCCGCGCGGATCGCTCGCGCTCATGCTCGCCTCCCGCGCGCTCGCCGTCCTCGACGGCCGCGACTTCGTCACCCCCGACGACGTCAAGGGCGTCGCCTCGGCCGCGCTCACCCACCGGATCACCCTCCGCCCCGAACTGTGGATGCGCCGCATCGACCCCGCGACCATCGTCGACGACATCTGCCGGGCCGTGGAGGCACCGCAGACGGCCCAGGCACCCAGCTACAGCCACCTCCAGCAGCAATGAGCCTCGCAGTCGACCCCGCCCTGAACCTGCCCACCGACAACCCCCGGCCGCTGCGCAGGAAGACCCCGGAGCGCCCCGTCGAGTGGCGGCGCACCGCCTCCCTGTCCCGGGCCTTCGCCGTACCGGCGTTCTGCCTGCTCGCATCGGTCGTGTTCGGACGGGTCGACCTGGTCCTGCTCGCCGCGCCCTTCGCGGTCGGCACCGCCCTGCTGCTGCACCGGCGGCCGCAGCGGCCGCCCCGCGGGACCCTCGACACCGACGACCAGACCTGCGCCGAAGGCGAGACCGCCTCGGCGGCGCTCCGGGTCGCCAACCCCGAGCCGGTCCCGGTCACCACGCTGGTCACCGCCGTCGCCGACCCCTGGATCGACCTCCACACCGGCCGCGGCGACTTCGCCGAACGCATCGGGCCGGCCACCACCCGCGAAATGGTCGTCGCCGGCCGCGCCGAACGCTGGGGCGGCCACCACATCGGCCCCGTCCAGACGCAGTCCTTCGCCTGCGGCGGCCTCATCGAGACCACCGTCCAGACCCTCCCGGGCACGATGATCTGGGTGCTGCCGGTGCCCGACTGGTTCGAATCGGCCGAATCCCTGCCGTTCGCCGACGGCGTCGCCGGCGTCCACCGCTCCCGGCGCCTCGGCGACTCCGGCGAACTCGCCGAAGTCCGCCTCTACCAGCCGGGCGACCGTCTGCGCCGCATCGACTGGCGCACCTCGGCCCGGTCGCAGGACCTGTACGTCAACGCCACCCTCTCCGAGCGCGACACCGACGTCACCCTCATCCTCGACCTCCAGCTCGAGGCCGGCCGGTCCGGCGGCGTCGACGGCAGCGCCTCGGTCGCCGACCTCACCGTCCGGGCCGCCGGCGCCGTCGCCGCCCACTACGCGGTCCAAGGCGACCGCGTCGGCTGCATCGAGTTCGGCGCCCGCGCCCGCCGCATGAGAGCCGGCGCCGGACGCCGCCACAACCTCGCCCTCCTGCGCTGGCTCGCCTCGGTCGACATCCCGCCCGACCCGCTCCCGCCGTCGATCGCGATGCTCCGCCGCATGCTCAACAAGCAGCGCAGCCTCCACGTGGTCTTCACGCCCCTGCTGGCCGAACGCTCGATCGGACTGGTCGCCGAGCTGGCCCGCTCCGGCCGACCGGTGCTGTGCGTCGACACCCTGCCCGGCCACGTCTCCCCGCCGACCCGCACCCACTGGACGCACCACGCCGAGCGGATCTGGCGGCTCGGCCGCGAGAACACCATCATGGAGCTGCGCGAGCTCGGCGTCCCCGTCGAGCCCTGGGAGGACTCGGCCTCCCTCGACTCCGTCCTCGCCCAGTTGACCCGGAGGCGATACCGGTGACCGACATCGAACGCGGCCTGCTCCAGGCCCTCCGCGAAGGCGCCCTGCTCCGCGCCCGCAACGGACGGCGACGCCTCGGCACCTGGCTGCGGCGGATCGCCCCGGCCGCGGTGCTGCTGCGCCTCACCGTCGGCCTGGCCTACTTCGCCGCCGCCGAACTCGCCGTACCGCCGAGCTGGGCCACCTCCGCCGCCTTCGCCGGTGTCGCGGCCGCCGCCGCCCTGTTCGCCGCGCTCGCCCCCGGCGGCGTCGCCCCGCTGGCGACCACCGGGTTCGTCATCGCCGCCTGGATCATCGCCAGCGCCGTGGACCCGGCCCACACCGCCGGTCTCTGGCTCGCCGCCTCGGTCGCGCTCCTGCTCTACGCCGGACACGCGACCGCCGCGATCGCACAGCGTTTCCGCACCACTACCGACGTGGATGCTGAGATCATCCTCACCTGGGCCCGGCACCTGGGGATCGTCACCATTGCCACGGTTTCGCTGACCGTCGCCTTCGCGCTGTTCACCTCCTATTTCGCCGCCATCCCCGCGGCCGTGGCCGTCGGCGTCGGCATCATGGCCGCCCTCACAGTGATCTACGTCCTCGCGCGTTCGCTACACAACCCCAGCTAGAGCCGGTCAGACTTGAACACGTGAAACGTATTGTCGTGATAGGTGCCGGTCACGTCGGTTTTTACGTCGCCGAACGCTTGAGCAAGAAGCTGCGAAGCGACATCAAGCGCGGCCACGTCGAACTGATGGTCATCGACCCCAACCAGCACATGACCTACCAGCCGTTCCTGCCCGAAGCGGCTGCCGGGAACATCTCGCCCCGCCACGGCGTCGTGCCCCTGCGCCAGGCGCTCAAGCACTGCACGATCCTCACCGGCGGCGTCACCGAGATCCACCACGCCGAGCGGCGCCTGGTCGTCCAGCCGCTCGCGGGACCCACCCGCGAGGTCGAATACGACCAGGTCGTCCTCGCCCCCGGCTCGGTCTCCCGCCCCCTGCCCATCCCCGGCCTCGCCGACACCGCCATCGGCATCAAGACCATGGGCGAGGCGATCTGGCTGCGCAACCACGTCCTCCAGCGCTTCGACGTCGCCGCCGCCACCGAGGACCCCGACCTCCGCCGCAAGGCCCTCACCTTCGTGACCGTCGGCGGCGGCTTCGCCGGCGCCGAGACCCTCGGCGAACTCGAGGACCTCACCGCCTCGATCGTCGACAACTACCCGGAGATCGACCCCGACGAGATCAAGTGGTACCTCGTCGAATACGCCGACAAGATCCTGCCCGAGGTCGGCCCCCAGATGGGCGCCTACGCCGCCCGCCAGCTCACCAAGCGCGGCATCGACATCCGCCTCGGCACCACCCTGAAGTCCTGCGAAGGCGGCCACGTCGTCCTCACCGACGGCGAGGAGTTCGACTCCGACACCATCATCTGGACCGCGGGCGTCATGCCCAACCCGCTGCTCAAGAAGTCCGACCTGCCCATCGGCCCCAAGGGCCACCTCGAGGTCAACACCCGCCTCCAGGTCGCCACCGGCGTCGAGGCCGCCACCGACCAGACCGGCGAGGTCGTCGAAGGCGCCTGGGGCGCCGGCGACTCCGCCCAGGTGCCGGACACCACCGACTTCCCGCTGCCCTACTGCACGCCCAGCGCCCAGCACGCCGTCCGCCAGGCCACGCGGTTGGCCGACAACGTCCACGCCGCCCACGTCGGCGCGGCCCTCAAGCCGTACCACCACAAATACATCGGCTCGGTGGCCGGCCTCGGCCTCTACAAGGGCGTCGCCAACACCTACGGATTCAAGGCCAAGGGCATGCTCGCCTGGCTCATGCACCGCGGCTACCACCTGTCGCGGGTGCCCGGCGTCGGCCGCAAGGGCCGCATCCTGGCCGACTGGATCGTCGGATTCTTCACCAAACGCGAGATGGTCCAGCTCGGCGAGATCGGCCTCGGACGCGAGCCGTTCGAGGCCATCGCCGCAGGCGCCGACCCGGTCAGGGCCAAACCCACGACCGATTAGCCGATACAGTTGGAGCACCACGGGTGACCACCCGTGGTGCTCTCGGCTTTTGTGAGGTGGAAAACTGGTGTCCATGAGAGCACGCGTACTCGTCGTTGACGACGACCCGGCCCTGGCGGAGATGCTCGGCATCATCCTCCGGACCGAAGGTTTCACCCCCACATTCGTCACCGACGGCGAGAAGGCCCTCGCCGCGTTCAAGGAACACCGCCCCGACATCGTCCTGCTCGACCTCATGCTGCCCGGCATGAGCGGCATCGACGTCGCCAAGGCGATCCGCGGCGAATCAGGCGTCCCCATCGTGATGCTCACCGCCAAATCCGACACCGTCGACGTCGTTCTCGGCCTCGAGTCAGGCGCCGACGACTACATCGTCAAGCCGTTCAAACCCAAGGAACTGGTCGCCCGCATCCGCGCCCGCCTGCGCCGCGGCGACGACGTCACGCCCGAACGCCTGGAGATCGGCAAACCCGGCCTCCAAGTCCAGATCGACGTCCCCGCCCACCAGGTGACCCTCAACGGCGCCGAGGTGAAACTGACCCCGCTCGAATTCGACCTGCTGGTGGCCCTTGCCCGCAAGCCCCGCCAGGTCTTCACCAGGCAGGTGCTCCTGGAGCAGGTCTGGGGGTACCGGCACTCGGCCGACACCCGCCTGGTCAACGTCCACGTGCAGCGCCTGCGCGCCAAGATCGAACCCGACCCCGAGCGTCCGCAGCTCATCCAGACCGTCCGCGGGGTCGGCTACAAAGCCGGATTGGGCTAGTGCGCCGGACCCTCTCCCGACTCCGCGACTTCGGCGGGCGAGCGCGGAACCTCGCCGCCCGCGCGGCCGAACCCACCCTCTCCGCCTACCGCGCCTCCCTCCAACTGCGGGTCGTCACCGCCACGCTCGTAGCCTCCACCGTCCTGGTGCTCACCTTCAGTTTCGTCGTGGCCGGGTCGGTCACCTCCGGGCTGCTCAGCGACCGGCAGGACACCGCCGTCGACGAGACCGCCAACGCCGTCGAATTCGCGGCCGAGGAACTCCAGACCTACACCTCCTCGGCCGACACCGCCCTCGCCCCCAGCATGCAGGGGGTGGTCAACGAGCTCGCCGAGGACCCGGTCTTCGCCCCGGTCATCCTCATGCGCACCTCCGACGGGCAGGTCACCAAGTCCCACCCGGTCGGCGAGGTCGCCGCCCCCTCGGTCGACATGGCCGAGCTCGTCCGCGACGGCAACGTCGTCAGCCAGTACGGCAGCTACGACTTCGAGGGCGCCGAGACCATGCCGTACCTGGTCGTGGGCGCTCACATCGACCTCAGCGTCGACTACGAGCTCTACGCGTTCTACCCGCTCTCGTCCCAGCAGGACGCCATCGGGCTGCTCCGCACCAACCTGGCGCTGGCCGGCGTGGCTCTGGTGCTGCTGCTCGGCGTCATCGCCGCGCTGGTCACGCGCCTGGTGGTGACCCCGGTGCGGGAGGCCGCGCGCACCTCGCAGCGGCTCGCCGCCGGGCTCCTGCACGAGCGCATGGAGGTCCGCGGCTCCGACGACCTCGCCAGACTGGCCGGCTCGTTCAACCTCATGGCCGAGAACCTCCAGAGCCAGATCCGGCGCCTGGAGGAGATGTCGATGATGCAGCGCCGGTTCACCTCGGACGTCTCGCACGAGCTGCGCACGCCGCTGGCGACGATCCGGATGGCCGCCGACCTGCTCTACGATCTCCGCGACGACTTCGACGAGGTCACGAAGCGGTCCACCGAGCTGCTGCAGAACGAGATCGACCGCTTCGAGGAGCTGCTGACCGAGCTGCTGGAGATCTCCAGGTTCGACTCCGGGTTCGCCTCGCTCGAGGTCGACGCCGTCGATGTGAATCCGCTGGTCGAGGACGTCGTGCGGACGTTCGACGGCCTGGCCGAGGAATGCGGCGTCACCGTGGAGGTGGCCAGGCCCGCCCGCCGGGTGGTCGCCGAGGTCGATTCGCGGCGCGTCCAGCGCGTCCTGCGGAACCTCGTCTCGAACGCGATCGAGCACGCCGAGGGCAAGCCCGTCGAGGTCACCGTCGCCGAGTCGGAGACGGCGGTCGCGATCGGCGTGCGCGACCACGGTGTCGGGCTCAAGCCCGGCCACGCCGACCGGGTCTTCGACCGCTTCTGGCGGGCCGACCCGTCGCGCGCCCGCAAGACCGGCGGCACCGGACTCGGCCTGGCCATCAGCCTGGAGGACGCCAAGCTCCACTCCGGCAGGCTCGAGGCCACCGGAGCGCCCGGCCGCGGCACCCTGTTCGTGCTCACCCTGCCGCTCCAGTCGGGCAACCGGGTGGTCTCCTCCCCGATCCCGCTGCAACTCGACCGGGAGGCCCCAGATGCGAACTAGACTCGCCGCCGCGTCCGCCGTCTGGCTGGCCGCGCCCCTGCTCGCCTCCTGCGGCATCCCGGACGGCTCCGGGCCGGAGGTGGTCCAGGAGGCCCCCACCGACTTCGAGGCGCCCTCCTCGGTCGAGGTCGAGCAGTTCCGGCCCACCGACAACGCCCGCACCACCGTCGAGCACTTCCTCCGGGCCGCCTCCGGCGACCCGGACACCGCCGCCCTCGACGAGCGCCTCAACGAGTTCACCGAGACCCGCAAGGAGTTCTCCGGCTCCTCGGCCGGGATCGACCTGCTCGAGGGCGTCGAATACGACACCGACGAGAGCGGCGACATCAACACCGCCACCGTCACCGTCACCGGCTCGGTCGCCGGCTCCTACCAGCCCGACGGCCGCGTCAGCATGTACTCCGCGCCCCGCGACTACGAGGCCGAGTTCGCCCTCGAACGCTCGCAGCCGGGCGGCGAGTGGACGATCATGGAGCTGCCCAGCCAGGTGACGCTCCTCTACGACCAGTTCGACGACGCCTACGAGCAGGCGCCCCTATACTTCCCGGCCTCCGGCCGCAACGACCTGGTGGTGTCCGACCTGCGGTGGATATACGGCCGACTCGACGAGGCGACCGAGCGGAACCTCCGCCTCGAATGGCTCCTGCTCGGCCCCTCCGACTGGGCCAACCAGTCCTCGATCTCGGCCATCCCCATCGGCACGACCGGCGAGGTCGGCGAGGAGGACGGCACCGACGTCATCGACCTGACCCCGGGCGACGTCGCCGACGTGAGCGAGCAGAACATCGAGGCCATCGCCGCCCAGGTCGCCTGGAGCCTCCGCCTGACCGGGCCGTTCGAGCTGCGCATCGGGGGAGAGACGGTCGCCTCCGGCGAACTCGACGAATGGCGCGGATGGAACGCGATCCCCCGCATCCGGGACCAGACCGGCTACTTCATCGCCGAGGACACCGTCTGGCTGGTCCGCAACGACTCGGTCGGCCGCGCCTCGGCCGAACACGACTGGGTCGGCTTCGAGGCGCCCGGGCTCCGCGAGGCGGCCCCAGCCGAGGACGGCCGGATCGCGGCCGTCGTGGCCGAGGACGACGAGGCCCGCCTCCGGATCGGGACCGGTGGCGACGACATGGAGACGGTCGACGAACTCGAGGGCGACCTGCGCGATCCGCACTGGCTCGACGAGGAGACGGTGCTGCTGATCGACGACGGCGTCCTGACCGCCGTCACCGTCGCGGACGGTTCGATCCAGGTGCTCGGCGGCGAGGAGGTCTCCTCGCTCGCCCCGGCCCCCGACGGCCGCCGGATCCTCTACGTCGAGGACGGCCGCGCCTGGGCGGTGCCGCTGAGCCAGAACGCCGACGGCAACTTCCAGATCCAGGAGACCAGCCGCCGGATCGGCCTGAGCATCGGCGACGTCACCGACGTCGCCTGGAGCTCGGAGAACTTCGTCTGGGTGGCGGGGGACGGCCCCGGTGACGAGCAGTTGTTCCAGGTCGCGATCGACAATTCACGGGTCGAGGCCCAGTCGGGGACCTCGCCGTTCCCGACCATCGAGCAGGTGGCGGCGAATCCGGCCGATCCGACCGAGTCCGACCAGATCCGCGGCGAGCCGGTCTACGTGGCCATCAACGGGGGCCTGTACCGCGTCCACACCTCAACCCTGCAGCCGGTCGGCGACGAGGGCGACGGCCAGCCCACGGCCGGCACGGCCCCGTTCACGCTCCTCGACTAGCGGCGCGGCCCGGGGCACCGCCCCGGGCCGCGCGAAAAGCTGATGCCTAAGAGTCGACGGTGAATCCGACCGGGCGAGGCGACTGGGCGGCGATCTCCACGTAGGCGACCTTTTCGACCGGGACGAGCACCTGCCGGCCCTTGTCGTCCTCGAGGCGCAGGATGCCGCCCTCGCTGACGGCCTTGTCGATCGTCTCGGCCACGTCCTTCGACGACAGCTTGCTCTCCAGGACCAGTTCACGCGGGGCGTGCTGGACACCGATCTTGACCTCCACGGGCCCTCCTCAAACAGATTTCCTCTGACGTCTGCGGACGAGGCAAGGTTACTCGGGGCGGGAGCGGGGGTCGGTCACCGAGGGTGCGCCCGCAGCGAACAACGCGGGGTCGGTCGTTTCCGCTCTCGGCTCCGCCTTCGAGCGGACCGTGCCTACTCGTTCCCGCTCTCGGCTCCGCCTTCGAGCGGGAAGTGGGAGATGCCCCGCCAGGCGAGCGTGGCCATGAGCTGGATGGCCTCGTCCTTCGGCACCACCCGGCCCGAGGCGATCCACTTGCGCGCGGCCACCTCGGCGGCCCCGACCAGCCCCGTGGCCAGCATTTCGGCACGGTCCTTGTCGACCTGGGTGTCGGCCATGATCGTGTCGGACAGCGCCGCCACGCACTCGGCCTCCATGCGCAGGACCCGCTCGGCCACGGCCGGATCGTTGCGCTGGTCGGATTCGAACACCAGCCGGAACGCCTCCCCCTGGGCGTCGACGAAGTCGAAGTAGGCGCGCATGGCCTGGTTGACCCGCTCCTTGTTGTCCTCGGAGCGGTCCATCGCCTCCCGGATGCGGGCGACCAGCTCGGTCGCGCGCCCGTCGAGCAACGCCAGGTACAGATCCAGTTTCGAAGTGAAGTGCTGGTAGAGCACGGGCTTGGACACGCCCGCGCGGTCGGCGATGTCGTCCATGGAGGTCGCGTGGTAGCCGCGGGAGACGAACACTTCCTGGGCCGCCTGCAGCAACTGCGCCCGGCGTTCGCTCCTGGGCAGTCGGACTCTGCCTTCTCCGGCGCTGTTCACCGTGGCACCTCTCTTCGCGTCGTGTCGCGCATCCGTCAGCGGCCTTCCCTTGCGGCCCGAACGTAGTTTAGAGAAACCTGAAATCAGCTTCCCAGCGTACGGGGCCGCCAAGCGCGGCTTCACGGCGCTCGTGTCCCCAAGGTACCTTCAGGTCGGGAAGACGAAGGAGTTGCTAAGCCGTGTATGACCAGAACCGACCGGAAGAGCCGCAACGTCCGGCGGGGGACGAGAAGCCGGCGCGCCGCCGTCTGGGCCGCTCGTGGGGTCCGGCGGAGGAACCCGCCGAGGCCGAGGAGCCCGGCAGAGTCGGGCAGGCGCAGCAGGGGTACGGGCAGGCCCCTGAGCAGTACCGGTTCGACCCCGATCGGGGCCGCCGCCACCGATACAGCGAGGAGCCGACCGGACAGGTGCCGAACGTACCGGTCGAGATCGCCGAGACCGGCCCGACGGTGCCGGCCACCAGGCGGCCCGCCCCGGGGGAGCAGTTCGACCCCATCCCGCAGGCTCCCCACCGTCGGCAGGATCAGCTCCGTACGCAGCAGGATTCACAGTTCGCGCCGCCAGGTGCGAACCAGGGGCCCAGCGCGCCGCCGCAGGGTGCGAACCACCCGCCCAGCGCGCCGCCGCAGGGTGCCGACAACGCGGTCGGCACGCCGCCGAACCGGGGCGACGCACCGAGCGAACCGCCGAGCGCACCGCCGCAGGGGACGAACCAGCGGCAGCACGGCACGCCGAGCCCGCCCGCCCCGGGCGCTCCCGACGGCTCGCACCAGGCCCCTCCGGCCACCCCGGCGCAGCCCCCGTCCGAAGCCGAACCGGGCCCGCACACCGGCCCGCAGCAGGTTGCCGAGGGCTTCCGCCAGGAGACGCCGAGCCGCACGCCGTCTCCCGACCCGACCCCGACCCCCAGCACCCCGCCCCTGCCGTCGCCGCCGGTGACCGAGCAGGCTCCGCCGCGCACTCCGCCGGCGCCGCGCCAGCCGGTCGCCGAGCCCACTCCGCCGGTCTCGCCCGACGAAGAGCCCGCCGGAGGCGACGAGCCGCTCCTGGCGGCCGTCCGCCAGGTCCCCGGGGTGCGCGACGCCTACCACGTGACCGCCCGCGACGGCGGCTCCAGCCTCCGCCTGGAACTGGAGGACGGGGTCGACCCCGACGCCGTCCACGCCGCGGTCTCGGCGGTCGTCGCCGAGCACCGCGCCACCGATCCCGGGCCGCAGACGACCGACGAGGACGGCGAGCAGCCCCGGGCCGAACTCGAACCCGCCGAGCCCGCCGAGGCCGAACTCCCCGTCGTCGGCGCCGTCGAGCTGCAGAGGGTCGAGATCGACTCGTCCGGGCTCGACGCCGAGGTCGGCGTCACCCTCGCGATCGGCGGCCACGAGTCGGCCGGCGCGGTGACCGTCCCGCCGATCGACTGGCACGTGCAGCACGCCGCCGCCGCGGCCACTGTGGAGGCGCTGCGACCCTACTTCGGAGCGACCGAGACACGGGTCGAAGTGGAGCACGCCTCGATCGTGACTACCGGCCCGGTCAAGACCGCGGTCGTCACCGTGCTGTGGATGGACGGCACCTCGGTCCGGCGCCTGGCGGGCGCCGCCGTGGTCACCGCCGAGCGTTCCCGCGCCGTCGTTTCGGCGACACTGTCCGCATTGGCGGCCGAAGTGGCACACTAGGATCCATGAGGCGCGCACGGCTGGTGGAGGCGAGCGAGGTCCGAACCCTCACGCGGCCGCACCCGCCGTGGCCCGGCATCGAGCACGAGCTGAGCCGCCGGCGCCTGTTCATCCGGCACACCCCCGCCACGAGCCCGGACGCCGAACCGGCGGTGTTCGTGCACGGGCTCGGCGGCTCGGCGCAGAACTGGACCGACCTGGCCGACACGCTCTCCGACCACGTCGCGGCCGACGCGGTCGACCTCCCCGGCTTCGGCCACTCCGCCCCGATGCGCCGGGTCACCATCCCCTCCCTGGCGCAGGACGTGGCGGCCTGGATCATCGAATCCGGGCGCGGCCCGGTCCACCTCGCCGGGCATTCCCTGGGCGGGGCCGTGTCGGTGTACCTCGCCGCCACCCGCCCGCACCTCATCCGGACCATCACCCTCATCGCCCCGGCGATGCCCTTCGGCAACCCCCGCCGGTCCCACCAGGCCAAGTTCGTGCCCATGCTGATGCTGCCGAACCTGTCCCGCCTGGCCGACCGGGCGATGCGCTCGCGCACCCCCCAGCAGGTGGTCGACGAGATCATCCTCGGCACCTGGGCCGACCCCGAGCGCATCCACCCGCAGCGTCGCCGCGAGGCGATCGCCGAGGCCCGCCGGCGGCTGGCCGTGCCGTGGAACTCCAGTGCCTACATCTCCACCTACCGCGGCCTGATGGCCTCCTTCCTGCAGGCCTTCGTGCCCGGCAGCCACTCGCTGTGGCGCCTCGCCCGCAGGATCGAGGCGCCCACGCTGGTCGTGTGGGGCAAGCAGGACCGCGTCATCGACGTCCGCTCCGCCCCCGAGACCGGCGCGGTCATCCGCGACTCCCGGCTGCTCATCCTCAACCGGGCCGGGCACGTGCCGATGATGGAGCTGCCGACCGCGGTCGCCCGCGCGATGGCCGCACTGATCGAGGAGAGCCGCCGATCCCGCGGGGCCGGTCCGCCACGGACCGTCGCTGGCCTAAACTCACGGTTGTGACGGAAGGATCATCGGCGCGCCGACGCCTGCGAAGGAAGCAGCGCTTCGCACTGGTGGCGGTCCTGATCGTCATGGCGGCGGCCGGCAGCGGCTTCGCCCTCTCCACCTCGGTCGGCGACCGCGGCCCCTTCCCCCGCGCGATGGAGGCCGACACCCGCCCCACCACCGGGGCCGTGACCACCTACCGCGACATCGAGGCCGACCCCGGATCCGACATCACCGGACCCACCGAGGCCCCCGAACCCACCCCGCCCCCGCTCTACTACTCGGGCACCGGCACCTGGAGCTACGCCCCGGCCCGCCCCGGGGACGTCCTCGGCGACTCCGGCGAGCTGCTGCGATACAACGTCGCCGTCGAAGACGGCCTCGAGATCGACGTCGACCGGTTCAGCGACTTCGTCCACGCCACCCTCGCCGACGAGCGCTCCTGGACCGCCGGCGGCGGCTGGCGTTTCGAGCAGGTCGGCAAGAGCGGCGCCGACTTCACCGTCTACCTGGCCAGCCCCGAGCAGCGCTCGGCCCTGTGCCGGCACCCGGGCACGCGGGTCTCCTGCCGCAACGGCGACCGGGTCGTCATCAACTCCGCACGCTGGATCACCGCCGTCGGCCATTGGGACGGCACGCTGGAGACCTACCGCCAATACGTGGTCAACCACGAGATCGGCCACCGCCTCGGCCACCCCCACGAGGTGTGCCCCGAAGAAGGCGAGAAGTCCCCGGTGATGGCCCAGCAGACCTTCCAGCTCGCCGGATGCGAAAGCAACGCCTGGCCCTACCCCGACGGCGAGACCTACCTGGAGGGCCCGGCCGGGGAGTACGGCGGGCCCGCACTGCCCCCCGACGAGTACGCCGACCGCTGATACCCGGGTGAGACCACCCACACACCCCCTGCCGCCGGAATTTCCACACACTGGGCAGGCATTATTGGATATATGAGTTTGCCGCCGCTAGTCGAGCCCGCAGCCGATCTCTCGGTCGACGAGGTGCGCCGCTATTCGCGCCACCTGATCATCCCCGACGTCGGGATGGAAGGCCAGAAACGCCTCAAGAACGCCCGCGTGCTGTGCGTCGGCGCCGGTGGACTGGGGTCCCCGACGCTGCTGTACCTCGCCGCCGCCGGGGTCGGAACCCTCGGCATCGTCGACTTCGACACCGTCGACGAATCGAACCTGCAGCGCCAGGTCATCCACGGCCAGTCCGACATCGGCCGCCCCAAGGCCGAGTCCGCGGCGGCCAGCATCGGCGAGGTCAACCCGAACGTGAACGTCGTCATCCACGACACCGCTCTGGACAACGACAACGTCATGGACATCTTCGACCAGTACGACCTCATCGTCGACGGCACCGACAACTTCGCCACCCGCTACATGGTCAACGACGCCGCCGTGCTGCTGGGCAAGCCCTACGTCTGGGGCTCGATCTTCCGCTTCGACGGCCAGGCCAGCGTCTTCTGGGCCGACCAAGGACCCTGCTACCGGTGCCTGTACCCCGAGCCGCCGCCGCCCGGCATGGTTCCGAGCTGCGCCGAAGGCGGCGTCCTGGGCGTCCTGTGCGCCTCCATCGGTTCGATCCAGGTCAACGAGGCCATCAAGGTCATCACCGGCATCGGCGAGCCCCTGGTCGGCAAGCTGATGGTCTACGACGGCCTGGAGATGGAGTACCGCAAGATCAACGTCCGCAAGGACCCGAACTGCGAGCTCTGCGGCGAGAACCCGACCGTCACCGAACTGATCGACTACGAGGACTTCTGCGGCGCGGTCACCGACGAGGCCGCCGAGGCCGCCGCCGGCTCCACCATCACCGCCCGCGAGCTCGAGTCCTGGATCAAGGACGGCCGCGACATCGACCTGATCGACGTCCGCGAGCCCGCGGAGTACGAGATCGTCAAGATCCCCGGCTCGCGGCTGATCCCCAAGGGCGACATCGTCTCCGGGGCCGCGCTGAGCGATCTGCCGACCGAGCGGCAGGCCGTCTTCTACTGCAAGGCCGGAGTCCGCTCCGCCGAGGCGCTGGCCGCCGCGAAGGCCGCCGGCCTCAAGAACGCCGTCCACGTCCAAGGCGGCGTCCTCGGCTGGATCAACCAGGTCGACCCCAGCCTGCCGACCTACTAGCACCGCAGCGAGCGAAGGCCCGGTCCCAACGGACCGGGCCTTCTGCCGCCCCTGCGCCGCGGCGGGGCGCAGGTCTCGCACTCGGCTGCGTGCGGGGTGCCGCCGAGCTAGATCTCCAGGTAGTCGACGTTCGGCAGGCCGTCGGAGCCGGTGGCCTCGAGCCGGACGGTGTTGTCGCCGGCGTTCAGCGGCACGGTGACCGTCTCGGTGGCCCAGTTCGTCCACGCGCCGGTGTCGGCGAACGTCGCCGTGGTCGCCGTGGAGCCGTTGACGATCACGTCCGCCGGACGGTCGCCCGAGCCGCCGTTGGCGTACCGGACGGTGATCTCGGCGGTGCCGCCCTCGGCGGTGATCTCGAACTGCGCGGCCACCCCCGTGGTGTTCTCGGTGTTGCAGAAGCCGCTGCCGGAGAACCCGGCGTGCTCGGACTCGATGGCGCCGTCGCAGGTCGCGGAGGCGTCCTCGGCCTCGAACCGGGTCTGCACGGGCTCGTCGGTCGGATCGTCCGTCGGCTCGTCGGTCGGGTCGTCCGGCGGGCTGCCGGCGTAGGTCTCGAACTCGGCGACCTGCGGGGTGCCGCTGGAACCGGTGATCACGAAGTCGATCTTGCGCAGCGTCACCGGGGAGAAGCCGATGACGCCCGCCCCGCTGCCGGTGGTCAGGACGTCACCGCTGTCGTGGTCGACCACCTGCCAGGAACCGATGTTGCCTTCGGACCCGGCCGCCTCGCGGATGATGATCGAGGACACGGTGGGGTCCTCGTCCCACTTGATCGAGATGCGGCCGGTCGAGCCCGTCGGCGACCAGTAGGTGCTCATGTCCCCGTCCCGGACGTTGCCGTAGCTGGTCCCGCTCGCCTTGCTGGAGCCGTCGGACCCGGCCCCGATGCTGAGGTTGGTGCCGCCGGGATCGGTCGGCTCGTCGGTCGGCTCGTCGGTGGGCTCGTCAGTGGGCTCATCGGTCGGGTCGTCGGTCGGATCGTCGGTCGGGTCCGCGCTGGGCTCGTCGGTGGGAGGCTCCGAGGAGCAGTTGCCGTCCGACACCCGCAGGCCCCGGCCGGCGCCCGCCGTCTGGTCCAGGACCTCCGGCACGCAGCCGGCGTCGTCCAGGTCGTAGGAGTACGGGAGGTTGACCGTGGTGGTCGACTGCGGATCGGGGCCGGCGGGGTGGTTGTCGCTGCCGTCGCTCGACCAGGTCACGTTGTCGTAGATGTTGCCGCTGACCTCCCAGTAGCCCATATCGTCGGTGTAGAAGGTGCCGAGGACGTCCTTTGAGTCCTCGAAGTAGTTGTTCTCCACCTTGACCTCGGCGCCGACCCGGGAGTTGATGCCGGACTTGACCAGGCCCGTGAACTGGTTGTTGTAGCTGTGCGCCGTCCCGGCCCGCAGCAGGGGAGTGCGGGAGTCGATGTTCTCGTACCGGTTGTGGTGGAAGGTGATGTACCCGTTCGAGGTGTCACCCGAGCTGGAGCCGATGAGGCCGCCGCGGCCGGAGTCGCGCAGGATGCTGTAGGACAGCGTCACGTACCGGGTGTTGTTCTTCAGGTCGAACAGCCCGTCGTAGCCCTCGTCCTCTCCGCCCGAGGCCTCCAGGGTGACGTGGTCGACCCAGACGTTGCGGACGTCGGCCTCCATGCCGATGGCGTCGCCGCCGTTGGAGGTGGGCGAGCCCGACTTCTTGACGTTCCGGACCGTCACGTTCTGGATGATGATGTTGCTCGACTCGCGGATGTGGATGCCCAGCTCGTCGAAGACGGCACCGCCGCCGACCCCGATGATGGTGACGTTGCTGATCCGCTTGAGCTCGATCCGGTCGTCGTCGGTGTCGCAACTGTCGCCCGACACCTTGGTGGTGTTGCCGTGGTTGATGGTCCCTTCGACCTCGATGATGACCGGGGTGCTGGTGCTGGCCCGGTCGCACAGGGCCGCGTGGATCTCGGTGCCCGTGCTGGCCTGCACCGTCTGTCCGCCCGCGCCGCCGGTGGTCCCGCCGTTCTGGGTCGCGAACCCGGTGGCGCTGCCGGTCGCGGCGGACGCCTGTGTTATTGACAGCGCCACACCGGCCGCGACCACGGCCGCCGTGGCCACCGCCGTCCCGAGTCGAACTGCTATCGATCGTCGCATCGGTTCCGCCTCCTAAAGGGGATATTTATCGATGTATATAAATGAGGCTAAAGAAAGGGCTTTCCCCGGGTCAAGGGTTTTGGCGCAACCGGTTGCAGAAAGTTTTGCGCGCTCGATCCCGTCCAGCATGGAGATTCGCCCGATTCATGCCCGTTGGACCGGTTCGGCGGAGGCCGGCGAGTGATAGGGGCGGAGGTGCTCCTTGACCGAGAGCAATCGTTTGCCCGGCGCGCGCCGGTGAAACGGCCGAGGCCCCGGCGCGGCCGACGAGCCGCGCCGGGGCCTCTTCGGGCCGCGAACGGCCTAGTACCGGTAGTGGTCGCCCTTGTAGGGGCCGTCGACATCGACGCCGATGTAGTCGGCCTGGGTCTTGGTCATGCGGGTCAGCCTCACGCCGAGGGCGTCGAGGTGCAGCCGCGCCACGTCCTCGTCGAGGTGCTTGGGCAGGGTGTACACCCCGACCGGGTAGCGCTCGGTCTCGGTGTGCAGCTCGATCTGGGCCAGCACCTGGTTCGTGAAGCTGTTGCTCATCACGAAGCTCGGGTGCCCGGTGGCGTTGCCGAGGTTCAGCAGGCGGCCCTCGCTGAGCACGAGGACCGAGTGCCCGTCGGAGAACCGCCACTCGTGGACCTGCGGCTTGATCTCGAGTTTCTCGATGCCCGGCTCGGCGGCCAGCCCGGCCATGTCGATCTCGTTGTCGAAGTGGCCGATGTTGCCGACGATCGCCTGGTGCTTCATGCGCCGCATGTGGTCGGCCGAGATGATGTCGCGGTTGCCGGTGGCGGTGATAAAGATGTCGGCCGACTCCAGCACGTCCTCGAGCGTGAGGACCTGGAAGCCGTCCATCGCCGCCTGCAGCGCGCAGATCGGGTCCACCTCGGTGACGACCACGCGGGCGCCCTGGCCCCGCAGCGCGTCGGCGCAGCCCTTGCCGACGTCCCCGTAGCCGCAGACCACGGCGGTCTTGCCGCCGATGAGGACGTCGGTGGCGCGCATGATGCCGTCGGGCAGCGAGTGCCGCACCCCGTACTTGTTGTCGAACTTCGATTTGGTCACCGAGTCGTTGACGTTGATGGCCGGGAACGGCAGCCGGCCGTCGCGCTCCATCTCGTAGAGCCGGTGGACGCCCGTGGTGGTCTCCTCGGTGACGCCCCGGATCGCCCGGGCCTTGCGGGTGAACCGGTCCGGGTCCTGCCGGAGCGACTTCGCCAGCAGCGACAGCACCACGGCCTCCTCCTCGCTCTCGGCCTCCTCAGGTTCGGGGACGGCGCCGGCGGCCTCGAACTTCGCACCCTGCACGACCAGCAGGGTGGCGTCGCCGCCGTCGTCGAGGATCATGCTCGGCTCCTCCTCGCCCCAGTCGAAGGCGCGTTCGGCGCACCACCAGTACTCCTCCAGGGTCTCGCCCTTCCACGCGAACACCGGGACGCCCCGCGGGGCCTCGGGCGTGCCGGGGCCGACCGCGACCGCGGCCGCGGCGTGGTCCTGGGTCGAGTAGATGTTGCAGGAGGCCCAGCGGACGCGCGCGCCCAGCTCGACCAGGGTCTCGATGAGCACCGCGGTCTGGATCGTCATGTGGAGGGAACCGGTGATGCGGGCCCCCGCCAGCGGCTTGGCCTCGGAGTAGCGCCCGCGCAGCGCCATCAGGCCCGGCATCTCGTGCTCGGCCAAGCGGATCTCGTGGCGACCGAACTCGGCCAGCTCGAGATCGGCCACCTTGTAGTCGTCGGCTCGAAGCGTGTTCGTCATGTGGAAAATGCTACGCGCCGCGCCTGAGCGGGACTTACAGCGCCGTGGTGTGACAGGACACGGAAAAAATAATCCGTGTCAATCCCCGTTTCGGCTTGACACTCGTGGGGCGGTGGGTAATATTGCAGATACGCAGCGTCACAGCGGTGCGGCGGCCGGTATAGGTCGCAGAACATCGCAGGTGACGCGCGGGGGAACCAAACCGGGGGGAGTGCCGGGCGGTCTGGGGTGGCCGCCCGGCACATTTTTGCGTCCGGCGCCCTCCGACACCGCCCCGACACGCCGGTAATCCGATTGCGCGGCCCCCCGCTTTCCGGAATCGTCGTCGTTGTGAGCAATCCCGACATAACCCTGGTACCGATTGATCCGGCCGACGGCGATCTCGTCCGCTCCTGGATCGACCAGCAGACCGCCGCCGTCCGCCGGGACCTTGCGGGCTTCCCGGAGCCGAATCCGGCCGCCTCGCGGCTGCGCCTGCTCTCCGCGCCCGCCTCGATGAAGATCGAGCGCTGGGCCGCCGTGGCCGACGGCGACGTGGCCGGCCATATCACCCTGCACATGTTCGAGAAGGACAACCGGCACATGGCCGAGTGCGACCTGGAGGTCCGTCCGGACCGCCGGCGCGACGGCGTCGGCACCCGCCTGCTCCAGTTCCTCGAGGAGCGCGTCAAGCGCAACGGGCGCGACACCGTCATCGCCTACGCCGTCGACGAGATCTTCGGCCGGCCCGGGGCCGAGACGCCCGGGAAGCACTTCGCCGCGAAGCACGGCTATGCCGTGGGCGACACCGAGATCTGCCGCCGCAACGACCTGACCGGCGTCGACGAGGGCGAGCTCACCGAGCGCTACGCCGCGGCCTGGAAGTGGGCCGAAGGCTACGAGCTGGTCGAATGGACCGACCGGGTCCCCGACGACGTCGCCGAGGGCGTCGCCCGCATGGAGGCCCGCATGTGGACCGACCCGCCCATCGGCGAGCTGGACATCCGCCCGGCCGTCTACGACGTCGACCGGATCCGCGACGACGAGCGGGTCCGACGCGAGCACGGGGCGCTCGAGATCGCCGCGGCCGTGCGGCACGCGGCCTCCGGCCAGGTCGCCGGCTACACCTCCATCCGGGTCGACCCCGGCGACGAGGACTCGGTCTGGCAGGGGGACACCATCGTCGACCCCGGGCACCGCGGCAGGCGCCTCGGCACGGTCCTCAAGATCGCCAACCAGCGCCGCCTGCGCCGCCACCGGCCGATGGTCCGCTACGTGATCACCTGGAACGCCGAGGTCAACAGCCACATGATCGACATCAACGAGGCGATCGGCTACCGGCCGTTCTTCCGCGAGCTCGCGGTCCAGAAGAAGCTCGCCTAGTACGGGCCTACACCGAGGCCACGAACAGCTCGCCGGACCCCGAGGCCCGGAGCCGTCCGGCCGTGGCCGCCGAGAACGCGGCCCGGCCGGGCGACAGCTCGTACCCGCCCTCGTCGTCGGCCACGGTCACCGACCCGCCGGTGCACAGGCAGATCCGCGGCCCGTCGAGGTCCAGCGCCCGCTCCTCGGTCCCGACCTCGATGCGCCGCAGCGAGAAGTCGTCGATCGGGACCGGCCAGGTCCGCACCGGCCCGGCGTCCCGGCTGCGCGCACGCGGCTCGTCCATGGCCCGGAAGTCCAGGACCCGCAGCAGTTCCGGCACGTCGATGCGCTTGCTGGTCAGGCCGCCGCGCAGGACGTTGTCGCTGGCGGCCATGATCTCCACGCCGAAGCCGTCGAGGTAGGCGTGGAGGTTCCCGGCCGGCATGTAGACCGCCTCGCCCGGCCGGAGCGTGACGTGGTTGAGCAGCATGCTCACCAGCACGCCCGGGTCGTCGGGGTAGTAGTGGGCCAGCTCGGTCAGGTCGGCCGCGTCGGCGGCGCCGATCTCGGTGGCGGACTTGACGGACTGGTCGATCAGGTCGCGGCATTCGTCCCGGCTCATCGCCAGCAGGTCGGTGACGGCCCGCCTGAGGCCCCCGCGCGGGTCGCGCAGCGTCGCGACCAGGCCCTCCAGCCCGGCGACGCCGAGGGCGGCGATGAGGTCGGCCGCCCGTTCCGGCTTCCGGAAACCGCACAGGGCCCGGAAGTCGGTGAGCGCGACGATCAGTTCGGGCTTGTGGTTGCCGTCGACGTAGTTGCGGTAGGCCGCGTCGATGCCGATGCGCAGCTCCCGCTGGTGGCCCGAGTGCGCCTGGCGGGAGTTCGGGTGGGCCTGGAGCGACAGCGGCTGGTCGGCGGCGAGCAGTTTGATCAGGAACGGCAGGCGCGGGCCGAAGCCGTCGAGCACGCGGCGGCCGAGCAGGTGCGCCGGCTCGGAGGCGATGGCGTCGTCGAGCGGGCGGCCGTCGTCGAGGATCGACGGGGCGGTGGGATGGGCGCCGAACCACTCTTCGGCCTCGGGCATCTCGGCGGGGTAGGTGCGCCCCTGGAGTCTGGCGATGTCAACCTGTGAACCCCACGCGTAGTTGCGGATGACGCCGTCAAGCCCCTGCACGTCCGCTCCTCGTCACTGTATGAATCCGGTGGACCAACTGTAACGGCTCGTCCGGCGCTGCTACTCGCCGCCGACGGCCTCCTCTTTCATCTCGGCGACGGCCGGTACCCGCATCGGGTCGAGGCCGTGGGCGAGCGCGAGGTAGACCGAGGCGAAGTCGGGGACGGCGATCAGCGAGGCCAGGCGCTCGAGGGCGCAGCCGCCCTCGGCGGGCATGACGTCGCAGCGCACGCCGCGGCGTTCGGCGAGTTTGGCGACGGCGTCGGCGCGGCGGGTGTCGGGCTTGGGGGTGGTGTCGTCGCCGTCGAGGCCGTCGTCGCGCATCAGGACGATCCGCAGGCGCGTGGGCGAATCCCCCTCCTCCTCGTCGGCGAAGATGTCCCTCTCGCCTTCGGCGAGCGAGCCGAAGACGCCGTCGAGCAGGCCGACGCGGCCGCGGCCGACCTCGCCGAGCTCGCCGGAGACGACCGGATAGCGCGCGTTGGCGGCGAGCATGTCGCCGAAGCGGCGGGCGGCGACCCCGGCCAGCGGGCTCGACCCCCAGATCACCGGGATCGACCCGGCCAGGTTCATGGCCAGCTCCTTGGCGGGGTTGACCCAGGCGTCGGCCCCGGCCCGGCACCGTTCGGCGTCGTCGTCGAGGCGCGCGGCGGTCTCGGCGATGTCGGCCTCGGGCATCTGGACCAGGCCGAGTTCGCGGGCGGCCAGGAGCACCGGCACGGTCAGCGCCCAGAGGCTCAGCCGCGCGGGGGCGCGGCGCGGGACGGCCACGTACGGCGAGCGGGCGCGCTCGGCGACGGCCTGGAGCTCGGAGTCGGGGGCGCCGACGGCGACCAGTCTGGCGCCGCGGCGGGCGGCCGCCTCGGCGGCGGCGAGCGCCTCGGGGGAGCGGCCGGAGGCCGATACGGCGAGCACGACGTCGGCCGCGCCGACCCACCCGGGCACGCCGGCGGAGCGGTGGCCGAGGACGGGAACGGGGCAGCGGGGGCCGGCCACGGTGGAGAGGATGTCGCCGGTGCGCGCGGCGGTGCCGACGCCGGCCACGACCACCGCACGGGGGCGGCCCTCGTCGGCGAGCACCCCGAGGCCCGCGTCGGCCGCGAGCGCGGCCGATTCCCTGAGCTGCGGGCCCGCCGAGGCCAGGGCCCACAGGGAGCCGCCGGGATTGCTGGCGTCGCTCAGCTCACCGGAGATCCGGGCCTCATCGGCCCGGCGGTCGCCGGTGATGCCTGCCACGCCGTCGTCGTCTGGTCCCATGCCGTCTATTCCTCCTTCGTCGAGTCGAGGAGCATCACGGGGATGCCGTCCTCGACCCGGAACACCTTTTCGCACTGAGAGCAGGTGAGGCAGTTGGCCTCGCGGTCGTAGGTGAGCGGCGCGTGGTGGGGTTCGGGGCAGCGCAGCAGCTCGAGGAGCACGGGTGCGGGGGTAACGGGCATGGTCTAGTTCCTTACGATGCGGAGGATGTCGTCCCGCAGCCGCTCCATCGAGGCCTGGTCGGGGCCCTCGGCGTTGAGTCGCAGCAGCGGTTCGGTGTTGGAGGGGCGCAGGTTCGCCCAGGCGCCGTCCGGGAGGGTGACGGTGAGGCCGTCGAGGCGGTCGGTCCCGGCCCCGTCCTGGGCGTCGTAGTGGGCGGCGACCTCCTCGATCTTGGAGTTCGCGTCGGCGACCTTGGAGTTGATCTCGCCGCTGGGGACGTAGCGGACGAACTCCTCGGACAGTTCGGCGAGCGGCTTGTCCGAGCCGCCGAGGGCGGCCAGGACGTGCATGGCCGCCAGCATGCCGGTGTCGGCGAACCAGAATTCGCGGAAGTAGTAGTGGCCGGAGTGCTCGCCCCCGAATACGGCGTCCTGGTCGGCCATGACGGCCTTGATGTAGGAGTGGCCGACGCGGGTGCGCAGCGGCCGGCCGCCGTGCTCGGCGATGATCTCGGGTACGGCCCTGGAGCAGATGAGGTTGTGGCAGATGGCGTCGCCGGGGTGCTTCGCCAGCTCCCGGGCGGCGATGAGCGCAGTGATCGACGAGGGCGTGACCGGGTCGCCGGCGGCGTCGACGACGAAGCAGCGGTCGGCGTCGCCGTCGAAGGCCAGTCCGAGGTCGGCGCCGGTCCGGCGGACGCGGGCCTGCAGGTCGACGATGTTGGCCGGTTCGAGCGGGTTGGCCTCGTGGTTGGGGAAGGTCCCGTCGAGTTCGAAGTAGAGCGGGTCGATCTCCAGCGGGAGGGCCTCGAGGAGCCGGTCGCCGAGCACGGCCGGGACGGTGTGCCCGCCCATGCCGTTGCCGGCGTCGACGACCACCTTGAGCGGTCTGATGCCCGACAGGTCGACCAGGCCGCGCATGTAGGCGGCGTATCCGGCCAGGAAGTCCTGTCCGGTCGCCGTCCCGGGCCGGTCCGCCCGCGGGGCGGGCTCGCCGTCGAGGATCGCCTGGGCGCGGTCGCGGATGTCGGCCAGCCCGGTGTCGAGGCCGACGGGTCTGGCGGCCGGCAGGCACATCTTCAGCCCGTTGTACTCGGCCGGGTTGTGGCTGGCGGTGAACATCGCTCCGGCCACGTCGCGGGCGCCGGCGATGTAGTAGAGCATGTCGGTCGAGCACAGCCCGGCCTCGACGACGTCGGCGCCGGCGGCGGTGGCGCCCCGGGCGAAGGCGGCGGCGAATCCGGGGCCCGAGTCGCGCATGTCGTGGCCCACCGCCCACCTGCGCTCGCCGGTCACGGCGACGGCGGCCGCGCCGATCGCCTCCATGACCTCGGCGGTCAGTTGCGAGCCGACGAGTCCGCGGACGTCGTAGGCCTTCACGATTTCACTGAGCTGGGGAGCCACTGGAGTGCGTCCGCCTTTCACAAAGGTGGGCCGGTGAACAATGTCGAGACTAGCGGTGCGTTTCGTCGTCGCCCGACACCACCCGTAGGTGACCCCGCGCACTCATCGGCGGTGGGGGCGATCCTCGGAAGCCTTGGCGCCGACCGGGGTCGGGTGCCGGCGGCTCGGGCTCGACCCGGTCGCCGGAGGCGGCCTCGCGGACGGCGTTGGCCAGGGCCACCAGATCGTCGTCGGTCGGCATGGGCGCGGTGTAGTCGCCCTGGTGGCGGACCAGCTCCCATCCGTGGGGCACGGTGAGTCGACGCCCGTGCGCATCGCACAGGTCGTAGCTGTGGGGCTCGCGGGTGGTCGCGAGCGGGCCGACCACAGCGGTCGAGTCCGAGTAGATATACGTCAAAGTGGCCACCGCCGGCTGGCGGCAGCCGTTCCGGGAGCAACGCCGATCCGACCTCACCCCACGAAACTACCACTCGTGGTGCCGGACACGGTGGCGCTGAGCAGTGAGACCGCGGCCCGGTCGCTATGGTGGGCGCATGCGGAGAGATCGCCACGGGCGTGGCATGCGCGGACCACTGGCGCCGAGCGCGCTGCCGATGCGGCGCACTCCCGCCCAGGAGTTCGACTTCCTGGTGATGGACACGGTGGTGGCGATCGAGCGGCACCTGGCCGACACTCTCGGGGCGCATTCGGCGAGCCTGGGGCACATCGAGTTCGCCGTCGACGAGGTGCCGCCGCCGATGCACGTCTACGACGCCGACATCGTCGAGGACCGCGGGGTGCCGCTGGCCAAGCTCTACCCGGCCCAGCCGGGCACGACCGCGGCTGCGCCGCGGATCGTGGTGTACCGCCGGCCGATCGAGCTGCGGGTCGACGGCCGGCTGGAGCTGGAGATGCTGGTGCGCAGCGTCCTGGCGGAGCTGCTGGTGTCGCTGCTGAACCTGCCGCCGGGGAACCTGGAGCCTTGAAAGGGGCAGGACGCGTGCGTCCTGCCCCTTCGCGTTCAGTCGGGTCCCTTCGTCAGGCCGCCACCGGGACGCGTTCGCGTCCGGACTCGACCAGTTGCTCCAGCACCGGTTCCGCGGACGCCGGTTCGGGGAGCGCGGTCTGCGGCTCCAGATCGGGGTTGATCATCGGGGTCGGGAAGCACACCACCACGGGCGCCGCGCGTTCGGCGCGGCGCCGGGCCGCTTCTCGGGCCTGCCGCTTGATCTTGCGGCGTTCTCGCTCCGAGAGCCCGCCCCAGATACCGAACCGCTCATCGTGCTCGAGCGCGTACTGCAGACAGTTCTCTTTGACTTCGCATCTGGCGCAGATGCGCTTCGCATCGCGCGTCGATCCTCCTTTTTCGGGGAAGAACGCCTCCGGGTCGGTCTGCGCGCAGAGCGCGCGTGCCTGCCATTCCGGAACGTTCCCCAACAGGTCGGCCAGGTAGTCACGGCCGTCCATATACGTCCGCCTCCTCGTGTGCGCACCGGCGGTACCGGTGCTCCCCCCTTGCAATCATCGGCACGGCACCGGAAGTCGGATCCGTAGTCCGGACGCGCTTCCTTCCCCTGTCGCGCGTGCGGCCCCGTTCCCGCGTCGCCGCCGGCGGCGCGCATCCGCCCGGTACCTGTGCCCGCGGGCGGCCCGAAATCGGGGCCGCACCGCCAAGACTCATCTCTAATGGACGATGAGCGTCCGTCGCTATTCGGTAACGTTTCGCTATCAGACGATAGCGCACGGTGATGTCGGCGATGGAAGGACCCCTCGGACTCAGTCCTCCGGGGGCCGCGGGGCGCCTTCCGGCCTTGTGGAGTTGCCTTCACGTTTTCCGTTCCATCGCAGGGAGAGCCACCCGGCGACCGCCAGGGTCAGCCACGCCGCGTCGAGCAGGAGCCGCTCGACCGCCGACCGGGGCTCGACCCAGGCCCGCCCCAGGCTCTCCAGTTGCGCCTGCTGGTCGAATCCGTATTTCGCCGCCGACAACGCCAGCAGCACTCCGATAACGAGATAGACCGCGTAGAGGACCCGGGCGAGACGCCGAATCACTCTTCCGGGGACCAGCCACGCCGCGAGCGCCGGAGCCGCGACCGGCACCACGGAGAACAGCGTCCGCCTCGCGGTGTCGGTGAACTCGATCCCGGCGGCCCGGCTGAAGACGTCGTCACGGGGATCGGCTCCGGCGCCGACGAGCCACTCGGAGGCGGCCACGGCGATGAAGACCGCCGCGCCGCACAGCAGGAGACCGGCGACAGTCGTGCGGAGGCGTTGCGGTGACGGCATGGCCGGTATTACACCAGATCGCCTCTGGCGCCCTCCTTGAGTTCCTCCACCACGCCCTTGACCTCTTGGGCCCGGTCGCGCGGGCACACCAGCACCGCGTCGGGGGTGTCGACGATGATGAGATCGTCGACCCCTACGGCGGCCACCAGCCGCCCGGCGGCCGGCACCACCACGTTCCGCTTCGACTCGGTCAGGTGCGCCTCGCCGGCGCCCGAGGCCCGGACCACGACGTTGCCGACCCGGTCGGCGGCCTTGAGGACATGGCCGAGGGTGTTGTAGTCGCCCACGTCGTGCCAGTCGAAGTCGCCGGGGACGACGCCGACCTTGCCGGAGGCCGCGGCCGGCTCCATCACCGCGTAGTCGACCGAGATCTTCTCCAGGGTCGGCCACAGCTTCGCGAACAGGGCGTCCCGGCCGTTGGTGTCCCACGCCGCGGCGAGGGTCCGGACCGTCTCGTGGAGGGCCGGTCGGTGACGGGCGAGCTCCTCCAGGAAGACGTCGACGCGCCAGACGAACATGCCGGCGTTCCACAGGTAGTTCCCGGCCGAGACGTACTCCACCGCCGAGACCTGGTCGGGCTTCTCCACGAACGCGTCGAGGTGGTAGCCGGGGCCGACCTCGGAGCCGAGCCGCAGGTAGCCGTAGCCGGTGTCGGGCCCGGTGGGGGTGATGCCGATGGTCATGAGCAGGCCGCTCTCGGCCAGCTCCATCGCGCGCTCGACGGTCTGGGCGAAGGCCTTGCCGTCGGGGACCAGGTGGTCGGCGGCGAACGCGCCCATGATCGCCTCCGGGTCGCGCTCGGCGATCACGGCGGCGGCGAGGCTGATCGCGGCCGCCGAGTCGCGCGGCGACGGCTCGACCAGGATGTTGTCCCCGGGCACGTCCGGCAACTGCCGGGCCACGTCCACCGCGTGCGCGGTGCCGGTGACCACGTACACGTGGTCGGGAGCCGACAGCGTGCGCACCCGCTCGACCGTGGCCTGGAGCAGGGAGGAGTCGGAACCGGTCAGGGGCAGCAGGAACTTGGGCCGCTGTGCGCGCGACAGGGGCCAGAGCCGGGTTCCTGAGCCGCCTGCGGGGACCACCGCGTGAAGCATGCCAATAGTCTTGCATGCCCTACCGCCACCTCGGTTCACCCGGTGGGAACGGGCGGCTCAGCGGTCCGCCCCGGATGGCACACTGAACCGGTTCAGACCGTCCAAGGAGCGTCAATGACCATCAGCTTCTCCGAGCAGGCCCGCACCTGGCACCTCACCGGCCCCGGCTTCTCCTACGTCGTCGGACTCTGCGGCCGGGGCATGCCCCGCCAGTTCTACTGGGGCCCGCCCGTCCCCGACGCGGCCACCGCCGAACTGACCGCCGAGAACGCCGAGGAATACTCCTTCGACGACCGGATCCACCACGGCGTCGAGCTGCTCGGCGAACTCGGCCCCCAGTTCGCCACCCCCTCGCTCCAACTGCGCCACCCCGACGGCGCCAAGGGCTTCGACTGGCACTACCGCGACCACCGCATCGACGACGACCACCTCGCCATCGCCTTCACCGACCGGGACCTCACCCTCACCCTCCACTACCGAGTCCGGGACACCGGCGTGCTCGACCGATGGGCCGAACTCGAAGCCGACGCACCGGTCGAGGTCGGACGCTTCGACTCCGCCGCCTGGACCCTCCCTCACTGGGCCACCTACCGCCTGTCCCACCTCACGGGGGAATGGGCCGCCGAATGGCAGCTCCGCCGCACCGAAGCACCGGTCGGCGAGACCCTCCTCGGCTCCCGGCGCGGCAACACCAGCCACCAGGCCAACCCCTGGTGCGCCGTCGACGACGGCACCGCCACCGAAGACTCCGGCCGCGTCTACTCGACGATGCTCGCCTGGTCCGGCTCCTGGCGGATGCAACTGCGCCGCTCCACCCAAGGCCGCCTCACCGTCACCGGCGGCGCCGGACAAGAAGGCCTGCGCCTGAACCTCGCCGCCGGCGAACGCTGGGAGACGCCGGTCTACTCCGGCCTCTGCACCGACGGCGGCTTCGGCGCCGCCTCCCGCGCCTGGCACGAACACCTGCGGCGCCACGTCATGCCGACCGCCGAAGAGGACCCCGCCATCCTCTACAACTCCTGGGAGGCGGTCGCCTTCGACGTCTCCGAATCACGGCAACTGCCGCTGGTCGACCTGGCCGCCCGCATCGGCTGCGAGCAGTTCGTCGTCGACGACGCCTGGTTCGGCGCCCGAACCTCCGACGCGGCCGGCCTCGGCGACTGGTGGCCCAATCCCGACCGGTTCCCCGACGGCCTCGGACCGCTCATCGAAGCCGTGCACGGACGAGGCATGAAGTTCGGGATCTGGGTCGAACCCGAGATGGTCAACCCCGACTCCGACCTGTACCGGGCCCACCCCGACTGGGTCATCCACCAGACCGGCCGCGACCGCACCGAACTGCGCAACCAACTCGTGCTCGACTACGCCCGCCCCGAAGTCGCCGAATGGGCCTTCCGGACGCTCGACCACCTCCTGCACGAGAACGCGATCGACTTCCTCAAATGGGACCACAACCGGCCCTTCACCGAGGTCGGCGACCCCGCCTCACCCGACCCCGACCGCGTCTACTTCGACCACGTGCGCGCCGTGTACGACCTCAAACGCCGACTCCGGGCCGCCCACCCCGGCGTCCGCATCGAAGGCTGCGCCGGCGGCGGCGCCCGCGTCGACCCGGGCCTCCTCCGCCACGTCGACCAGGTCTGGACCTCCGACAACACCGACGCCGGCGACCGGATCGCCATCCAGCACGGCTTCGGCCAGGCCTACCCGGCCCGCGCCATGGGCGCATGGGTGACCGACGAACCCACCGGATTCAATCACCGCACCACCGGCCTGCGGTTCCGCTTCCACGTCGCCTCCGCCGGTGCGCTCGCCGTCGGCGGCGACCTCACCCGGTGGAGCGACGCCGAACTCGACGAGGCCGCCGAGCACATCGCCGTCTACAAGGACATCCGACCGGTCGTCCTGCACGGCGCCCAGCACCGCCTCGGCGACCCCGAGAACGAACCCCTCACCGGCGTCCAGTACCTCCTCGACGACCGGCTGGTCGCGCTGGCCTTCAAGACCCCCGCCCGGTTCAACCGGCCCGAGCCGCCCCTGCGGCCGGCCGCGGTCGCGGCCGATTCGCGCTGGAGAGACGAGGACACCGGCCGGACCCATTGGGGCGCAAACCTGAACGCGAACGGCCTGCCGTTGCGCCTGACCGGATCCGACTGGGACTCGGCGATCGTGCGGCTACGCCGCGTCGACTAGTGTGAACGGGACTTGCCCGTGTGTATTAAGCTGACGCGCGTTCCGCCCGAACATTCGACTCGAGATCAAGGAGCCCCAGTGTCCTATCCCCCCGCCCCCCAGCCGCCCGCTCAGCCCGTTCAGAAGAGCGGCAACGGTTTCGGCGTGACATCCCTCGTTCTCGGCATCATAGCCCTGGTGCTGGGATTCATCCCGATCATCAACGTGGTCTCCTTCGCGCTGGCCCCGCTGGCGATCATCTTCGGCATCGTCGGCCTGGTCGTGAGCAGCAAGCGCGGCTCCGGCAAGGGCACCTCGATCGCCGGACTCGTCACCGGCCTGCTCGGCCTGGCGGTCACGATCTTCATGTACGTGGCGATCTACAGTGCCCTCGGCGAGGCCTGCGAGGACTCCGGCTTCTCGGGCAACGCCGGCGAGTGCCTGGACGAGATCAGCGAGGACGTCGACGACCTGGAGACCATGTAGATCCAGGCGTCCGATCACCGGGGCCGCAGCCTTCGGCTGCGGCCCTTCGCCGTCTCAGAACAGCCGCGGCTGCGACTCGTCCACGGCCCCGCGCATCTCGTCGTAGTCGAGCACCACGCAGCGGATCCCGCGGTCCTCGGCCAGGACCCGGGCCTGCGGCTTGATGGCCTGGGCCGCGAACACGCCGTCGACCGGTGACAGGAGCGGGTCGCGGTTCAGCAGCTCCAGATACCGCGTGAGCTGCTCGACGCCGTCGATCTCGCCGCGCCGCTTGACCTCGATGGCCACGTGCTTGCCGTCGGCGTCGCGGCACATGAGGTCGACCGGTCCGATCGCGGTGGGGAACTCCCGCCTCACCAGCGACCAGCCCTTGCCGAGCGGGCCGGTGTCGGCCGCCAGCAGCTCCTGCAGGTGGGCCTCGACCCCGTCCTTCCGGAGCCCGGGGTCGACGCCGAGCTCGTGGCTCGAGTCGTGGAGGATCTGGTCGATCGTGATCTTCAACTGGTCCCCGGATTTCTTGGAGGTGACGGTCCAGACCCCCTCGCCCTCGTCGACCGTGCAAGGCGGCGTCATCCAGTTGAGCGGCTTGTACGACCCCCCGTCGGCGTGCACCAGCACGCTGCCGTCGGCCTTGAGCAGCAGGAGCCTCGGGGCCATCGGGAGGTGGGCGGTCAACCGACCCGTGTAATCGACCTGGCACCGCGCCACAACCAATCGCATGCCGCACACCCTACCTTCGGCCCCCGATGCATCCGGTCGCGCCGCGGTCGGGTTCACGGGTGCATGCGGGCGCCCTTGACGACGCGGTCGACCGCGTTGCGCGGGCCGTAGACGCCGATGCCGACCAGGTCGAGCTTGTCAGTCGGCACGGCGCGCACGGCCGCGCGGTTCTCGCCGTCGTTGCGCGTGGCGAACAGCTCCGAGGTGAACACCGAGTGGGCCAGGCCGCGTTTGAGGGCCTTGGCGTGCGCCCCGGTCAGGTGCTCCTTCGACGCCTCCAGCACCATCACCGGCTGCCGGAACATCGCCGAGTACTCGACGCCGTCGGCGTCCTCGTACGGTTCCCCGACGACCTCCGGGCTCGAAGTGCCGAGCCCGCTGACCAGGAACGCGGTCACGTTCAGGCGCTGCCAGGTCGCGAGGTCGTCGCGGATCACGACCGCGATCTTGGTGTCGAACCGCTCGGGTGTCTGCTCTCGTTCCATGGCATCGAACCTATGCGGGCCCGAGCCGGCGGTCTTGTACATTCTTAGCGTGGAGGTCGGTCCCCGGATCAGGGCCTGGCGCCCCGCCGTCGGCGGGGTCGTCGAAGCCTTCCACGCCCATTTCACCGACCACGCCTATCCGATGCACGTCCACGACACCTGGACGCTGCTCATCATCGACGAAGGCGTCGTCCGCTACGACCTCGACCGGCACGAGCACGGGGCGCTCGACAGCTTCGTCACGCTGCTGCCGCCGCAGGTGCCCCACGACGGCGAGTCGGCGACGCCGCACGGGTTCCGCAAGCGCGTCCTGTACCTCGACACGACCCTGCTCGACGAGGACCTGATCGGCCGCGCCGTCGACGGCCCGGAGATCCGCGACCCGGTGCTGCGCCGGCGGATTCACCGGCTCCACGGGATCTTGGAGTCCCCGGGGGACGGACTCGAGGCCGAGAGCGGGATCGAGCTGATCGCCGAGCGACTGCGCCGGCACCTGCGCCGTCAATCCCCGCTCATCGTGCCCGCCCGCGACCGCCGGCTCGCGCACGACCTGCGCGGACTGCTGGACGCGAGCATCGTCCCCGGAGTGAGCCTGCGCGAGGCGGCCGCGACGCTGTACGCCCATCCGGTCCACCTGGTGCGCGCCTTCAGCGCCGAGTTCGGCATCTCGCCGCACCAGTACCTGGTGACGCGACGCGTCGACCGGGCCAGGCGCCTGCTGCTCGCGGGGACGAGGCCGCACGCGGTCGCCGCCGCGACCGGGTTCTACGACCAGGCGCACCTGACCCGCCATTTCAAGCGCGTGGTCGGCACGACCCCGGCCCGCTACGCCGCGCACCGGACGCCCTGAGACCGCTCGGCCGGCGGTCCGGGGCGCCCGGGTTCCTCGCGTTCAACGGACGACGTCGAAGACCTGCTTCTGGACGCCGTTGCCGTACGCCTCGTGCTCGACCAGGCTGAGCTTGGTCCAGTCCTTGTCGGCCTCGCTCCACAGCCGCTTCCCGGCGCCGAGGAGGACCGGGAACACCAGCAGGTGGTAGCGGTCGACCAGGCCCGCGTCCGCGAGGCTCTTGCCCAGTCCGGCGCTGCCGTGGACCGCGATCGGGCCGCCTTCGGTCTTCTTGAGCTCGGCGACGTCGTCGACCGAGCGCAGGATCGTCGCCGGCCACCGGGAGTCGTCCTGCTCCAGCGTGGTGGAGACGACGTAGCGGGGCATGGCGTTGTACTCGGCGAACTCCTCCATCTGCGGCCAGACGGGGGCGAACTCCTCGTAGGAGCGGCGGCCGAGCAGCAGTGCCTCGGTCTCCTGCTGCTCGCGGCCCTTGATCTCGTAGGCGGCCTCGTCGAACTCGACGGTTTTGAAGGTCCAGCCGGTGTTCCGGTACCCGGCCTCGCCGCCGGGGGCCTCCATGACCCCGTCGAGCGAGACGAAAGCGGTGACGATGAGCGTGCGCATGGGATTCTCCGATCTCTCGAATTCGTGCTTACAACCTCGGGTCGATCGGGCGGGCCCGGTTTCGACACCTCGACCGGAAAAATCTCCGGGCAGGGAAAGATAGCGGTTGCCGGTTTCCGGCGGCCATTGACCCGCCGCGGTGAGTCGTGCCATACTCTTTGCTTATGACAACGTTGTCGACAACGTGGTCATGCGAAGTTGCAGATCAGCGACCCAAGAGGTGGCAGACGTTGGTTCAGGACGGGACGGAAGACCGCGTCACGCGGGCTCCCACGATCAAAGACGTGGCCGAACGCGCTGGCGTCGGCTTCAAGACCGTCTCACGCGTCCTCAACGACGAACCCAACGTCCGCTCCGGCACCCGCGAGAAGGTGCTCGCCGCGGTCGAGGAGCTCGGCTACCGCCGCAACTCGATCGCCAGCAGCATCCGCCGCCGCAACCAGCGCACCGCTTCGATCGGACTCGTCGTCGAGGACCTCGCCAACCCGTTCGCCTCGACGCTGACCCGGATCATCCAGGACTACGCGCTCGAACGCTCGCACCTGGTACTGGTCGGCTCCAGCGACGGCGAGCCCGAACGGGAGCGCGAACTGGTCGGCGAGTTCTGCTCCCGCAGGGTCGACGGCCTCATCGTCGTGCCCGCCGGCGCCGACCAGTCCTACCTGGAGGCCGAGCGCGACCGAGGCATCCCGGTGGTGTTCGTCGACCGCCCCGGCAAGCACATCAAGGCCGACACGGTCGTCTCCGAGAACGCCGGCGGCATCTCCGACGCCGTTCACCACCTGGTCGAGGCCGGTCACCGCCGGATCGCCTACCTCGGCGACCGGCAGGCGGTCTACACCGCCGCGCAGCGGCTCTCCGGCTACCGGGCCGCCATCGCCGGGCTCGACGGCGGCGCCGACCGGCGATACATCCGCACCGGGCTCCGCGACAGCCCGCAGGCCTACCAGGCGGCCCTGGAGGTCTTCGCGCTCGAACCGGCGCCCACCGCACTCATCTGCGGCAACAACATCATCACCATCGGCGCGGTCCACGCGCTGCAGCACCTGGGCCTGCGCGACCGGATCGCCTGCATCGCCTTCGACGACCTCGAACTGGCCGACCTGCTTCGGCCCGCGCTGACCGTGGTCGCCCAGGACAGCGAGGCCATCGGCACCGGCGCTGCCCACCTGCTGTTCGGACGCCTCGAAGACCAGAGCGCGCCGTACCGGCGGATCACCGTCCCGGTCCGCCTGATCGAGAGGGAATCGGGAAAGATCCCCGCCTCCGATCACCAGAGAAGGTAAACCGAGAAACAACACGAATCACGCAAGATGCGATCTATTCCCTCTTCCATGGATCATGCGCATCGGAAGTGCGCATTGAGGACTAGGAGGTCCTGATGAGAACCCCTTCGAAAACCCGCATCGCGGTCGCGGGATCCCTGGCCGTACTGATGATCGCCGGCGGATGCTCCGGCGCCGGCGGGGGCGCCGACGACGGAGCATCGATCACCATCGCGACCGTCGCCAACCCGCAGATGCAGGACATCGAGCAGCTCTCCTCCCACTTCGAGGAGGAGACCGGCATCGAAGTCGAGTTCGTGATCCTGCCCGAGAACGAACTTCGCGACCAGGTGACCCAGGACATCGCCACCGGCTCCGGCCAGTACGACATCGTCACCATCGGTACCTACGAGGCGCCGATCTGGGCCGAGAACGGCTGGATCACCCGGCTCGACGACTACGCCGCCGACCCCGAGTACGACGTCGACGACCTGCTGCCGCCGGTGCGCGAAGCGCTCACCTACGAGGGCGGCCTGCACGCCGTTCCCTTCTACGGCGAGTCGTCCTTCCTGATGTACCGCACCGACCTGTTCGAGGCCGCCGGGCTCACCATGCCCGACAACCCGACCTGGGAGGAGGTAGCCGACCTCGCCGAGCAGCTCCACGACCCGGAGAACGACGTGGCCGGGATCTGCCTGCGCGGCCTGGCCGGCTGGGGCGAGGTCCTCGCCCCGCTCAACACCGTCATCAACACCTTCGGCGGCCGCTGGTACGACGAGGACTGGAACGCCCAGCTCACCAGCCCGGAGACCCGCGAAGCCGTCCAGTTCTACGTGGACCTGGTCAGCGAACACGGTGAACCGGGCGCGGCCAACGCCGGGTTCAGCGAATGCCTCACCGCCACCAGCCAGGGCAACGCCGCCATGTGGGTCGACGCCACCGTCGGCGCCAGCATTCTGGAAGACCCCGAATCGAGCGACGCCGCCGGCCTGATGGACTACGTGCCCGCGCCGGTGGCCGAGACCGACCACTCCGGCTGGCTGTGGGCATGGTCGCTGGCGATGCCCGAGACCTCCGAGAACAAGGACGCCGCCTGGGAGTTCATGTCCTGGGCCACCTCCAAGGAGTACATGCGGCTCGTCGGCGAGGAGCTCGGCTGGACCCGCGTCCCGCCCGGCAGCCGCCAGTCCACCTACGAGATCCCGGAGTACCTGGAAGCGGCCGAGGCCTTCGCCGAGCCCACGCTCGAAGCGATCGAGAACGTCGACGTCCAGCGGCCCGGTCTCTACGAACAGCAGTGGACCGGCGTCCAGTACATCACCATCCCCGAGTTCCAGGACCTCGGAACCCGAGTGGCCCAAGAGATCTCGGCGGCGATCGCCGGCAACCAGACCGTCGACGAAGCCCTGGAGAAAGCCCAGGAATACGCCGAGGAGACCGCCGAGGACGGCGGTTACCAGGACCAGTGAGACCGATGACCGAAACCGTTTCCCCGCCCGCGGCGCACCGGCGCCGCGGGCCGGGGCCCGCCAAACTCCCCGCCGGTGAGCGGTGGCGACGACGCGGACCGCTCCTGCCGGGGCTGCTGCTCGTCATCGTGCTCACGCAGCTCCCGATGGCGGCGACGCTCTACTACAGCTTCCAGTCCCGGAACCTCCTGCGTCCGGAGGAGCGCGCGTTCGCCGGATTCGGCAACTACGCCGCCGTCTTCGGCGACGGCCAGTTCCGCGGCGCGGTGCTCAACACCGTGTTCCTCACCGCCGCCGTCGTCATCCTGTCGATGGTGCTCGGCATCGCGTTCGCCGTGCTGCTGGACCAGAGATTCCTGGGCCGCAGCATAGTCAGAACCCTGCTCATCACGCCGTTCCTGGTGATGCCGGCCGCCGCCGCCCTGATGTGGAAGCACGCCATGTTCAATCCGCTGTTCGGGATCCTGAACTGGGCACTGTCCCCGTTCGGAGTCGAACGGGTCGACTGGGTCTCCGAGCACCCCATGTTCTCCCTGGTGCTCATGCTGACCTGGCAGTGGACGCCGTTCATGATGCTCATCGTCCTGGCCGGACTCCAGAGCCAGAACACCGAGATCATCGAGGCCGCCAAGATGGACGGCGCCGGCCCGATCGCCGTCTTCGGCCGCATCACGCTCCCGCAACTGCGCCCGTTCATCGAACTCGCGACGCTGCTGGGATCGATCTTCATCGTGAACACCTTCGACCCGATCTACCTGATCACGCAAGGCGGACCCGGACAGGCCACCACCAACCTGCCGTACTTCATCTACCAGCGGACCTTCCGCGCCTTCGAAGTCGGCGAGGCCGCCGCGGCCGGCGTCATCGTCGTCATCGGCACCATCGTCATCGCCGTCTTCGCGCTGCGCCTGATCTCCAGCCTGTTCCGAGAGGGGGACCAGCGATGACGAAAGTGCTGCCGCCGCCACCCGAGGCGCACGCACCCGAACCGGCGCACGCCGTCGGCCGCCGGCGCGTCCGGCGGGCACCGCTGCGCGCCCGACTGGGCAAGGCCGGCGTCGCCGCCCTCGCCTGGGCGGCCGCCATCGTGTTCTTCTTCCCGGTGCTCTGGATGTTCGTCTCCGGGTTCAAACAGGAGGCGCAGGCCTCGACCGACCCGCCGACGTTCCTGTTCCGGCCGACACTGGACCAGTTCGAGGCGATCCTCGGCCGCGACTTCGCGCCGTTCCTGCTCAACTCGCTGATGGCGTCGGTCGGCTCGACGCTCCTGGTGATCGTGCTGGCCACGCCCGCGGCCTACGCATTGTCGCTGGCGCCGATCCGGCGATGGAAGGACTCGCTGTTCTTCTTCATCTCCACCCGCATGATGCCGCCGGTGGCGATCATCCTGCCGCTGTACATCATCGCCAACAACGTCGGGTTGTTGGACAACGTCACACTGCTGTCGCTGGTCTACACCGCGATGAACCTGCCGATCGCGGTGTGGATGATCCGTTCGTTCCTGCTGGAAGTGCCCCGCGAGACCCTCGAAGCGGCCCGGGTCGACGGCGCCACGTTCGGGGTCGAGATCCGCCGCATCATCCTGCCGATGATCGCTCCGGGGCTCGCCGCGACGGCGCTGATCTGCTTCATCTTCGCCTGGAACGAATTCTTCTTCGCCGTCAGCCTGACCTCGACCAGGGCGGCGACCGTGCCGGTGTTCCTCACCGGCTTCATCACCAGCGAGGGCCTGTTCCTCGCCCGCCTGTCCGCAGCCGCCACCATGGCCGCGCTTCCGGTCATCCTCGCCGGATGGTTCGCGCAGAAGTGGCTGGTCCGCGGCCTGACCTTGGGAGCCGTCAAATAATGCGAGCCGTTGTCATAGAACAGCCCGGGCAGATCAACGTCACCACCGTCGACGATCCGGCGCCCGGACCGCGCGAGGTCGTCCTGTCGGTGTCGGGCGCCGGAATCTGCGGCACCGACCTCCACGTCCTCGACGGCGACCTCGAGGGCTCGGTCTACCCGATAGTGCCCGGCCACGAGTTCGCCGGCACCGTCGCCGCCGTCGGCGCCGACGTCACCGAACTGGCCGAGGGCGACCGCGTGGCCGTCGACCCGAACGTGTTCTGCGGCGAATGCCACTACTGCTCCATCGGCCACGGCAACCTGTGCGAGCGGTACAACGCCATCGGGGTGATCAACAGCCCCGGCGCGTCCGCCGAGTACTGCGCAGTACCGGTCGCGAACTGCTATCGGCTGCCCGAGACCGTCACGCTCGAACACGCCCCGCTGATCGAACCGCTCTCGTGCGCCGTCCACGGCTTCGACCTGCTGCCCGGACGCGTCGGCGAGCACTACCTCATCTACGGGGCCGGCACCATGGGCCTGATGATGGCCCAACTCGCGCGCTTCGCCGGCGCCGCGAGCGTGTCCGTCGTCGACATCAACACCGAACGGCTCCAGTACGCACAGCGTCTCGCCGCCGACCGGGCCGCCACCGCCGCCGCCGAATTCGAGCGCCCCCAAGGCTGGGAGGTCGTCATCGACTGCACCGGCGCGGTTCCGGCCATCGAAGACGGCCTGACACGCGTGCGCAAGGGCGGGACCTTCCAAGTCTTCGGCGTCGCACCCGAAGCGGCGACCGCTTCGTTCTCGCCGTTCCGCGTCTACAAGGACGAGATCCACATCGTCGGCAGCATGGCAGTCCTGCACAGCTTCGGACGCGCCGTGGAACTGCTGGCCAAAGGCGTGGTGGAGCCGGAGGTGATGATCAGCCACCACTTCGGGCTCGACCGGTACGCGACCGCCGTCGAGACATTCCGCCAAGGCACCGGCCGCAAACTCCAGATACGGCCGTAGCCCGACACCGCGAGCCCCAGCGGGGGACCGGTGCGCCGGACACCCGCCCGGCCGGACCGAAAAGGAGGACGGCCCGGCCGGGCGGGCCTCAGACGTCCCGGCGGACCACGAAACCCGACAGGCCCTCGGGCGGCTCGTCCCTGACGTCGACGCGCTCCACCAGCGCCCCCGGCGGTCCCCGCCGGCACCAGGCCACCATCGGCTCGACCGCTCCCTCCGGGCCCTCGAACACCGCCTCGACCGTGCCGTCGAGCCGGTTGCGGACCCAGCCGACCGCCCCGCACGACTCGGCCTCGCGCACGCAGGTGCGGCGGAAGAACACCCCCTGGACGGCACCCCGGACGAGCACGCGGCGGCGGATCACGGCCTCACAACCCGGCGAAGGCGTCCCGGTGGGCCACCAGCCAGTCTTCGAAGGTCTGCAGCCACGGGTCGAGTTCGCGGACGAAGTCGAGATCGCGCTTGGCGGAGAACTCGTCGGAGAACTCGGCGTAGAACTGGAACATGTTGCCCATGTCCTCGGCGCCCGGGAATCCCGCCCGCCGCATCGCGTCGAAGGGCATCGGCTCGTACACGACCTCCTCGCCCAGCACGCGCGAGAAGGCCGCCGCGACCTCGTCGCCGGTCAGGAAGTCCCCGGCGATGCTCACCGTCCGGCCCACCAGCTCGTCGCCGCGCTTGAAGATCCCCAGAGCCGTGCGCCCGATGTCGACCGAGGCGATTCCGGCGATCGGGCTGTCGGCCATCGGAAACGACACCACCAGGCGCCCGTCCTCGCGGCGCGGCTTGAGCGCGCCGAGGAAGTTCTCCCAGTAGAACGTCGTCTCCAGGAACGTCGTCGGCACCCCGGCCTCACCGAACAGCGCATTGGCCTCGGCCTTGGCGTCGAAGTGCGGAACCTTGTAGCGGCCCTGGAGGGTCGGCATCCGCGGGTCGTCGAGCGGCACCAGCTCCCGGGTGTCATCCAGTGTGGACCAGATGACGTGGTCCACGCCCGCGCTTTTCGCCGCCCGGGCCGTCGCCCCGGCCTGCGCCTGCTCCCGCGCGGGATCGCCGTGCTCCCAGAAGTTCGTCACCACGAACGCCCCGTGGGCACCGTCGAAGGCCCTCGCGACGCTCGCCTCGTCGTCGAGGTCGGCCCGGACCACCTCCGCGCCGAGCCGGGCCAGCTCGTAGGCCTCGTCCGAACCGGTGTCGCGGGTCAGCGCCCGCACTCCGAACTCCTTGTCCGGGTCGGCCAGGATCGCCCGCGCCAACCCGCCCCCCTGGGCGCCGGTCGCGCCTACCACCGCGATGATCTTGTGTACCGGCATGAGTGACTCCTTCGCAATCGGCTTGAAAGGGGGCACATCCGGACTGTCTACCCTACGTGGCCGCCGTCAAATCCGGGCCGGAACGAACGGCCCGGTCAGGTGCGGCGTCGCCAGCGTCCCGTCGGCCCGCGCGAGCGAGTCGAGCAGTTCGATGCGGGTCCGCCGCGCCGCCTCGGGGTCGGACTCCTGCGTGTAGGGCAGTTCGGGATGCAGCAGTTGGATCGCGTGGACCAGCACATCGCCGGTGACCGCCGTCGTTCCCGAGTCGGTCTCTGCCAGGACGCTCTGGTGCCCGGGGGTGTGGCCGGGAGTGTGGATCGCCCGCACTCCGGCGGCCAGGTCCCGGCCGCCGTCGGTCAGTTCGAGCCGGTCCTCGGCCTGGAGCGGCTCGATCAGGGACTCCCGCAGCGACGGGTTCAGCTCCTCGATCGCCTCCAGTTCCGTCCGCTGGAGGACGTAGCGGGCGTCGGGGAAATACGGCCGGAGGCTGTCCTCGTCCGAGACCACCGCCCAGCCGACGTGGTCGGTGTGCAGATGGGTCAGCACCACCGTGTCGACCTCGCCGCGGTCGATCCCGGCGGCGGCGAGCCGCTCGGGGAGGCGCCCGGGGACCGGGGCCCAGGCGGCGGCCGGACTGTCGGCCGGGCCGATCCCGGCGTCGACGAGGATCACCCGCTCGCCGGTGCGGATGGCGAAGGCCCGGAACTGGAGCCACCAGCGACCCCGGTCGGTGACCGCGCCGGGATCGAAGGTGTCGGCCGCGCGCCACTGCTCCGGGGTGGCCGTGGGGAACGCGTCGCCGCGCTCGGAGAAGAACGGACCCTCGGCGTCGGCGAGGGCGATGACGCAAGCTGGCATGCCCATGATGGTGGCACGGGCGTGTCACGACCTTGCCGGCGTTCTTGACCTGGAGCGCGAGGGTGCCGTCGGGGAGGTGTCCGTGATCGTCTCGCCGGACTGTGGCGGGCGCGGGTTCGGAGGCGGCGACGATGAGGTGGCGGGGCGGGTGGGGTCGGTTTTCGGGTGCGGGTTCGGTGGAGGTCATTAAGTCCCGTCTGGACAGTAGATGCGCAGGAAGCGAAAGGCGCTCTTGTTATTACACCCGGATGAGTGATGGCAATCCGGCCTCCACGAGGGAATATTGATACATAGCACAAACGGACGGAATTCGGTAGCAAGTTCCATTCGAAGGGGGTGCGGGATGCGGCAGCGGGCTCGAAACGACCGGGCGGCCGAAGCCGCGGCCGCCCGCTCCCGGCTGGAGGGCCTGGCCTCCCAGGCCCGCGCGCTGGAGGCATGCATCCTCGTCGAGGTCATCGAGTACACCCGGGCCGGTCTCCACCGGGAATTCGACGGCTACTCGGGGCTGCGGGACTGGATCGTCTCCTGCTTTGATTTCAACTACGCCCAGGCCGGCCAGTACGCTCGCATCGCCCGCCTCGCCCCGAAGTTCCGCCACCTGACCGACGCCGCCCTCGCCGGCCGGGCCCGAGTCGACGCGGTCGCCTACGCGGTCCGGCAACTCGACGTCACCGGACTGCGGGTCTGGGCCCGCTCGCATTACCCCGAGCCGGTGCCGTCGCCTTATGACCCGTCCGTGCTCTGCCGCACCCCTGAGGAGCTGGTGACCGAGCACTGCGTCCACTCCTCGTTCACCGAACTCAAGGACGCCATCGCGCAGATGCTCGCCGAGCGGGAGAGTCGGCAGGACGCAATGCTGGACGAGCTCGCGCAGGAGACGCTGCAGCGGGTCGACCTGTGGCGCCAGGACGACGGCATGTGGGCCCTCGGCGCGACCCTGACCGATCAGACCGGGCGGCTGCTGGACAACTACCTCAAGACCGCGACCCCGCCGCCGCGCCAGGGCCGGGCCGACGCCGACGGCGTGCTCCCGGCGCAGGCCAATGATCACGCCGAGGCCCTCCACCAGCTCCTCGCCACGGCCGGGACCGACCCGAGGGTGGCGACCCGGCACGGGCACACCGCGACGCTGTCGTTGACCGCCGACGTCGAGACCCTGCGCGGCGAGGCCACCGGCCGCCTCCCCCGCCTGGAGAGCGAGCCGATCAGCGTAGAGAAGGCGCGGCTCCTCGCTTGCGAGGCCGGGGTGGTGCCGATGGTCTTCGACTACACCACCGGCGAGGTCATCGAGCAGTCGCGCGAACTCCGTCTGCCGAACGTCGCGTTGCGGCGCAAGCTGGAGGCCGAGCAGCCGGCCGGTCTCCTGGTGCGAGGCCCACCATCTGGTCCATTGGTCTAAGGTTACGAATTTACGGCCTACGTTTTCCCTGTTCACAACCTATCACGCCTGTCATATAGTGACCTTGGTTACTCACAGCTACTTTCTTCCTCCTAGATCGCATCGAGTATTTGAAGAGCTTTCTCATCGCGGCCCGCGCTGGAGGAAGCAGGAGCCGGTCGGCAACTTGTTCCTATAGTCCTCGATCTGCGGCATCGTTGATGCGGCCGATTTCGCCGCAGGTGGAGTCGGGCGGTGAGATCGCCATCTGGTAGACGACGATCTTCGACCTCGTCCAGTACCCTCGACAGTGATCTGCTCTCATCGTTCCGGGGGTCTATGCTCGTCGGTTGTGGGAAGCGCGGGGAACAACCAGGACTTGTAGGGAGGCGTTGCCGTGGAGCAGCTGGACATTATCGTGCAGGCCCTGGCGACCGGTGCTGCTGCCACCGCAAAGAGGGTCGGCGGTCAAGCAATCTCCGATACCTATCAGGGCCTGAAGGCGCTCGTAACCAGCAAGCTCGCTGGCAGGAATAACGCCATCGAAGCCATCGAAGGCGGTGAAACTGAGGTTGACGTGCTCCGATCAGCGATCGCGTGCGACCTCGAAGCATCCGGCGCAGCATCGAATCGGCTCATCGCGACCACCGCCGAACAGCTACTCGCGGAACTCAAGGCAACGGGCAAGTACAACGTCACCATCACCTCCTCGCAAGGATTTGTCGTGGGCGACCATGCCGAGCAAGACATCACCTTCGAACAACCTCCGCAGGCTTGAACGGCTTTCCCGCCTCGGAGTGACACCCTCATGCCCGATCCACAATTGACTGCATGGATTGCGGACAGTCAGGGGTTCAACGTCGGTGACTTCGGCACGGTGAACCTCCAGGCCGCGCCCCGTCAGGCGATCAAGTTCCCACACCGAGTGGGTGTTGCCGCTCACCTTCCCGAAGGGAGAGTCGCTCGCCTCTTCGAAGCCGGTGCCGTCGAGGCATTCAGCGATCCGACTCGGCCTGCCCCAGTGTACGTATTGACCGGGATGGGGGGTGTGGGTAAGTCGCAGTCGGCCACTGCGATCGCGGAACAGCTATGGGCCGCTGAGCAGCTCGGTCTCCTAGTTTGGGTCACCGCATCAACCAGGTCAGGGATCATCGCCGCGTTCGCCCAGGCCGCTATTGATGTCACCCGCATCGAAGATCCAGACCCTGAACAGGCTGCGCATCGCTTTCTTGCCTGGCTGGCACGGCCCGATGCTCCCCGATGGCTGATCGTGCTCGATGATCTGGCTGACCCCAGCAATCTGAATGGCCTGTGGCCGCCCAAGTCGGAACGGGGATACACGCTGATCACCACCCGACGTCGTGAGCCGGCCCTGGATGTTCCCGGTCGCATTTGTATCGAAGTCGATGTCTTCACTCCATCCGAATCGCGGTCCTTCCTCCAGACTCGCCTCGCCCGTCACCCCGAGTTGGCGGACGACCTCGACGGTGTCGCCGAAGATACTGGTCACCTGCCGTTGGCGCTTGCCCAGGCGGCAGCGTTCATGGCTGAACAAGACCTGCCGTGTAGCGCGTACCGTAGGCTGATGGCCGACCAGCGCATCCGCCTCGACCAGGTCGTTCCCGAGCTTGGCAACCTGCCCGATGAGCACACGGCGACCATTGCGGCAATCTGGGCGGTCTCGATCGAGGCAGCCAATGAACAGCGTCCGAAGGGGCTCGCCGGGTCACTGATCCAGGTCGCTAGTCTGCTGGACCCCAACGCCATCCCGGAAACGCTGCTCACCCATCCGACGATCGGTGCGCACCTTGCGTCGTATCGTAGCTACACGGAGAACACCGATGACCTTGAGTCGGCAGTCAGCCCCGAGCAACTGCGACAGACGCTACGCGTGCTCCACCGATTCAGCCTGCTCAACCACAGCAGGCGGCAGGTGCGCATCCACGCCCTCGTCCAGCGTGCTGTCCGCGACCAACTCCGCGTCGACGAACGCCACGCCCTGGCGCGGGCCGCGGCCGATGCTCTAGCGGAAACCTGGCCCCATCCGGAGAATGATCCTGCCTTTAGCGCTACTTTGCGCTCTAACGTCGATCACCTGCGTCACAGTGCCGAGCAGGGACTATTTGAGTGCAACGCCCATGATGTGTTGTTTCGTACGGGGAACAGCCTTGGTGAGCTCGGCCAGGTCGGCGAAGCCGCCAGATACTTCGAACAACTACACAACGCATGCGAGCGTACGTTTGGTCCAGATCATCGCGACACTCACAGCGCCCGCAGCTTTCTCGCGATCTGGCGTGGTCGGTCCGGCGACATACCCGGCGCCATCACCATCCTGGAGAACCTCCTCACGGACCAGATACGAGACCTCGGTCCCGATCACATCAGCACCTTCATCACCCGACATAACCTCGCAGTCTGGCGCGGTCAGTCTGGAGATGCAGCAGGTGCAGCGGCTGCGCTTGGGAGCCTTTTGAGCGATCGGTTGCAGGTGCTCGGTCCTCACCACCCCGATATTCTTGTCACTGCACACGATCTTGCACACTGGCGAGCCAAGACCGGCGATACAGCAGGCGCTGCATCAGTCTTCTGCAAGGTTCTGGCCGTGTGCCAGCGGACTCTGGGTCCCGATGATCCCCGCACCCTGGTTACTCGCGACAATCTCGCCTCCTTGCAGGGTCAGGCCGGAGACGCGGCCGGAGCAGCCCAGGCCTACAAGAGACTTCTCGCCGACCGATTGGAGATCCTAGGCCCCGACCACCCCGACACCCTTGCTACCCGAGGTCACCTCGCCTCCTGGCTGGGGCAATCTGGCAACGCTGCGGAAGCGGCCGTCCGCCATGAGGAACTCCTCGCCGACCGGTCGCTGATCCTAGGCCCTGACCACCCCGACATCCTCACCTCACGACATAACCTCGCCCACTGGAAGGGCAAGGCAGGGGATGAAGTGGGCGCGGCTGACGAATATGAGATCCTGCTGGAGGAATGCGTTCGCATTCTCGGCCCAGATCATCCTCACACCTTCGTAACCTGGGGTCATCTCGCAACCTGGAGAGGTGAGGTGGGGGATGCGGTTGGGGCCGCTGCCGCGTTCAAGTCCCTGCTGGACAAGATGGAGCCGATATTCGGCCTCCGACACCCTGACACTCTCACCACCAGGAACAATCTCGCCCATTGGCAAGGCGAGGCTGGAGATGCAATCGGTGCTGCGGCGGCGTTCGAAACGCTGCTGGCCGATGCGGTGCAGGTGTGGGGTCGCAAACACCCCAATATTGATGCTATCCGGACCAGCCTCGATCACTGGAAGGAACGAGCTGCCCGGCAGCGACGCGGTCAATGACTTGCGGGGTTCCAGGACAGGGACGCCACGTCCTGGTCATTCTGGGTTTAGGATGTGGCGATGACGACCCTTTCCCTCAGCGATGCGGTCGCGTCGCTGCGCCGCGAGCTGAAGACCGCGATGGCCGCCGCCGACGATGATCTGCGTCTCGAGGTCAAGGAACTCGAGCTCGAATTGACGCTCCAGGCCGCGAGCGAGGCTGGAGCTGAAGCCGGGGTAAACCTGTGGAGTGTGGTAACCGGGAAGGTCTCGGCCAAGGACACGGACAGTCGTATGCACCGCCTCCGAATCGTCCTTAGCCCACTCGTTACCGATGCCGATGGCGCCCCAAGGCCCGCGAACATGTCAAAGAAGATGTGATGGTGCGCTATGGAGGCCGAGCTCTCCCCGTTCCAACACCGATCCGTACACATAGTCGCTGCGCGTCACGGGGACCGATTCAGTCTGACCGGTTTTGTCATTGCGGAGAGCCTGGTACTCACCTGTGCTCACGACATCGTCGACGCCGAAACGATCGAGGTGCACGCTCCATCTACCGAGCCCCAAATGGTGTCGGCAGAGGTGGCTTGGCGGTCGGACGAGCTTGATGTGGCAGTACTTACTGCATCCGACCTCGCAGCGCCGATCTTCGCGAACATGGCCTGGGGATACATGTCGGGAATGAACCGTGCGGTCGCGGCGTACGGTTACGGTTTTCCGGGTGCCAACCGGGACGGCACTGGCGACGGCCCCGCTAGCGGGTTCCACGTCGCTCGTATTGACGGTGAGATCGTGCCCGGTGAGGGAATCGAACGACGCCGCCTGGTCTATCAGATCGCCCCCGGCCAGGTACCTGATGATGAAACCTGGGGCGGAGTTTCGGGCATGGCAGTTCTCAACGAGCAGGGTCGGCTGCTCGGAGTAGTGGCTTCGCGTCTCACCGGCTGGCATACGCGGTGGGAACTGGTCCCAGCCTCAGCCATTAGCGAAGCGTACGATCTGCCTGAGCAACTTCGCTCGCTGCCGCGCCGTACCATCGATGAACCTGATCCGCTCCTACAACCTGCTTACCATCTCCAATCCGGTCAAATCACTGACTTGAAGCTGTTGAATCCACGCTATGGCCTCGTCGACTTCGTCGAGGATTCTCATCAGGGCTACCTAGATCGACTACTCGCCTGGTGCGAGGACGAATCCAGCCACCTCTCGATCAGCGTGCTGACTGGCCCGGCTGGGTCCGGAAAGACCCGGCTTGCCGCCCAGTTGTGCACCACCCTCCTGGGACGCTCCGATAACTGGAACGCTGGCTTCGCCAAGACCGAGTCCGATGAGCGATGGCTGACCAAGATTCCGCAGACACCGACGTTGGCGGTTTTCGACTACATCGAACGCCGCCAACCTCGACAGAACCTGACCAACTGGCTTCGACAGCTCGACGCCGAACTCGATGTCCTTCCACCAGTCCGAATCCTTCTGATCAGCCGCACCCAGCACGGCTGGCTCGAGGAGGTCGACAGCAGAAGCCAGGGATTGATCGCTGCGCTACATCAGCCCGAAAATGATGCCGATCTCGGGGTAGCCGGAGCATCGAATGAATGCTTTGGCACCGATCAGCGCCGCCGACATGCCGAGGCCGCTTACCAGCAGTTCATAGGGGATGACGAACCCGACGAACAACGCCTCCCCGACCTGCTTGAATTTGTCGCCGCGGACCAGGTCGATTCGCCACTGCTGGTGCACATCTCCGCGCTGTTGGCGGCCCGCGGCAAGCCCCTGCCAAATAGCGCCAACAACGGCAAAGCCACCGATCGGAAGGTGCAAGCCTGGTTGCTCGACCAGCTCCTGCGCCGTGAGCGCCAGCGCCGTTGGAGCGAGCACGACGCTCTCAGTCACGCGGGTGCCTCACCGGCCACCAGCGATGAGGCCCTGCATGCGATCGGAATCGCCAACCTCACGCAGCCCGACCGCCACGAGCTTGAGCATCTCTTGACCGGCTCACCGCTATGGGCACCGGGAGATACCACCGCCGCACAGCGACGTGCAGCCTGTCAGGCGATCTACGTGCTCTACCCCGGTCCAGATCGGACCTTGAGCGATCAACGGTCCACCCCCACCATCGCGCCCATAGAGCCCGACCTTATCTCAGAACACCTCATCGCCTCGATCGACTCAAGTGACCTCACCGCAATCATCAGACAGCTGCTAACCCTCGACTTGCGCAGTGGTCACCTCGACCGGATGCTGCATGTGGCCAACCTCATGAGCGGCTACTACCCGAACACCCGTCACTTGTTCGACGACACAGTCGACCATTTCCTAAGACAGACCACCGGTCTCGACGAAATTACCCATGACGCGACCGAACAGATCCTAGCCACCAGGCTTCCCTACTTGGTCGAGACTGTCGTGATGCGGGCGGTGAACACGGGTGAGCCGGCGATGCCGAACCTACTTATCACCGTGCTGCGACGATACGAAGACTCCGCTGAACTCGCTCGGGCTGCTGCAAACCTCGAATTCGATTTCCCCGATCCCGCACCCAATCACCAGGTCAACGAATTGCGCTTTCAGATCGCGTTGCTCGCGAGCCGCCAACTCGAAAGCACTGGCAGCCCGGCCGAGCTCGCTGATGGCTACTTCGAATTGGGGTCAGTCCTGCTGCGACTGGATCGCCACGCCGAGGCGCTGCCGTATACACAGCAAGCCGTCGAGTATTTTCGTTCGTTGGGCGAGGGCGACGCTGACCACTTGCCGCGCCTGGCAGCCGCCGTGAACAATATCGGTGCGGCGCTATTCGGTCTCGGCCGCCATACCGAAGCGCTCCCGTACCTCGAGGAAGCCACCGAACGCTTCCAGGGATCCGCCGACGATGAACTTACCGACCGGCCCAAACTCGCCTACTGCCTCGCCAATCGAGGAGCCGCTCTCGTCCGGCTTGGACGCTACGCGGAGGCGACACTGCACTCGCGTCAGGCGGTCGACAACTTTCAGGCGATGGCCGAGGACGACCCGGCCCAGCGGCCAGGACTCGCCCATGCCCTCAACATGGCCGGCACCGGCCTCGACGAACAAGGTCGACATGCCGAGGCACGACCTTACCTACAGGATTCCGTTAAACTTTATCGCCGCCTTGTCGAAGACAACCCTGCCCACCGGCCCGGACTCGCACGCGCTCTCGGCAACCTCAGCATATGCCTCGGTGAAGTCGGGGATGAAGAAGACGCGTTGGAACTCCGCTGGGAGGCCGTCGGGCTGTGTCGTCAGCTAGCCCTGGACGATCCAGCTCACCGGCCCGACCTCGCCAGCGCCCTTTGTAATCTTTCGGCATTGCTCGCACGTTTTGGCCGACACTCGGAGGCCCTGCCACACATCCAAGAGGCCGTTGAGGCGTATCGACTGGTAGTCGAGAGCAATGAGGCGCACAAGCCAGAACTCGCGAATGCGCTGAACCTTCTCGGAGCCGTATTCATCGGTCTCGACCGGCCAAACGACGCTCTGGCCCCTAGCCGAGAATCCGTTGACATGTATCGCGAGCTGGCAGAGAACAACCCCCGAATTCGACTCAGGTTCGCCCGTGCTCTCGACAATCTCAGCGCGGGACTCGAAGGCATCAACCAGCGTGCCGAGGCGCAGGAGTATCGAAGGGAAGCGGTCGACCTGTACCGCGAGCTGGCAGAGGCCAATCCCACGCACCAGCCGCAGCTCGCTCAGGCTCTGAACAGCCTGGGGATCACTCTGGCAGGGCTGGGCCGTCCGGCCGACGCAGGTCCGTGCTTTCAGGAAGCCGCTGACCTCTATGAGATCCTTGCCGAACACGACCAACCACACCAGGCGAGTCTCGCACATGCGGTGGGAAACATCAGCGCCACGTTCATCCAGCTCGGCGATCCGGCCACAGCACTCCCATACCTTCAACGAACTGCTGATCTCTATAAACGACTGGCGGAGTCCGACGCAGCCCACCTGCCACACCATGCCAAGGCGCTCTCCGACCTTGGTACTGCACATGCCATTCAAAGAAATCACGCCGTCGCGCAGGAACATCTACAGCGTGCCGCAGAGCTGTATCAGCCATTGGTCGCCGAGCAATCCGCATATAGACCCGACCTCGCCAACACCCTCGCGAACCTTGGAGTCACAGTCGAGACGACCGCTGGGTACGCCGCGGCCGTGCCATATCTCAAGGAAGCCGTGAGGCTCTACTGGGCCGAGTTTACGAACCACCCCCTGTATCTTGTACCACTGGTCCAGGCCATCAGGAAACTCTGTGGCGGCCTGTCCAATCTGGGAAGGATTGACGAGGCGCGCCACCATCTCCGCGAAGCGCTCGAACGCATCGACGCCATCGTGGCAGATGACCCCACCTGGAGACAAGGCCTTCGCTCACTAGTCCACTCCCAACTGACCACACTCGAGGAACCGACAGAATCACCAGAACCGCCCGAACCGGGCGGCAATAGTAGTGACCAATAGCGCCTACAGCACCTACTAGTTGAGTTGCCCTGCACAATTTCGTCACCTGTTCCACTGCGCGGGTGAGTATCAATCCGTATCCCGCTACTCGCGAGCGAGGACGAGGACTTCCAGAGGTGTATCGGCCCTGATCCGGTCTTCCACCTTCGTAAATCCAAACGCGGCCTTACGAAAGAGGTCCGCTGTGTCGGGATGCCCTCGGTCCAGGCATACGGCGGTCAGGAGGACGCCTGAGAGCCGTATTGCCTGCACCTCCTCCAAGGTCGGTGTTTCGGTGCGATCCAGAATCGGTGCGGCTCGGTCGCGCAGATGAGCCGCGACAAGCGCCAACCAGCTCGCGTCAAACGAATCGGGGTCGAGAGATTCACAAGCCATAGCGAGAAGTTGGGAGAGGTCGTCGATCTCCACCGAACTGGAGTAGAGGTTATCCAGGCCAGCCGCACCATACAGGGCCGCCGCAAAAAGCTCCCCGGAAGCGGGGCTCTTTCTCGAAGTTTCGTGAAGCCTGACGGCATCCCACTGCATATAGTCGGAATGAAGCTTCTCAATCAGGTTCGACAGGAATGATCCCAGGTGTCGACCTTCGATGAGCTGAGTGGCCGCGTTTGGGCCGAGGGAGTCCCCGAGCTTATTGGCGATTCCGATGATCTTCACGGTCTCATTGGCCTCGGTTAGCAGATCCAGCAGCTGCGCCTTATGGAGATAAGCACCGCCATTGCCGAGCGCGTCGGTCATACGAAACACGTCGCCGATCCTGGGCCTGAGTTCGTCGAACAGATGAGCGTGACCGGGGTTGTCCACGAAATGATCCATGCACGCCGACGCGATGAGAATGTCCGCCTTCAACCGCTCGATCAGCCCTTCGCGGCCCATGAAGTCCTGCGAGGAATCCGGCAAGATACGCGCTACGGTGAGCGCGTCCGTGAGCATCAGTTCCGCGCCGAGACGCTTGGCCGATAGATCGGTGACGTCGAGCTCCAGCCACCGCCTACCGTCGGGGAGATGCGGTGTCCATATGGTTTGTGACCGCTCGGCCGCCGATTCGGATCTGCTTGAAGAGTCCCGAGTCCATGCGAAATTCAATACTCCCTGGTGCCCGTCGCGGTCGAAGCTTCGGTTCTTGAGGGCTGCGAGCTCATCCCGGCTGGGGAGTCGGAATGTCGCCGCGTTCTCCTGTGCGGCAGCGACATTCACCCACTCGATGAATCGATTGGCTTCAGTGCGCCACATCCCGCTTGCCAATGCGTCCTGTTGAGGGTCGGGACTGTGGAACCCTTCGGGCAGTACCGTGCCGGTGTCCTTGCAGAAGAGCCAGTACAGGTCTTCGGAGATCGGATCGGGGCAGATGAGCGTGGTGTTGTCGAGCGCCACGAGTTTGCTGAGATGTCCGGCGGCCAACGCTCGCGCGATTCTGCGGCGGTGTTCGAGCTCGGCGTTCTCTCGAAAAGCGTCCTGGCGGATGTGGTCGAGGAGGTCGCGCAGACTTCGGTGGATCTGTCCGTGGTTGCGAAGACAGTCGAAGGCCAGTGACAATGAGACGCCGGTGTCGCGTTCGAGGCAGGCTTCGACGATTGCATTGGCATCCGAATCGGCGATGAACAGGAGCGTGGTCTCACGCCACCAAGCGTTGTCGACCTCGCGGATGAGCGTTGCGGTGAGATGATGCGTGCGGATGTGGGTGGAGGCGAGGTACTCGCCGATGGTCTGATGGGTGAAGGCGTATAGATCCCGCTCACGCTCGACGAGGAGTCCGCTTGACTCGACGATGCTCTCGAGGAGCAGGTCCGGTGTGATGTCGGTGTCGATCGAGTCCAATTGCCTTTGAAGGACTTCGAGAACCTGCTCGCGAGGGAAGTCGCGTGTCTCGGCGATCATCATCTCGTAGGCGAGAGCGGCCAGGATGCCCTGGCGGACGGCACCGCTAGGTTTCATCGTGAGCTTCTTGGATTCCGCACGGCGCCAGAGCATCACGTCGCAGAGTTGGTGGTACAGGTCGGCGCGTCCCTCCGGGAGCGCACGACGCTCGCGGTGGACCAGGACCATCATCGTGAGGAGGAGCGGATTGACCGCCAGCTCCTGGAGTACGGGCGCGGTGGCGAGCTGTCCGAGAAGGCCCGTGGCCTCCTCCTCGGCCCGGCGCTCGGTTTCGGGTCCTGCCGAGCGTATGGCGAGGCGTTCGGTTTCGAGGCACCATGCCCTCACGAAGCCATGGATCTGGTGGGTGGTAAAGGGTCGTACCTGAAGCACAACCGCTTGCGGAATCACCGCCGTCTGGTACCCGTGGGGGCGGGAAGTAATGACGAAGTCGTTTCCCGGGTGCTTGGCGATCTGCTGCTCGATCCATTCGGAGACGGCGAAACGGTCCTCCTTCCCGGCGACTTCGTCCAGTCCGTCGAGGAGAATCAGACAGTTGCCGTCGCGGAGTTGAGCCTCCCACCAACCGGATGGCTCCGCAACCATGAGACGGCCCACGTCTTCGCGGACCACGTCGGCGAGGGTGCTGCCGGGATCGTCCGAGATGGGTTTCGCGTGGTCACGAAGGGCGAGAAGAACTGGAACGCGCCGTTTTCGCTCGCGGCGCTTTGCACTAGCAGCCCGGCGCGCCGTGTAGCGAAGGAGCGTGGTCTTGCCGCTGCCAGGGGCTCCGATCACGGCGTAGACCGCCCCTTTCTTCGTGTCGAGAAGCTCCTGGATTGAGAAGCGCTCGAGGTGTTTCTCTCGGAGGAGGGGGATGATGCCGCTGGATTCGCCGGATGGGGAGTCTGGGGCGAGGCCGACATCAACGTAGATGGCGTCGAGTTCGGGGATGTGGCTCGGGGTATGGGCGAGGTCCCTCGCGTTGAAGCGGGCGTTCTGCTCCAAGATGTACCGGCGGTAGTGGCGGGCGTAGCGGGAAACGCTGCGGCCGAGAGCGAGGTCGGTGACGTTAGCGATCTGTTCGAGGCGCCGCCGGATCGTTTGATGGGCGACGGAAACGACCATGGCGCCGAGGCCAATGACGGCTTCGAAGAGGAAGAAGAGGATTGCTGCGAGCCAAGGTTGGGCGAGGTTCTGCTGGATCAGCAGCCAGGTGGCGGGCACCCCGGCCAGGCCCAATATCCAGGCGACGACTTTTCCTACAATCGACATCAGCCTACCCCATAACGCTCAGAGGGATTGCCGGGCAGAGGCCGGGGCGCGGACTTCGACCTCTGAAGGAGTCTAATGGAGTGGAGGTGCGCCCGCGGCGGGGATTGCCTATGCAGCACCATGAAGACTTCAGGGCGTAACGAAAGTCAGCTCGAGTTGATGTTTGTGCTGGCCAGCGCCGCAAACTGGAGCAACGGTTCCCTCGTTGAAGACGATGGATTAGGTCTGTCTGAGGTGTACCAATGATGTTGGACAGGGATCCTGATCTGAGAGGATTCTGTCCATGCCCGCGAAGCGCCGGAAGTTCAGCCCGCAGTACAAGGCCGAGGCTGTGCAGATGGTCGTCCAGAGTGGCCGTACGGTCGCCGAGGTCGCCCGTGACCTGGGGATCAACTCGACGACCCTGGGCAACTGGGTGAACAACTGGAAGACCGAACACCCCGAGACATCACCAGAGGAATCACCGGTGGACCGATCCCGCATCTGTGAGCTGGAGGCCGAAGTCGCACGGCTGCGCATGGAGAACGAGTTCCTGAAAAAGCCGCGGCCTTCTTCGCGAGGGAGCAGGGGTAGCCGAGCGCTGCGCCCTGATCGAAGCGGAGAAGGCCAACTACGCGATCAACTGGATGTGCGCGCTGCTGGGCGTGCCGCGCTCGACCTTCTACTACTGGCGGGGCCGGGCCGAGACCGCGACCGAAGCGCGGCGCCGCTACCTGGCTGTCGAGGTCAACCGGGTTTTCGAGGACTCCCGGAAGACCTACGGGTGCCGCCGGGTCACCGCGCAGCTGAACCGGGAGGGCATCGCCTGCTCAGTCGGGCTGGTCGCTGACCTGATGCGCGAGCTGGGACTGGAAGCGGTGCAGCCGCGGGCCTGGAAGAAGACCACGGTCCCCGGCGAGGTCGCCGAAGAGGTCGCCGACCACCTCGAGCGGGCGTTCACCGCTGAAGCGCCCGGACGGGTGACGGTCGGGGACATCACCTACCTCAAGACCGGTGAAGGCTGGCTCTACCTCGCGACCGTCATCGACCTGCAGACGCGCATGGTCATCGGCTGGCAGCTGGCCGACCACATGCGGACCAGCCTGGTTGTCGATGCCCTGGCCGCCGCGAAGGAGGCCGGCTACCTCGACGACGGTGCCGTGTTCCACTCCGATCGCGGCACCCAGTACACCTCGGCGGCCTTCGCCGCCTGGTGCCAAGTCAACGGCGTCGCCCGCTCGATGGGACGCACCGGCGTGTGCTGGGACAACGCCGCCGCCGAGTCGTTCTTCGCGAGCTTGAAGAACGAGTGCTACCACCAACGCAGTTTCGCAACCCGGGCCGAGGCCAGGCTTGCGGTCGCCGACTACATCGAAGTGTTCTACAACCGCAAGCGTCTACACTCGACCCTCGGCTACAAGACCCCCGCCGAGACCCTGGCCGAGTTCTACACTCAGGCCGCTTGAAACCCAACCGTGACCAGATCCGTGTCCAAAATCCTTGCTACAGCTCAAACCAGGGAGGGGGTATCTGGTTCCTTGCTCTGTCGCACTTTCGGGGGTAGCGGTCAGTGAGCGGCTCCGAGCAATATTCGCTGGCGCAGTAGCTCGAACCCGACCTGGCCCACATCTGTCTCATGAGCTGCTTGGTCTTGGTGTTGACACCCTCGGTTCGGGCGCTGTGGAACGGGAGGGATCGCCACGGTGGTGACGGCTGACTGGTCCTGGTCGAGGCCAAGGGTAAAAGCGTGCATGGGGACGCGCAGACTGAGAGACACCAAAGACGGCTACTCGGCGGGCTTGGTCCCGACCGGGTAGCCGTTCTCCATGTACAGGGTTGTACCGGAGACGATCGCGCCGAGCGCGGCTTCGATCCGTCGGGCGACGAGCGGCCGCATCCGCTCGTGGACTTCGGTGACCGTGCACCAAGACCAGGAGGCAAGTTCTGCCTGATCGAGGGCGATCCTGTCGGTCTGCTCGGTGGTCAGGCGGCCGCCATCGAAAACGAAGATGAGGCCCTCGGTGCGTCTTTCTCTACCCGAGCCGCTCGGGAGAACGTAATCAACAGCGACCAGGCGACTGGGCTTGACCACAAGCCCAAGCTCCTCTTTGATCTCGCGCACAGCGGTGTCCCATGGCGACTCGTCGCAATCACCGGCACCGCCCGGTGCCTCAGCGACCTCCTTGTAGACCGGCTGGCACAACAGCACACGGTCTTGGTCATCGGTGAAGACGACTGTCGCGGCGGTTCGCTTGGTCGGGATGGTCCTGGTGTGCTCAGCCGAGCCGATCGACTTGCCCTGCTCGAACTGGGGAGAATCAGTCACCGGCTGACGGTAGCAGCCACGCGCACAGAGCGCCGCAACACCATTCAGCCGATTAGGTCTACGAGTCGGCCTTGCGGCTATCGAACACCTGTATGATTATGAGCGCATGTCGCTTCAACCTGCTGACGATGTCACCACCACCTGCGGGTCGAGTCCGCCCGGCCCGACTGGCGATGCGTGGGTCGACCTGGCCGATACCGTGGCCTGGCGGCTCGCGCGCATCAGCGACGCTCTCGGCGAGGTCCGCACCAAGCAGGACTGGCGCCGGGCCGTCAGCGGCGATCTCGTCGCCGCCATACGACCGATGCTGGCCGACGTCGCCACGCCCGGTGCGGCCCTGCTGGTCCTGCCGGTAGCCGCCCTTGGGGAACTGGCCAGTCGCGCGGCCGAGGACCGGCCCATCTGGAGCGACCGGGACGCCCAGGATGCCGGGCGGGACTTGGCCGAGGTGGTCGAGACGGTGGCTGTGACCATTCTGCGGGCTGTGCGACGGCCTGGGGAGGTGCTCGGCCCTGAGGCGCCGTTGCTGGCCGATTACCAGCGGGTTCCCGGCACCGAACCCGACCGATGACCGGTCGTGGGCCGGGCCCCGGCTCGAAGGTATCGCCGCGCTCGACCGGGGCCGCCGGGTTCTCGACGGCGGTGGTCGAGGCCATCCGGCCGTAGCTGTTGTCTGGTTTTCCAGGGGCGGCTCGGGGTTGCGGACCTGCGGGCCGACCGGGGGCGGTGCCGGTGCCGGGGTGTTCGGTCATGGTTCGTGCGCTGCCTCGGGCGGGCGCGGGTCGGCCACGAGGTCGCCCCAGGTGTCGAAGTCGTCGTGTTCGTCGTCTTCGGCGAGGTCATCGGGTCCGGGCCGGCCTGGCGGGCCGGCGTCCCAGACCAGGTACGGGGGTCCGTGGTGGCCTTGGGGCCAGTACCGCGCGATGCTGTGGCAGTCGCCTTCCCGGTATCCGGGTGGAAAGAGCCCCAGGCGCATGGCGTAGTCGGCCAGCCCGAAGGTGTCCAGGCGGCTGCTCTGGGCGTGGAGGTCGGCCAGGAGGCTCGGGTCGGTGGTGACCAGGTAGTCGTCGAGTTCCTCGCTCACGTCAGGCTCCTGCCTTCGGGCTGCGGGGCCGACGAGTTCGGCCGGTCGGCCGGGCTGGCGACCAGGTGCGGGTGGTCCGGGTGCGGTTCGGTGCGGTGCCTGCCGGTGGGGGGTCATGGGCCTCCTACCGCCAGGAGCATCAGCGCGGTCCCGATCAGCGCCGCGACGGTGGCGATGCGGATGATCTCGAGCCACCACGGCCGACCGAGGCGGCCTTCGAGTCGGCCGCGGACGCGGTACAGCTCGGTCGTGATACGGCTGGTCATCCGATCACCCCGGCCTGTTCCAGGGCGAGGGTGAGGACGGCCAGCGGGCCGTAGACCAGGCCACCGCGAGCGAGTTGCTCGCCTTTGGACCGGCCGCGTACGGCCCACAAGTATCCGGCCAGGAGGTAGGCCGCTACCGCCACCGTGAACAGGATCACCGGCAGCCGCGCGGCGACCGCGTGCGCCGCGCCGTCCAGGCCCGAGGCGGCCTCGCTGGTCCTCGCACCGGCCCAGGCGAGGGCCCGGCCGATGAGGATGGGGAGGAAGTAGAGCGCATAGGCGAGTGCGGTGAGGGCGGCCGCGCCGATCAGGCCCCATTTCCGGATTCGTTTCGAGGCTCGTTCGTCGTGGTCCTTGCGCATCTGCGGGAACAGCTTCACGGCGGCCAGGTAGAGCAGATAGGGGCCGCAAGCGATCACGGCCGCCCACAGCAGCACCGTTTGCAGTCCATGGCCGGCCAACGTGAGTATCGCGCTGGCGTCGACCCTGATGCCGGTATCGGCGCTGTCGACGAGCGCGGCGAATACGAACAGGCCCACCAGTGCGGCGATGATGGTGCGCAGTTTGCCCTTCGTCCCCCGATGCCGCTGGGATCTGGTGCGGATTCTGGTGCTCATCGAGTCGGCTCCGGTGCGGCATGGCTGGGGCCGGAGGGGGCTACGGTTTTGGCTCGTGGTGGGTCGGGGTCGGTCGTCGGGGTGGGTGTGGTCATCGAGCGTGCTTTCTCGGTACAGAACTTTCAGGATCGGGGGCGGTCCCGGCCCCGTGTGGGCCGGGACCGCCGTGGGTCGGGCGTGCCCTCAGTGCCGGTTCGGTTCGCGCCACATCGGGTACAGGGGCGGGCCGCCGGGCCCGATGGGGTAGGGGCGCCCGTGCGGTCGGTAGCCGAGCCGCCGGTACAGCCGCATGGTCGCTACTGAGACCGCCTCCAGGTAGGCCGGCACGGCGGCCCGGTCGAGTCGCCGGTGGATCGGGTCGAGCAGGGCGGTGGCGATCCCCTGGCCGCGTCGGTCCGGCCGCACACCGATCAGGGCGATGTAGTGGTGCGGCTCGCTCGGGTGATGGGCGTCCATGGCCGCATCGAGGTCGAGGAACCGGTCGGTGTAGGCCCCGCAGGCCGCGGCCAGCCGGGCCCGGTAGTCGCTGATCGGGGGGACCGGGCCGGTGTAGTCGAACCACACCAGCGCTCCGTCCGGGGCCTCGCCCGCGCCGGCGGTGGCCAGACCGCCGCAGGCTCGGGCGTGCTCGATCAGCAGCTCGAACTGCCCGGCCACGGCCCGGCCACGGGCGGCCGGGTCGGGCACCAGCCATCGGGCGGTCGGCAGTTCATCGAAGGCGGCGGCCAGGAGCCCGGCCGCGGCGCGGTCAGCCCGTGCCTTATCGGGCATCGGTCGCCCCCACGGGAGCCGAGGCGGGTGCGGTGGTCTGGGCCAGGGCGGCCTTGGCGCCGTGCCCGATACCGCTGTACACCTCGGGCCGGGCGTGCTTGAGGTACAGGCCCCAGGCCAGGCCGAGGAGGGCCAGCGCGAGGATCGCGGCTTGGACCAGGCGCGGCAAGAGCGCCTCGTCGGCGACGCCGAGCAGGGTGTGGAAGTGGACCGTGCTCAGATACCAGACGCCGCTCAGGGCGGCCACGGCTCCGGCCGGGGCGAGGCGGGCGGTCCAGGCCGACTCGCCGCGGCGGTCGCGCCAGAAAAAGACCGCGACCGCGACCGCGCAGACCGTGACCAGGGTGATCAGCGCCAGGCCCGCCGAGGTGCCCATGTAATAGAACAGGTGGACCAACGGATCGAGGCCGGTCACGGCCCACAGGGCGATCACGGCCAGGGCGAGGACGCTTTGGGTCAGCGAGGCCGCGGCCGGGGCAAGCGTGCGCGGGGAGGTGCGTCCCAGCCAGGCCGGCAGCACTTGCTCGCGGCCGAGCGCGAACAGGTACCGGCTGGTGGTGTTGTGGAATGACAGCGCGGCGGCGGTGATGGAGGTGAACAACAGCACCTGCCCGACTGCGGCCCATGTCTGGCCGAGCTGCTGCCCGGCGAGGGTGAACATGATGTCCGGATCGGCGGTCGCTAGGCCGATGATCCGCTCGTCCCCGGCGGCGACCGGCATCGACCAGGAGGCCAGGACGTAGATCAGGGCCAGGATGAGGATGGTCAGGCCGGTCGCTCTCGGGACGGTGCGGCGGGGGTTGCGGGCCTCTTCGGCGTAGACCGTGGGCGATTCGAATCCGATGTAGCCGACGTAGGCGAGCGCGAGTACGGCCCCGGCCGCGGTGCCGGGGCCGATCAGCCGGGTCGGATCGAGCGCGGCGAACGAGACCGACCCGCCGACCGGGTGCAGGAAGTTCGAGCCGGTGAAGACCAGCACGATGGCGATCTCGACGACCAGCAGGACCGCCAGGACACCGGCGTTGAGGCCGACTGCGTGGGTGCCCAGCAGTGCGATCAGCGCCCAGGCGGCCAGGGCCGCGGCCCACCAGGGCACCGCGAGGCTGAAGAACCGGTCGAGCAGACTCGCCGCCTGCAGGCCCAGCAGCCCGTACAGCGAGATCTGGAGGGCACTGTAGGCGGTCGCGGCGATCCAGGCCGCCCCGACCCCCGGCAGGCGGCCCAGCCCGCGGGCGACAAAGGCGTACATCGCCCCGGCGTTGGTGATGTGCCGGGCCATGGCGATATAGCCGACTGCGAACAGTCCCAAGACCAGGGCCATGGCCAGGTAAGCGACGGCGATGCCGATCTGCCCGGCCAGGGCGTACATGACCGGGACGCCCCCGGCGATGACCGTCAACGGCGTGGCCGCGGTCAACGAAAAGTGCAGTACCCGGCGGGTGCCGAGCCGGCCCTGGGCCAACCGGTCACCGACCGTGCTCGACTCACGCGAAGCAGGGGTGGACATGATGCAGGAACTCCTTCTCTCTGTTGCGATGTGATGGGGACCGGAAGTGGATTGGTGGGCGGTTAGAACGTCCGGGCCGTGGCCGCCGAACTGACCGCATCGCCCAGATGGGCGAGCAGGGCCCGGAGTTGGCGCGGCAGGTGCCGCTGCGCCTCGACCGCGCGCTTGCGGGCCTGGCCGGTGCGGTGGCAGAACAGGTGTCGATGCAGCCCCACCGCCTCGGTCAACCCCAGCAGGAACACGTCGGTGACCGGCAGCGATGCCTCCCGGCCGTCGAGCCAGCGCCGCAACCGGTGGAACGGTGCGGCTGCGACGAGCGGCTCGACCGGCCAGTACGCCGTCTCGGTGCGGCGGCGCCACCGGCCGCGGGTGGCCAGTTCGTGCCGTTCCATCAGCCCGGCGGAGACCATGTGATCGGCGGCCTTCACAAAGACGCCGTCGACGGTTAGGAAATCGAGCCAGGCCCGCACCGGCAGCGGCTGCGGTTCGGCACGGATCTGCTCCCACAGGCCGCGCCTGAGTACATCGGACGGCCGCGCTCGCGGGTCCAGATTCACCATCACCAGATGGCCCTGGTCGTCCCCGGATGCGACCACGGCGATGCGTCCCGAGGGGATCAGCTCGGCCAGTAGCGCGGCGCCGATGCCCAGCCCCGCCGCATAGTCGGCCACCGGCGGTTTCCAAATATCGCCATAGCCGGCCAGCCATACGGCGTCATAGACCAGCCGAGCAGGGCCACCGGAGACAGGAGGTTTGAGTTCCATAGCGCTTTCTTCAGTCGTGGGGATCGATTCCAGCGGGCCCGCGGACCGTGGCGCTGGCGGACACCGGCAACCACACAGCCCCAGGGATTGCGGATGCGCTCGTCGCAGGCGGTCTCATGTGAGGATCGCCGCTTTCGCCGCATGGGCAATGAGTGCCTGCTGTTCGGCGCTGAGCCCGATCCGGTTCCAGTGGAAGATGATGTGGTAGGCCAGGACGGACCGGAGTCCGCGCTGGAGAGCGCCGGTATCGGCGAGCGTTCTAAGCTGCTTCCCGGCTTCGGCAAAAGCCTGGGCCCAGCCCTCGTATCGACGAAGCGGGCTGTGGTCGGCGAAGAGCTCGATGTGCGGCCCGGTGCCGATGCCCAGGAGCGACTTGATGTCCGTCGCGATCGCTGCAAGCCGGTCTGGTGGAGGCGAGACAGGCGGAGGGCGGAAGTCCGCGATGCGGTGCCAGAGGTCGCCGATTTCGAGCCACTCCAGTCCTGCGGAGTGGACGAGCCTGGTGCACAGCAGGAGCGAGGTTTCGCGGACGCCCAGCGGGGGGTCGGTACTGACCAGATAGTCGAGGGCGCATCGGCTGTCGGCGCTGAAGAGTCGGTGGGCGATGTGCATGCCGCTGTGGCCGCCGAAGGCGAACGTCTCGGGTTCGTAGATGGTGGGCTGCCATGAAGCGATCGCGCCGTTGCCGGTCAAGCCGGATCCGATCAGGTCGAGCCGGGCGGCGAGTTCGGACCGGTGCTGTGGGGTGGTGGCCTGAATCCGGAGGCGCCAACGGGGGTGCTTGCGGATGAACCACCAGCGCAAGGCGAGCCCGGCCCCGCACAGGTCGTCGAGTTTCGGGGCCAGGTCGTCGGCGGCGTTCTGGTGGGCCTGGGTCCAGTCGGCGAAGGCGATGTGGGTTTGCAGCCAGGTCTCTGTGGCGGCGGTGTCGACGGCGGCGCGTCCGGCTTCGTGGTAGGTCTGGGCCGCATCGAGCAGGGTTGTGGTCGCAAGGCCGTAGTCGGCCGCGATCTGGTCCGGGTCGGCGCCGTGGTCGATCTGGGCGATGGCCTCGACCAGGCGCTTGGTCGACTGCGCGGGGGCTGCGTGGCGTCCGGTTCTCAGTTCAGGAGTAGGCATTGGTCCCATCCAGTGGTCGAGGCGGCATCGGTGGCGAGCAGGTTCGCGACCAGGGCGATGCCTGCGGCCCCGCCGAGGAGGCTCTGGTCGGCGGTGGCTTGCGTCGCTGCGGCGGCGAAGGGGGCGGTGGCCGTGGGAAGGAGCCGTGCCAGGTCGGGGTCGGCGGTGTCGCGGGTGGCGTGCCAGGCGGTGAGGCAGGTTCCGGCCCAGCCGTGGCACAAGCCGGGCTCGGCGAGCTGGTCGCGGTGGGTCGGGTGGATGAGGCTGACGGCGAGGGCGTCTTCGGCGACGTGCTGCAACGTGGTGTCGCCGGTGGCAATGGCGGCCAATTGGATGGCTCTGGCGATGCCGGGTGTGCCGTAGCACCATGAGGGTCGAGGCGGATGGCCGTGGGGGTGGCCGGTGGCGGCGATCCATTGGGGCCACCAGGTCCCGGCCGGGCCGGCCTGGGCGATGCTCCGCAGGTGCTCGGTGATCGTGGCGATGGCGTCGAGTTGGCCTTCGACCGTGTGCCCAGCGTTGTGAGCGATGGACAGGAGGGCGAGCGGGCCGCTGATGCCGTGGGCGAGACCGAAGTTGGCGTGGCCGCCGGGTGTGGGGAGCTGCGGGTCGGGGTCGTGGTCGACCCACCAGCCCGGGCGACGATCGGAACCGTGCCCGATGGGGTCGGTCAGCGCCACGAGGTGTTCCAGGATCCGGCCGAGCGCGGCCCCGTCGGGGCGAGCGCGCAAGAGCAGGCGTCCGAGGCCGGTCAGGCCGCTGATGAGGTCGTACTCGCCGAAGTGCGCGGGTCGGCCGGCCCGGAGTCGGTCCTGGGTGGCGTCGAGGCGTTGGTGGACGGCTCGAACGACCAGATCGAGAAGGCGGTCCCGGTGGTGGGCGTAGCGGCCGGGAAGGGTTCGCTCGGCGATATCGAGGACGAACGCCAATTCCGGAGCTCCGACGTAGAGTCCGGCGCGAGTGCTGGCGCTGACCGGTTCGCTCGCGGCGGCCCGGATCCAGGCGTGCGCCCGGGCCGGGTCGCCCGCGCCGGTCGCGGCGCGCTCCAGATGCAGCAGGGCGATGCCGGCGGCACCTTGGCCGAGCGATTGGGCCCTGCCCGCCGTGACCTCGCCGTCCGGGTATCCCTGATCATCGGCGAGGGACTCGACGAGGCCGTTGAGGATCGGATCGTGGACGGCGGCGGTCATGGCCGTACTCCGGTGTGGAGGTTTCGGGCCGCGACGGCGCGGATGATCCGGTTCATGGCACGCTCCCGCTCGGAGTCGACGCCGAGGCGGCGAACGATCAGGTCGTGGATCAAGGAGCGCAGGACCCGCTGGGCGTCCCAGGTCGGGCTGAGTGAGTGGTGGTAGTCGGCGAGCGCCTCCCGGCGGGCGGTCCATGCCTCGGCGATCGAGCGGCCGCTGCCATGTCGGTCGGTGATTTCGAAGGCGGCCTCGCGTATCTGCCGGTCGGTGTGGACCTCCTCATGCGGGAGCACTGTGGTCACCCAGCGCCAGCCGGTCTCCTTGTCAGGGGCGAGCGCGGCGGCCAAGTCGACCGCCGATGCGACGGCGAGTGCCTGGATCGAGGCGGTGTCGGCTGCGGTCAGTTCCGCCAGCGCGGCGGCGCTGTCGGCGGTGAACACCCGCTCTGCGGCGGCGGCCTCGTCGCCCCAGCGGCCGGGGTGGTGCCGGTAGCCGGTCAGGTGGTATTCGGCGATCAGGGCCTGGCCGTGCAGCCGCGACGCCCAGTCCCGCAGGGCGGCGGTGACGTCGCGGGCGGCGGCCTCGTCGACTGCACGCAGACGCAATTGAAGGCGGTGGTCGCCGTCCGGGCGGGCCTGGTCGTGGAAGCGGGTGTACCACCGGGTCTCGGTCCATGGCGCGGCGGCGTGGAACAGTTCGGACAGGTGGCCGGTCAGGATCTGGTCGAACCGACGCGGATGGGCCCACAGGGTGGCGCCGACCAGCCGCCCGGCCGGGAGTTCGAGGTCGGCGGCCGGGACCGGAGTGCGAACCGGTGCAGGCGGCGACTCGACCGCGCGCAAGGCTACGGCGACCTCGCAGGCCCGCCCGGCCCAGCCGGGTCGGGACTCGTGTTCGGCGACTTCGAGCTTGCCGGCACTGGCGAGTCGGGTGCGCAGCAGGTGGCGGTCGAGCCGGTCGCGCAGGTCCAGCGGGAGGCGGGAGTCGCCGGTGGCGATTTCGACCGAGTCGGGCATCCACCATCGGTCCCGCCACTCATCGAAAGCGCCGTCCCATTCGGAGGCCGGGGCCTTGGGGCCGGGGAGGTTCGCGGCGTCCAGGAGCCAGCGCGCCGGTGCCAGGACCGTGCGGCCGGCGCGGAGCCGGGGCAGGTAGGGCAGGGTGCGGGCGATGCCCAGGTCGACCGGCCCCCACCAGGTCCGACCGGCCCCGGAGACTTCGGCGAGAAAACGCGCCAACGGCGGGGTGTGGACGGTCGCGTCGAGCGCGTGCAGCGCATGTGCCTCCACGACTTCGCCGCTGGTGGTGCGGATGAGGTGGAGCTGGGTCGGGTCGGCGGTGACGGCGAGTTGGTCGAGCCCGATCAGGTCGGTTTCTTCGGCGGGCGGGTGCTCGCCGAGCACGATCAGGTGCGGCAGGAGGGGCGGGACGGCGGCGACGTTGCCGTTGCGGGCCCGGCGGGGCGGAAAGGACAACTGTGCGACGGCACGACCCGGCGCGGTGAACGAAGCGGCGAGACGATCGGCCTCGGCCGGGCCCAGCAACGGCGCGAAACGGCCGGCCAGCGACGACTCCGGGCGCGGGATGCCGGTCAGCCACAGCCTGAACCGCCCGCGATCGAGCGCCTCGGGTGCCGCTGCGTCGAGCCGGAACATCAGCTCGACCCGGGGCGGCGGCACCCGGTCGGTGCCGTCGCCGACTTGGAGGCGCTGGACGACCGGTTCGGTGAGGGCGATCTCGTCAGCGCCGTCGGCCTGGGCGGCCTGGATCAGTTCGATCGCCGTCGCGTCCCGGTCGGTCAACGGGCGCGGCCCTTTGGGGCAAGCGGCACCGAGGTAGCCGGTGGGGTAACCGAGTCCAGCGTCGCTGACCAGGTCGCGGACCGGCACCATCACGCCCGGGCCGTAGCGTTCCAAGAATCGCTGGAGATAGTCCCGCCACGGCGGCGTGCCGTACGGGTGGGCCGAGAGCCGCAGCAGTGTCTCGGCGGCGGACTCGGCCTCGGCGACCACGGACGTGGGCAGGCAGAACTCGGCGTCGAGGCCCAGATGTACCGCCCTGTCCCCTGTCGGTACTTCGCCGTCGGCGGTCGTGGCCGATGCGGTGGCGCCGAGTGCGGTCATGGCTGGTCGGGCACTACTGACCAACGCCCCGGCCTGGACCATCTGGGCCAGCAGCGTCCGACACCGGCTCGGAGCCGTGCCGGGGAACCGGTCATGGAGCAGAGCGGCCAGGTCGTCGAAGCCGATCGGCTCGGCCGCCAGCGCCATAGCCGCCCGCACCGGCGCTGAGGCGCGCACCGACGCCTCAGCGACCAGACCGCTGGCGGCCTGTGCCTCACTCATCGGGGAGGGGACCGCGAGGCGATTGCCCCGCATCTGAGCGAAGTCGTTCGCGCGCAGCGTGAGTCTCGTAAGTGTCTCCAGGTCGGCCTCGCGCTCGGCCGCACGGGCGTGGAGTTCGGCGGCATCGGGGCGCCGGTAGGGGGCGTGGTCGGTGCCGAAGCGGGCCTTCGTCTGGTCCCCGATGCGGACTGGCGCGACTCCAGCGAACAGCCCGAAAGGTGTGGGTCGCCGCTCCCAGCGGGCCAGATAGGCATAGACCGATCCCAACAGGCTCCGAATGCGCTTGGGCCGTTGCGGGGTGCCGTCGAGGACTTCCTCGATGCGCCTGGCCAGGTCCGGGGAGGCGACGGCCAGGGCCTGGCGGATGTCGTCTCGGTCCCACAGTTGCCGCAGCCAGCGGAGGCCGGCGCGAGCGAGGATGGCGTCGTGGTCGGCGAAGTCGAAGGCCGGGCGCGGCCAAGGCCGGTCCAGCGTGGAGGTACGAGCGTAGGCGAAGCCGCTGAAGGTGTAGCTACCGGACATGACGGGTCTCCTGGTAGGCGAGCCGAAACGGACTGGATGACGGGGGCCGCCGCCGGGCCCGCCCCGTGCGATTGGGGCGGGCCCTACCGGGGGTTAGACCGGATTGTTGGTGAACGAGGCGCAGGCGCTGCCCTGGCAGGTGTTGCCGCACCCGTCGTCGGTGTCGCAGCGCAGTTGCGCGATCGGCTCGTGGCTCTCGACGATGCGCAGGTCCAGCGCGAAGTCGTCGTCTTCGATCACTGCGTTCGATGTTTCGGGTTCGGCCAGAGGCGTGAGCATGCTGGCGCTCCTTCCTTCAGGGATTCGGCCGAGCTTTCCGGCTCGGCCGCGGGTCAGGTCCGCTCCGTCCAGGAGAGGACGATCCTCCGGTGGCGCTTGTCCACGACGAAGCCCGCCGGAAGCTCTTCGGTCTCGCGGGGCCAGATGCTGACTGCCGGGATCTCACGGTCGGGACGCAGGTCGTCCCAGGCTCGGATTTGGTCGGCCATCCGGGTGGCCGCCTGATCGGCAGTACCGCCGTAGGCGGCGGCGCCGAACTCGAACCGGCCGTCCTCGCACTTTCGCGCCAGCAGATAGGCGAAAGCGTCGCCGTCGACATGGGCGGGCCGGAATTGCCGCTCCCCCTCGCCGGCCAGGCCCGCCTCGGCGGCGGCCCCCGGCGCTGCCGCAAGCAGGCAGAAGTGCGGCAATACGGCGGCCAGGTACCACTCCAGCGAGGCGAACGACTCCCCGGCAGCCGTAGTCACTCCCGTCCACACGACCTGGCGTTGGGCGGCAATGGCCCCGTCCAGCGGTCGCATATCGGCCGGCGCGTTCGCATCGTCGAATCGCAGGCCGAGGTCCTTACCGCGCAGCAGGAACAGCCGCTCCTCATGGCCGAGGACCCCTTGCAACTGCACGAACCCGCAGACCTCGGACGAGACGGCCTCCAGGTGTGCGCCGACAAGTTCGAGCGCGAGCGAGCGGGTGATCCCCCGCATCCGCAGCGGCACGACCAACCGGCCGCCTGGAGCGAGCCGATCGGTCCAGACCGGTGGCAGGTCCCAAGCGCCGACGGTCACGATGACCCGATCCCAATCACCATCGCCGGGCAGCGACTCCGAGGCGTCGGCACAGGCCACCTCGACCTGCGCATAGCCGGTAGCCCCGAGTAGCTCGGCCGCCCGAGACGTCACATCGCGGTCGATATCGACGGTCGTCACCTGCCCAGAGGGACCGACCAGCTCGGCGATCAGCGCCGCGTTGAACCCGCCCGAGCCGATCTCGAGCACCCGCATCCCCGGCTCGATCACGGCCTGCTCGAGCATGAACGCCTGAACCTCCGGCGCTGACACCGACGACACCGCCACGCCGTGCGCATCGCGCTTGGTGACCACCGCCTCCCGCGCCGCGTAGACCTCCTCCAGCGGCGCGCCGGGAGCGAACCGATAGCGCGGCACGGCCCTGAACGCTGCCTCCACCGGCGCCGACCGCAAGGCGCCCAGCTCGCGAAGCTCGGCGAGCATCGCCTCCAGCAGCCCCGATGCCTCGGCGCCGTCGCTGTGCGCGCCCGCTGCTGTCGAATCGGTCTCGGTGCTCGACATGTATGCCTCCTCAATCGCGATGTTCATCGGCTGATCCAATCCGTGTCAGGACCGAAAACCTGCTCCCAACCCTGATGCGCGTTCGGTTGTCCGTCGTTGTCCTGGAGGGGAGGTAGCCCGGCCGGCCTGGCGGGGACCAACCGACCGGGCCCGCCGGCAGGAATGAACCGGCGTCCCTCCACCCGCACCGATCCCTAGGTCCCCGATCGGGTGGAGCCCGGCCCGACCCCGTCTCACCTCGACAACGGAGCCGGGAGCCTGCTGGAGTCGCCGAGGGCCGCGAGCGAATCGGCAGATCGCATCCCCGAGCTCTTTCCCCACCTTCCCGGCGGATCTGGCGACCGCCGGGAACCGGCGCGCACCGATCTGCGTGCGAAGAATCTGCTGCATCTCGGCGACCACTTCTTGGTTGCGGCACGGTTCGGGGTCATCTGAGGTCTGAGAACGGGCCGACCGCGCAGAATCAGGCCAGCGCGCGGTCGGCCCAGCCGGTTGGAGGCAACCCTGCCGAGTGGTCATCCGGCCGCACTCCCGGCATCGTGTCGGCACTGAACGCACCACGCTCGGTCGTCGAAGCGACGGCCCGGCACATAGCTCCAACCGGCCGCCTCTACTCGGCGCACCAGGTCCCCGTAGCCCATAAAGGAGACCTCCAACCTTGCCGGGCGAGGCAGCAGGACACCGAGACGGCCCTCGGAGCGCCCACCCGCTCCGACGCCTGCTCGGCATCCGATTTGAGGTCGTGGCAGTCCACGGCTCGCTGGCCGCGATCATCGTTGAACACACCAGCGGCTGCGGCGGGAACGGGAGGAACGACGGTGGTCACCGCCGCAGCCGCTGGATCGTGGGAAGCCTCGGCCCTGCAGCGACGCAGGCGGCCGGCTTCCCCGGCTCCGTCGCTTCCCACCGCGACGGACGAGAACGGAACGACGAACGGCAGAAGCGCTTCAAATTCGCCCCAGCTGACGGCGCTTGCGAAGTCATTCATGACGTCCCGCCTTCCGCGGCCGTCGTCGCCAGGCACCCGTCGACACGGCCCCGGAGCCGAAGCCCAACGGCGCAACCTCTTGAGGATGCACGCCCAGCCGCCTTCCGGCAGTGCACGCAGTCGAGCAGGTGCCGGATGAGTTCGGCCCTGGCCTGGTCGACGGACATCCCGCCGACCGGATCGCCCCCATCAGGGATGAGGCTAGAATCTGGGACCGTGATTCGGGTCCATCGCCGACGCCATCGGGCCACGGTGGGTGCATGATCGGTTGCCATGTATGTAGCCTGAATTACGACACCGCGCCGGACAAGCATCTGAAGCAGACACCAAACGGTTACGGGCTTTGTCCGCTTCAGGCGAGGAGACGGTCATGCCTTACCCGGAAAAGCAGCTCGAGCCCGAGAAGGGCCTGCTTGAGTGGTTCGGTGCTGAGCTGCGCCACCACCGAAAACTCAGCGGCCTGTCCCAAGATGAGCTTGGCCAGCGGGTTTACACATCCGGTTCAAAGATTGGCAAGATCGAGAAGGCCCAGCGCGGGTGCTCAGTCGAACTCGCAGAAACCCTCGATCGAGAGCTGAAGACCGGAGGCGTGCTGACTCGCGCCTGGCGTTTGGTCGAATCTCAAGCGGACGAACGGCTTTCCGAAGCGGACAATGACAGGATTCTCGGCCAGAATGTTGACGCAGACCCGGTCGTCAGGGACATGCTGGACTCGCATTTCTCAACCGCTCGAGGAGAGTCCGTGGATCGACGAAGGTTCCTCGCGGCAGGCGTCGGGTTCGCAGCCGGGGCCGTCCTCGCTGATGGCACTAGCACCGTCGAAGATCCCCAACTCGATCTCATGGCGCAGATGGATCAGATCACGACCGCCTGCATCCGAATGGGAAGCAGGCGGCGGATCGGCCGGGCAGACCTGACGAGATTGAACGCCGTCCACGACCTCTACCAGTCGCTCGATTACCAGTACGGTGGCGGCCTAGTCCATCAGAGTATGAACCGCGTCGCCGATGCTGCCGCGGTCCTGCTGGACAGCACCCATCCCGACCAACTTCGAAACGAGCTGTACACAACGGTCGCGAATCTCCGTCTATTGGCCGGCTGGACGGCATTCGACATGTGCGACCACTGGACCGGCCAACGGCACTTCGCAGCGGCCGAACGACTCGCAGCGACCACAGAGAACATGAGCCTCGCTGTCTTCGTCCATTACTGCCAGGCCCGCCAGTTCCAGCACCTACGGCACAACCGTGATGCCGTCGAAGTCCTCCGACTTGCATCGGACCGGGTAGGAACGGGAGCGACTGCTGGCACGCAGGCGGTGCTCAACGCGACTATCGCAACGTCGTTCGCTGCTCTCGGCGACCGGGAGGCTGCCGTCCAGGCATTGCGTCACGCTGATGACGACTTCGGCCGTATTGATGCCAGCCAGGAGCCTCCGTGGATCAGATGGATCGATCGTGCCGAACTGGATGCCCAGTTCGGCAGGGTCTACCGCGACTTCGCCCGCCAGGACCGTCGATTCGCTGATGAGGCCGCCGAATGGACCCGAAAGGCCATCGACGGGTTCGACGAGGGGATGCAGCGCAGTAGCGTCCTCAACCAGGTCGGACTATGCTCAGCCTGGTTCCTCGCGGGCGAACCGGACACAGCCTTGGAGGTCGGCGCGGAGATCGTCGCAGGCGACGGTCAGGTCCTCTCGCAGCGGGTACGGGAGCGGGTCGCGAACGTGAGCCGCGACGCGGGCCTGTGCGCAGGCCGTTCGGACGTCGACGACTTCATCGCCATGATCACCCCACGATAAGGAGCACGGATTGACGACCGGACGGTTCACCGACGATCGGATGCGCGCAGCGCTCAGCGACATCGCAGCTCGACTCGGAGTCGTCGACGACGACGCCCAGGTGCTGCACATGGCCAACAACGCGGTCTACGCTCTCCCCGGAGCCAGCATCGTTGTCAGGATCACCCGTTCGACCAAGCTCCACGAGCGCATCCGAAAGGGCGCCCGGCTGGGATCCTGGTTCGCCGAGGTCGATGCCCCGACCATTCGTCTCACGGGCGCCATTCCCCAGCCGCTGACTATTGAAGACCTTCTCGCCACCGTCTGGGACTACATCCCACCCGCACCGACACCCAGCCCCGAAGACTTGGGGAAGGTCCTCAAAGAGTTCCACAGTCTCCCGGCCCCTGACTTCGACCTGCCGAGATGGGACCCGGTCGGCACCGCCCGCAAGCGAATCGCCGACGCCGAGGCGCTGGAAGACACCGACCGCGCATCGTTGCTGGACTGGTGCGATCGACTAGAGCCCGAGGTGGACGCTCTCGTCACGGAGTCGGAGGGCTCGCTCATCCACGGCGACGCTCATGTCGGGAACCTACTCCGCCGCCCCGATGGCCGCGTTGTCCTCTGCGATTTCGACTCGACCTGCCTGGGCCCCTCGGGTGTCGATCTCGCCGCCGTCGCCGCCGCCGCGATCTGGTTCACCGACTCCGGAGAGCACGCCCGTCTCGCCGCCTCCTACGGCCACGACATCACCACGGACCCAGCCTGGCCGGTCCTCCGCCAAGCCCGCGAACTCACCTTCGTAGTTGGCGGAGTCCCCCTCATGGCCAGCACACCCGGAGTAGCCGAAGAGTTCAAGCTCCGCCTCGCCACGGTCATGACCGGCGACACCAGCACACCCTGGACCCCATACGCCGCCTTCGGCAACTCCGACAGGTAGCCTGACTAGGACTATTCGCTCGAAAGCCACACACGCGGCCCTTGGGAGCCGTCAACGGCCGAGGCCCCGATTTCGACCTCCTATCACTGCGCCCCGGCCAGTGGTTCCAATGGGTGTTGGTTCCCTGCTTGGGAATCGTGCTTTCGCCCTCATTGCATGCGCCTTGCAGCGTCGAGTCCACCGCTTCCGAATCCGATCCGGCATCACACGGTTGATGTAAGAAACCGGACATGGGCCAGTCGGTGCCCACAATGATCATCACATTGTGTCATTTTCGATGTATCGCACGTTACGTTCGATCACCATCGAGGATGTGCTATGGCCCGACCCATCAAAGTAGCGCCCGCAGTCGATCAGCGCCCGGCCCATGAGGTGACCGGCCCGGTCGAGTCCACCACGGTCGACGTGGCGGCCGTCCGCAGCCAAGCGAGGGAGGCGTTCGCCAGCATCGACCGTACCGGCGACCTGCCGCACCGCGTGGCCGCGCTCAACCGCCGCCTCCACCGGCTGACTCTGACCAAGTACCACCCCGACTCCGGGGTTCGGATGACCATGGCCTTGGATTTCACGCTTGCCGAGGTCTATCTGCCGGGCCCGGTCGAGACCGAATCGGCCGCGCTGGCGGTCGAAACAGTCTTTTCCCTCATGGCTTCGGCCCTCCATCGCGCGGTCGCGGCCACCGTCCTGGACTTGGCCGACGAAATGGCCGCGGTGCTGGGAGGCGAGGATGACTGACTCGACCGCCGATCGCCGCGAAGCCGCCAAAAGCGCCATCACCGCCCTGGAGCGACAGCTCGGCAGGTTCACCCGCGGCACCGAAGGCACGGCCGTCTCCCATGACGGCACGGTTTGGGTGCGGACGCGCATCAACGGCGATTGCCGGGTTCGGCTGCGCCCCCGCGAGTCCGACGCCGACGAATAGGCCGAACGAATCCGACTCACCTACAACTCGGCAGTCCGCCGCATGTCCCGCCAGCTCACCGCCTCCGACCCGGTGGCCCGGCTCGCCGACAGGGAGGTCTGAGATGCCTTCAGTTGACCCCGATCAGGTCGAACAATTCGCCCAACGCGTCCGCGCCCGCCACGACCAGATCGATGCCTACCGCGACGATCTGATCGATGCGGAGGTGAGTACCACGCCGTTCGGGGGCGACGAGGCCCCGTGGGCGGGGCCCTTGGCCGAGACCTGGAACAGCATCGTCGGCTACCGCATCGTCGACTGCGACGCGGTCGGCGAGGCTGTCGACAAGACCGACCTCAACCTGCTCCACGTGGCCGCGGTCTGGTTCGAAGCCGACGGTCAGAGCGAGGCCGACTTCAACGACACCGGCGCCTCCCTTGCCGAACACGCAGCCGGTGAGTTCTACCAGGACTGGTAACCCCAGTCGAGGCCGTGAACTGGAAGGAGGTCACAACGTGACCTATTGGCCACTCGGACAGTTTCTGTGCACCCCCGAATACCTCGACGATCTCGAGGCGGTCGACCGCGCCTGGGCCGACTATGGCGGCTGGGGTCGGCACGAGCAGTTCAAATCCGACCTCAAGCCCAGCACGATCATTCAACTGTTCTCCCAGGTCGACACCGAAACCCTGCGTGAAAAGGCCGACCTGCTCGGCACCGGTGCCGGCGAGACCGATGGCCCCTTCACCGCGATCGCGGCCGAACGCGGGTACGCGAGCCTGGTCGACGAGGACTGGACCGGGTCCGACGCCGACGCCTTCGCCGAGTACATCGAAGGGCCCGAGGGCCTCGATAGCGACCTCGCCCAGGTCCGCAAACAATGCGACGACACCACCTCGGCCTTCACCGACCTGGCCGACCTCCTCGACAACGCATGCGACGAGCTCTACGAGTTCTGCATCGAACACATCGTCGGATTCGCCGACAAGTACAACGCCTGGACCGCAGTCGGCACCGCGGTCGCCGAGGCCGGCGTCGCCGCAGCGGTCGGCTTGGCAGGCGGTGCGGCGGCCGGATCCTTTGCTGGTGGACCGCCCGGCGCTATAGCCGGAGCCGCGATCGGCGCCATCATTTCGTTCTTCCTGACCTTTCTCTGGAAGATCGTGCAACTCGATGGGGAGCTGATGACTAGGGCATCGGATCTGATGCAGGCGCTTAACCACAGCAAGTACACCGATGTCGACGACGGCTGGCACCCGACCGGCACCGCGCCGGTGCCGCGATGAGCCGCCGACCGCACCGGCCAGGGCCGATCATCGGGGTCGTCGAACGGTACTGGCGTTGGCGACGCATTCCTTGGCGGCAGTGGAGCCGACGACGCAAGACCCTGACCCTGATATACTTGGTCGTCTTCGCCATCTGCTGGGCGATCGCCACCAACCTCTGGATCCTGCCATGAACCGGTGTCGACGAGCGCTCCGGCAACGTCGCGGGCTCGCTCGACATACCCGCCGAGGCGCCGACCCGCGCCTCCCCGGACTCTTCTCAGCACTCTGCCGCACACGGACTGAGTCGTGAGTCGTCTACGCCTTCAGGGCGCATGCGCGGGAGCGTCAAAGGGTGGTCGTATGAATTGGCCTTGTCCCGATTCGGCTGAGGCCCGCCGAGCTCGCTCTCTAGACTCACTTCATGTGGATGTTGGCGGCCGGGTTCGGTGGACTGGCTGTCGCGGTGCTGATCTGGCGGTTCACACTCGCGCTCGTCCCCGACGCGCGTGGACGGGGGGCTGCGGAACTATCTCTCGGGTGGCATCGTGGCGCGATGGTCACCACAGTGGTCGGCGGGTCCGCAGGTGCGACTGTGGTGGTGGGCGTTCTGCCAGAGCGTCCCGCTGCGGTCGCGTTTGCGCTGTTCGCGGCCCTCTCTCCTGGTCTTGCCGTGATCGACGCGGTCACGCACCGGCTGCCGTTCGTCCTTAGCGGCCTCCTTGGAGCCGCAGTGATTGCTTGCTTCGGCTGGGATACTGCATGGTCTGGCGGATCGGGGCCGTTGGAGCGGGCGATGTGGTCCGCGTTGGCCGTCGGAGCCTTGGCGCTGATTTGGTGGCGAATCTTCGATGGCGGCGTAGGGCTCGGCGACGTGGCCTTGCTGGCGGTAATCGCGGCTTTCACCGGCTGGTGGTCGTGGGCGGCGGCGTGGGGCGGGGTCACCCTGGGGTTTGTCTTGGCCGCCTCGGCGGCCGGTGTGGCGCGCTGGCGGGCTCGTGTGCCGGTGGAGTATGTACCACTGGGGCCGTGGTTGCTGGTCGGGTGCTGGGCCGCCGTGGTTCTAGCGGTGATCTCCTGAGGACATCGCAGATGTTATCTATTGTGGACTTACAGTGTATAAAAAGAGGCACCCGTCATGCGGAGCGCGGTGGGCCAGACCTCGATCCGGCCCATCTGATCAACTCGTTGCTGCTCAGTCGTCCGGAGCCTCGGCGATGGGGATGAGCGCGATCCATTGCGCGGTGGCGCTCTCGTTGCATTCGGTCATGTACTCTTGCACGGCGCCGATGAGTTCCCAGTGGCCTTCGGCTTCGGTATTCGCCGGATCGGTGAGTGCGTCTCTCCAGCCGGGTGCCGCTTGGTCGAGTTCGGCCGTGTCGATCTCGATGTGGTAGTCGATCTCGTCGCGGACGATGAAACCGACGCGGTCGCCGTCAGTGAGCGCTTCAGTGCGTCGGCGTGTGTCGAGGATCGGTATCCGGGAGCGGATCGCTTCGGCCGCGTATGGCAGTTCGGTGAGCATCGTCTGCCAGGTGTGGCCCTGGTGGTCGGTGTGAGCGTTGTCCTTCATCGCTATCCTCTTGTGGCGGGTTGGGCAGTCCGGGCCGACTGCTAACTGGCTTTCGGTTCGGGTTGCCTGCAGGGGCATTCGCACGGGGATCCGTCGACCGTTCCCTTGCACAACTCGTGCAGGCGGGCGGCGCACGCGTTGGTCAGGAGCCCTTCGGGAATGGGGCGGTCGTCTCTGTCGAAGACGACCAGTCCTGCCTCATCGGTGAGGACGAGAAAATAGGCGCTGAAGACGGTGCGTCGGACGAGTCGCCGTAGACCGAGGAGGTAGCCGGTCTCGAAGTAGTCTGGATGGACCTCCCGCCGCGGCTGGTCGAGCAGGTGCGGTTCGGGGTAGTCGATCGGGTCGGCTCCGATGCCCATCGCCAGGGGCTGGAACCCTGCACGCTGGGCTTCGGGGATGATGGCCCGCAGGATCAGGCCCGGGCTGATTGCGACGGCCGCGTTCAGGCGGTGCCAGCGGACATTGTCGATCGCCGCAGCGATGCGTTTGCGGTCGACCATCTCGGCCGTATACGGGCGGCGCAGTTCTGCCCAGTTGCGTTCGAGTCCCGACTCCGGGTACTCGGTGAGCCAGTAGTCGCTGGTCTGGTCGGCGGGCTGGGTGTGCTCCTTGTCGGGAGGGTGTGGTGTGCTGTTCACGGCAGCGCTCCTTCTCGATTGCTGTGTCGTAGGTGGATTCGTGTTGCCGGCCTGGGGGCCCGCGTGGCCGCGCGAGCCCCCAGGCATCTCTGAGTCAGGTTCGGTCCCCGGTCACGCGGGTGCGTCCGGGCTGCAGTGCATGGAAGAACGCCTGGTGCAGGCCGCGGACCATCGCGATGAGGAATTCGTCCGGGTCGGGCCCAAATGCTGGCAAGGCGCGGCGGAGCAGACCCTCGGAGTTGCGGTGCTGGATGTACTTCGCGCACACCTCGCATGCGTTCCACTCGTCGGTGGGCTGCTGTTCCTGGATGGGCTGGTCGTCGTGGTCGAGCGCGTGGATCTGGATGCCCGGGGCCCGGTAACGCCACTTGACCGACCTCGAGGTGCAGAAGTCGCAGACCTGGTTGATCTGGTCCTCGTAGTGCTCGGCTCGGGGCTGCGGGACCGGTTCGTGATCTGCCTCGATGTGCAGCGGATGGTGGTAGATGATCTCGCCGGTGAGCGCACCGGAGTCGTCCTTGGGCAGGGTTCGCCACAACGGCCGCGAGCAGGTTCCGCAGACCATGCTCGGAATGGGCGTGCCTTCGAAGTTCATGCGATCGTCTCCTTTTCGATCTCGTTGCTGGGCAGTGGCGAGCGCCGATGCGCAGTCCGCATCGGCGCTCGCGAGGCGGTGCTGGCCGCTCACGTGCCTCCGTTCGCGGAGTCTTGGAGGAGGTCGGCGAGCAGCTCAGGCAGCGCTAGTGACAAGAAACCCAGGGCGTCCATGCCGTCGGGTGATTTGGCGACGGCTTCCTCGATACCGTTGGGCGAGGCCCAGCGGTACTGGGAGGCGGACCGTTCGATCACGACCGTCTGCCAGAAGCGCGGGTGCCGACTGCGGCCGTAGAAGGCCGTCAGAGTCCGGAGCTTCTCGGTCGCGATGTTGTCGCGTTCGCGCCGCATCTCGGCGATGGCGTCGGCGAAGACGTCCTTGATGGTCTGGTCGGTGCCGGTAGCGAGCTGCCGGAGGTCAGCTTCGCGGTACACGAAGTTGACGGAGTTGAGCCGGCCCCAGCCGCGGGAGGATAACCGGCTACCCTCGCTTCCGGCGGCGGTGACTACTCGATGCTCGCGGCCTGGTAACCGGCGCGCCCACCGCAGCGCTGGTCACTGGTCCGCTGGGCCGGTAGCGGGCCGGCGGAAGCGGTCCAACAGTGCGGTGGTTTCGCGAGGGCGGTGCACAATGATCACCTCGCAGTCCTGGCCATGGTCGATAAGCACTTCCCGGACGCGCGGTGCGTGTCGGCGGCGGTAGATGGCGACGTACCGCTAGAACGGCCAGGTGATACGGACGAACACTCCGCTTCCGTGCTGGCCGGGCCCGTGCCAGCGGTAACGGGCCAGGACTCGCCACAGGTACCGGATCAGTCCGTAGTCGTGCCAGATCACAGTGTCGGCCCATGACAGGTGTTCGGACAGGGTCGAGAGGTAGTTGCCGTCGCAGACCAATCGCCGCTGCCCGAGCAGGTTCCGCTCGGCAGCGGCGAAGACGGCCGGTTCGGTTTCGTTCCAGCCGGGGTCGTAGCGCAGTTCATCGAGGTGCGCCACGGGCGGATCCAGGACCGCGGCCAGATGGTGGGCCATGGTGGTCATGCTGGCCCCGGCGTACCTCAGCAGCACCACACGCTCCACCCCGACTCCCCTCAATCTCACCTCGGTGAGCCTCGCATAGCGAATATAGTGGCTGAGGCCGATAAGTCGGCCGGTACGCACCGCGCGGCGGATGAGATACTGAACTTCTTTCATCGTGATCGGCGGTCGTATTCGATGAGTACGCCGACGGCCTTGGTGATCTGAGTGATCTGGTGTGGGTCGCAGCGGACTCGGTCGAACACACCCCACTGTTTGAGCTGCGCGAACGCGCGCTCGCCTGGTCCGCGCAGTCGTGCGTGGAGCCGGTTGTGCTCTTTCTGCCAGGCTGGTCTGCCCCGGCCCCAGAACGGCGTGACCACCAGTTTCTCATCAAGGCCGCGGTAGCCCTTGTCGCCCAGGGCGAACAGGCCTGCCTCCTTGATGAATCGGGGCAACAGCCAGATCCGGGCGGCGGCGGTGTCGTGGATCGATCCGCGTATGGCCCCCGAAACCCATAGCAGTTCCCCGGTCGGCGAGGCGACGGCCTGGAGATTCATACCGTGGTGGCGGTGCTTGCCGGAGAAGAAGGGCCGGTCGATCCGGTGGCGCTGCGTGCGGATGAGCGTGCCGTCGAGGATCACAAACGCCCAGCCGGCGCGCTTCGCCCACCGCAGTGCCTGGCGCAGCCCGGTCGCCTTGGCCGCGAGCAGGCCGATGGTCTCGCGGACCCGGCGCCAGGCGGTCGCCTCCGAGATCCCGAAGCCAGCCGCCAAGTGCCGCAGTCGCTCGCCTTTATGCAGGTAGGCCAAGGTGAGCAGTGCCTGGTCACCTGGTGCGAGGCGGCGCCATCGGGAACGGATGGTCTTGCGGTGGGCGCGGATGAGGGTCGACACGCGCCTCAGGGTGGCTGTCGACAACGGCAGCGCCGCAGGGTAGAAGTCGGGTAGCGGTGGCGTGTTGCCACGCCATCGCCCCCTCAGAACCGTGCGTGCGTGTTTCCGCGCACACGGCTCAAGCAGAATCCTTGGGCGTCTTGCGTTTTCGTCCGGTCGCTTTGTCCTCGGCTGCGTGGTGCTGCCGGTGACAGTCACCGTGAACGAGTTGGAGGTTGGTCAGTTCGTCCCCGCCGCTGTCACGCTGGTAGGTCAGGTGGTGCCGGTTGACCATGCGGGAGGCGGTCTTGAACCATTCGATCCATTCACGAGCGAACTGGGGTTGGAACTCGGCTCCGACGATCAGCGTCTGCCCGCACAGGGGACACAGTCCCTTCTGCTGGAACGCCAGTCTCGCGTTGGCGTTGTTCATGACCGGCAGCGGCGTGGTGCGTCGCCGCCGGTCCCAGTAGTCCCGCAGTGCGGGGTCGTCCGGAGAGAACGGGCCTCGCACGATGGTGTGTCGGATGATCGGGGTCCAGGCGAATTTGGGCAGGTAGGCGCCGGTGTTTGGGTCGCCGAACACCCACTTGTCCTGCCTGGTCTTGTTGAACTGTCCGAAGTACCTGCGGTAGACCCAGGTCTTCGATTTTCTCGGGTGAGTACGTTTGGCCCATGTGCAGGCCAGTTTCCACAGGTGCTGGTCGAGATCGGCGAACACCTTCTTGGCGACCGCGTGCCGGTAGTAGGTCGCCCAGCCGCGCACGATCGGCGCGATCCGGATCAACACCGCCTCGGCGTTGGTGCCGCGAAGGAGCCGGAACTCCTCCCGCAGTCTCGCCCGAGCCTCCCCGACCGCTTCGCGGCTCGGTTTGATGAAGCAGCGGCCCCGTTCGTATCGGCGGATGTTGAACCCGAGAAAGTCGAATTCCTCATCCAGATGCACGATCCGGGTCTTGTCCTCGTTGAACCGAAGCCCGCGCGGCTCCAGCCACGCAGCCAACCGCTGTTTCACCGCTTCGGCCTCGTGCTTCGTGTGAGCGAAGACGGCGAAGTCGTCGGCGTACCGAACCAGCGCTGGAGTGTCCCGTGCCAGCTTGGGCCGGTCGCCCGGTCCTGGCTGGTAGGTCACTCCGGCGGCCTGTTCCATCCCATGCAGCGCGATGTTCAACAGCAGCGGACTGATGACCCCGCCCTGGGGAGTTCCCTCCTCGGTCGGCGACCATCGGCCCTCTTCCATCACTCCGGCTTTCAGCCATCCTCGGATCATGTCCCGACCCGGGAATTGACCGACCGCGGCCATGAGCCGATCGTGACCGATCCGGTCGAACGCTGCCGACAGGTCGGCATCGAGGACCCACAGTCGTCGAGCGGTCTTGCCTCGCACGGTCAGCGGATCGCCTCGATCGCGTCATGGTAGCCGCGTCCGGGCCGAAACCCGTAGGACTTGGGCTCGAACCTCGCTTCCCACTCCGGCTCCAGCGCGTTCTTCGCCCGCGCCTGGCAGACGCGGTCGAGGATCACCCGAATCCCAAGCGGACGCTGTTTCCCATTGCGTTTGGGGATATACACCCGCTTGACCGGCCGGGGCTTGGCCGTCGGCTCGTTGAGGACCTGTGCTGCCAGGCGCGCCCGCCCGGCAGGAGTCAGGGCCACCTTGCCGTCGATCCCGGCGGTCTTGCGACCGGTGCTCTGCTGCGTCACCCGTCGCGCGCTCACCAGAGCGTTGCTCCGCGAGCGCAGCATGAGCTTTTGCAGGCTGCGGACCCGCTTGAGGTCCCCCTCCTGCGACGCCTTGAAGATCCGTTGGCGAAGTCGCCGAACATTCCCTTCCTCGACCGACCAGTCAATACGTTGCCAGTCGAGCGAGGGACTGCCCTCAGGTCCGTTCACCGCTCGCATCGGAGCGGCGTCCAACTTGCCCATCAGTGAGGGGTCCTTCCCATCATCACTTCAAGATTCCACCAGACCCACGTCAGCGCCCTTGCAGGCCAGGCCAAAGGCCCTATCCGGCGAGTTATGCCCACCTGGCAGAGAGCACCAGATCTGGGGTTTCCTCTCGCCTTTCGGCTGCCGGCGTCCGCTTCTTGGGTCTTCCTGTTCCCGCTGCGGCATCGGCTGCCCTTACAGGTCACCTACTGCCCGCGGCAGACCGCATCGGGGTTGCCACGTTCCACACTCGCCAGCTGCGACGACGCAGGGCGCTTCCTTAATCCCGGACCCAGCGGTGTTCCCACCCCGGGCATGCTGCTACCCGGGGCCGCTCGACGCCTTCCAACGCCGGAGGGGCTATCGGCCAGACACAAAACCACCGGCTGACCGTGCTTCTAACGAGACGTCATCAGAAGTTCAATCGCGTTCGCCCATCGTCGTCTTCCCCTCGCCTGTGTCCCCTGGATGGCTCAGAGGGCCTTGGGCTTCACGTTCAGCTCCGCACCCCGCCGTTACCAGCAACGCACGTGAACACGGGGACCGACCTTGAACACTGGTCAGGGCCTCGTCCAGGCATTACTCCTCTCATTCAGAACTCAGCCACTGGAAGAGTGCGACCTCGTGTCGCACCAGCAACCGGAGCTCCTGGTGGAGGTCGCGGTAGAGGTAGCACCTGCCGTTCTACCAGGTGCTTCTTCCGTTCCCATCAGGCGGTTACCCCAAAAGTAGCTGCAGCGCAACAACACTCGCTCAGGATGCAAGAGGTTCACTGTCGGCGTTTGTCCAGGCGCTTTGGTACCTCCGGGCGCTGCCCAAGGACACCGGATTTCAGGCCCCGGCGTCCGTGCCAGCGAAACGTTGCCACCCAACGGGAGGCGCTGCGCTCGGTCGTTCAGAACGACTCGGCCGCCAACGCCTGGGGCAGGCCGTGATCCAGATTCGCCGCGACTCCGCTGATCAGCAGCTCCTCCCTCGCCTCACGCGAAAGCACCTTCATCGGGCTGAGCCCAATCGCCACGCCCTGAAGAACGAAGCAGACAACAATGAATTACCCATATATAATAGCTCGAACGCTGCCTTTTCCACATCGCTCACCACGGTCACGTCACCGCTCCCGTACTGTGCGGCGGTTTGAAGCCTCCCCGCAGGGCGGCTCCGGGGGCCTATTATTAAGCCAACTAGCCTCCGCCCGCGTAACCGTGATCCCACATAGACATGGACCGTTCTCTCTCCCTTCTTTCTTTTTCCTCTTGCTTCCTCTCAAATTCTTCTCTCATACGGATCCAATCGATGAGATGTTCTGCCACGGTTCCATATCCAGCTTCTAGGTAAGCTTCAACAAGAGGTCGCACGCCTTTCAATCCAATTTTCGACCAGGTGTTGGGGCCGGTTTCCTCGTGTTCGGCGACAATATGTCCACGGAGCTCATATAGTGGAATAGCACGCTCGGGAAGTCCGGATTTCATGTAGGCAAAAGCGCAATTTCGCATTACTATTTCTGTCGACTCTCGATCAAGTCCACCTGCTTGGAGATATTTGTAACACAAGTCAATGGCACGGTGAGGAACGCCGCAGGCCACGAATGTCCTAGTACTATCTCCGATCGATTTCAGGAGCTGGTACCGATCATTTTTCGATAGCTCGTGCTGTTCCTCGCGCAAGGGAATCGCATTCTCCGGAGTCCCCAATCGTTCGTATACTTCGGCAAGCTCGTCCAACATGATTCGTCTGTTGGAAGGAGCTAGTGGTGACCGTTTGAGGCACTCCATGTACAGTTTAACGGCCTTATCCAAGTCGTGGACCCTCGTATACAACCTAGCCAACGGCCAGGCATTGAGCAAAGAGAAGAAGCTCTTACCATCATGATTCTTGTTGGCAATAACTATCTCGTAATTGAGCTCGTAAAGCGCTATTGCATTCGTTGGGGACCCGCGGCGAAGCCATGCGTCAGCCAAGAGACCGCGGGCAGCCAAGGTTTCCCCACTATGTCTACCGAACTTGCGTTCACGTCGGTTGAGATTCTTCTGGATCCAGCGCCCAACATCAAAGTTCATAACGAGCAGATTCCGTGCTTCATTAAGATCATTATCTAGTCGTCTCTTGGTCGGGAACCGCCAGATCATGAATACGACAAGCGCCAGAGTGATAATAGTTGCAAGTATCAGAGACGATACCAGAATTAAAAATTCCAGCGGATTCATTGCCGAACATCCTTTCATGGTGTATTCGGTACCATGATATCAGGATGTCACTTAGCTTGACTACCGTAAGTAGGTTTGTCGGATTGCTGAATTGTTCGGCAACCAATACTGCGGCGGAAGTTTGTTGTGTGACAGTCGGTGATGGTTGAGGCTCGGATCCGACTCTATGGGACGCAAGGGCTTCGGCCAGAAAACGACGCGGCCAACGGTCGATGATTCCTGGTGTGTACCAACAAAATCAAGACGCAGCGGACACTGCGGTGAGCATAGTCCGTGAGTCTGTTTCAAGCTGAGTGGTGTTCGTAGCTGTTGAGGACCTGGACGGCTTTGGCGATCTGGGTAACCTGGTGCGGGTCGCAGCGGATCTGGTCGAGAATCGACCAGGTCTTGAGCTGGGCGAACATGCGCTCGCCGGGGCCGCGGAGCCGGGCGTGGAGCCGGTGGTACTCCGTTTGCCACGCGGGCTTGTTCTTGCCTTTGATCGGCGTGACCACCAAATCGTGGTCGAGACCGTCATAGCCTCTGTCGCCCAGGGCGAACAAATCGTGCTCGGCCAGCAGCCAGGGGATTCGCCAGATCCAGGCGGCTTTGGTGTCGTGGATCGAGCCGCGGATCGCACCGGAGATCCACAGCAGGTTCCCGCGCGCATCGGCGATGGCCTGAGGTTCATTCCATGTCGCTGGTGCTTGCCGGAGTAGCAGGGCCGGTCGATTCGGTTGCGGTCGATCCGGACCAGGGTGCCGTCGAGCATCACGAAGGCTGCGCCCGACCGATTGGCGTGGCGCAGGGCGTCGCGGATGCCCGGGGCCAGGGCGGCGAGCAGTCCGATGGTCTCGCGGGTACGTCGCCACGCGGTGGCGGCCCAGATGCCGAAGCCGGCCGCGAGATCGCGCAGTGTCTCGCCCTTGCGCAGGTAGGCGAGCGTGAGCAGGGCTTGGGTGCCGGGATCGAGGG
>NZ_PGGV01000031.1:585-27467 GCF_002798405.1 Glycomyces xiaoerkulensis | reverse complement strand
GATGCGACCGTGACCGGCTCGAGTGGGAACTACACCGCCCAGCACGGGGGCAGCACCGTCTACACCGGCGGGGACTACCGGGCCGCGATCCAGACCGCCGTCGACGCCCTCGGCAACGGCCAACGCGTCTCAGTCATGGCCTCCGGCTCCATCGGCGGCAGCACCATCTGGATCCCCAGCAACCGCACCTTCGAAGGCTGCGGCACCATCAACGCCGGCAACAACGGCGGCCGCGGCGCCATCGAGTCGACCAACACCTCGAACGTGTCCATCCCCCACCTCGACCTCACCGGCGACCCGTACTTCGGGATGCGGTTCTTCGGCAACAACGGCCTCCACCTCGGCCAGATCAACCTCAACCTCGACGGCGGCATCGGCATCCGCTTCGAACGCGACGAACCGGCCAGCTCCAACGTGACCATGGACTACGTCTACGTCAACGGCGCCGGCAACCACGGGGTCGAGACCTGGAACGTCGACGGGTTGGAGATCGGCACCGTCGTCGCCCGCAACACCGCCTACGCCGGCCTGCTGCTCAACAACACCCGCAACGCCAACATCGGGCTGGTCGACGGCGACAACGTCGCCTCCGGCACCGGCTACGCCACCTTCCGCACCGCCAACCGCGCCGGCAGGCTCGCCGACGGCTCCTACGCCACCAACATCTACGTCGACCGGGTCGTCTCCCGCGGCGGCGGCCGCGGCATCTTCTGCGTCTCCGAATCCGGCGGCGTCCGCATCGGCCAGGTCGACCTGGCCGGCAACGGCAACAACGCCATCCTGATCGAGAACTGCTACAACTACACCATCGCCGGCGGCACCGTCGACGGCGGCGGCGAAGTCCGCATCGCCGCCCGCAGCGAATTCGCCAACACCCGCGACACCGACATCACCCTGACGGTCAACAACACCTCGGTCCGCGAATCACCCTGCGCCGACAACTCCACCTGGAACCTCTCCGGCAACGCCAGCATCGACATCTGCTAACCACCGGACGACAACGGGGCCGCGGACACAACCCGCGGCCCCGGGCTCTCGGTCACTCGACGGCGTTGGCGGCCTGGTCGCGCAGCGAGCGGACGTGCTGCTCCGAGGACATGAGCTTGCCGAACAGGGACATGTACTCGTCCTTGTCGGTGCTCGGGTTCAGCCGCTGCAGCCGCCCCTTGAGGTCGGCGACCTCGGCTTCGACCACCGGGCGCTGGATGCGGGCCAGCAGCGTCCGAACGTAGACCGCGTCCGGTTCGTGGTCGATGAACAGCTCCTCCACCGCCAGCTCGTTGACCAGTGCCGACGCGGCCAGCTCGGTGCAGGCGGCGGCCACCGCGGCGATCCAGTTCGCGCCCGCGGCGGCCGCGGCCGCGCCTCCGGCGGCGGCCACCGCCTCCCGCACGGCACGGTAATTGGGGTCGGTGTACGGGGTGGCGTCGACCGCGTCGAAGTACGGGCCGGCGAGCTGCGGGTGCTGGAGGGCGACCTTGAGCGCCTCGCGCTGGGCGCGGAGCTGCGTCGAGTCGGCCTCGCGGGAGCGGCGCTGGGCGGGGACCGGCTCGGGCGCCGACCGGCCCGCGGCCGCGGCCTTGACCGCGCTCTGCAGCTCGGCCTTGTCCTTGCCGAGGCGGCCGGCGTAATCGCCCAGGTACTCCTCGACCAGGCCGCGGTCCTTGACCCCGGCCAGCAGCGGGGCGATCGCCCGCGTGGCGTGGAGGCGGCCTTCGGCGGTGTCGAGGTCGTGCTTGGCGATCTCGCGGTCGAGCGCGAACTGGACCAGCGGCGTGTGCCGCTCGATCAGTTCGCGGACGGCCGCGTCGCCCCGGTTCTGGCGCAGTTCGCACGGGTCCTGGCCGTCGGGGGTGACGGCGATGTAGGTCTGGGAGACGAACCGCTGCTCGGTGTCGAAGGCTTTGGCGGCGGCCCGCTGCCCGGCGTCGTCGCCGTCGAAGGTGAAGACGATGCGGCCGCCGGCGTCGTCGGAGTCGAACAGGAAGCGGCGGAGGATGCGGGTGTGCTCGGGACCGAAGGCGGTGCCGCAGGTGGCGACGGCGACCGGGACGCCCGCGAGGTGGCAGGCCATGACGTCGGTGTAGCCCTCGACGATCACCACCCGGCCGCTCTTGGCGATCTCTTTGCGCGCCAAGTCGATCCCGTAGAGCACTTGGGACTTCTTGTAGAGGGCCGTCTCGGGCGTGTTGAGGTACTTGGGGCCCTGGTCGTCGTCGAAGAGCTTGCGGGCGCCGAAGCCGATCGTCGCGCCCGAGGAGTCGCGGATCGGCCAGACCAGGCGGCGGCGGAAGCGGTCGATGAGGCTGCCGGAGCGCGCGGGCTTGGCGAGCCCGGCATCGGTCAGCTCCTCGGCGCCGAAGCCCTTGGCGCGCAAGTGCTTGGTGAGCGCGTCCCAGGCGTCGGGGGCGTAGCCGCAGCCGAAGTGGGCGGCGGCGTCGCGGCCGAAGCCGCGGTCGGCCAGGAACCGGCGGCCGATCCGGGCCTCGGCGTCGGTCAGGCGCGCGGCGTAGAAGTCGGCGGCCTCGGCGTGGGCCTCCAGCAGGCGCTGCTTGAGGCCCGGCTTCGCGGCCGGTCCGCGCTGGACCCGGCCGTCGACGTCCTCATAGGTCAGATTGATTCCGGCGCGGGCGGCCAGGCGCTCGACCGCCTCCACGAAGCCGAGCCCGTCGAGCTCGGTCAGGAACGTGATCGCATCGCCGCCGACACCGCAGCCGAAGCAGTGGTAGACGCCGCGGGCGGGGGTGACGTTGAAACTCGGCGAGCGCTCATCGTGGAAGGGGCACAGGCCCTTCAGGTTGCCGCCTCCGGCATTGCGCAGGGTGACGCGTTCGCCGATGATCTCGGCGATGTCGACGCGGTCGCGCACAAGCTGGATGTCGGCGTCTCGGATTCGGCCCGCCACTACTCACCTCACTTCGAAGACTCCCCCATTCTGCCTGCCGGCCCCGACGCGGCGGGGGCGGCCGCCGCGGCTGTGAACCCGACCGGGAACGCACCGGCACTAGCATGTCCCCGAGTCACTCGTTTCCCGACCACGCCTCACTGCTGCGCGCCCCGATCCGCTAGAGTCGCCTATCATGCCGGACCCATCGCCCGAGCAGCCGCCGGCCTGGCCACCGGCCAGCGAACCCGCGGCCACTCCCACCAATCCGCCCCGCATCAGAGCACGCGGGGTGGGTCACATGCCTCCCTCTGCCCCGGAAGAGGAACCGACCGATGAGTCCGATCCCCGACAGCAGAGCCCGGCGCCGCCCCCGGGCGACTACGCCGACCTGACCGCCGCCGCCCCGCCCCCCGAACCGCCCGGACCCGGGCCGGAGACGGCCGCCTCGGAGGTGCCGCACCAGAGCGAATGGGGCGGCGGGGAGTCGAGCGGCGCGCTGTGGCCGCCGCCGGAGAACCAGGACTGGATCAGCCAGCAGGCGCGCACCGGCGGCTGGACCGCCCAGGGCGCCTCGTGGCCGCCGCCGAACACCGGCCTCGGCGAGCCGCCGCCGGAACCGGACCCCGGCCGGCCCTACGCGCCCGACGCGTTCCCGCCCGAGCAGCAGTACGAAGACGCGGGTCCCCCGGCCGGCGGCCTCCAACCCGGGGCCTTCCCGCAGCAGCGGCAGCCCGAACCGCCCGCCCCCGCCGCGCCACCGGAGCCACCGGCACCGCCGCGGCAGGAGCCGCCGGAGCCCGCGGCGCAGACCGAGAAGAAGGTCACCACCCCGCCCACCCATGCCGGCGTGCGCTACGCCATCTACGGCATCGGCGGCGTGATCACGCTCGGTCTCATCATCGCCATCGTGATCATGCTCGGCGGCCCGCCCGCCAGCGAACCCTCCGGCGGAAACGACCAGGCCGAACCGGACGCCCCGGGCGAGGAGAACGCCGCCGAGGACGAGTTCACCCCCGAGCGCTACGCCGAACTGGCCGGGGCCGTCGGCACCGCCGAATGGTTCGCCTGGCGCCACGGCGAAGCCGGCGGAAACGGCGCCGACGAGGAGCTCCCGGCGCTCGAGGGCGGCTCCCCCGAACCGCTCTTCGGCGCGGCCGACCGGACCGTGCAGGGCCAACTCGCCTACGTGACCGAGCAGGACGGACTGTCCGGAGTCGACCACGTCACCGTCGTGGAGGCGAACGACGAGGTCATCGACGTCGGGCCGCGTGCGGGAGGCCGATTCTCGGAGGACGGCACGCCCGAACTGGAGCTGGAGGAGGGCTCCACCGCCGAATGCATCGCCGACCAGGGCGGCGACCTCGGCGCCCCGGTGGCCCTCGCCCGACCCGAGCACGGCAGCGAGGTCAACGCGCACGCGGTCATCGCCTTCTCCGGCGGCCTGCTGGCCACCACCGGCATCAGCGGCGCCCAGGGCGGCACCTGCCTGCCGCTGCCGGACGGACACGTCCCGACCGACCTGGCCCTCACCGACGGCAACGAACTGGCGCTCGTGACCACCTGGAGTCCCGAGTCGCAGACCGGCTCGCTCGTGGTGGTGGCGCTCGCCGACCAGTCCGGCCACTACCGGTCGAGCTGGTCCGAGCCCTACCCCGGACTGCCCAACACCGGGGCCTTCGGCACCGCCGAGATCCTCGGGCAGGTCGAACTGCCGTTCACGGCCCCGACCTCGGTCGACGCCTGGTCGAACTCGGCCGGATCGCTCACGCTGAGCCGCGCCACGCTCGCCGACGAACCGCACGCCGACACCGTCGCCACCGCCGGATACGCGCTGGTCGGCTCCCAGCCCGAGCAGCAGGCGACCGTCGTCGACCTGGCCCCGGCGCTGACCGGCCTGGCCGACCGCCACTACGAGGGCGCCGAATTCGAACTCGACGCGGCCGCGGCCGAACCGGCCGACCTCGGCGCGGAGGTCACGGACGTGGCCGCCGACGGCGAGGCGCTGGCCGTCGCCACCCGCGACGGCGTGGTCCACCACCTTGACCGCGAGCTGGCCGAGACCGCCGCCGTCGAGGTCGGCGAGAACCCCACCTGCCTGAAGCCCGCGCAGCAGAGCGGCGGCTTCGTCGCCACCAGCCGCGGCGACGCCACCGTGCGGTGGATCGCCGACGGCGCGGTCACCTCGGAGCTGAGCGACGCGCGCCTGAGCGACCCGGTGTGCGCACGCGAGACGCCGAACCTGGACGTCGCCGACTACGGCGGCAACGCGGTGGCATTGCTGGTGAGCGACTACTCCGGGCAGGCGCTGCACTCCTACCTGGTCGGGTCGGCCCTGCCCGCCGGCGGCGGCTCGCTCGGCGAGGAGGGCATCACCTACGCCGGCGCCTACGAGGTCGCCGGGATGCCGTTCGACGCCTCGGTCACGGTGGACTTGGAGTAGGCGGACTCGGCAGGGATAATCGACCGGTGACCGATCAGCTTTCGCTCGCGGGGAAACCCGTCGACCCGCCGGTGGTGCTGGCCCCGATGGCCGGCATCACCAACCTGCCGTTCCGCAAGCTCTGCCGCGAGCAGGGGGCGGGCATCTACGTGTGCGAGATGATCACCACCGCCGCGCTGCTGGAGCGCAACCCCAAGACCATGCGCCTGATCGAGTTCGACGCCGGGGAGGAGACGCGGAGCCTCCAGCTCTACGGGGTCGACCCCGGCGGGATGCGGCGTGCGGTGGAGATGGTCGTCGAGGAGGACTTGGCCGACCACATCGACCTCAACTTCGGGTGCCCGGTGCCGAAGGTCACCCGCCGCGGCGGCGGTTCGGCGCTGCCGTGGAAGCGGAGGCTGTTCGGCGAGATCGTCACCGCCGCGGTCGCGGCCGCCTCGCCGGCAGGGATACCGGTAACGGTGAAGATGCGCAAGGGCATCGACGACGAGCACCCCACCTACCTCGACGCCGGCCGCATCGCCGAGGACGCCGGGGCGGCCTGGGTGGCCCTGCACGGGCGCACCGCCGCCGAACGGTACTCGGGCACGGCCGACTGGGAGGCGATCGCCGCCCTCAAGGAGGCGCTGTCGGTGCCGGTGCTCGGCAACGGCGACATCTGGGAGGCCGACGACGCGCTGGCCATGGTCGAGCGGACCGGGTGCGACGGGGTCGTGGTCGGACGCGGCTGCCTGGGGCGCCCGTGGCTGTTCGGCGACCTGGAGTCGGCCTTCGGCGGCCGCGGCGACCGGCGGCTGCCGCGGCTCGGCGAGGTCGCCTCCGTGATGGCGCGGCACGCGGCGCTCCTGGTCGACTGGATCGCGAACGCCGAGTCGTTCGAGGCCCGGCGCAACATCTCCGCCGAGGAGCACGGCTGCAAGGAGTTCCGCAAGCACGTGGCCTGGTACCTCAAGGGCTTCCCGGTGGGCGGGGAACTGCGGCGCGCCCTGGCGACGGTCTCGAGCCTGGCCGAGCTGGAGGACCTGCTGGGCAAGCTCGACGCCGAAGCGCCGTTCCCGGTCGAGACGCTCGGCAAGCCGCGGGGCCGGACGAACAGTCCGGGGAAGGTCGCCCTCCCGGAGGGCTGGCTCGCCGACCGCGACGACCGCTCGGTGCCGGCTGGAGCCGAGCTCGACACCTCCGGAGGATGACCGGCCGGAAGCGCGAGATCGCTCACTGTGACCGATCGCGCGATCGCGGCGGGAAACCTTGGCGGCGAAGGCGTTGCGACCCAATCGTGGCACGAAACCGCTAGGCGATCGGAGGGGGAAGCGGTTACCCTGGTCCATGCGCGTTGGCTGTGAGTCCGCTCTCAGGGGCGAAACCATGTGAGCTTCTCATGCGTTCAACTCGTGGGACGTTCAGGAGCGAAACGGTCGCTCCGGCGTTCGAAACATCGGACAAGGGCGAGAGATGAAGCCATGACTCAGCAATTGGAGACCGCCTCGACCGAGGCGAGCAGTGACGACCCGTCCGACGGGCGATCCTCCGTCGAAGCACCGGCCGACCCCGCCTCACCGTGGGCGTCGGTCAGCACGGTCCACTACTCCGTCACCCACACCGACGACAGCGACACCGCCGCCTGGATCGACTGCGACAGCGTGGTCCACACCGACTGATCCCCCAGTCTCGAGAACGGCGGTCCGGCGCATCAATCGACAGCGACCGCCGTCTCGCAGGCCGTCTCGGCCGGATCCCATTCGAGCTCCACTTCGCCCTCCCCGGCGAAGTGGGCACTCGCACCGTCCACGCGCAGGTCGCAGGCGATCGTGACCGCCTCGGCCGCCTCCCCGGCGACCTCCACCTCCACCCGGGCCTCACCGGCGGCCCTGGTAGCGAGCTCGATGCTGTTGTACACGTAGATCGCCGACTGCGGGGCGGACTCCGGATAGGAGGCGATCTCCCAGGGGCCGGTCCGGGTCAGCCGGTCGTCGTCGGGCAGCCCGAACGGGCAGGGGTCCCCGGGCGTCTCCAGGCAGGTATCGAGGAAGTCCCTCACCGCCGCGTCGACCGCCTCGCGCCCGGCCTCGGACAGCGGCGTCGGCTGCGACGGCAAATCGAGGCCCTGCTGCGCCATCATTCGGCTCTTGACCTGGTCTCCAAGCACAAGCACCTCGGTTTCCACCTCCTCGTAGTACCACGTCCCCGGTTCGCGGATCTCGTACAGCCCCGGCAGGAACCGCAGGTTGTTGACCTCGTCTCCGGTCGGCTCCAGGCCGTTGATCGACACGCCGAAGGAGACTCCGGTCGTGAAGATGCTCGCGATCCCGTCGGCGACCACCGGTGCGTCGCCGCCGATCTCCACGGTGAACCGGTTGCCGACCCGGTTGCCGTCGTGCCCTTCGATCTCGGCGTAGACCACGGCCTCCTGGTCGTCGTCGTCGAACTCGACCTGGGCCACCGTGGCGACCTCCCAGCGGTCGTCGAGGGCCTCGGGCTCGTAGAGAGGCTCGCCGCGATGCTCGGTCCCGGCCAGTTCGAGCGCCCGCTCGACCTCGCCGTCGCGGGCGGCGTTCAGAAACTCGGCCACCGCCTCCTCGGCCGCGGTACGGTTCCCCGGATGCCACTTCACCAGCACCAGCGCCGCTGCGGCGACCAGCAGGAGCGCCGTCACCACCGCCAAGGCCGCGTTCGGCACGCGGGGCGGGGCGGGGCGGTGGCCGGTCCGCGGTTCGGGCTCGGGATCGCCCTGGATCTCGAGCCGGATCTCGCCGGGTGCGGACGGGTCGGACACGAGGGCTCCTCTGCCTTCGACTGCTATCGTGGCCGCATATTGTAGCGATTGGACGGAAAGGTCCGGACATGCCCGTGCCGATCACCGAGCGCGCCGACCGGCTCCCGCGGCTGCCGTTCCTGGTCACGCTGGCGGTCTCGGCGCTGCTGCTGGCGGTCGCCGTCGACCACGAGGGATACGGCGCCGACGACCGCGTCACGACCGTCGAGGAACTCCCGCTGGCCGAGAGTGAGGGCGCTTTGCTCAACGAACGCGACGGGGACTCGGCCGAGGTCGAGATCGTCGAGTCGGGTTTCGGCATGGTCGCCGATGTCGACGGCGAGCGCCGGGGGACGGTCGGCGCGGTCGTGCGCAACTCCGGATCCGAGGCGGCGACCGCCGTGTTCGGGGTGCGCTCCCGCATCGACGGCGACACGAACCTGTTCCATACCCAGCTCAACGCGCCCTGGATCCCTCCGGGCGAGGAGATCTACCTGGGTTCGTACTTCCAGGTGCCCCAGGCGGTCCCGGACGCATCGGCGTTGTCGCTGGAGATCGACAACGCGTACGAGATCACCGGCGGCGAAACGGGTCCGCTCGTCCAGCCGCAGCGGCTGCCCGAGTTCGCGGTCACCGGCACGGCCCCGCTGTTCGTCCCCGAGGGGACCCGGATCGTGTTCACGGCCGACGTGCCGACCGATGCGGGACTGTGGTCGACGGCGGCGGTGCTGTTCCGCGACGCCTCCGGCGAGATCGTGGGCGGCCTGTCGGGAGCCGGGCGGCCGCTGGCGGATCCCGACCATGTGACCCTGCTGCCGCAGGGGGATTCGGAGCAGCACTTGGACGTTCCCGAGCACGCGATCCCGGAGGAGGCCGACCTCGACCGGGTCGAGGTGGGCCCCTCGACGTGGTGACCCCGGCCGGGATCAGTCGACCGCGACCGCCGCCGAGCAGGGCGGTTCGGCTCCCCATTGGAGGTTCGCCACGCCCTCCCCGAAGAAGTTGACGGAAACACCCTCCAACCGCAGGTCGCAGGCGATCGTGACCGTCCCGGCCGCCTCGTCGGCGACGTCGACCCGGATCTCGCCGGGGTACCTGGTGCTGAGTTCGAACCGGCCGAACTGTATCCCCGTCACCCGGTCGCCGAAGCTCGGATAGGAGGCGATCTCCCAGGGGCCGGAGCGGGTCAGCCGCTCGCCCTCGGGCAAGACGAACGGGCAGGAGCCCTGGGCCGTCTCCAGGCAGGCGTCGAGGAAGTCCCGGACCGCCGCCTCGACCGCCTCGCGCCCCTCTTCCGACAGCGTCAGCAGTCCCGCGCTCGGCAGATAGTCCAACTGCCGCAGCGACCCGAGCTTGATCTGGTCTCCGAGCACCAGCGCCGTATCCTCCGAGGTCTCGAACGGCCACCACGTCGCGCGCCCGATCTCGTACCTGCCCGGGAGTAGCCGCAGGTCCGACAACTCGCCGTCGGGCTCCTCCATCCCGTTGAAGGCGACGCCTTGGTGTACGCCGCCCGCGTCGATGCCGGGGATCCCGTCGGTGACCGTCGGATCGGGGCCGTCGAGGTCGACGGTGAACCGGTCGCCGACCCGGTTGCCGTCGCGGGTCTCGATCTCGGCGTACACCACGGCCTCGCGGCCGTCGTCGCGGAAGGTGACCTGGGACACCGTGCCGATCTCCCAGCGGCCGTCGAGGGCCTCCGGGTCGAGGAGCGGTTCGTCCCAGGATTCGGCGCCTGCCAGTTCGAGCGCTCGATCGGCCTCGCCGTCGCGGGCGGCGTTCAGGAACTCCAGCACGGTCTCCTCGGCCGTGGTCCGGCCGCCCGCCTGCCACTTCGCTACAGCGACCGTTGTCGCGGCGACCAGCAGGAGCGCCGTCACCGCCGCCAGGGCCGCATTGGGCACGCGGGGCAGGGCGAGGCGGCGGGTCCGCGGTTCGGGCTCGGGGGCGGGGTCGCCCTCGATCTCGAGCCGGATCTCGCCGTGCGCGGACCGCTCGGACACGAATACTCCTCAACCAGGGACTACCATCGAGGCGACCGATTGTAGTGAATGGACGAAAGGTCCTCAGATGCGCATCCCGGCGGCCGAGCACGTCAACCGGTCCCCCCGGCTGCCGTTCCTGGTCGGCCTGGCCGTCTCGACCCTGCTGCTGGCGGTCGCCATCGACCACGACGGCAACTGATCCGACGACCGCATCGCGACCGTCGAGGAGATCCCGCAGGGCGGCCCCGAGGCGGGCCCCGCCGCCGGGGAGGCGGGCGAGACCGACGTCCGGATCGTCGAATCGGGCTTCGGGACGGCCCGCGATGCGGACGGGGAGCGGCGGGGGACTGTCGGCGCCGTCATCCGCAATGCCGGAGAGGAAGAGGCCCTCGCCGAGCTGTCGGTGCGCTCGCGTCTGGCCGAGAACAACGAGGCCCTCCTCGAGGAATTCAGCGTGCCCTGGATCCAGCCTGGCGAGGAGGTGTACCTGGGTTCGGTCTTCCCGATCCCCGCGGCGGCCGACGTCGCCGCCCTCCGGCTCGAGATCGACGAAGCGCGGCACCCCGACAGCATCATGCTATCGCCCTTCGAGCCGGGCCCCGCCCCCGAATTGAATGTGACCGACATCACTCCACTCTTCGCGCCGGCGGGGACCCGGATCGAATTCGAGGCCGAGATGCCGCCGGAGGAGTACCGGTGGACTGCCGCGGTGCTGTTCCGCGACGACACCGGCGACATCGTCGGCGGCATGACGGCGGCGGAGAGGCCGACTTGGACGGACGATCGGTCGGCGCCGCTGCCGGGCGGACACTCGGTCCACCACCTCTACCTGCCCGAATACGCGATACCGGACGGGGCCGATTTGGACCGGGTCGAGGTCGGCCCTTCACCGTGGTGACCGGGGTCCGGGGTCAGTCGATCACCACCGCCGGGCCGCAGGCCGGTGCTTGGCCCCAGTCGAATTCGGCTTCGCCGTCCTCGTCGAAGGCGGCGACGATGCCCTCGACGCGGAGGTCGCACGCGAGGGTGACCGCGGCCGGGGAGTCGTCGGCGACCGTGGCCTCGATGCGGGCCTCACCGGGGACCCGGGTGGTGAGTTCGACGCCCCTGGGCATGTAGAAGAGCGGGTCCGCGGTCGCGCTCGGATAGGAGGCGATCTCCCACCGGCCGGGATCGGTGATCCGCGGGTCGTCGGGCAACTCGAACGGGCAGCCGTCGCCCGGCGCCTCCAGGCAGGAGTCGAGGAAGTCCCGGACCTCCGCGTCGATCGCCTCCCATCCTCCGTCGGACATCGTCGGCCGCGGCGTGTTCAGGCCGTCGATCTGCTGCCGCACGGATTCGTGCGCAGCCTGCTCGCCGAGCACCAGCACCGTTTCGGGCTCCGCCTCGAACGGCCACATCGGCGTCGCCCGCAGCTCGTAGACCCCCGGCAGGAGCTTCACCACCGTCTCCCATCCGGGGCGGCCCACCGCTACCCCGTTGACGGTGGCCCCGGAATCGTTGCCGAGCACTTCGAGGCCGACGACCCCGTCGGTCACGACCGGCTCGGGGCCGTCCAGGGACACGGTGAAGCGCTCGCCGACCCGCTGCCCGGCTCCGGATTCGATTTCGGCGTAGACTTCGGCGGCGCGGCCGCCATCGTCGTCACGGAAGGCGACCTGGGTGATCTCGCCGATCTCCCAGCGGCCGTCGAGGGCCGCGGGATCGAGCAGCGACTCCCCCTCGGGGTCGGTCCCGGCCAGTCCGAGGGCCCGCTCGACCTCGCCGTCGCGGGCGGCGTTCAGGAACTCGGCCACCGCCTCCTCGGCCGGGGTCGGACCCCACGGATACCACTTCAGCACGATTACCACGGTGGCCGCAGCCAGCAGGAACACGGAGGCCAGCGTCAGGGCCGAGTTCGGAACGCGCGGCAGCGCGAACCGGCTCCGGGGCGCGGGAGCGGGATCGGGGTCGCCCTCGATCTCGAGGCGGATCTCGCCGGACGCCGACTGCTCGGACACAAGCCCTCCTTGGATATCGGCTGCTATCGTGGCGGCGCATTCCAACTATCGCGCGAGAGGTCTTCACATTCCCATGCCGACCGCCGAGCGCCTCAACCGGTTCGGCCGGCTGCCGTTCCTGGTGGCGCTGGCCGTCTCGGCACTGCTGCTCGCCGTCGCCTTCGACCACGGCCACTTCGGGTCCGTCGACCGCACCACGGCGGTCGAAGAGATCCCGCGCTACGACGGCGTCGGCTCCGCTCCCGAACCGAAACCGGCCGAGGTCCGGATCGTCGAGTCGGGGTTCGGCACCGTCCGCGACGACTCCGGCGACGAGCGCGGAACGGTCGGCGCGATCGTCCGCAACACCGGCACGGAGACGGCAAGCGCCGGGCTCCGGGTCCGGTTCGAACGCGAGGACGGGACGCACCTGTCGCTCGCCGACCTGAGCCTGTCCGGGATCCCGCCCGGCGGTCAGTTCTACCTGGGTTCGACTTTCCAGCACCCCGGGATGCTGGACCCCAGCGCATCTGAGCTGTCGCTTGCGGTCATCGAAGCGTCCTCGTACGGCGAGGGGTCTCCGGATCCCGAGGAGGGACCTGAGCCGATCGAGGTCGCCGACATCGACGTCGTCCCGCTGTTCGCCCCCGCAGGGGGCGTCCGGATCAAGTTCGAGGCCGAGACGCGGACCGACGACTCTCTATGGGGGGCGGCGGTGGTGTTCCGCGACGAGACCGGCGACATCGTCGGCGGCAGGTCGGCGGCCGCGCAGCCGCTGTGGGACCGGGACTGGGACCGGCCCCTGCCGGGCGGGAACTCGGTCCACCATCTCGACCTGCCCGAACACGCGATACCGGACGGGGCCGACCTCGATCGCATTGAGATCGGCCCGTCCTCATGGAGACCGCGCTAAAGGCGCTCGAGGAGGTACCGCTCCACCTGGTCGAGCGAGACGCGCTCCTGCTTCATCGAGTCGCGGTCGCGGATGGTCACCGCCTGGTCTTCGAGGGTGTCGAAGTCGACGGTGATGCAGTACGGCGTGCCGATCTCGTCGGCGCGGCGGTAGCGGCGGCCGATCGCCCCGGCGTCGTCGAAGTCGACGTTCCAGTGCCGGCGCAGCCGCGCGGCCAGGTCCTTCGCCTTCGGCGACAGCTTCTCGTTGCGGCTCAGCGGCAGCACGGCGGCCTTGACAGGCGCCAGCCGCGGGTCGAACCGCAGGACGGTGCGCTTGTCGACCCCGCCCTTGGTGTTCGGGGCCTCGTCGACGTCGTAGGCCTCCAGCAGGAACGCCAGCACCGAGCGGGTCAGACCCGCCGACGGCTCGATGACGTAGGGAGTCCAGCGCTCGCCCTTGGCCTGGTCGAAGTAGGACAGGTCGGTGCCGGAGTGGGCCGCGTGGACCGACAGGTCGAAGTCGGTGCGGTTGGCGATGCCCTCGAGCTCGCCGAACTCGCTGCCGCCGAAGCGGAACCGGTACTCGATGTCGATGGTGCGCTTGGAGTAGTGGCTGAGCTTGTCCTTCGGGTGCTCGTAGCGCCGCAGGTGCTCCTCCTTGATGCCCAAGTCGAGGTACCAGTTCCAGCGCTGGTCGATCCAGTACTCGTGCCACTCCTCGTCCGTGCCAGGCTCGACGAAGAACTCCATCTCCATCTGCTCGAACTCGCGGGTGCGGAAGATGAAGTTGCCCGGCGTGATCTCGTTGCGGAAGGCCTTGCCGGTCTGGGCGATGCCGAACGGCGGCTTCTTGCGGGCCGAGGTCATCACGTTCGTGAAGTTCACGAAGATGCCCTGGGCGGTCTCCGGGCGCAGGAAGTGCTCGTTCTCCGATTCCTCGACGGGGCCGAGGAAGGTCTTCATCAGGCCGTTGAACATGCGCGGCTCGGTGAACGAGGCCCGGGCGCCGCAGCTCGGGCAGGCCAGGTCGGCCAGGCCGTTCTCGGGTTCGCGGCCGTGGTGCTTGTCCTGGTAGGCCTCGATCAGGTGGTCCGACCGGAAGCGCTTGTGGCAGGACTGGCACTCGGTGAGCGGGTCGACGAACTCCTTGAGGTGGCCGCTGGCCTCCCAGACCTGCCGGTTGAGCACCACGGCCGAGTCGATGCCGACCACGTCGTCCCGGCTGCGCACCACCGCGTTCCACCACTCGCGGCGGATGTTCTCCTTCAGCTCGGCGCCGAGTGGTCCGTAGTCCCACGCCGAGCGGGTGCCTCCGTAGATCTCCGAGCTGGGGAAGACGAAGCCGCGGCGTTTGCACAGGCTGATGAGCGTGTCGGTACGGTCTTGGGACACGATTATTCCTCTCGATCCGGCTGGCGGTCGGTGAGACTGCGGATGGTTGTTCGGAGCAGACGCTGCTCCGGACGGCGGCCCCGTCGATCGGATTCGCAGCGGGCTGGAGCCGCTGCGGCCACCGCCGGGCAAGCCTACCTCGGGACGGCCCCAGGCCCTCCGGGGGCTATTGACCGCCCCGCCGCAGGTCGTCCAGGTGCTGTTCGAAGCCTTCGCGGGCCTCGGCGAACTCCGGAGCGGCCAGCCAGGACAGCGCGTCCTCCCCCACCGCGATCGCCCCGGGCACGTCGCCGAGCTCGCCGAGCAGCCACATGGTCTGGTGCGCGGTCAGACTCGCCCGCTCCAGCAGCAGCGTCCCGTCGCGGAAGACCGACAGCGCACGTCGCTGCAGGTCGAGCACCGGTTCGGCCTCCTCGCGACGCAGCCCCGGCTCCCCGGCCTGGCTCTCCAGGAACTGGAAGGTCAGTTGGGCGTGCTGGCGGTAGGTCTCCCCCAGCTCGAAACGGCAGGTCTCCTGCAGCGGTTCGGGGGCGGCCGGGTCGGCGCGGACCGCCTGGAGGCGGGCCGCGAGCTGGGCCATGGCCTGGAGGCCCTCGGCGAAGGCGTCGTCACCGGACACGGCGCGCAGCAGCCAGACGCGGGCGCGGCTGACACGGGTCCAGGAGGCGAGTTCCCCCAGCCGCTCGGCCGCCTCGGCGGCCCGGGTGTAGATCTCCAGGGCGTGGTCGTGCTCGCCCAGCTTCTCGAGCAGCTCGCCGGTGAGGAAGAGCGTGTCGGCGTACAGCCGGGCGGTGTACTCGTCCTCGGCGGCCTCCATCAGCGCGAGCGCGGCGAGCCCGTGTTCGACGCCGTGGCGGGTCTCGTCGAGCTCGTCGTAGGACTCGGCGAGGTTGAAGCGGACGTTGCAGACCCGCCACAGCTCCCCCTCCGGCAGGTCGGTGAGGGCCGCTTCGAGGATCGGGACGGCCTCGGCGCGGCGGTCCTGCTCGACCAGGGCCACCCCCATGAGGTGGCGGGCGATGGCGGCCGGGATGACCATGCCGGCGGCGTCGCAGTGGACCGAGGCCCGGAGGCCGTGCTCGTAGGTCGCCGGGTGGTCGCCCAGCCGCATGGAGAACTCGGCGGCCTGGAGGTGGAGCTTCCCCGCGATGCTGCGGCCGGTGCTCAAACCCACGGCGGCGATCCCGTCCTGGGAGAACCGCATGGCGGTCCCGAAGTCGCCTGCGAGCGCGAACTGGTCGGCCAGGTCGGCGTTGGCGCGGGCCACGGCCCAGTCGGCCTCGGCGGCGCGGCCCAGATCGAGGCAGGAGCGGAGCAAGGCGATCCTGGCCCCGGGGTCGGCGGTGACGCGGGCGCGCAGATCGGTCAGGTCGCACCGGCGGATGAGGGTCCAGCGCGCCTCCGGCAGGCGCGCGAGCTCGGCCTCGAGGTCCCGGGCGCGGGGTTCCAGATCGGGCGCGACGCGGGCGGGGTCTCCGGCGGCGGCGATGTATTCGGCGCGCATGGCCAGCACCCGGCTGGTGTGGAAGCTGCGGTCGTCGATGCGCCGCTCCGCGCGGAGGCGGTCCCCGGCGGCGACGACGGCGGCGGCGCCCTCGCCGGTCCGCTCGGGTTCGGCCTCGGCGCGGTGCATCAGGGCGAAGGCGTCGGCGACGAGGGCGCGGCCGGGCTGCCCGGCGACGCCGAACAGCTCGGAGGCGCGGGCGAGTCCGTCGAGGACGGCCTCCGGGTCGTCGGATTCGGCCGATTCGGCGTGGGCGATCTCGGCGCGGTGCTCGGCGATGAGCTCGATGCCGAGTCGGTCGGCGATGGCGCCCACGCGGAGCCAGGCCTTCCAGGTGTCGACCGAGCAGTCGTCGAAGGCGTCGTAGGCGGCGTCGATGGCCTTGTCGAGGTCGAGGCTCTCGACCGGTTCGGCGGCGATGAGCGAGTCGGGCCCACGCGGCCGGAGCTCCTTGAGCCCGAGGTGGACGGCCTGGTCGTAGGGGGTGGCGGCGACCAGGGTCTCGGAGGTCCGGGAGTGGTGGTCGTTGCCGTTGCGGGCGTCGAACCGGGCGACGACGGCCCGGCGTTCGGCGTCGGCCCAGTCGTGGAGTTCGGCGGCGGTGCGCTCCTGCCCGCCGGGTCCGAGCACGGCCGTCTCGGGGAAGCCGAGCGCGGCGAGGCGTCTGCAGGTGAGGACCGTGGCTTCGAGGAGGCGCTGGCGGTCGAGCGCGGCCAGGTCGAGGTCGAGGAAGTGGGCGTGGTCGGCGAGGATCTCGGCGGCGCGGGCCTCGTTGCCGGTGAGCGCGCAGAACTCGGCGTGGAGCGCGATCATGCGGACCATGTCCTCTTTGCCCTTGCACATCACGTAGCCCCGGAGGTGGTTGGCGCGGGCCTGGTCGGTGCGGCCGAGTTCGACCAGCGGGATGAGCGACAGGGCCAGGGCGTAGTGGGGTTCGCGGGCGCAGGTGTGCTCACCGTCCAGGACGGGGTCGAGCATTTGGAGGCAGGCGTCGGCGCTGTCGGACTCGGCGTGGAGGACGATGGTGGCCAGCGAGGTGTACTGGCATGCGGGGCAGTCGCTCATGTCGTCCTCCTCGGCTGCTCCGAGGGCTTCGATGGCGGCGGCGACGCGGCCGTAGTCGCCGATGTGGAAGGCCAGTTCCATCTCGTAGGCGTGGACGGCGTGCATCGAGTAGCCGGCCGCGGCGTAGCGGCTCCGCATCTCCTCCAGCCAGTGCTCGACCGACTCCAGGGGCACGTCGGGCTGGTGGATCATCTTTTCGACGATCCATTTGAAGGTCCAGTAGAGCGACCGGGTGAGGTAGTCGTCGAAGTGCTCGGGCCGGGTGTCGAAGTTGCGCAGGAGGCGGGCGAAGGGCGCCAGGATCCGGGTGGAGTCCCGGGAGCACTCGTAGGCGTCGACGAGGCCGTTGAGGGCGTAGTTGACGAGTTCCGCGTCCCCCAGGGAGTCGGCGTCCTCCACGGCCCGCTCCATCGCCGCCACCTTGGCCTCGCTCGCCTCTTCGAAGCGGGCCTCGTTGAGCAGTCGCCAGATGTCGTCGGGGTCGGGAGTACCCATGTCAGTCCTTTGTGAGGTATTCAAGTGGGTTCGGGAAGGAGCCGCTGGCGGAGGTGGGACGGCGGGTCCACTCGGAACGTGCGGGAGGTGGGCGCTGTCTCGGGCACGGTGCGTCCTGCTTCGCTCGGAGGTCCGTCGGCGTGAGTCAGACTAGCAAACCCCGGCACGCCCCAACGGATGTCGACATCCGCCCGGCGCGGTGCTACCCGACCGTCCGCCAGCCGCACACCGCGATGTCCAGGGACTGGCCGTCCTGGTCCAGCATCACGTCCAGCTCGATGGTCGTGCCGTCTCCGAGCCGGACCGGCACGGCGTCGCCTCTGGAGCTCTGGAGGATCGACCGGACCTCGGCGTCGTCGGTCTCCCAGGAGCGCCATTCGTCGACGTAGTGCTCGACCGGGTCTTCCCGCATCTCCGAGCACAGGCTGTCGTGGGCCCGGTCCCAGCGCTCGCCGTCGACGTCGGCGATGAACTCCTCGGCGGTGGTGTGGATCTGGTCGAACACCGAGTTGACGTACACGGCGTAGGAGATCACGAGGCCCAGGACGACGGCGATGATCAGCGCGCCGCCGCCGAGGATCCCGAAGACCAGCCGCAGGGCGAACTTGCCGCCGTCTCGTTCGGTCGGCGGGGCGGCGAACGGCACCGGAGCGCCCTGCGGTTCCCGCCGGGCCTCCGCGGGCGAGGGGTCGGCCGGTTCGGCGCCGGTGGTCGGCGGCAGGCCGAGCGTGTCCTCGGTCTCGGGAGGCTCCTGCGTCTCGGCCGGCGGGTGGTCGGGGCGGTCGCTCATCGCCGCGACTCCCGTCGGGCCAGGTCGGGGTCGTCCGAGCGGTCCGAACCGGTGCGGACCGGCGCGGCGCCCGGGGCGCACTCGGCGAGGGGCTCGAAGCCGGAGGCCTCGGGCAGGGCCCGCGACAGCAACGGCGTCGACATTTTCACCTGGTAGTTCGACAGGGCGCGCCGGTAGACCCCGACGCCGCTCCACTCGGTCCACAGCAGCCAGGTCTCGTCCTCGTCGACCGCGCGGCTCAGGCCGCCGCGGACGTAGCCGTCGCAGGCGGCGAGCGCCGCCAGCGCGGTCTCGGCCTCGTTCGCGAATTCTTCCGTTTCCCGCTCCGCGATGGCGAAACGATACAGCACCAGCATCGTGTCAAGCCTACTTTGAGCACGCCGCGCACAGGCCGTGGAGTTCGAGCGTGTGTCCGACCTCGGTGAAGCCGTGCTCGGCGGCGATGTTGCCGGCCCAGCGCTCGACGGTGGGACCGGCGACTTCGACGGTCTTGCCGCAGTTGCGGCAAACCAGGTGGTGGTGGTGTTCCTCGGCCGCGCAGCGCCGGTACAGGTGGTCGCCGCCCGGCAGTCGCGTGACGTCGACCAGGCCGGCGTCGGCGAAGGCCTGGAGGGTGCGGTAGACGGTGGTCAGCCCGATCTTGGAGCCGCTCTCGCGGAGGATGGCGTGGAGGTCCTGGGCGCTGCGGAAGGCGTCGTCGGCCTCCAGCAGCTCCAGGATCGCGGTCCGCTGCTTGGTGGATCGCGCCATGTTCTCGGCGGGCGGCTTGGCGGCCACTTAGCGTTCCTCCCGTGCGTGGTTGACGGCGTCGGTGACGATGTGGGCGATGTGGTCGTCGGTGAGACTGTACGAGATCTCCCGGCCCGAGCGGGTCCCGCGCACGATACCGGCTCCCCTGAGCACCCGCAAATGCTGCGAGACCAGCGGCTGGGCGACCCCGAGCGTCTCCACGATCTGGTGGACGACCTTGGGCCCGGGGGCCAGTTCCATGACGATGGCGATCCGCAGCGGCGCGGCGAGCGCCCGCAGCAGCTCTCCCGCCGACTCGTAGTCGGCGGGGGTGGACTCGGCTAGCTCGGTTTTCGTCCGCACCTCGCAAAAGTATCGCGTCGGGAGCCGTTCGGCCTGCCCAGGTGGCGTCCGGCTCATGCCCGTCACGCCTTGGTCGGGATTTCGACTTCGAGCGGTTCGCCTGTGGGGGGCGGGTGGCGGCGCCAGGTGCGCCGGGCGCGCCGCACGAGGCTGGCCGCGGCGGCGGTGGCGACGAAGCAGGCCACGCCGATGAGGACGATGGTCGCTCCCGGCGGTACGTCCTGGACCGCGGAGGCGGTGACGCCGGCGCCCGCGATGAGGAGTCCGGCGGCCATGCCGCCGAACATGGTGGCGCGGAGGGACCGGGTGAACTGCTGGACGGTGACCACCGGGATCACGAGCAGGGCGCTGACCAGGAGCAGGCCGACCGCGCGCATCGAGACCGAGACGGTGACGGCCGTGGTCATCAGCAGCAGCAGGTTGAGTCCGGCGACCGGGAGGCCGGCGACGCGGGCGTACTGCTCGTCAGCGCAGATCGCGGACATCCAGGGTCGCAGGACGAGCATGAGGCCGGCGACGGCGGCGCCTCCGGCGGCGATGGCCCAGACCTCGGTCCAGCCGGCGGTGAGCAGGGAGCCGAACAGGAACTGGTGGAGGTTGGCGACGCCTTTGTCGGAGGCGATGCCGGTGAGGTAGACGCCGCCGGCGATGCCGCCGTAGAACATCATGGCGAGCGCGACGTCGCCGGAGGTCTTGGAGTGGCTGCGCAGCAGTTCCATGACGATCGAGGCGGCGACGGTGGTGGCGAGGGTGGTCCACATCGGTGCCGTTCCGGTGAGGAAGCCGATGGCGACGCCGGTGATGGCGATGTGGCCGAGGCCGTCGCCGATGAGCGCCAGTCGCTTCTGCACCAGGAACACGCCGACGGCGGGGGCGCACAGGCCGACCACGAGGGCGCTGATGAGGGCGCGCTGCATGAATTCGTATTCGAACAGGGACAGGTCGAGGCTCATTGGACGCCCCAGGTGTCGTCGGCGGGTTCGTCGTTCGGGCGCTCGAACGGCAGCCGGGGCAGGGCCGCGTCCGGTTCGGGGTGCGGGTGGGGCGAGGGGTGCGGGTGCATGTGCTCGTGGGCGGGGTCGGCGTGCTCGCCGACCGGTCGCGGGGGGCTGCCGTCGTGGACGACGGCGCCGTCGGCGAGGACGACGGCTCGGTCGAGCCGGTCGGTGAGGGGGCCGAGTTCGTGGGTGACCAGCAGGACGGCGCAGCCGGCGTCGACGCGGTCGGCGATGACGGCGGCGAGGGCGGCCTGGGTCTCGGCGTCCACGCCGACGGTCGGTTCGTCCATGATCAGGATCTCGGGTTCGGTGGCGAGGGCGCGGGCGATGAGGACGCGCTGCTGCTGGCCGCCGGAGAGGGTGTCGACCGCGCAGTGGGCGTGGTCGGCGAGGCCGACTTCGGCCAGGCTGTGGCCGACGGCGTCGCGGTCGGCGCGGCGGGAGGGCAGGCCGAGGAGGCGGTGCGCGAGGCGGCCCTGGGAGACCACTTCGGTGGCGGTGGCCGGGACTCCGGAGGCGGCGCCGGTGCGCTGGGGGACGTAGCCGACGCGCCTCCAGGCGCGGAAGCGGCGCTGCGGGGTGCCGAACAGCTCGATCGATCCGGAGGCGAGGGGTACCAGTCCGACGATCGCCTTGACGAGTGTGGATTTCCCGGATCCGTTGGCGCCCATGAGGGCCACAGCTTCTCCGGGTTCGACGTCGAGGTCGGCGCCGCGTACGACGGCGCGACCGCCGTAGGAGACGGTCGCGCCGCGGGTTGCGATTACGGGCATGGCTCGATTGTGCCTAGTCCGAGCCGAGCGCGCCCTGCAGCGCCGCGAGGTTGTCGCGCATGATGCTGAAGTAGTCGGCTTCGCCCACTTCGTCGGCGGTGAGGCCTTCGAGCGGATTCAGGGTGGCGGTCTCGGCGCCGGTCTCGGCGGCGACGGTGTCGGCGATGTCGGAGGAGACGAGGGTCTCGAAGAAGATGGTGGTGACCCCGTGCTCTTCTACGTACTCGGCGATCTCGGCCATGCGCTGCGAGGAGGCCTCCTGGTCGGGGCTGAGGCCGGAGATGGCGACCTGGTGGAGGCCGTAGCGGTCGGCGAGGTAGCCGAAGGCGGCGTGGGAGGTGACGATGTCGTCATCGGTGCGGTCGGCCAGGCCCTGGGCGAGCTCCTCGTCGAGTTCGTGGAGGTCCTCGGTGAAGGCGGCGGCGCCTTCGGTGTAGTCGTCGTCGCCGTCGGCGTCGATCGCGGACAGCTCGGAGGCGATGACTTCGCCGACCGCGGCGTAGCGGACCGGGTCGAGCCAGAAGTGGGGGTCGGTGCCGTCGAGCTCGTCGTGGTCGTGGCCGTGGTCGCCGTCCTCGTCGGCGTGATCGTCTTCCTCCGCGTGGTCGTCCTCGTCGGCGTGGTCTTCGTGTTCGCCGTCGTGGTCGTCGTGCTCGTCCTCGTCGGCGTGATCGTCGTGGTCTTCGTGTTCGTCGGCGTGCTCGTCCTCGTCGTGGCCGCCTTCGAAGGCTTCGGTGTCGTCGTAGCCGATGAGGTCGACGGCGGAGGAGACCTCGAGGGCGCTGTCGGAGGCGTACTGGCTCACGGCCTCGTCGAGGGCGGGGATGAAGCCTTCGAGGTGGACGACGAAGTCGGCTTCCTCGATGGCGGCGATGTCGCTGGGGGCGAGCTCGAGGTCGTGGGGTTCGACACCGGCGGGGGTGAGGTTGTTGACCTCGACGCGGTCGCCGCCGATCTGCTCGGCGGCGAAGGCGAGGGGGTAGAAACCGGCGACGACGTCGAGTCCGTCGTCGGCCGACGAGGCCGAGCCGCCGCAGGCGGCCAGCGGGCTTGCGGCGAGCAGCCCGGCGACGGGCAGGCTGAAGAGTGTTCTTCTCATGGGGAAAGCCTGCCCAGATATGACAATCATTGTCAACAGCTAATGGATCGGCAGCTCATGCCCCGCGTCCCCCAACTGGGGAAACGCCGTCGGCTGCGGATCGGGCATGACCGTTGTCACTGATATTCATTTTCAGGTGCCGCGATGGCGGCGACCGATTCGACCTCGATGTAGGGGACGAGCGCGCCGTTGACCTCGTCGCGTCCCTGGCGCGGGGTGTAGGCGCCGACGACCTCGATCCACTGGTCGGGTTCGAGACCGGCGGGCACGTCCCCCTCCAGGCCCACCTTGACCGGGCGGGCGTCGGCCGCGCAGCAGGCCACGACCATGCGGGCCAGCCGCGGCTCGCCGCCTTCGTGGACGACGAACCCGCGCAGCCGGATCCGGCGGCCCTCGAGGGTGCGGCCGTCGTCGTAGACGGCGCGGGCGGCGTAGTCCATGAGCGTCAGCGGCGCCGGATCGGCGTCCTCCGGCAGCTCCGGGTAGGTCGAGCGGCCCTCCTCGGCGCCGAGGGCGGTGCCGGTGCGCTCGGCCTCGTAGGAGCCGAGCGCGTCCGGGGCGACCAGGAGCATCCCGACCACCGGGGCCAGCAGGAGCCAGGCGATCGGCGACTCCCCGTGGCAGCCGGGGCGGGCCTCGGCGCGGTCCCGCCAGGCGGCCCAGGCGGTCGCCGCCGCGAGCGCGGCCAGCACCAGCCCGGCCGGGAGGATGAGCCAGAAGGCGTAGGGCTTGACGTAGTTGAGGTATTCGCCGGTGGCGGCCAGCCGGATGAGGCCGCCGCCGAGGAGGAGCAGGACCACCGCCTGCGCGTCGCTGCTCAAAGCCACACCGCCCCCATCGCGACCGCCGCCGCCACCGCGACGCAGAACGCCGCGGGCGCGAACCGGACCGCGAAGCGCCGACCGAAGGTCCCGGCGTGCATGGCGGCGAGCTTCACGTCGACGAACGGGCCGACCACCATGAACGCGAGCTTGGCGGTGGGCGAGAACTGGGTGAGCGAGGCGGCCACGAAGGCGTCCGACTCCGAGCAGATCGACACCAGGACCGCCAGCGCGGCGAGCGCCAGGACGCCGAGGACCGGGTGGTCGGCGACGACCGCCAGCCAGGTCTCGGGCACCAGCGTGTTCAGGGTCGCGGCGATGGCGGCGCCGATGACGAGGTATCCGGCGGCCTGGATGAAGTCGTGGCGCATCCCGGACCGGAACGCGGCCCACTTGCCGTCCGGGTGGTGGCGGTGGGCCGGCAGCCGCAGCCACTCGGTCCTGCCGAGCCTGGCCCAGAGCCAGCCGATGGCGATCGCGGCGGTGAGGGAGGCGGCGAAGCGGGCGGCGGCCATCTCGGGGTCGTTCGGAAAGGCCACGAAGGTCGAGACGACCACGATCGGGTTGATCGCCGGCGAGGCGAGCATGAAGGTGAACGCGGCCGCGGGCGCGACGCCGCGGCGGACGAGCGAGGCGGCCACCGGCACCGAGGCGCATTCGCAGCCGGGCAGGACGGCACCGGACAGGCCCGCGACGGGGACGGCCACGGCGGTGCGGCGCGGGACGGCGCGGCCGAAGAAGTCGGCGGGGACGAACGCGCCGATCGCGGCCGCCAGGGCCGTGCCGCCGACCAGGAACGGGACGGCCTGGACCATCACGGCGGTGAACCGCGCGACCCAGGCCTGGGCGAGTTCGTTCCCGAACAGCTCGATCAGGCCGGGGCGGGCGGTGAGCCCGAAGACCAGCAGCAGCGCCAGCGCCTCCAGGGAGGTGGGGCCGCGGCGCCGGGGCCGGGCCGGGGCGCGGGCGTCGGTCTCGGCGGAGTCTCGGCTCACGGTTCCATTCTGCGGCATGCGGATGGTGGGACGCCGCAAGGCTCGCCCGGCCGGTGGAGCCGCGAGCGATTACCCTGTCCGAGTGCAAGCTTCGCCCCCCGTTTCCGGCCCGCCCGTGGGCACGCCGGTCCCGAGCGTTCCCGGACTCTGCCGTCAGCTACTGCGCGCCAGGCGATTTCAGGTCCTGTCGATGGCGGTCATCCTCGTCAACGGGGCCGTGCTGGGCGCCATGACCTTCGAGGGGGCGATGTCCTCAGTGGGCGGGCTCCTGGTCTGGACCGACCACGTGTGCCTGGGCTTCTTCACCTTCGAAGTCGTGGTGGGGCTGGTGTCGTTCGGCCGCCGCCCGTGGCGCTACTTCCGGTCGGGGTGGAACGTCTTCGACTTCGTGATCGTGGTGGCCTCGTTCCTGCCGGGGCTGCGGGAGAACGTGACGATCCTTCGGCTGCTGCGGCTGGCGCGCATCGCCCGCATCTTCCGGGCGATGCCGAACCTGCGGATGATCCTGGTGGCGATGGGCAAGGCGCTGCCGAGGTCGGGCGGCGTGTTCGCGCTGACCGGGGTGGTCATGTACCTGTGGGGCATGATCGGGTGGATCGCGTTCGGCGAGGATGTCGACCGGTTCGAGTCGATCGGGTCCACACTGCTGGTGCTGCTGCAGATGCTCACCTTCGACGACTTGGGCAGCACCATCCGCGAGTCGATGGCGGTCAATCCCTGGACGCTGCCGTACTTCGTGGTGTTCGTGCTGTTCGCGGCGTTCCTGCTGATGAACCTGCTCATCGGGGTGGTGCTGGCCTCGATGGACGAGGCGCAGCGGCTCGACGACACCGACGGCCGGGTTTCGGCCGACACCGCGGTGCTGCTCGAACGCATCGAACGGCTCCAGGCCACCGTGGACCGACTGGCCGAGGACCAGGCCCGGGGCCGGGAGTTCACTCCGTTCAGGTGACCCGGTTCGGCTCGGCCGCGCCGAACCTCCGGTCCCGGCGGGCGTAGACCTCGCAGGCCCGCCACAGGTCGCGGCGGTCGAAGTCGGGCCACAGCACGTCCATGTAGACCATCTCGGCGTAGGCCGACTGCCAGGCCAGGAAGTTCGAGGTGCGCTGCTCCCCCGACGGCCGCAGGAACAGGTCCACGTCGGGCAGGTCGGGGTTGTAGAGGTACTTCGCGAAGGTCTTCTCGCCGATCCGGTCGGGGTTGAGCCGGCCTGCCTTGACGTCCCGGGCCAGCGCGGCGGCGGCATCGGCGATCTCGGCGCGGCCGCCGTAGTTGACGCAGAACTGGAGGGTGATCCGGTCGTTTCGCTTCGACATCTCCTCGGCGACCTGGAGTTCGGAGATGACGCTCTTCCACAGCTTCGGGCGGCGCCCGGCCCAGCGGATGCGGACGCCCATGGCGTGGAGCTCGTCGCGGCGGCGGTGGATGACGTCCCGGTTGAAGCCCATGAGCCAGCGGACCTCGTCGGGGCTGCGGCGCCAGTTCTCGGTGGAGAAGGCGTAGGCCGAGACCGTGCCGATGCCGAGCTCGATGGCGCCCTCGATGGTGTCGAACAGCGACGACTCCCCCATCTCGTGCCCGGCGGTGCGCTTGAGGCCGCGCTGCTTGGCCCAGCGGCCGTTGCCGTCCATGACGATCGCGACGTGCCCGGGGATCAGCTCCCTGGGGATGGCCGGCGGCTTCGCCCCGGAGGGATGCGGCTTCGGGCTCTCGTATTCGCGGCTCACGGCTCCTCCATGTCTTCTGGCCGGACCCGATCCTAGTCACGAGGTTCTCGCCTCAACGACACACCGACCGACTCGCATTGCACGGATTCTGTTCACATGAAAAATATGCTAGACGCATGCAGAAGAGCTACACTGCATCCATGAAGAACATCCAGGTCAAAGAGGTGCCGGATGATGTGCACGGCATCTGGCGCAAGCGGGCCGCGATCGAGGGCATGTCCCTCCAGGAGTTCCTGCTCCGCAAGTTGACCCGTGAGGCACGACGCCCCACGACGGCCGAACTGTTCGAGCGAATCGAGCACCGCGAAGGGATCGACATGACCGGCGAGGAGGCCGCAGAGCTCCTTCGCGAAGATCGGGACGCCCGGTGATCGTAATCGACGCCTCGGTCGTCGCCGAGATACTGGTGGGCGGGAACGAGCGATCATTCCACCTGCGCCGCAGCATCATGGACGCGACGGAGGCCACCGCCGCTCCGGACCTCCTGGACATCGAGGTCTTCTCGATCCTCCGCAAATACCAGCGTCACGGCAAGCTCAGTGACCAGCGGGCAGCGGCCGCGGTCACCGACCTCGACGACTTCGAGGCCGAACGCGTCCCCCACCGGCGGTTCCACGACCGCATCTGGGAGCTCCGGCACAACGTCTCGCCGTACGATGCGTCCTACATCGCGCTCGCCGAACGATTCGGTGCGCCGCTCTGGACCTATGACAAACGGCTCGCGAACGCGCCGGGAACCCGCTGCGAAATCGTGGTACCCGAGTTCTTACCGTGCTTTGGTGTGAAAGCCCTGTCCTTCTGGGCGGGGATGAAACGCCCTACCGCTGTGCGGGGCGTTGCCGCTGCTCGAGGTACTGGCCGATGATCGATAGGGGCGCGCCACCGCAGGAGGCGGCGAAGTACGACGGGGACCAGAAGTGCCCGTGCATGATCGAGCGGTTGACGCGGCCGGTGAACTCATAGCGGAGTCTGCGCGCCGAGACGCCCTTGAGCGAGTTGACCAGCCGCGAGATCGACACCTTCGGTGGGTAGCCGACCAGCAGGTGCAAGTGGTCGCGCTCTCGCCGTTGAACTCCCCCAGCCCGGCCTCGAAGCCCTCGCAGATCTTGCGCATGAGATGCTCGCTGTCGTCGGTTATGGCCTCATCGAACAGGCCGCGCCGGTGTCCGGGGTGTCGGTATCGCCGGGATCACA
>NZ_PGGV01000031.1:0-535 GCF_002798405.1 Glycomyces xiaoerkulensis | reverse complement strand
CCTGCCGCCTTCGGCCGCTGGCCGGTGGCAGGGTGTGGCTGATGCAGTTGCGCTACAACTATCGGGCCTACCCGGACGGGGGCCAGCGGCCGGCGCTGGCCCGGGCGTTCGGGTGCGCCCGCGTAGTGTGGAACGACTGCCTGCGCGCCCGCAAGGAAGCGCACGCGGCCGGGGAGGCGTACGTGCCGGCCTCGGTGCTGTCGAGGACCTACCTCACCGCCGCCAAGCAGACGCCGGAGCGGGCCTGGCTGGCCGAAGTCAGCGCGGTGGTACTTCAGCAGTCCCTGCGGGACCTGGAGGCCGCCTACCAGGCCTTCTTCGGCTCGGTCAATGGCAAACGCAAGGGCCCCAGGGTCGGGCCGCCGCGGTACAAGTCCCGCAAGGACGCCCGCCAGTCGATCCGGCTCAACACCAACGCCTTCGCCATCCGCGACAACAGCCGCGTGTACCTGGCCAAGATCGGCGAGGTGAAAGTCGCCTGGTCCCGCGAGCTCCCGGCCGCGCCCTCCAGCGTGACCGTGATCAAGGACGCGGC
>NZ_PGGV01000030.1 GCF_002798405.1 Glycomyces xiaoerkulensis | reverse complement strand
TCGACCTGGACGACCACGTCCATCAACTGGTCGCCGAAGACCGGGTTGCACTCCACGATGTAGTTGACCTTGCCGTCCACGCCGGCCTCGAACCCGGCCTTGGAACCGTCGACGATGATGATCTGCACATCGGTGCCCGGCTCGAACCCGGCCTCCTCGATCGCCTGGATCGCGCCCAGCCCCATCTCGTCGTTGTGGGCGTACAGCAGGTCGACCTCCTCCAGCCCGTGGGTGGAGATGAAGGTCTCCATCACCGACTTGCCGCCCTCGGCGGTGAAGTCGCCCGACTGCGAATCGACCAGCTCATAGTCCAGCCCCTCGCCGTCCAGGACCTCGTAGAAGCCGGTCTTGCGGTCGTTGGCCGGGGCCGACCCCACCGTGCCCTCCAGCTCCAGGATGCGGGTGGTCTCCCCGCCGCCGAAGGTCTCGACCGTCCAGGACCCGGCCTTGCGGCCCTCCTCGACGAAGTCCGACCCCAGCCGGGTGACGTACAGGTCCTCATCGGCCGCCTCGATGCCGCGGTCGGCCAGGACCACCGGGATCCCGGCGGTCTCGGCCTCGCCGAGCACGTCGGTCCAGCCGGTCTCCACCACCGGGGCCAGGACGATCACATCGACCTGCTGGGTGATGAAGTTGCGGATCGCCTCGATCTGCTTTTCCTGCTCCTGCTGGGCGTCGACGAACTTCAGCTCGTCGATCCGGTCGTCGGCCTCGGCGGCCGCCTGCACCGAGTCGGAGTTGGCCGTCCGCCACGCCGACTCGGCGCCCACCTGAGCGAACCCGACGACCAGGCCCTCGCCCGAGTCGCCGCCCGAGCCGTCCCCGTCGTCGGCCCCGCACGCGGCCGAGCCGAACAAGAGCGCGCCGGCCCCCAGGCCGACAATAGCTTTCCTGAGCATGATCATTGCCCTTCATGCTGGTGAGATTTGAGGAGTTCAATCCATCCCAGAGGATGTTATCGCTCAAATCCTTACTCATGTTATCGATCACGTCAAGTGGATCCAGCGAGTTGATCGGTAACAATTCAGTAACGCGATGAAGTGAGATCCGCCTGCTCACCACCGTTGCCGCAGTCGATTCGCGACACGCCCGGGCCCGGCGAGGCCCCGGGGACCGGCCCGCAGACGGACCGGCCCCCGGTTCGCTCACTCCAGGTAGAAGGTCGCGTCCGACTCGTCCTGCGCCGAGCCCAACTGCTCGAGGTAGGCCAGGCCGTCCCGGTGCCGGAGGTAGTAGCCGGAGAAGTTGACCGATTCGAACGACACGCCCGCCGAGTCGGCCAGACCGGCCCGCTCATAGAAGCTGGCGTCCTGCCCGTACAGACTGGAGCCGTCGTTCTCATCGAGCCAGAACTCGTAGTCCCGGTGCCGCAGGAAGCGGCCCGGGAAGTTCGCCGACTCCAGCGACACCGTGCCCGATCCGGACAGCCCGGACACGATCCGGAACTGCGAGTCCGACAGCATGGCCGGGCTGTCGGTCGCCTGCAGCCGGTACTCGTAGTGGTTCAGGTACAGGTCCTGGCCCCCGTGGCCGAGGAACCGGTACGGCGTCTGGCCGTCGGCGACCGGGATGCCGAAGCTCGGCGTGCCGTCGTCGTTCCAGTAGATCTTCTGCAGCCTGGTGTGCCGGTTGGGGTCGTACAGCGGATCGCCGTCGATCGCCTCGTACGGCCGAGCGTGGTAGACCATGATGTCGCTCTGGCCGTCCTCGGAGACGGTGAACGCGTTGTGCCCGGGCCCGTACTGACCGGTGCCGTCGTGGCTCTGGAGCACCGGCTCCGGATTCTTCGACCACGAGGCCGGATCGAGCAGGTTCGCGCTCTCGGAGGCGGTCAGCAGGCCGACCGAGTAGTTGGCGTCGGTGGCGCTGGCCGAGTACGTCATGAAGATCCGGCCGTTGCGCTTGATGACGTACGCGCCCTCGTTCACGTTGTGCCCGACCCGCTCCCAGTCGTAGGTCGGCATGCTGATGCGCACCGGCGAGCTCGAGAGCGTCCACGGATTCGACATCGTCGCCAGGAACAGGCTGGTGCCGCCGCCGGAGACGTCGGGGTCGCTCTGGGCCCAGCACAGGTACCGGGCCCCGTTGTGGGTGAACGTGGTGGCGTCCAGCGAGAACGAGTCCCGCGGGGTGGTGATCTGACCCAGTTCGGTCCAGCCGCCGCTGGTCGGATCGGAACTGGTGCTCTCCAGCACGTACATGCGGATGCGCCAGATGTCGTCGGCCTCGCCGGCGGCGAAGTAGATGTACCACCGGCCGTCGATGTGGTGGATCTCCGGCGCCCAGATGTGGTGGCTCATGGGGCCGCTGTCGTGCTTCCACCAGACGGTGACCTCCTGCGCGGAGGCGAGGCCCTGCAGGGTGGTCGAGCGGCGCATGATGATCCGGTCGTACTCGGGCACCGAGGCGGTGAAGTAGTAGTAGCCGTCGGAGTGCTTCCAGATCTGCGGGTCGGCCCGCTGCTGGATGAGCGCGTTGTGGTAGGTCACCGCCGGGGTGCCGGCGGCGTGGGCGGCGGTGGCGTGGAGGCCGGGCGCGGCGGCGGCGATCGCGGCCGCTCCGGCGGCCTGGAACAGCCGGCGGCGGCTGATGAGCGGGGAAGGCATGGTTTGACTCCTGTTCGTTGATGTTGGGGTGCCGGCCGGGACGGGCACGAGCCGGAACTGACCGTACCGGCCGGCGGCTCGGTTCAAGCTGTGATGCGGAAGGTGGCGTCGGCTCGGCCGGTGGCGTCGTCGATCGGGTCGATGCGCAGGACGTATCCCGAGTGGCGGATGTGGCGGTCGGGGAAGTTCTCCGACCGGAACGAGGTCCAGGAGCCGTCGGCCAGGCCGGCCTCCTGGTGGAAGGTGGCGTCGGCGGCGAACACGCCGGATCCGTCGTCCTGCTCGAGCCGGAGCTCGTAGTTGTAGTGCCGCAGGAACCGGCCGGGGTGGTTGTACGACTCGAACGAGACGCCGCTCCCGGCCAGGCCGGACACGATCCGCCACTGCTGGTCGGCCGGCGGGTCCATCGGGTATGGGTCGATCCGCCCGACCTCGTCGGCGTGGCGGACGTAGCGGTCGGGGAAGTTGTAGGACTTCAGCCGGTTCCACTGCGCGTTGCCCCAGCGGTTGAACAGCCCGTCGCGTTCGGCGGCGGTGATCGGGACGATGGTGGCGTGCTTGGAGCTGATCGGCTGGTCGAAGTCCCGCTTGCCGAGGGCCGACCAGGAGTCGCCGCCGATGTCGCCGGTCTGCCAGACGTAGAACTCGCCGTTGACCGGTGCGAACGAGTCGCCCCACATCCAGAAGGTCCCGCCGTCGTTGGAGGCGACCAGGATCGGCCCTTCGATCGCGTCGCCCTGGCGCATCCCGCCGGTGAGGGTGGTGAACGAGTTCGGCGCTCCGGTGGTCGAGCGGGACACGTAGAGAAGGCCGTTGTCCATGTTCTTGTAGGCCAGGTAGTAGTCGCCGCCGTGGACCAGGACGTCGCCGTCGAGGACGTTGTGGCCGGGGTCGAAGAACACCTCGGGCGAGCCCATGTCGACGAAGTCGGTGGTGTAGTTGACCATGAGCACGTCTCTGACGCCGTTGTAGGCGGAGTAGACGACCGCGTACTGCCCGCGGCCGGCGTCCCAGAACGCCGTCGGCGCCCAGGAGTGGGTGTCCATGTTGTGCAGGTGGACCCGGCGGTAGCCGCTGAACGAGGTCAGGTCGGCCGAGTCCCAGACGTGGATGTACTGGTTGTCGAGGTTGAAGACCTTGCCGCTGAGGTCGGTGGCGAGGACGACGAAGGTGCCGTCCTCCTTGCGGAGGATGAACGGATCGCGCAGGCCGCCGGTGCCGGCGGTGGGCGTCGCCACCGGGTCGTTCTGGTTCAGCGGTACCCAGTGCCGCCCGTCGTCGCTGACGGCCAGGTGCAGGGCGTAGCTGTCGTCGGTTTCGTCCGGCGATTCCTTGAAGTAGGCCATGACGTAGGCCGAGTTGGCCTGGGCGAAGGCGGGTCGCGCGGGCACGGCCGCGGCGACGGCGGCGGTGAACGCCGAGGCGATGACTGTTCGTCGAGTGGTCACAGTGTGAGCCCTTCTGTGGCGGTGGGGGAGCGGCCGAAAACGTTATCGTTCACATGAGCCGCTCTCGCCCCACTTGTCCATCGTGCGGACGCCCCGGATGTGACCGATAACCTCTCCGGACCAAGCCCTGCGCCGACCGGAACGGGCTTGAAACGCGCGCCGCGGCAAATCGCGGCACCGTGCGCTGGGGATGGAGGGGTATTGGCGGTCCGCCACCGGGGTCGGAACCGATTTTGCACATGCTATCCACAGAGCGTCAACGAAGTCAACACCGTCAATATCTCCACCGGGTGGCCGGCCACCCTCCGGCCGCGAACCGGTTCGCTTGCATGTGCCGCCCGTAGCGCCGACCGGCGGACGGACCTCTCAATGAGGAGAGAGGGGCTTGCCCCTTCTGCAGGTGCCGGAGGGCCTGCTGGGGCGGGACGCTGGAGACGTCGTTGAGGTAGGCGTACCGGTCGGTCTGCTTCCAGCGGGTGAGCATGGCCGAGGTCCGGTTGTAGGTGACGGCCTCGCCGCGGCGGAAGTAGGCCTCGTGCCGGTACTCCAGGGCCTTGTTGTAGACCAGTCGCGCGCACCCGAACGTGCGGCGCAGGTGCTCGGCCTGCGCCGGGGTCGGGTAGCACCGGAACCGGTAGACCCGGTGACGCACGGTGACACTCGCGTCTCAAAACGTATATGCAGTCTTTGTGAAACGGACTCCGGGGTGGGGAGGCGGCGAAGGCGTCGCCTTCGCCGGTACCTGACCTGCTCGGCAGGAGTCCGATTCCTCCCCGGCCTGAAGGCCGGGATTTCCACGGAAGGATGCAGATGGACACATTCGAGGTAGCCGAGGACTCCATCACCTGGCGCGGCGACGGCGAGACCGTCGTCGTCCAAGCATGGGGGCGCGACTCGCTGCGAGTGCGCAGCTCACCTTCGGGCGAGGTGGCCGACACCGACTTCGCGCTCCTCGAACCCCGGCGGGTCGATGTCGACATCGAGGTGGACGGTGAGGTCGCGACGCTGGTCAACGGCGAGATCACCGCGGTGCTGCGGGCCTGGGGCGGGTTCGAGGAGCAGCGGGGCCACGACTCGTTCGGATGCGCGCTGGAGTTCCGCGACACGAACGGCCGCACGCTTCTGCGCGAGCTCGGCGCCGGCGGCTCGCTCAAGCTGGCGGCGCGCGAGTTCCGGCCCCTGAACGGAGGCGCGCACCGGCTGCGGGCCGCGTTCGAGCCGAACCCGGGGGAGAAGCTCTACGGGATGGGCCAGTACCAGCAGGACCTGCTCGACCTCAAGGGCGCGACGTTCGAACTGGCGCACCGCAACTCGCAGGCGAGCATCCCGTTCGTCGTCTCCAGCGACGGATACGGTTTCCTGTGGCACAACCCGGCGATCGGGACGGCCACCTTCGCGGCCAACCGCACCGAATGGACCGCCGAGGCGACCGAGCAGCTCGACTACTGGATCACCGTCGGGTCGACCCCGGCGCGGATCAGCGCCGCCTACGCCGACGCGACCGGGCACGCCCCGGTGATGCCCGAGTACGGCCTGGGGTACTGGCAGTCCAAACTGCGGTACTGGAACCAGGAACAACTGCTCGAGGTCGCGCGCGAGCACAAGCGGCGCGGCCTGCCGCTCGACGTCATCGTCGCCGATTTCTTCCACTGGCCCAAGATGGGCGACTTCCGCTTCGAGGACGAATTCTGGCCCGACCCCGAGGCCATGGTGGCGGAGCTGAAGGAGATGGGCGTCGAACCGATGGTCTCGATCTGGCCGCAAGTCTCGGTCGAATCAGAGAACTTCGCCATGCTCAAGAAGGACAACCTGCTGGTCCGCACCGAGCGCGGCATGGACGTCCAGATGGGCTTCCAGGGGCCCAGCGTGTTCCTCGACCCCACCAACCCCCGCACCCGCGAAGCGGTGTGGGAGCTGTGCAAGCGGAACTACCACGACCTGGGAATCCGGGTGTTCTGGCTCGACGAGGCCGAACCCGAGTACGGCGTATACGACTTCGACAACTACCGCTACCACGCCGGCCCGAACGCGCAGGTCGGCAATCTCTACCCCCAGGCGTTCTCGCGCATGTTCTACGAGGGCCAACGCGCAGCCGGGCAAGAGGCGGTGGTGAACCTCGTCCGCTGCGCCTGGGCCGGGTCCCAGCGATACGGGGCCCTGGTCTGGTCCGGCGACATCCATTCGACCTTCGCCGACCTCCGCAGTCAGATCACCGTCGGCATCCACATGGGCGTCGCGGGCATTCCGTGGTTCACCACCGACATCGGCGGCTTCCACGCCGGTCGGATCGACGACCCCGACTTCCGTGACCTGCTCGTCCGCTGGTTCCAGTTCGGCGCGTTCTGCCCGGTCATGCGCATGCACGGTCACCGGCAGCCGTCCGAGCCGATCCGGGCCGCCGACGGCACCGCGCGGCAGGAGACCGGTGCGCCCAACGAATTGTGGAGTTTCGGGGAGGAGGTCTACGAGATCCTCGCCCGGTACGTCCGCCTACGCGAGGCGATGCGGCCCTACACCCGTCGACTCATGAGGGAGGCGCACGAGACCGGACGGCCGGTCATGCGGGGCATGTTCTACGAATTCCCCGACGACGACGCCTGCGCCGATCTAGCCGACCAGTACATGTTCGGTCCCGACGTTCTGGTCGCGCCCGTGGTCGAGCCGCACGCGACCGGCCGCCGCCTCTACTTGCCCGAGGGCGCGAGGTGGACCGACCTGCACACCGGGATCGAGCGCGAAGGAGGCCAGTGGCTCGCGGTGGACGCCCCGTCGGAGCGCATCCCCGTCTTCCTCCGCGACGGCGCCCCGGCCGAGCTCACCGGCACGATCTGAACATGGCGCGGCCGGAGGGTCGGATGCGAGAGCATCCCACCCTCCGGCGGTCGGGCATGCGCTGTGGCGGGGAAGCGGTACCGCATCCACCTGAATGAGCAGGCCGTCCGCGGTATGACCAGGACCTGCGGTTAGGTGCCGGCTATCCAGACGGTGAGGCGCAGAATGAAGGCGGTCCAGGCCGCTGGGGCCGGGACCGCCTGACAACCTGAGTCGTCGGTCAGCCGATGCTGCAGGTCAGTTCGGGTACGTCGTTGGAACCGCTGTAATTGCCGTTGAACCCGAACGAGGTCGACCCTCCGTTGGAGAGGGTGCTGTTGTAGGACTCGCCGGTGGCGGTGACCGAGGAGCCGGACTGGTCGAGCGTGCCGGACCAGGAGTTGGTGATCTGCTGGTCGCCGTTCCAGTTCCAGCTCACCTCCCAGGTGCCGGAGCCGCCGGTGCTGGTGACCTCGACGTTGGCGGTGAAGCCCGAGCCCCAGTCGTTGGCGATCTGGTAGTCGGCCTCGCAGTCGCCCGATGCGGGCGGATCGGTCGGCTCGGTCGGCTCCGGGTCGGTCGGCTCGGGGTCCGTCGGTTCCGGCTCGGTCGGCTCGGGGTCGGTCGGTTCCGGGTCGGTCGGCTCGGGATCGGGCTGGGAACCGTCGCCGAACCACACGTCCGAGCAGGAGTAGAAGGTCTGGTCGATGTGGCTGGCCTGCCAGATCACGTAGACCACGTGGTGGCCGGTGCGTCCGGGGGCGCTGACCGGGATGTCGACCGCCTCGCCGGGTTCGTAGACGCCGGTCTCCACGACCCGTTCGAGATCACCCCAGCCCAGCGGCTGGGTGGTCACATCGAAGCCCTGCCGGGTGACGTACACCCAGTAGTAGTCCGCTCCGTGCGTCGCCTGGTCCTCGTAGTGGAGCGTGAAGTTGTTGTCGATCGGGGTCGCGTGCCAGGGTCCGACCTCGTCGAGCGAAGTGAAGTTGTCGTTGCCGCCGGAGCAGAGCTGGCCGTCGGGGATCCGCTGCTCGTGCTGGCCCTGCATGCCCTCGCGGAGCAGGCTCATCCAGTTCCACATGGTGTTGGTGTTCTCTTGCCAGGCCTGCCAGCACATGGGGTCCTCGTCCGCCATGTCGGGGTTCTGGAAGTCGTCGCCCCACCGGTCCCAGCAGCTGTACTGCCGCGCGGGCGGCGAGGTGGCGGTGCCGTGAGCCGACGCCGACTGCGTGGTGAAGAACAGCGCCGAGGCGCCGGCCATGACCACCGCCGCGAACGCGAGGATGAGGCTTCTGATGCGGTTCTTTCTCGATCTGGGCATAGTAGCGCTCCCATCAGATGGACACATTGACAAGTACAAATCTAACCCATTTGCGCCCAAAATGTAAGTACCCGTCGGATTAGATCTGGGAGCGAGGACTCTCGGTCCGCGGATGATCGCCACCAGCGCCGAGTCTCTAGGCAGCGGCATCTCCGGGACCGTCGAGCCACCTACGGCGCCTCCGACTCGCGCCCCGGGCCCGATCGGCCTGGTCACCGTCTCCTGTACTGCTGCTGTACCCTTGCATCGGCCGTTCTGCGCGGCCACCGGGACGTGGCGCAGCTTGGTAGCGCACCCGCTTTGGGAGCGGGGGGTCGCAGGTTCAAATCCTGTCGTCCCGACAATAGAACTCTCGTTTGAACATGGGCGCCTCTGGAGGGACCGTGGCGCGAGTCGAGGCTCCTGCTCGCGTTGCTGTGCCCGCTGGTGCGTGCCGTCCGAGGCAACGGCGGAGCGGTCTGCGCGGGAGATGGTCGGGAGGTCGGGATCGGCGGTGTCGATGCAGAGCGTGTCGAATGGACTCCGCCCTTGATCAACACGGAGGACGAACCGGCGGTCTCGGTGCGCGGGAGCTGGATTTGGAAGCCGAAGGCACTGCGACGAGCGGGGTGGGCCGATGATGCGGGCTTGGTTCGGGCGGGTGTTCAGCCAGGGTATCCACGGTGGGAATCACACGGTCATCAAATCTCCTTCGAGGAAAGCCTGGCCTTCAGGTCAGGGAGGAATCGAAGCCCCGCCCCAATGTGGGGCTTACGCGCAAACAGTTCATGATGTGAGTCGTGGGTGTCCATGCGCGCCACCGGGCCTACCGGTTCCGGTGCTACCCGACCCCGGGCCAGGCGGCGAACCTGGCCCGGACGTTCGGATGTGTG
>NZ_PGGV01000003.1 GCF_002798405.1 Glycomyces xiaoerkulensis | reverse complement strand
TTCAGCCTTTGAGTCCGGTTTGGGCGACGCCTTGGACCAGATACCGCTGCAGGAACAAGAACACGAACACCAGCGGCAGGATCGCGACCGCCGCGGCGGTGAACAACTGCGGCAGATTGATCGACTGCGAGGTCAGAAACGTCGACAACGCCACCTGCACCGTCCACGAGTCAGGCGACCGCCCGATCACCAACGGCCACAGGAACGCATTCCACGAGGTCACGAACGTGATCACCGCCATCGCGGCCATGAACCCCTTCGAGTTCGGCATCACGATCCGCCAGAACGCACCCCAGTAGCCCAACCCGTCCACCCGGGCGGCCTCCTCCAGCTCTCTGGGGAAGCTCAGGAAGTACTGCCGGCACAAAAAGGCCACGAACCCGTTGAACAACGGCGGGATGATCAACCCCCGCAGATCCGAGACCCACCCCAGGCTGGAGACCAGCACGAAACTGGGCACGAACGTGATCGCGCTGGGCACCATCAACGTCGCCAGAATCGCATAGAAGATCTTGTTCGCATGCCGGTGGGAGATCCGGGCCAGCCCGTACCCGGCGGTCGAACACAGAAACAGCGTCCCGACCGTGGTCAGCACCCCCACCACCGCCGAGTTCCACAGACTCCGCCCCATCGGCACCTTCGGATCGTTGAACAACTCGGCCACGTTCGACCACGCCGGCGAGGAGGGAAACCACATCCACCCCGGCGCGGTGATCTCCTCGGTCGTGGCCAGGGCATTGCGCACGATCAGATAGAACGGCACCAGAAACACCGCCGCCAGCAGCGACAGGCCGACCAGGTTGGCCGCCCGGGAGGCGGCCGAGCCGGCCCCGGGCCGGTAGCCCACCGGCCGCCGCCGGCCCTTCACACCAGCCGCCACCATCGCCCTCACCGTCCTTCCGGTTTGCCGAAGCCCAGGACCTTGCCCTGGAACAGCGTCACCAACGCGATCAACAACGCCAGGATCAACGCCCCGGCCGAACCCCGACCCAGATCCTGCACCGTCCCCAACGAGGTATGGAACAAATACACCAACGGCGTCCGCCCATAGGGCACGTTCCCCGAGTTCGGCAGCAGGTTCCAGAACTCATCGAAGGCCTGATAGGCCTGGATCAGCACCAGCATCAGCACCGCCACCGACGTCGCCCGCAGCCCCGGCAGCGTGATATGCCAGAACGTCTGCCGCCCCGGCTTCGCCCCGTCCACATACGCCGCCTCATACAAATGCTCGGGGATCTGCTGCAGCGCGGCGATGAACAGAATCATGTAGAACCCGCACTGGATCCACAACCGCAGCGTCGCGATCACCAGCCAGAACCACGGCGGATCATTCCCGTTCAACCACGCGATCGGCCCGACCCCGAACCAGCCCAGCACCGTGTTCACCAGCCCGTAATGCACCCCGGTGAAGATCGACATCTTCCACACCAGCGAGGCCAGCACATACGAACAGGCGAACGGCAGAAAGAACACCGACCGGAAGAACGCCCGCGCCACCCGAACCCGGTTGACCGCCAACGCCAACCCCAGCGAAGCGGCGAACGTGACCGGCACGATGATCGCCGCGAACAGGGTGAACGTCCACAGACTCCGCAGGAAGTTCGCATCGGTCAACATCGAGGCGAAATTGGCGAACCCCACGAAGTCCTCGGCCGCCGGCGTCACGGTGTTGCGCGCATCGAAAAACGACAAAAACGCCGACCAGGCCACCGGCACATAGGTGAACATCACCAACCCGGCCAGGAACGGCCCCACGAAATACCAGAACGCCGCGCCCCGGCTCCCCAGACGCCGGCCGACCCGGGCACGCCACGACACCCCCGACCGGCCCGCCCCGGCCCCGGTATCAGCACCAGGGCCGGAGCCGGAGCCGGGGCCGGGGCCGGGGGTGCCGGTCTCGGTTTCGGTTTCGGTTTCGGTCACCGCCGGCCCCGCTACCCGAAGATCCCGTCGAGCTCGTCGTTGACCGTCGCCACCGCCGCGGCCAACTCCTCCTCCGGATCGGCCCCCTCGATGACGATGTTGCTCATCATGTCGTTGACCGCCGTGTTCATCGCCGGCGTCCAATCCGGATCCTCGGCCCACCCGAACTCATCGGCGATCGCCACCGCCTCCGCCGCCGGCCCCGAGGTCAACTCATCGGCCTGGGCCCGCAGCGACAACCGCGAGGGGATATGGAACCCGTACGACAGGCACCAATCCAGAATGAACTCCTCATGATCGACCCACAACCACTTGGTGAAGGCCTTGGCCGCCTCCACATTCGGGCCGTTCGCGTTCACAAACGCCGACCAGCCCCCGTTGAACACCGTCGGCGCCCCCCCGGCGAAGCCCGGACACGGGAAGATCCCGATATCATCGCCCAACCCCTCCAACAGCGCCGGCATCGTCCACAGGCCCGTCCACGACATCGCCGTCAACCCCTGCAGCATCGACGACGGATCCCACCACGCGGTCGGCGCCCCCAGCAGCAGCGCCCCCGACTCCGACAACCGACGCACCGACCCCGCCCCCTCGGCCATCCGCGCATCATCGAACCCCGCCTGCCGGTCGGCGCCGATGAACGACAACCCCAGACTGTGGATCATGTGCTGACCCAACCGGTCGGCCCCGCTGGCCTCACCGAAATCGATGCCCTTGACCTCACCGGAATCCAACTCCACGGCCATATCGACCAACTCATCGAACGTCTCCGGCGGCCCGGCGATCCCGGCCGCCTCGAACATGCTCGGCCGATACACGATGTACTGCGGATCATCGATCATCCGAATCCCGTACACCGTCCCATCCAGCGTATTCCGCGCCAGATCCGACTCCGGAATGTCATCGATAACATCCGCGACCAGGTCATCCAACGGCTCCAACTGCCCGGCCTCGACCATCCCCCGATTGAGATGACTCTCAAAACAGTCCGGCGCCTCGTCCTCGGCCAGCAGCCCCGACGACAACGCCGCATCGTAATCACCCGGGATCCACTCCACCCCCACCCGCGCATCCGGATACGCCGCCGCATAATCCAACGCCGCCTGCTGCGTCCCGGCCTCCCCGTACTCGTGATACCACTGCGACAACACCGGACCGTCACCATCGGCCTCCCCACGCCCGGTATTACCACCACACGCCGACAACACACCCGCACCAGCGGACAACCCGCCCAACGCGAACACACCCCGACGACCCAACACCGGCCCCGAAAACGAACCACCGAAACCCTTGCCTGAAGCGACCATGTCAAACTCCTTGATCTTCCGAGAGGTTGAGCGAAGGGCTCCAGCGCGACCTCGACCGATGATCGATGCCGCGGCGGAGACCAACACTCATCGATTCACCCCAGTCTTGCCGGAGCTAACTCCCTTTGTCAATGGGTTGAATTAAGGTTTCTCACGGGCGCGCTCCCACGAGCAGCCCGCCGGTGGCCGCTGAAATTCGAATATGCCTGGGGCGTCCTCGAACTCAGCGTCGCGAGCGGGCTCCGACGGTGTTGATCAGATTGAGATGCCCCTCGAGCGCGAGCGCCGCCGCGCCGAGGCTCACCATGTTGCGGGTCTGGTGGTTCACCTTGAGCTCCAGGGCCTTCAGCGGGACCTCCATCGCCTGCTCGGGAAGCCGCCGCTCCACTTCGGGCAGCAGTCCCTCCCCCAGTTCCCTCATGACCCACCCGATGAGGACCACCAGGTCCGGGTTGACGATGTTCACCAGGTTCGCCACCCCGAGCGCGAGACTGCGCGAGACCGCCTCGACGGTCCGCACCGCCGAGTCCTCCCCCGCCCGCCAGGCCGCCGCCAGCGCCGCCAGCGCCTCTGCCTGCGATCCTTCGGCCGCGCGGGGATCGAGCTCGCCCCACCGGCGCAGGATGGCCGGGGCGCCCACGTGGGCTTCGACGCAGCCGCGAGCGCCGCAGCGGCACTGCGGTCCGTCGGGGTCGATGGTGGTGTGCCCCCACTCCCCGGCCGAGTTGGTGGCGCCCCGGTACAGGTCGCCGTTGAAGGCCAGGCCGGCGCCGACGCCGGTGCCGAGGTTGACCACCGCGAGGCGGTCGACGCCGCGCCCGTCGCCGAACCACAGCTCGCCGACCGTCACCGTCTTCAGCGGGTTGTCGAGGTAGACCGGCACGTCGACCCGGAGGCGCTCGGTCAGCAGGGCGCGGAAGGGCACGTTGCGCCAGTTCCAGTTGGGGGCGAAGGTGGACACGCCGCCCGCCACGTCCACCTGGCCGGGCAGGCTCACGCCGAGGCCGAGGATCGGCCGCCCGCCGAGGCGGTCGGAGACGGTCTCTATCCCGTCGACGAGGTGGCCGATGACCTCGTCGGGGGTGTTCTCGCTGGTGTCGAGGGGCTGCCAGACGCGGTCGACCACGGTCAGGCCGAGGTCGTAGACCTCCAGGTGCACGTAGGTCTCGGCGACGTCCACGCCGATGAGCACGCCGCCGGAGGTGTGGGGGGCCAGCAGCGCGCGGGGGCGGCCGCCGCCGGATTCCTCGCGTCCGACCTCGACGACGACGCCGAGCTCGATCAGGTCGGTCACCAGGTTCGAGACGGTGGCGACGCTGAGATCGGTCTCCCTGGCGACGAGCTGCCGCGAGGTCGGGTTGTCCGCTATGAGATGCCGGAGCACCGAGAAGCAGTTCCGGATGCGGATATCGCGCGAGGTGGACTTCATGGATTGAAGCGTACGTCGGCCGGCCACCTTTGTAAATGGGTTATATGAAGGCGCGCATCCGTCGCGCTACCGCGGCCTTCCGAGTTCGACTCGCTATGCTCGCGGACATGGAACAGCGAACACTCGGCAGGACCAGCACCCGGATCGGCGTCATCGGATTCGGCGCCTGGCAGATCGGCGCCGCCTGGGGCGAGGTGAGCGAGCAGGACGCCGACGCCGCCCTGGAGGCCGCGATCGCGGCCGGGGTGACGTTCTTCGACACCGCCGACGTCTACGGCGACGGACGCTCGGAACGGTTCATCGGCGCGCTGCTGAAGCGCCACCCGGGCATCACGGTGGCCACCAAGATGGGGCGCCGGGTGGAGCAGGTCCCGGACAACTACGACCGCGACCACTTCCGGGCCTGGAACGACGACTCGCGGGCGAATCTGGACGTCGACACCATCGACCTGGTGCAGCTCCACTGCCCGCCGACGCCGGTCTACCACTCCGAGGCGGTCTTCGACGAACTCGACGCGATGGTCGAGGAGGGCCGCATGCGCGCCTACGGGGTGAGCGTCGAGACCTGCGACCAGGCGCTGGCGGCGATAGCGCGCCCGAACGTGGCGACGGTGCAGATCATCCTCAACCCGTTCCGCCAGAAGCCCCTCGACGAGGTCCTGCCGGCGGCCGAGAAGGCCGGGGTAGGCATCATCGCCCGCGTCCCGCTCGCCTCGGGGCTGCTGTCGGGCAAGTACACCTCGGCCACGACGTTCTCCGCCGACGACCACCGCAACTTCAACCGGCACGGCGAGGCGTTCGACGTCGGCGAGACGTTCGCCGGTGTGGACTACGAGACCGGGCTGGCCGCGGTCGACCGGCTGCGCCCGCTGGTGCCCGAGGGGATGTCGATGGCGCAGTTCGCGCTGCGCTGGATCCTGGACCAGCCGGGCGTCTCGGTGGTCATCCCCGGCGCGCGCAACGCCGCCCAGGCCGAGGGCAATGCCGCGGCGGCCGGTTTCGCGCCGCTGCCGTCCCGGACCCACGCCGAGGTCGCGGCGGTCTACGACGAGCTGATCCGCCCGCAGGTTCACGACCGCTGGTAGCGGACGTCAGGCCAGCACCCGCCCGAGGTCCGGGGACGGCGTCGTCGCGACCGCGTCGAGCCCGATGTCGTCCGGGCCGGGCACGCGGCTGCCCGGCAGCGTGACGGCGGCGGCGCCCCAGGCGACGGCGGCCGCCAGCGCGCCGGGCCCGGCCCCGCCCGCGGCGAGGAACCCGGCGAGGGCGGCGTCGCCGGCGCCGACGGTGCCGACCACGGGGCCGGCAGGGGCGGTGGCATGGTGGATGCCCGAGTCGTCGACCAGGATCGCGCCGTCGGCGCCGAGGGTGGCCAGGACCGCGCCGGCGCCGCGGCCGCGCAGGAGTTCGGCGGCTTTGACCGCGTCGCCGAGGGTGGCCACGGGTGCCCCGGAGGCGGCGGCGAGCTCGTCGAGGTTGGGTTTGACCAGGTCGGGTCCGGCGTCGAGGCTGGCGTTGAGCGCCGGGCCGGAGGTGTCGACGGCGGTTCCGGCTCCGGCGGCGCGGGCGCGTTCGACCAGGCGGGCGTAGCTGTGGTCGGGGGCGCCCGGCGGGAGGCTCCCGCAACCGGCGATCCACGCCGCGTGCGGGTCGGCGGCCGCCGCCAGGAGCGCTTCGGCCTCGGCCGGGGTCAGGCGGGGCCCGGGCTCGTTGAGCTTGGTGACGGTGCCGTCGGCTTCGGCGACGGTGAGGTTGGACCGGACCGGTTCGGCCACGGGCACCGCGGTGTGGGGGACGCCGTCCCGTTCCAGCAGGGCGAGCAGCTCGGCGCCGGTGCCGCCGCCGACCGACAGGACCGCGCGGGTGGGCAGGCCGTGGGCGGCGAGCGCGCGGGAGACGTTGACGCCCTTGCCGCCGGCGTCGGTACGCACGGGTCGGGCGCGCTGGAGGCGGCCGCGGCGCAGCCGGTCGACCCGGACGGTGCGGTCGAGACTCGGGTTGGCGGTTACGGTGACGATCGTGCTCACTCGCATCGGTTATACACGGCGGTGCCCGATCCGGTCGGCACGGCCGCGGCGCTGCCGCAACGACATCCGCCTCGAGCCGGGACGCCACCGCCCAAAATCATCACAAGCCGTAAAATGCCCACCTCACGCACCAATCGCAATCCCATGTTTCAATGCGGGTATGGCGGTAAGGATCATCAGCGGCGATATCACCGAGCAGCGCGTTGACGCGATCGTCAACGCCGCGAACTCCTCCTTGATGGGCGGCGGGGGCGTCGACGGCGCCATTCACCGACGTGGCGGGCCGGCCATCCTCGAGGAGTGCCGGCAGTTGCGGTCGAGCCAGTTCGCCCAAGGGCTGCCGGTCGGCCGGGCGGTCGCGACCACGGCCGGGAACCTCCCGGCGCGGTGGGTCATCCACACCGTCGGCCCCGTCTACTCCCCCGATGAGGACCGCTCTGAGCTGCTGGCGTCGTGCTACCGAAACTCGCTGCAGGTCGCCGACCACCTCGGCGCCGATTCGATCGCGTTCCCGGCGGTCTCCGCCGGGGCCTACGGCTGGCCGGCCGAATCGGCCGCCCGGATCGCCTACGAGACCGTCACCGCCGCCGACGGATCCATCGCCGACATCCGCTTCGTGCTGCTCGACCCCGAACTCCTTCGTGCCTTCGAGAGCACCGCTGCCGGTTGAGCCCGGCCTGTCCGACCCCGGCTGTACGGTCGGCCGCTCATGAACCGACGAAGGGATGCCGGGATGAAACAGCTCAGCAGGGAGCGGTTCGCCGACGCCGAACGCTACCTGGTCCGCAACGCCAGGCTCATCGAACGACGGCGGTTCGAACACGCCTTCCGCGGGGGCGACCCCGAGCCGGTGCGCAGCGCTCTGCACGGATACCGGAACCGCGACGGCGCGTTCGCTCTCGCTCTGGAGCCCGACCTGCGCGGGGCCACCGGCCAGCCGCAGCAGATCGAGATCGCCTTCTGGATCCTCGACGAGATCGGCGGCTTCGACGACCCGGCGGTGCGCGCTGCCTGCGACTGGCTGGAGAAGCACTCCACCGACGAAGGCGGGGTGCCGTGGGTGCTGCCGAACGTGGTCGACGCCGAGCGCGCGCCGTGGTGGCAGCCGCAGGGCGGGCCCGACGGTCCGGCGCCGGCGTCGATCAATCCGACCGCGCCGCTGGCGGGGCTGCTGCACGCGCATGACGTCGACCACCCATGGCTGGAGGCGGCGACCGCGTTCTGCTGGGACCGTATCGCCGGTCTGAGCGAGGTCGGCGCCTACGACGCCCTCTGCGTCCTGGCGTTCCTGGAGCGCGTGGGCGACCGCGATCGGGCCGAGGCCGAATTCGACCGGCTGCGGGACTCGCTGCGCGGGGCCGCCGCGCTCGATCCCGACGCGCCCGGGCACGTGCACTCGCCGCTCGACCTGGCTCCGAGCCCGGATGCGACGGCCCGGCGCCTGTTCACCGAAGAGGAGATCGACCGGCACCTCGACGCCCTCATCGACGCCCAGTCAGACGACGGCGGCTGGGGGCCGAATTTCCCGATGTGGACGCCGGTGGTGACCCATGAGTGGGGCGGCTTCCTGACCTTGGCGCGGCTCCGCACCCTGGACGCCTACGGCCGCCTCGCCTGAGGCCGGTGCGGGCCGTGGTGCCGCCGGACGGTGCGGCCTTCAGTCCCGGTCCTCGTCCTCGCGGGGCCAGGCGAGCGACACGATCATCACCGCGGTGCCGATCAGGAGCGCCGCGGTCAGGAAGCCCGGATCGATCGACATCAGCGCCCCGAGGCCCTGGGCGAGGAACGGCGAGGCCATCGCGATGACCACGGCCAGCGCGATCCATCTCGAGTGGCGCTGCAGTTGGCGCATGCGTCTCCTTTCGGGGTCCGCCTACGAGCGTACCGACCGGGCGGGAGTGCGCCGGGCCCGCTAGCCGCGCATGAGGTAGAACCGCCAGAAGTCGTTCTCGATGGGGGCCACTTCGAAGTCGGCGTAGCCCGCTTCAGCGGCCCAGCGGGCGACGGTGGGGGCGCGGAGCATGGTGCCGTTGGCCTCCACCGGGTCCTCGGCGATGGTGGCCGGGAGGCAGTGCAGGACGCTCCATCCGAACTGGAATCGTTCGAGCAGGTCGCCGTCGGCGCTGAGGTCGTCGGCGACGCGCTCGTCGCCGACCAGCACGGCGCCGCCGTCGGAGAGCAGCGAGCGGGCCGTCCGCAGGACGCCGGCCGGGTCGCCCATGTCGTGCAGGGTCTCGTACATCGTGACCAGTTCGAAGCGCTGTTCGGTGGCCAGCTCGGCGGCGTCTGCATCGGTGAAGGACACGCGGCCGGTCAGGTCGGCCTCGTTCGCCGCGGCGCGCGCCTCGACGATCGAGTCCTTGTCGAGGTCGACGCCCACGACCTGCGCGTTCGGGTAGGCGCGGGCCAGCTCGAGTGTGGAGTGGCCGCAGCCGCATCCGAGGTCGAGGATGCGAGGTCGCGTGCTCTCGCGCAGCCGCCGGTCGACCTCGGGGACCGCGGCGATCCACTCGGGCAGCTCGTGGAGGAACATGGGCCGGTTGATCCCGGCGATGCCGCGCCTGATGTCCTCGCCGTAGTCGCCGTACGGGACGCCGCCGCCGGTGCGGTAGGCGTCCAGGACCTGTGGGAGCACGCTGGTCACACCGGCGAGCATCCGGACCGCGGGCGCGACGTGGAAGGGGCTGTCGGCGTCGGTCAGCACCTCGGCGTGGGCCTCGGGAATCCGGTAGCGGCGCTCATCGGCCGGAGCGGTGAGGTCGTCGCAGGCGAGGTAGCCCGCGCTGGTCTGGTGTTCGAGCCATTCGCGCGCGTACCGGGCGTCGATGGCGGCCGCGTCGGCGAGCGCGGCCGGGTTCGCGTCGCCGAGGTCGGTGAGCGCGTGGTAGAGCCCCAGTTTGGTGCCGAGGTAGACGCTGAGCGTCTCCAGCGATCGGGTCACGTCCTCGATCAACCGCTCGGCGAAGGCCTCGCGAGGATCGGTATCAATAGTGGTCATGATCACACCTTAGTACGACCGGTCAGTTGGTGCGGGTGTTGGGAAGGTGGTCGCCGAGGTAGCCGATCCAGATCTTGCCGGTGGGGCCGCCGGCGTCGTCGAGGAAGTGCATCCGGGGCGCGGGGGTGCCCACGCGGCGGAGTTTGATGTGGGAGGGCATGTAGACCCGGCCGGAGGGGTCGACGTGGGTGGGGACGCGGAAGGTGCGGGCCGCCCGGTACTTGGGTCGGCCGCTGACGCTGTCGGATTCCTTCATGGACACCATCGTCGGGGTGATGGCCGGCTGGCCGGGGAGCGGGCGGCCGCACCAGTCGTAGAAGCCGCCGGTGAACCGTTCCTCGGTTCGGGCCGCGGCGTAGGCGTCGAGGGCCCGCAGGGCGTCCCAGGCCTTGCCGGTCCAGCGGCGGCACAGCCTCGGATAGGTGACGTCGAGCTTGGCGACCTCGGGGTCGAGCGATTCCGGCAGGTCGACGCGCGGCAGGTGCTCGCGGGCGTGCTGGACCACTTCCATGAGGGTGTCAGCCGCCCAGGCCTCGCCGGGGGCGTCGATGCCGTAGACGGGGTCGGCGTGCTCGGCCAGGCGGCCTTCGAGCCAGCGGATCCGTGCGTGGGCGCGGCGCTCGTCCTGCACGAGCAGGTCGTAGTCGACTTCGAGCCGGCCGTAGTCCTTGCGCAGTTGTTCGAGTTCGCGTTCGCGGTCGTCGTGGCGGCTCGGCCGGTCGCTGAGGACCCCGGCGTCCTCGATGGCGTGGACCAGGGCCGACAGGTGCGCCGACATGGTGCCGATGCGGCGGCTGGTCTCGGAGTCGCCGCCGCGTGCCATGTCGACCAGTGCCTCGAGTATGCCGTCGGCGAGGCTTCCCGTGACCTCCTCGGAGACCCGTTCGGCCACTTGGGCGACCGCGTCCGGCGGGAAGGGATCGGGCCGGTCCGGCTCGGGGGCGGGTTCGGACGGCCGGCGCGGCGCGGGCGGGCGGCCGCGGGCGAGCTCGGCGGGGCTCGGCGGGGCGGCGTGCAGGTGCTCGGGGGCGGTCCGGCCGGACAGTATGCGGGAGATCCGGGGCATGGTCTGGCGGACGTCGGTGGGGAGCGGGCGGCGGACGGCCTGCTCGACCACGCCGTCGATCACCACTTCCAGGGCGCGTTCGCCCTGGTCGCGGATCGCTCCTCCCCCGCGCACCGGGTGCCGGGCCGGGTGGGCCTCGTTGCCCGGGGTCAGGCCGGGCATGTAGGTGCGCAGGCCGCCGCCGAAGACGGTGAGGTCCCGGCCGAGCCGGCGGTTGAGCACGTCCTGGGTGGGGACGTCGAACAGCCGCACCACCGCCGCGATCCCGGCGAGCGCCTCGGACAGGAGGGCGGCATGGGCGTCGACCACTCGGGGATCGGCGCGGTCGACGGTGAGGACGATGATCGGCACGGTCCGGCCGGGGTGGGCGAGCCAGCCGACGAGCTGGTCGACCTCCTCCCGGCCGGCCACGTGCGGGGCGGCATCGAGGGGGATCGCGCCGTCGGTGGGGCGCCCGGTCTCCATGAAGCGGGCGGTGAGCGCGGGCGCGCGCACCGGTTCGGCTCCGGAGGACAGGTCGCCTTCGACGGTGACGGCCGCCCAGTTGTCGGTCTCCCGGCGGCCCTTGGCCCAGGTGGCGGTGGTCCGGAGGCGTCCGGCGCCGGTGGGGAGGTCGCGGACGTAGCGGCCGCACACGTCGTTGTCGGCCAGGGTGACCCGGGTACGGCCCTTGGAGCGCTCCAGGTGCGGAGAGAGGTCGTCCTCGATGGAAGCCCAGGCGGCGAAGCTGCGGCGCAACCGGGGACCGAGCTTCGCGCCGGGATCGCGGAGGACGGCTTGAAAGTACTGCGTCATGGTGCCTCCACTTCGCTCCGTGAGCCTGCTGGGGCCACATGCTACTGCAGATTCCGCCGCGGTCGATCCATCAGTTCCAATAGGGACTGTCGGGGGACGGAGCCGGTCCGCCGGTTCGGCAACCGTCATCAAGAAGGTGTGCCGAAGCGCTTGCACATAGACATCAATCGATTTACACTATGGGCACCCTCACTGAAACTTTCACCGAAAATTTCGGCGTGAGTGGTCACTCCCCTCGACGCCGGCCGCGCGGGAACCACACCGCCTCCGGCCGCCCTTCACCGTCGATGATCGACCGTCACCCCAGACAAGGAACACTCCCATGGCATCATCGATCAGACCCGGGCCCCTGGCGGGCCGCACCCGACTCCGCACGACGATCATCGCGCTCGCGGCGCTCGCCGTCGCCGCGGCCGCGACGCTGGGACCGCGCGTCTTCAGCGCCGCCGCCGACGAATTCGACGGCGCCCACTGCGACGTGCCCGGCGGGGTCCCCGGCACCTCCGACTCCCTCCTGCCCGACCCGTTCACCATGACCGACGGCTCACCGGTCACCACCACGGCCGAGTGGGAATGCCGCCGGGCCGAGATCAAGGAACTGGCCGAGCGGACCATCTACGGCGACAAGCCCGACCCTCCCTCGAGCGTCTCGGGCAGCGTCTCCTCGTCCAACATCACCGTGAACGTCTCCGACCAGGGAGCCAGCACCAGCTTCTCGGCCTCGGTCACGACGCCGGGCGGCTCCGGTCCGTTCCCGGCCGTCATCGTCTACGGCGGCTTCGGTGCCGACACCGACACCATCCTCGGCGCCGGCGCGGCCATCATCGAATACGACCCCGGCTCGGTCGGCGCCGAAGGCACCGGCCGGAACAACAAGCAGGGCGCGTTCTACGACCTCTACGGCTCCTCCAGCGGCACCGGCGTCCTCATGGCCCAGGCCTGGGGCGTCAGCCGGATCATCGACGTCATCGAGCAGTCCGGCGGCAACATCCTCACCAACTCCACCGGCGTCACCGGCTGCTCCCGCTACGGCAAGGGCGCCTTCGTCGCCGGCGCATTCGACCAGCGCATCGACCTGACGATGCCGATCGAGTCCGGCACCGGCGGCGTCCCGGCCATGCGGTCGATCGCCCAGGAGAGCGACGCGCAGCCGCTCAGCAGCGCCTACGACGAGGAACCGTGGCTCGGCGACGCGTTCAGCTCCTACACCGGCAACCCGAGCGGCCTGCCGGTCGACACCCACGAGATCGTGGGCATGATCGCCCCGCGCGGCCTGTTCATCATGGAGAACCCGCACGTCGACTGGCTCGGGGCCACCTCGGGCAGCGTCGCGGCCCTCGGCGGCGCCGAGATCTACGACGCCCTCGGCGCCGGGAACAACATCTCCTACTGGTCGGACGTCTCCGACGGCACCCACTGCGCCTCCAGGAGCGAATGGCAGTCCCCGCTGCAGCAGAGCATCCAGGCGTTCCTGCACGACTCGGGTCAGGCGCCCGGCGTCTTCCGGGTCTCCAGCAGCAAGTCCGGGAACCTGGACCAGTGGCGGAACTGGCAGACCCCGACGCTGGAAGACGGCCCCGGGGAGACCAGCGAACCGCCCGAGACCTCGGAGCCGCCCGAAACCTCGGAGCCGCCCGAAACCAGCGAACCGCCGGAAACGAGCGAGCCGCCCGAGACGACACAGCCTCCGGCCGGTGACTGCTCGGCGGTGATCGAGGTGGTCAACGACTGGGGCTCCGGTTGGCAGGCCAACGTCTCGGTGACCGGCCCGACCGACGGGTGGACCCTGAGCTGGAACTGGCCGGGGAGCCAGGGCATCTCCAGCTCCTGGAACGCCCAGATCAGCGAGTCCGGATCGTCGGTGACCGCCTCCGACGTCGGCTGGAACGGCGGCATCGCCTCCGGCCAGACCCAGCAGGTCTTCGGCTTCATCGGAAGCGGACCGGCGACCGAACCCACCGTCACCTGCAACTCCAACTGACGACTGGAGAACTCGGGCCCCGCACCACCCGACCGGTGCGGGGCCCGTCAACGTGCGACGGTCCGGACGGCCCCGAAACGGGCCGGATACGTGCGCTGCTCGCCTTGGGGCCTAAGGACTTCCAGAACTTGGACGCGCGGCTCACCAGCATCTCGCGCTCAGCGCGGCCGAGGTGCTTGTCCAGTTCGTAGTTGAGGTAATGCGAAGGCGTCTTGGTGTCGAGCCTGAACACGTTGCCGAACCACCTGCCGGGCTCGCCGTCGACCAGCTCCCACAGTTCCACGATCTTCTCGCCGGGCGCGACGGTCATTCTGATGTGGAAACCGGAGACCTCGAGCTCCTCTGTGCGCACCCAGCCGGAGTTGGTCGGGTCAGGGTAACCCATCGGTTGCCTGGGTCGGCTCATGTGCAGGCCAGCCAATCCTTGCATTGATGACATTCCGGTCTCCATCATCGCAGACCACGGTATGCACGCAGGTGACAGACAGCGCGACACCGGACTGCACGAAAACAGCATAGCGATCGTAGTCGGATCGTCGCACACCGACCGGCCCGATCGATCCCGGTTCGCGGCGCGCCGGCCTGCCGGAGCAAGCCGCATGCCTCCCACCAGGGATGAGGGCCCGGTGGTGGGCTCGGGTCCCACCGGGACCGCTCCCGCATATACCCTTTGTGGACACTTGAACCTACAATAATCCACGGTTTGCAACGATTACCCACAGCGATCGCTTTCACCCCTCCGGGGCCCGCGCCACCCGTACGGGCCCTCCGGTGCTCAGGCGGCCTCGGGCGGGACGGTCCGGTCGACGGCCGTCGCGATGTCCTCGTCGCCGTTCACCAGCTCCAGCGTCCGGCGGCTCACGCGCGGCTCCTCCAGGATCCGAGCCAGGACGGCGGCCACATCGCCGCGGGTGACCGCCGAGCGGCCGACCTTCGGTTCGGCCAGGGTGACCCGACCGGTCGGCGCATCGTCGGTCAGGCGCCCCGGGCGCAGGACCACCCAATCGAGGCCTCGCGAGCGCAGATCCTCCTCTGCGCGGGTCTTGGCACGGATGTAGGCGGCCCAGACCTCGCCGCGTTCGGGGTCGGGATCCTCGCCGGCCCCCATGCTGGAGATCTGCACGAAGCGACCGACGCCGGCCCGCTCGGCGGCGTCGGCCATGAGGACCGATGCGGACCGGTCCACGGTGTCCTTCCTGTCCGCCCCGCTGCCGGGTCCGGCCCCGGCGGCGAAGACGATCGCGTCGACGCCTCCCAGCAGGCCCGAGACGTGCTCGGCGTCGGCCTGCTCGAGGTCGCACACGACCGCCCGGCCCCCGACTGCCACGACGTCCTCGACGTGGTCGGGATTGCGGACCAGGCCGGTGATGGCGTGTCCTCGGCCGGCCATGACCTCGGTCAGGCGCAGCGCGATCTTTCCGTGTCCTCCGGCGATGACGACATGCATGGTCCGAAGCCTAACCCCTGCGACCGGCATTCGGCCGCACCGCCGGTCGATCCGGGAGCGCGAATCGGCGCCGGGCCGCCGCGCGCCGACACGCCGAGCACGAACGAGTGGTTTGCCCGCCTTCGGCTCGGCACGTCGAATTCTATTCCTAACTAGACTATCAATATTCCGGAAATTCTTGGCTTTACTAGCTCATCGATTGATGTTAACCTCATGGACACGCTGGTGGGGAGCGCCGAGAACTGCCGAAAGTTTCCGGAAGTTCTGGTAGTCGCTTGCCGGCTACGAGGCATGGGAGATTCGGATCGAGTGAAAGGCGCAATTATGGCCGTAATCCGTTCGGGACCCCGCATCAATCGCAAGCGCACCTTGCTGACCGCCGCACTCGCCGCCGTTGTCGGCGCCGCGTCCTTCTTCCTACCGGGAACCGTCGCCAATGCGGACCCGCTGAACCCGACCCTTCGCGAGCAGGCCGCCGACATCGGCGGCTTCCGCATCGGCGTCGCGACAGCGGCCGACGCGCTGGGAGACCAGACCTACAACGACACCCAGTCGGCGCAGTTCAACGCCCTGACCGGTGAGAACGCCTTCAAATGGTCGGTCCTCGAACCCGAGCGCGGCAACTACGACTGGAGCGGCGCGGACGCGCTCTACGACCACGCCCAGGAGAAGGGCCAGGACGTGCGCATGCACACCTTCGCATGGCACAGCCAGGCGCCCTCGTGGCTCGAGAACGGCGGCTTCAGCTACTCCGAACTCGAGGACATCCTCACCAACCACATCCAGACCGTGCTGCAGCGCTACAACGGCGACTTCGCGACCATCGACGTGGTCAACGAGGTCCTCGAGGAGGACGGCAGCTTCCGCAACTCCTTCTGGTACGACACGATGGGCGAGGACTTCATCGACATCGCCTTCCGGACCGCCGCCCAGTACGCCCCGGACGCGAAGCTGTACATCAACGACTACAACGTGGCCGGCCGGAACGCCAAGAGCGACGCCGTGTACAGCCTGGTGCAGCGACTGGAGAGCCGCGGCGTCCCGATCGACGGCGTGGGCTTCCAGAGCGACTTCGTCCTCGGAGAGGTGCCCTCCAGCCTGGAGTCCAACATGCAGCGGTTCGCCGACCTCGGCCTCGAGGTGGCGATCACCGAGCTCGACGTCCGCATCCCGCTTCCGAGCGACGAGTCCGAACTCGACCAGCAGGCCGCCGACTACGCCTCCGTGGTCACCGCCTGCCGCAACAACAGCGCCTGCAACGAGGTGACCGTCTGGGGCGTCGACGACGGCCACTCCTGGGTGCCCGACACCTTCTCGGGCTACGGCGAGGCGCTGATGTTCACCGACCAGTACGACGCCAAGCCCTCCTTCTACGGGGCGCGCGAGGCGCTCGGAGGCCCCGGCGATCCCGACGACGGCGACGGCGGCGACGACGGCGGCAGCGGCGACACCGTGCTGCTCCAGAGCGTCTCGGCCGAGAAGTGCATCGACGTCCCCGGCGGCGACACCACCGACGGCACGGAGGTCCAGCTCTACTCCTGCTACGAGGGCGAGAACCAGCAGTTCACCGAGACCACCGGGCAGGAGCTGCAAGTCCTCGGCAAGTGCCTGGACGCGCCCTCGGGCGGCAACGGCGACCCGGTGCAGATCTACACCTGCCACGGCGGCGACAACCAGAAGTGGACCTTCAACTCCGACGGCACGATCTCCAACGTCGAGTACAGCAACGTGTGCCTGGACGTCTACAGCTCCGACAACGGCGCGCCCGTTCAGCTCTACGACTGCTGGGGAGGCGATAACCAGCAATGGAATCGCATTTAGCCCCTGACCGGAACCGATGGACCTGTGCCGGGGCCGTTGGTCGACTCCCACTCCTCGGGCGGCCCCGGCACAGCCTCGACGACCTTCATCCCCTCCAGGCCGGCGAGTCCTCCCATTCCTCCCGCGGCAGGACTCGCCGGCCGCCCCCTTCGGCCCGACCGGCCGGTCAAGCCGCGCCGCGGGTCCGGTCGAGCAGTTCCTCCACGATCCGGGCGACACCGTCGTCCTCGTTGGAGGCGGCCAGGCCGGTCGCGGCCGCGATCGCCTCCGGGTGGGCGCCTTCCATGGCGTAGGACCGCCCGGCCCAGGCCAGCATGGGGACGTCATTGGGCATGTCGCCGAAGGCGACCACCCGGTCGGGTCCGAAGCCGCGCTCGGCGCACCAGGTCTCCAGGCCGGAGGCCTTGTTCGCTCCGGGGGCGTTGAAGTCGAGCATCCCGAACTCGCCCCAGTGGCACATGTCGAGCCCGCCCAGCTCGACTCCGTCGAGCGCGGCGGCCATCTCCTCGCCGCTGCGGCCAGGGTCGAAGACCTTGACCTTGACCACCGTGGCGGCCTCGGTGAAGACCGCCTCGAGCGAGTCGACGAACCGCCAGTGGGGCGAACCGGCCAGGTCCCGGTAGGGGCCTTCGCCGATGATGCCGGTGCCGGTCTCGACGGCGAAGACGGCCTCGGGCAGGGCGGCGGCGACCCGCTCGCTCACGCGGCGGGCGACCCGGGGCGGGATCGAGCGCCGGATCCGCATGCGGCCGTCGACCGGCCGGTAGAAGATCGCGCCGTTGGCGCAGATGAACGAATCGACCAGCGGATGCAGTTCCGGCAGCGTGTCGACGCCGTAGGGGGTGCGGGCGGTGACGGCGACGACGGCGAGGCCGCCCTCGGCCGCGGCCGCAAGGGCCTTTCGGGTCCGTTCCGACGGCGTCCGTTCGTCATTGAGCAGGGTGCCGTCCAGATCGGAGGCGATTACGGCGGGGGCGAGCACCGCTCCAGTATCGCCGGGACGGCTCTCCGAAGGCAAGTGTCCGCCTCGACTCCGTTCCTCAGAGGATGTCGGGGCCGGCGGGTACGTTGACCGCCTGCCCCGCCGGGCGAGCGAAGGAGCTGAGATGACCGCATACGACCTCAAACGCGAGTACAAGGCGCTCTATGCGCCGAAGAACACCGACTGGGCGATCGTCGACGCCCCCGAGCAGCGGTTCATCGCCGTCGACGGGCGGGGCGACCCGAACACCGCCGAGGAGTACCTCCGCGCGGTCCAGGCGCTCTACTCGGTGGCTTATACGGTCAAGTTCGCCGCCAAGCGCGAAGGCCGGGATTTCGTGGTAGGGCCGCTGGAGGGCTTGTGGTGGGCCGACGATCCGGAGGCGTTCACCTCGCGCGACAAGGACTCCTGGCAGTGGACCATGATGATCTGCCAGCCGGAGTGGATCGGTGCCTCGGCGATCGCCGAGGCGAAGGCGGCGGCCCGGGCCAAGAAGAAGCGGGTCGGGGACATCGACCGGGTCTACCGCAAGACCCTCCATGAGGGGACCAGCGCGCAGGTGCTGCACGTCGGCTCCTACGACGACGAGGGCCCGATCCTGGCCGAACTCCACGAGAAGTACATGCCGGGCAACGGCCTCGAGTTCGCCGGTCCCCACCACGAGATCTACCTGAGCGACCCGCGCAAGACCGAGGCGGCGCGGCTCCGGACGGTGCTGCGCCAGCCGGTCAAGGCCGCCTGATGACGCTCGTCGACGGCCGGAGTCCCTTCGCTAGACCGCGCGCCGCCCGGTGGCGGCGCGGGCCAGGTTGAGCGCCTCCCGGGTGGAGGCGGTCAGGGCGTTGTCGCCGAGCCTGCGGCGCATCTTGAGGACCTGTTCGAGCACCTCGGCGGCCCGCTTGGGCCTGCGGGCGTCGAGCAGGTGCTTGCCGTAGTGCTGCAGCGCGAAGTGCAGCAGGTCCGGGCAGGCCGTGCGGGCCTGTTCGATGGCCTCGGTGTACTTCGGCTCGGCGCCGGCCAGATCGCCGGCGTACCGGTGGGCGTCGGCCAGGTTGATCAGCGCAGCGACCGATTGCCTGGGTGAATCGGCCCGGGACAGGGCCCGGTCGAGGATCCGCTGGGCTCGCGGGTACTCCCCCACGGCGATCAGTCCGACGCCGACCTGGCGCAGATCGGGTTGGGACAGCCCGGACTCGCGCGCCAACACGAGCTCGAGGAGCCGCCGCAGCTTCTCGGGCTCGGTGGCGTACATGCGCCCGTCGTTGCCGGTGGCGATCAGCTCGGCGATCTGGGACAGCTCTGCCGACATGGCTCTTCCTTTGTCGAGGGAAACAAGGGTCAGGGCGTGGCCCCGGGGCGGCCCCGCCCGGCTGTCCCGGAAGTGTAACCTCAGCCACGTCCGATAGGGGTCGCCGTTCCTTCGGGTCAGCGCCGCCGCAGCACCAGGCCGTGGAAATCGAGCCCGGTGTAGTCGGGCTCGCGCACGCTCATCTCGAGCACTTCGAAGCGCTCGGCGGCGATCCGCTCGATGGTCTCGGCCGTCATCAGCGCGAAGAAGCGCTTCGGTTCGTAGGTGTCGTCGGGGTAGACGCCCTCGGAGTCCTTGCCGCCGTACTTGCCCCAGTAGAACAGGCCGCCGGGGGCGAGCACCCGCTCGATTTCGTCCAGGACGCCGGAGAGGTCGGCCCGGGGGACGTGCAGCAGGCAGTTCATGCCGAACACGGCGTCGAAGGCGCCGTCGTCGAACTCCAGATCGCCGAAGTCCATCACGCGGGCGTCGAGCCCCTTGGCGCGGCAGCGGCCGACCAGTTCGGCCGAGAGGTCGACGCAGGTGACCTCGAGGCCCCGGTCGGCGAAGTAGCGGCCGCTCACGCCGTGCCCGGCGCCGATCTCCAGCAGGCGCGAAGCCCCGGCCGCGCGGATCCGGTCCGCGAAGCCGGAGCGCTCCCGGTGCTTCCAGTCGGCGTCGTCCATCTGCTCGCGCGTTTCGGCACGGGCGTCGTAGGCGCGACGGAGGTCCCCCTTGACCGCTTCGTATTCCATGGCGCCGATGCTGCCATAGATCCGTGCCGTTGGGGCGCAGAGCGGTTGGAACCTGAGCGGGCTCCGCGCGCTGTATTGCCTTGCGAGGTCGTGAACGCGGGTGGCGGGTGGGTGGCCTCTCTCCGAGCCGGGTGGACTGATCCTTGTGAAAGCATTCACAAGCAACGGTTTTTGAACATGTTCAGACGTAGCTTGAAGGCATGTCACCCGCCGATTTCGTCCCGCATCTTTCCGAGGCGGCCTCGGCCGCCGACCCCGCGGGCCTGCTCCCGGCCCGCCAGCAGATGGCGCTGTCCCTGGGCTGGCACATCGTGCTCGCCTGCTTCGGAGTCGCCTTCCCCGCCATGATCTTCGTGATGCACCTGCGGGGCATCCGCCGACGCGACCCGGTCGCCCTCGAACTCGCCAAGCGATGGGCCAAGGTCTCAGCGGTGCTGTTCGCCGTCGGCGTCGTGTCCGGCACGGTGCTCAGCTTCGAGATGGGCCTGCTGTGGCCGGGCCTGATGGGCACCTTCGGCGACGTACTCGGCCTGCCGTTCGCCTTCGAAGGCCTCGCGTTCTTCCTCGAGGCGATCTTCCTCGGCATCTACCTCTACGGATGGGGCCGCATGCCGCAGCGCCTCCACCTGCTCATGGTGCTGCCGATGGCGGTCACCGGCGTCATCGGCACCTACTGCGTCATCGCGGTCAACGCCTGGATGAACGCCCCGACCGGCTTCCGGATCCTCGACGGCGAAGTCGTCGACGTCCGACCGTGGTCGGTGCTGTTCAACGGCCACGCCGCCCTGCAGTTCGCCCACATGTGGGTGGCGGCCTACATGGTCGTCGGCTTCTCCATCGCCGGCGTGTACGCGGTCGGGATGCTGCGCGGCCGCCGCGACACCCACCACCGACTCGGCTTCACGGTGCCGTTCGTCTTCGCCACCGTCGCCGCGGTGGCACAGCCGTTCGCGGGCCACATCCTCGGCGCCGGACTGGACGAGCGGCAACCGGCCAAGCTCGCCGCGTTCGAGCTGGCCGAAACCACCGAGAGCCCTGCACCGCTGCGAATCGGCGGTGTCTACACCGACGGGGAGGTAACCGGCTCGCTCGACATCCCCTACCTCGGCTCGCTGCTCGCCCGGAACTCGCCGAGCGCCCCGGTACCCGGACTCGACACGATCCCGGCCGAAGACCATCCGCCGGTCAACCTCACCCACTGGGCGTTCCAGACCATGATCGGCATCGGCATACTCCTGATGCTCGCGGTGCTGCTGTACTGGTTCGCCCGCTGGAGGGGCAGAGACCTCCTCGAGCGGCGCTGGTTCCTGCGGTTCGCCGCGATCGGCGGACCGCTGGCGGTCGTGGCCCTGGAGGCCGGTTGGATCGCCACCGAGGTAGGCCGCCAACCGTGGGTCGTCCACGGCGTCATGCGGACGGTCGACGCGGCCGGGAACCACGCCGCCGGACTGTGGTGGATGCTCGCCGCCTCCACGATCGGCTACGGGGCCATGACGGTCGGAGCCGTGGTCGTGCTGCGGTCGATGGCCCGGCGCTGGCGCACGGGCGAGTCCGACCTGCCGAGTCCGTACGGGCCCCGGTCGGCCCTGGCCGCCGACGGAAACGGGGAGGCGGAGCGATGAGCCTGGAAGTAGTGGTCGCGTGCGCCCTATTCGCCGGCGTCGTCGCCTACGCCGTGCTCGGCGGCGCCGACTTCGGGTCGGGGTTCTGGGACCTCACCGCCGGGGGCAGCCGACGCGGCGCGGGCATGCGCACCCTGATCGACCGCAGCATCGGACCGGTCTGGGAGGCCAACCACGTCTGGCTGATCTATGTGCTGGTCATGTGGTGGACCGCGTTCCCCGAGACCTTCGCGGCGGCCATGACGACGCTGTACATGCCGCTCGTAGCGGCCCTGACCGGGATCGTGCTTCGCGGCGCTGGCTTCGCGTTCCGCAAGTACGCCGAGACGCTGGGACAGGCTCGCCTGTTCGGCGCCGTCTTCGCGGCCTCGTCGGTGGTGGCCCCGTTCTTCCTCGGCACCGTTGCGGGCGCTCTCGCCTCGGGCCGGGTGCCGGCCGACGGCCACGGCGACCCGTGGTCGTCGTGGCTGGCCCCCACTCCCCTGCTGATCGGGGCCGTCGCGGTCGGCACCGGTGCATTCCTGGCAGGCACCTTCCTGAACGCCGAGGCCGCACGCAGCGGCAGTACCGCGCTGGCCGAACGACTGCGGACGCGGACGCTCGCGGTCGGTGCCGCCACCGGCGCGGCGGTGTTCGCCTCGCTCGTGCCGGTGGCGCGGGACGCTCCGGCGCTCGGAGCCGGTCTCACCGTCCGGGCGTGGCCGCTCATGGCGGCCTCGGCTCTCGGCGGCGTCGCCACGCTGGCGCTGCTGCTGCGCCGCCGGTACGGCATCGCCCGGTTCACGGCCGTGGTCGCGGTGGCCGCCGTGGTCGCCGGCTGGGGCCTGGGTCAGTACCCCTGGCTTCTGGTGGGCGAGACCACGATCGGCGAGGCCGCCGGCGCGAGGACGACCCTGCAGGGGCTGCTGGTGGCGGTAGGCGTCGCCGCAGTGGTGGTCGGTCCGGCGCTGGGCTATCTGTTCTACCTGACCCAGTCGTCGCAGTGGGCCGGCGACCATGAACACTGAGCTGCCGCGGTTGACCACGCAGGTTGCCAGGTAGTGCCCGGGGAGTCCGGTGCCCGTCCCGCAGGACGTGCGGGACGCGCAATCCGGAACGCTACAACAGACCCCGGCTTTCGGGATCGACTCCGGCGAACCGGAGCAGGTCCTGGATCAGGAAGTCGCCCGGCGTCTGGCTCGGCAGGGTCGGCTCCCAGTCGGGCTCGGCCGCCAGATAGGAACTGGGGTCCAGCTCCAACAGGCCGAAGAACACCTCGCCGACGATCCGTCCGCCGGCGGGTCCGAGCGTAAGGCCGTCGGCGTCCCTTTCGGCCTCGGCGAGGACGTAGAACCACAGCGGCGTCTGATTCTCCAGACCCAGGCCGTACGGCCCCATCTCGTCCTGGAGATGGATCCACCGCTCGCCCATCCACTGTGCGATCTGCTGTCCGGACGGGACGCTCCAGGTCAAGTGCCGCAGCAGGTTCCGCTGCGGCAGTGCGACCGGTTCGTCGAAGGTCGGGATCGCCAGCAGCGGCAACTGGAACAGCGGCGTGGAGATCGTAGTGTCGATCCGCTTGTTCTGCCTGACCGCTCCGTCACCGAAGTCGAAGAACGTCTCCCAGCCCACGAACCGCCGCGGCGCCCGCGCGTTCCCGCGCAGGTCGTCGGGGTCGTCCTGGCCCTCGGCGGCCGGATCGAAGATGAACCCGAAGAACGGCTCGCCACCGTCCCCGGTCTGGTTCAGCCGGTACGACGGCCTGACCATGCTGTGGCCGAAGCGGTAGGCGACCTGGAACTCGACCGGGATCGGTGTCGGCCCCGGATCGGGTGTATAGAACCGGCGGCCGTTCTGCGCGATGTCGTCCACCATCGCCTGACCGATGAACAGCGGCAGGAAGGTGTGGACGATCAGCCACTGGTAGTGCCATGTGACCAGGCGCCTCGCCTCGGCGAACACGTCACCGCCGAAGCCCTGGCTCTCCAGCATCCGGACCACATTGTTGTGGAACATGATGAACGCCGCGTGCAGGCCCGAGATGATCGCATGCTCGTCGTTGCGGAAGTCGGCGATGATCGGGCTGCCGTCGGCCTCTCGCGGAATGTCCTCGAACAGGCCACCGGACTCGATCCGCAGCCGCCGCCCGTCGGACTCGTAGAACTCCGGGTCGACGTCGGGTCCACCGCCGTAGATCGAGTCCAGGTCGAACGCCGGGGTCCGGGAGTTCGGCGAGTCCTCCGGCGGCGTCGGGACGCCGAGCGGCGAGGTCAGGTCGAAGGTCATGTCGTGGTCGAGGAACTGCCCGAAAAAGTGGACGCCCGCGGTGTGGTTCGGGTTGTCCGGGTTGTTCACGCGGAGGTCGGGGTTGGTGATCAGCTCCACCGGCCCGGCCTCGAGGTCGTCGTTCGCGTCCATGACGCCGCCGGGTTCGCCGATGGCCATCATGGCGGCTCGAGCCTGGTCAGTCGCCTGGAGGTAAGGGCCGAGGTTCGGGTACATCCGGGCGAACCGGTCCGCCGGGGTCTGGAGGACGCCCGGGCCCGACGGGGACGGGGCCTGCGCCTGCGCCACCCCGGTGGCACCGAGCCCGACGGCGCCGGCGGCCCCGGCTCCGAGTCCGGTCAGGAAACGCCGTCGGGAGAATTGCGCGCGAGCACGCTCGCGCCGTCGGTTTGAAGAGTGCATTGCCTGATGTGCAGCCATGACTGCCCACCTCTCCTGTCTTGAGGGGGAATGGGAATGGGGCGCATGGGCACTGGAGCGACGCCTTGGTCGGAGCGCTCCGCGGGCGGGTTCGACAACACCGACTCATATGCGTGTATTTCAATACTTTAACGCTTCAGGCGCCATTGATCAATGGTGTGAATCCAGAATTTGTCCATCCTCATGCGACACTGTAATGACATTTTTGCACACAGGTATCCATGGAGAAATGAGTACACATGAGCATCGTTTACCCAGCTAGAACCATCCGGCCGACCGGTTAGATCAGCGATGGACAATTAATCGCGCGACGACGATAATGGATAGCTTAGCGTGTTTTTCCAATTTTTTCCACCGGCCCCCGTGCTGTCTGCTAGCGATTCAGGGCATTCAGGCGACCGGTCGTCCGGAGTCGCGGATCACCGGTTCGACGGACTCATCTCTTGCGCCGCCGCTGCCCGACCATATGTTCGGTCTCGGTGACCGCCCTGACTTCCGGGGACACGGACCGCCTTCACCTCATGAGAACTTCAGCGCGTGCCCGCCTCGATTCCAGTACGGTTCTCGCGCAACTGCACCGGCGTGAACATCGCTGGCACGGGGGTGTTGGGTCCCTTCGCATCGGGTCCCCGGTAGTACCGCGGCCGGGCCGCCTCAGCCGCTGGTGGCGAGCTTGGCCGCGAATCCGATCATGACGGCGCCGACCAGGCCGCTGCCGGCGGCCGCAAGGCGGCGGCGCTCCCGGAACAGCGTCGCGAGGCGGTCGCCGGTGACGATGAGCGTCGACAGGTAGAGCACCGAGCAGGTCTGGAGGATCACGTACAGGACCCCGTAGCTGAGGACCGGCCAGGCGTAGTTGGGGTCGACGAAGTGGACGAAGAAGGCCACGAAGAACAGGATCGCCTTGGGGTTGAGCAGGCTCGCGATCAGCGCCCGCACATACGGGCGCTCGGCGGGCACCGCGGTCTCCACGGCAGCCCCGGCGCCGCCGGCCGGTCCGGGCATCACGCCGCTCCGTGCGGCGCGCCAGGTCCTCCAGCCGGAGACGATCAGTCCGCAGGCGAGATAGGCCAGGTAGAGCACCCCGGCCCAGCGGACGGTGTTGTACAGGAGCGGCGAGGCGGCGAAGACCGAGGCCAGCCCCGCGGCCGAGGCGACCATGAGCACCGAGTCGCCGCAGAAGACGCCGGCGGCCGCGGCGAACCCGGCGCGCCGCCCGCGCCGCGAGGCGACCGAGAGGACGTAGAGCGAATTCGGGCCGGGCAGCAGGATGATCGCGACGGTGGCGCCGAGATAGGTCCAGAGGTCGACGGTCCCGAACATTCCGGTCCTTTCCCGGTGGCGGCCCAGCGGTGATTGCCGAGCCAGCCTACGGCTGCGGAGCCGCGCCCGCCAAATCGTCTCGCGCCGATCGGGAGCGGACCGGGCCGGGAGCGGCCGATGCTCCGCTCCCGGCCCGGAGACGGTCGCCGGGCTCCGCGCAGCGGTGCCCGGCGGCGGCCCTTATCTGCCGTGGATGCCGCCGCAGCGCGGCGAGGCGGCGATCTCCAGGGTCACCAGCGACCGGGCCGGCAGTTCGACCGTGGTTCCGGACCGGTTGAACCTCGAGTCGTCCACCTCCTCCAGCGAGTGGTCCTCGTCGGTCACGTACGTCGCGATGCAGGTGCCGGGCTTGACGCCCTCGAGATCGAGATCGACTTCGGCCCGGGAGTCGCGGTTGTTGATGAGGTTGACGACCCGGCTGCCGTCGGCGTTGCGGTAGGCCGAGATCTTCAGCAGCGTCCCGTCCGTTCCGGCATCGACCCGATGGGCCTCGGGCCGGACGAAGCGGCTGTAGGCCGCGGTCGCCCACAGGCGCTTGGAGACGTTGTAGTCGGCCCCGTCGAGCTGGATCGGCGCGGCGGTGTTGTTGAGCGAGGCGCCGAACCAACTGATGTAGGCGTTGACCTCCCCCATCGCCACGGTGTCGTGGATGTGGTTGGCCAGCGCCAGTCCGGAATTGCCGCCTCCGGCGTCCCAGGCGGGGTTGAACTCCTCGCTCGCCGACAGCGCGTACTCCGACATCCAGGTGGTCGCCTCGGTCGGCAGCGGGTGGTTCGAGGCCGAGGCGTAGCTGTGGCCGGCGTGGATGTCGACCCATTGGGCGGCTTCGGGGTCGGCCTCGATGGCCTCGGTGTAGCCGGTCTGCTCGTCCCAGCCGAAGGAGTCGCAGCACACCAGGTCCGCGTCGATCCCGGATTCGGCGATGGTCGGGCCCATGACCTGCACGAAGTCGTTGATCTGCTCGTAGTCGAACCGCATGGACGCGTACGAGGTGGTGTAGTCGGGTTCGTTGGTGAACCCGATGTCGGTGATCTCGATGCCTTCCTGCTCGTAGAACTCGGCGTATCGGATCAGGTAGTCGGCGTAGGCCTGCCGCCAGTCGGCGTCGCAGTCGGTGCCCGGCAGGCCGCACAGTTCGCCGCCGCCCGCGTCGTCGCCGTTGGTCTTCATGTAGCCGGGGGCGCTCCAGGCGTCGGCGTAGAAGCGGTCGACGCCGTACTCCTGGGCTTGCTGCGCCAGCCAGACTTGGCCGCCGTCGTAGCCGTCCCAGACGTATTGTGGTTCGGCGTCGGGTCCGCCCGGGTCTTCGGGTTGGATCGATTTCATCAGGTCGTACGGGTCCTCGCTGGAGGAGCCGATGCCGAGCCGGAGGATGCTGAATCCGGCGCCGGTCTCGGGGTCGAGCAGGAGGTCGAGGACCTCTTGCCGGTGTTCGGGGGTGAGTCCGTTGAGGCCGTTCATGACCGCGGCTCGCTGGAAGGCCTGGGAGAATCCGAAGCCGTCGATGCGCTGGCGGTCGTCGCCGAAGTCCACCGTGGCGGCGGCTTCGGGCGGGAGGTCGATGTCCGGCGGGGGTTGGATCATGGTGACCGCGACGTCGTCGATGTGGTAAGCGGCGGTCTCGCTGCCGCTTTCGACGTAGAACTGCATCTCGAAGGCGGGTTCGGGCGGGGTGTACTCGCCGCTGACGGTGACCCATTCGGTGTCGGTGACCGAAGCGGCCGAGGCGACCTGGTTCCAGGTGGTCTCGCCGGTGCTTTCGGGGGTCGACTGCATGGTGAGCGCGATCGGGGCCTCGGCTTCGCCGTCGGCGAGGCGGACGCTGACTTCGAACCGGTACTGGGCTCGCGGTTCGAGGATGTCCTCGAGGTTGTACGCCGGGCCGTGCCAGCCGGCGGTGCGGCCGGTGGTGAGCAGGCTGTAGTCGCCGGAGTGGGCTCGGGTGGTGGTGGCTTCGAGTTCGGCGCTGCCGCGGCTGATCCAGTCTTCGGTGGTCCCGGTTTCGAAGTCGCTGGTGAACACTTCGCCGGTGGTCTGGGCCTGGCTCGGTGCCGCGGAGGTGACGGTGGCCGCCAGGCCTACCGCACCCATTGCAGCAACCGCTTTCACACTCGGTCGCATCTCGCCTCCGGATCTTTTTCGAAAGTTTCGGAAGACTTTCCGATATTTCAATGAACCTATCGGGGATGCCGCGGCCGCGCAAGGGGGCGGAGCCGGGACGTTCGACTCGACGATTCGATGTGAGTGCGGGCCCGGACCGGCCGCCGAGTGCCGCCGGGCCGGGCCCGCACTCAGGCGCAGGTGAAGCGCTGGGCCGCGGCGTCGGTCTCGCGGCGGTAGTCGGCGAAGCGGCGCTGCACCTCCTCGATGGCGTCGCCGAGCGGGAACAGGTCCCGGGTCACCAACTGGTCCTCGTGGTCGGCGGCCACCGGATGCCAGAACACCCCGTCGGCGGTCACGGTGACCTCCGGGATCAGCGATTCGACCGTGAGCGCCACGCCGTCCTCGGCGAACCCGCGCTGCGCGATCGGCCGGATGACCTGGTCGTCGCGGTCGATGCGGACCTCGTCGAGCAGGCGGTGGAACGCCGCCGATTCGGCCGCGCCGCTCTCGTCGGCGGCGACCGTGGCGGCCACCCGCACCCGGAACCCCTCGGCGACGGCGGTGCGGATGCCGTCGAGGGCGCGCTGCCAGGTTCCGCGGCCCCGGTGGCGGTCGTGCAGGTCGGGCGTGGCCGAGTCGAGGCTGATCTGGAGGGCCAGCCCCTCCCGGGGCATGGAGCGGAGCAGCTCCAGGCGCCTGCCGCGGAACAGCATTCCGTTGGTCAGCAGCGTGGTCGGGGCCCGCTTGACGCAGGCGGACACGATCTGGTCCAGGTCCGGCAGCAGGAACGGCTCGCCGCCGGTCAGGAAGACCTCGCTCACGCCGCTCGAGACGCCCTCCTCGACCAGCCGCTCGATCAACTCCGGCCCGATGGCGCGGCGTTCGGTCTGCGGCGATGACTTCGCGCAGCAGTAGTCGCAGGCCAGGTTGCAGTCGAAGTTGGTGTAGATCCACAGTCTCGCCCCCGGCCTGCGATCGGCCGGGACCGAGGACAGGATCGCCTCGTCGTCGGGGACCGGTCCGCGCAGGATGCGCGCCGTGCCGCCCTCGACCGAGAGCAGGCGGTGGCCGGACCGCTCGCACCAGCGCTCGATGACGGCCGGGTCGGCGCCGGCGACCGGGACCTCCACGATCGAGCCGACGACCGCACCGCCCACGCGCTCGACCAGGTCGAGTAGGATTCCGCCGCTCACCATCGGGCCGGAATCCTCTGGTCTTCGACCGCCTTGAACAGGGAGGCGTAGCCGTCCAGGTCCGGGCGCACCCATTTGCGCTCCAGACCCTCGAGTTCCATCAGCGGCCGCAGTTCCGGATCGTCCCAGGACATCGCCAGCAGGTGCTCGACCCACGGCTCGTAGACGTCGGGGTCCAGCGTCTCCAGGGCGGTGAAGTTGCAGTGGCAGTATTCCGGCGAGGTCCAGAACGCCTCCAGCGCGTCGCTCATCAGCTCGTCGGCGGCGAGCGCCTTCCACGTGTTGGCGCCGAGCGCGACCGCATCGGCGTCCTCGTCGAGCAGGACCCGGATGGCGTCCAGCTCGCTGCGGCCGGTGTCGCCGTGCTTGCCCAGGTCGGAGTCGAGCCTGACCAGCTCGACCTCGTCGTCGCCCAGGCCGGCCTCGCGCAGGTACTGCACCGGCAGGATCGCGGCCTGGGCCGAGTCGCGGGAGCCGAGCGCGACCCGCCGTCCGCGCAGGTCGGACAGGTCGGCGAAGCCGCTGCCGGCGCGGGCGGCGAACACGGTCTGGAACGCCAGGTCGTTGTCGCGCATGGCCAGCGCCCGGCACTTGCCGTCGGTCTGGAGAACGGTCCGCACCCAGGCCAGGTTGGTGTTCCAGGCGATGTCGACCACGCCGTCGAGGAGGGCGTCGACCTGGCGTCCGTAGTTGGAGAACAGGACGAAGTCGGTTTCGACCGGGCCGTCGGCGAAGTAGTCCCGGAAGCCCTCCCAGATGGGGACCACGTTGGGCGTGTAGGCGACGGCGCCGATCAGCAAGGGTTTGGACATGTGCTACCTCAGCTTTCGAACAGGGGCAGGCCGCAGGCGGCCTTGCCGTAGAGGTCGTAGAGGACGTCGGCGGTGGGGGCCATGACGTGCCCGGCGCGGGCGTCGCGGAAGCGGCGCTCGATGCCGAGGTGCTTGGCGAAGGCGGCCCCGCCGCATACCCGCATGGCGGTGTCGGTGACCCGCAGCGCGGTGTCGTTGGCGAGTGCCTTGACCGCGAGCACGCGCAGCGTGGTGGTGTCGTCGGGCGCTGCGAGGCTCGCCGCGGCGGCGTTCAGGTATTCGCGGGCGGCCCACAGGTCGATCGACGCCCTGGCGATCTGGGCGCGGATGGTGGGCAGCTCGGCGAGGGAGTCGCCCAGGTGCTCGAGTTTGGAGCCCGAGGCGTGGGTGACGGCGGCGTCCAGCGCGTCCTGGGACAGTCCGATGGAGACGGCCGCGTTGCCGAGGTTGAACCAGGGCAGGACCGTCTCGAGCATGGTGCCGAATCCGGTGGCGGCGGCGCCGATGCGCTGGTCGGGGTCGGTCCCGACGGTGAAGTGCATCGGCGCGGAGGCGTTGCCGCGCAGGCCCATGCCCGACCAGGGGCCGGAGACCTCGATGGTGCCGGCGTCGGCGGGTACGGCGTAGAGGTCGACGCCGGGCTCGTCGGCGTGGCCGGGCGGGGTCTGGGTGGAGACGACGTAGAGGTCGGCGTGGCCAGCGGAGGTGACGAAGCTCTTGGCGGCGTCGAGCCCGACCGCCTCGCCGTCGGCCGACGCCTTGGAGGTCGGCGCCCAGAAGTGGGAGCGGGAGCCGGTCTCGGAGAACGCCAGGGTGCCGAGGGCTTCGCCGGCGGCCAGCGCTTCCAGGAGCTTCGGCTGCCCCGGGGGCGGGGCGGAGGCGGCGGTCATGGCGGCGGCCACGTGCATCAGGTAGATCATCCCGGTCGAGCCGCAGGCGGCGGAGATCCGTTCGGCGGCGTGGGCGAACTCGGACGGTCCGCCGCCGAGGCCGCCTACGCCGGGCGGAAGGGTCAGGCCGAGCAGGCCGCTCTCGCGCAGGGCGGCGACCGCCTCGGTCGGGAAGCGGCCGGTGGCGTCGACGTCGGCGGCGTGTTCGCGGGCGGCCTCGAGGACCGGTTCCAGTGCGGTTGCGGTGTCCATTCATTCCCTTTCGTCGGAGGTCTGGTTCCTGGGCGCGGCGCCGGCGAGGACGAGACCGGCGGCGAGGCCGATCCAGAACGACATGGTGCTGAGGTTCCCTCCCATCCAGTCGCCGCCGACGGCGGCGGCGATGAGTTGGAGGGCCGCGGCGGCGGCGAAACCGATTCCGATGAGGACGGTCAGGGGCCGCCAGGAGGCGGCCCCGGCGACCACGGCGAGGCCACCGAGTCCGAGTGCTACGGCGATCGAGGCGCCTCCGACGGTCATGAAGCGGAACTCGCCGAGGTCGAGGGCGAACACGACGGCGGCGATCGAGGCGAGGCCGAGGGTGATCGCCGCGCGGTCGAATCGGTGCGCGCCGCTCATGAGGCCGCCCTCATCAGCCGGTGCGCGAGACTTCGGCGTTTCCAGAGCGGGCGCAACAGGCCGTCCATGCCGCCGAACCGCCCCGCGGCGGTGGTGAAGAGCAGCAGGTGGACGAGCATCATCAGCAGGTAGGCCCAGTACCACTCGTGCGGTGCGCCCAGCGCCGACAACGCGATGGCGAGGCTCTGCACGATCCCCAGCAGCGCGAACAGGCGGGTGAACAGGCCGATGAGGAGGAACGCGCCGAGCGAGGCCTCGAGGGCGAGCACCAGCCAGCCGAAGACGGCGAAGTTCGGGACCACGACCGTTTCGAGGAACCGCGCCCAGGGGGCGAACACCTCGTACTCGATGCCGTTGAGGGTCCAGCGGTAGAGCGTGCGGGGCGGATCGCCCCGGCCGAAGTCCGGGGGGACCTTCCAGGAGGCGTTGTCGATCCACATGAGCGCTACGCCGACGCGTGCGAGTGCGATCAGGCGCGCGTTCGGCCCGTTCGGGGCCGCGGCGGCCGGCGAAAGCTGCTCTGCCTTCATGGTGTCGAGTACACCATGAACGGGCCGGGGTTGAACCTTACAAAACCCGAAACACCGCGGAGCTATCGCAGCGGATCGCGGGCGAAGGCGGCCATGCCTTCGGCGAAGCCGGTCTCGGCGCGGAAGCCCAGGGCCTTCTCGGCCAGCTCCGGGGAGGCCACGACGTGGCGGACGTCGCCGAGCCGGTACTCGCCGGTGACGACCGGGCGCGGCGCGTCCGGATACCCGTCGGCGAGGGCCGCGGCCATCTCGCCGACGGTGTGCGGCTCGCCGCTGGCGACGTTGCAGGCGCCCTCCCAGTCCGAGTCGAGGGCGAGCACTCCGGCGCGGGCGACGTCGCGGACGTGGACGAAGTCGCGGGTCTGGCGGCCGTCCTCGAACACGCGCGGGGACCGGCCCGACTCGCAGGCGCTGCGGAAGATGCTGGCCACGCCCGCGTACGGCGTGTCGCGGGGCATCCGGGGCCCGTAGACGTTGTGGTAGCGCAGGGCGCAGACTCTCGCGCCCGATTCGCGCCCGTACAGGAACGACAGGTGCTCGGTGTGGACCTTGGTGGCCGCGTAGACGTTCCGCGGGTCCAGCGGCGCGCCCTCGCCGACCGGGGCCCAGGTGAGCGCGGCGCCGCACCGGCCGCACCGCGGGTCGAACCGCCCGGCGTCCAGGTCGGTCTCGGTACGCGGCTCGGCGCGGACGTCGCCGTGGTCGGCGCAGCGGTAGCGGCCCTCGCCGTATACGACCATCGAGGAGGCCACCACCAGGCGGCCGGCGAACGAGCGGTGCCACAGCGCCCGCAGCAGGTTCGCGGTCCCGGCGTCGTTGTCGCGGACGTAGCCGCCGACGTCGTCGAAGTCGACGCCGAGCCCCACGCGGGCGGCCTGGTGGCACACGGCGTCGACGCCGTCGACCGCCTCGCGCAGCGCCGCCTCGTCGGACAGGTCGGCCACGCGCAGGTCGACCCCGGGCGGGAGGTAGTCCGGCGCCCGGTCCTGCACGGCGAGGGAGTCGAGCACGACCACCTCGTCGCCGCGTGCGGCCAAACTTTCCACCACGTGACTGCCGATGAATCCGGCTCCGCCGGTGACCAGGACTCGCATGTGTACTCCGGTTCCCTTCTCTCTCACCACGGCACTCGCAGGGCGGCCGCCAGTGCCACCGCCGCGGCCATCTGCAGGACCAACCAGGGCCGGGGCCGGTTCAGGGCGCACCCGGCCAGCAGCACCAGGGGCATGAACGGCTGCCAGATCCGCTCGGTCTCCCCCGAGGACATGCCCGACACCGCGGCGATCGCGACGGCCGCGAGCGTGGACCCGACCACGACCCACATGGACCGGTCGCGCAGCCGCGCCAGCGCCGCGGCGATGGCCGGGCCGAGCGCGAACGCGAACACGGCCGGGTTCGCCAGCAGGAAGTACCAGTAGCCGCGGACCGACGCCACCCCTTCGTAGTAGCGCACCCGGGTGGTGGCCAGACCCTCGAACCACCAGTAGCCCCACAGCAGCGGGGCCAGCACCACCGCCGCCGCCAGGGCACCGCCGCCGAGCAGGACGCCCCACCGGCGGCGGATGAGAGCGACCGCCAGCAGCGGGACCGCCAGCAGGACCGACGAGAACGACAGCATCATCGCCGTCCCCGCCAGCAGGCCGCCGGCGGCGGTCAGCCCGGCCGCGGCCGCGCCGGTGCGGCCCGTCGCCAGGATCAGGCAGGCGACCGCGGCGAGGGTGACGCCGCCGAATATGACGTCGGCGTTGGTGTGCCAGAACGCCGCGGGCGCGATCACCAGGAAGGGGGCGGCGCGGCGGGCAAGGCGCTCGCCGGCGACGTCCCGGCCGATCGCCAGCGCGGCGACCGCGGCGGCGGCGACCGCGACCATCGCGACGGTGTTCTCGAACACCTCGCCGACGAGGCCGATTCTTCCGGCGGCCCAGAAGAACAGGACCAGGCCGGGCGGATGCGACTGCATGTGGACCGGGAAGCCGCCGGCGAGCTGGCGGTCGGTGTAGCCGTCCAGGAACGGCGCGAAGCCGCCGGCGTCGTCGACGTAGTGGGCCGGGTCGCCGTAGCCGTGGTTGATGCTGCCCCAGGTTCCGGGGTGGAGGTTGGCGTAGGTGAGAGCAAGGCTGAAGGCGACGGCCGCGAGTGCGGTAGCGGCCGCGACCCAGCGCCATCGCCGGTCCCGGGCGAGGTGGGGCAGGGCGGCGATGATGAGCGAGCCGACCGCGATCGGCACCAGCAGCCGGGGCCCGGGGCTCCAGTCCCAGTGGCCGTACAGCGGCAGCGCGTGGAGTTTGAGGCTCTGCTCGGTGATCGCCTCCTTGTACCGGCCCAGGAGCCAGGCGGCGCCGATGAGGGCCGTCCAGGCCGCCAGGGCGGCGGCGGTGACCGCCGCCGTGCGTCGGTCGGTCACCGCCGGCCTCCCGGGAGGCGGACGGTGAAGCGGCAGCCGCCTTCGACGTTGGCGACGGTGACGTCGCCGTCGTGGGCTTCGATGAGGCCGCGGGTGATGGCCAGGCCGAGCCCGCCGCCGCGGTCGTCGCGCTGGCGGGCTTCGTCGCCGCGGAAGGCGATGTCGAACACGCGCGGCAGGTCGGCCGCGGGGATGCCCCCGCACTGGTCGCCGACGCCGACGACGGCGGTGCCGTCCTCGGCGGCGGCTCGGACGTGGACGGTGCCGCCGGGCGGGGTGTGGCGGATGGCGTTGTCGATGAGGTTGTCCACCGCGCGGCAGAATTCCCGGGCCGATACCTCGACCGGTGGGGCGGCGGCGACGTCTTCGACCAGGCCGACACCTTTGACTTCGGCGGTGGCGCCGGCGCCGGCGAGGGAGTCGGCGAGCGCGTCGCCCAGGTCGATCTTCTCGCTGCCGAGTCGCAGGGTGCCGGAGTTGATGCGGGAGAGCTCGAACAGGTCGTCGACCAGGGCGGTGAGCCGTTCGGCGTCGGTGCGGATCTGGGAGTGGTAGCGCTTGACGGTGGCGTCGTCGTCGACCACGTCGTCGTCGAGGGCCTCGGTCATGGCGCGGATGGTGGCCAGGGGGGCGCGCAGGTCGTGGGAGACCCAGGCGATCAGTTCGCGGCGGGAGGCTTCGAGGGCGCGTTCGCGGCGCTGGGACTCCTCGAGGCGGCGGGAGGCGTCGGCCAGTTCGGCGCCGAGGGCGGACAGTTCGCCGGGTCCGGTGACGTCGGGGGCGGCCTCGGCGCTGACGTGTCCGTCGTCGCCGACGATGGTGCGGGCGTAGTCGCCGACCTGCCGGGCGCCGGCGCCGATGTCGTCGCCGAGCTGCCAGGCCGCGCCGAGGGCGACGCCGGTGGCGACGGTGAGGACGATGAACAGGACGACCAGGTCGTGGAGCGAGATGAACATGGCCAGCGCGGCGGTGACGACGCCGGTGGCGGCGACCAGGACCGAGGACAGGGCGGCGGTGAGGGTCTGGACTCGGGCGGGGCGGGTGCGCAGGAGCCGCAGGACGACGCCGCCGATGAGGCTGGCGACGACGGAGGCGACGGCGGCGATGCCGATGAGGGCGGCGACGTCGCCGGCCGGGAAGTCGAAGGCGATCGCGATCGCTCCGGCGCCGATGATGGCGATGACCAGGAACAGGGCCGAGCCCAGGTAGCGTCGCATCACGGCTCCCATCGGTATCCGACGCCGCGCACGGTCCTGAGGTGGCCGGGCGCGGAGGCGTCGTCCTCTATCTTCTCGCGGAGGCGGCGGACGTGGACGGTGACGGTGGAGGTGTCGCCGATGCTCCAGCCCCAGACCTTCTCGAGCAGCTCCTCGCGGCGGAAGGCCCGTCCGGGGTGGGTCATGAAGCACACCAGCAGGTCGAATTCCTTGGTGGTGAGGGTGAGCGGGCGGCCGTCGCGGCTGGCTTCGTGGGCGAGGGTGTCGACTTCGAGGCCGCCGGCGGCGAGCCGTTCGGACGGTTCGGCGGCTCCGGCGACGCGGCGGAGGACGGCGCGGACGCGGGCGGCGAGCTCGCGCGGGGAGAACGGTTTGGTGACGTAGTCGTCGGCGCCGAGGTCGAGGCCGGCGATCCGGTCGTTCTCCTCCCCGAGGGCGGTCAGCATGACCACCGGGATCGAGGTCGCCTCCCGCAGGCGGCGGCAGACCTCGAAGCCGTCCATGCCGGGCATCATCAGGTCGAGGACGACCAGGTCGGGTTTGTCCGACAGGGCGCGGCGCAGTCCTTCGGCCCCGTCGGAGGCGTAGTCGACTTCGAAGCCGTCCCGGCGCAGGTAGCGGGCCACGACGTCGGCCAGGGCGGGATCGTCGTCGACGACCAGCACTTGCGGGTCGGCGTCGGAACTCATGGGGCAACGATGACCGATCGCGCGCCGTTCCGTCTTCCCATGGGCCCAGACTTTCGCATACCGTAAGGTTTCCCGCCCCCGGTGGGAGCCTCTGGACCGTAGCATCGGACGCATGCACAGCAGCCACCTGCTCGTCATGGCCAAGGCGCCGGTACCGGGCCGGTCGAAGACCAGGCTCGCTCCGCCGCTGACACCCGAGGAGGCCGCCGAGGTGGCCGAGGCGTCGCTGGCCGACACGCTGGAGGCGGTCGCCGGATGCGGGGCCGAGCGGTTGATCCTGGCGCTCGACGGCGAGCCGGGGCCGTGGCTGCCGGAGGGGTTCGAGGTGGTCGCGCAGGTCGGCGACGGATTCAACGAGCGGCTGGCCGCGGCGTGGGCGCACGCGGGCGGGCCGGGCGTGCAGATCGGCATGGACACCCCGCAGGTGACTCCGGAGCTGCTCGACGCCTGCCTGGAGACGGTGGCCGGCGGCGGCCACGACGCGGCGCTGGGGCTGGCCGAGGACGGCGGCTGGTGGGCGATCGGGATGGCCGAGCCGCACCCGGAGGCGTTCACCGACGTGCCGATGAGCCACTACGACACCGGGCTGCAGCAGTTGAAGCAGTTGCACGCGTTGGGGATGCGGGTGGCGGATTTGCCGGTGCTGCGCGATCTGGACGACATCGGCGACGCGCGGGCGATCGCGGCGCTGGCGCCGTCGACGCGGACGGCCGGTCGCGTGCGGTCGCTGGTGGAGCCGGCTGACGGTCCGGTGGACGTGGTGCTGCCGGTGCTGAACGAGCGCGAGGCGATCCCGTGGGTGCTCGAGCGGATGCCGGACCGGTTCCGGCCGGTCGTGGTCGACAACGGCTCGGAGGACGGCTCGGCCGAGGTGGCCGCCTCGCTCGGCGCCGAGGTCGTCGCCGAACCGCGGCGCGGTTTCGGGGCGGCCTGCTTCGCCGGGCTGGAGGCCGCCACCGCGCCGGTGGTGGCGTTCATGGACTGCGACGCGTCACTGGACCCGGCCGACCTGCCGCTGGTGTGCGGGCCGGTGCTGCGCGGCGAGACCGACCTGTCGCTCGGCTCGCGCCGCGCCGAGGCGGGGGCGCTGCCGCTGCACAGCCGGGTCGCCAACCGCTACCTGGCCGGGAGGGTGCGGCGCCTGTGCGGGGCGCGGGTGACCGACATCGGTCCGATGCGGGCGGCGCGCCGCGAGAAGCTGCTGGCGCTGGGCATCGCCGACCGGCGTTCGGGCTGGCCGCTGGAGATGGTGCTGCGGGCGGGCCAGGACGGGTGGCGGATCGCCGAACGGCCCGTGCCGTACCGGGCGCGGGTCGGCAGGAGCAAGGTCACCGGCACCGTCGGCGGGACGCTGCGGGCCGTGCGCGACATGCGCGGCCAGTTGTCGCGTGCCAGGCGGGCCGCCCAGAACCGATGAGGAGCGAATCTTGGATCCATCCCTTCCCCGGGCCGACGTGGGCGTCTTCGGCGGCACCGGCTTCTACAGCCTGTACGGGTCGGCCGAGACCTTCGATGTCGAGACCGACTGGGGCGCACCGAGCGCGCCGGTGACGATCGCGACCTTCGAGGCCGAACCGCCGATGCGGGTGGCGTTCCTGCCCCGGCACGGGACCGACCACCGGTTCCCGCCCCACCGCGTGAACTACCGGGCCAATGTGGAGGCGATGCGGCTGCTGGGCGTGCGGGCGCTGATCTCGCCGTTCGCGGCCGGGTCGCTGCGCCCGGAGGTCAGGCCGGGCGAGTTCGTCGTGGTCGACCAGATCGTGGACCGCACCTGGGGTCGGCCGTCCACCTTCTACGACCGGTTCGAGGACGGGCCGGTCCACGTCCCGTTCGCCGAGCCATACGACCCGGCGCTGCGGCGGGTGCTGCTGGAGTCGGCGGCCGGGATCGGCGTGACCGCCCACGACGGCGGCACGGTGGTGGTGATCAACGGCCCGCGCTTCTCCAGCCGCGCCGAGTCCGAATGGCACCGCGACGCGGGCTGGCACGTGGTGAACATGACCCAGTCCCCCGAGGCGCCCCTGGCGATGGAGGCCGGAATCGCGTTCGGCGGCGTCGCCCTGGTCACCGACTACGATGCCGGACTGGAGGGGCACCCGGACGTCGAACCGGTGACGCAGGAGGCGGTCTTCGAGGTGTTCAGCGCCAACCTCGACCGCGTCCGAGACCTGATCGAGGCGGCGGTCCCGAAACTGGCGTGAGCGGAGCGCCGGCGCCGGACCGCCGTGTCGGGTGGAGTTCACCGGCCATTCGCGACGATGCCATGTGGACGAGTGCTTGCTTTGAACCGCCGATGGTTGGTTCGATCGGTACGCGGCTTTTCGCACCGCTCGAATCGGCTCGACCGGAGGCAACGATGACCCGACGAAACCGCATCGTCTTGCTGGGACTGCTCTCGCTGCTGGCCACAGTGCTCAGCGCGCCCGTCCCGAGCGGTCCGGCGCAGGCGCAGAACGCTCCGATCTCCGTGGTCGGCAACAATCTGGAGAACCTGCTCACCTGGGGGAACGGCACCTGCCCGGGCGACTACGACGAACTGCTGGAGTACCTGGCCGACAGCGGACCCCACGGCGACTCGGACCTCTTCCTCGTGCAGCAGGTGAGCGCATCGGAGCTGTCGACCTATGTGGCCAGGCTCGAATCGATGTTCGGGCACGACTACGACTCGAGGATCAGCGCGGTGGTCACCGGCGACCGGATCCGGGCCTGCGGCGGCGAGAAGCCCGTCCAGCGGAACGCGGTCATCTTCAACACCGACCGCTTCAGCTACCTCGGCCTGAACCGGTGGCAGGCCCAGCACTACGTGTCGGGCCGCTGCACCAACAACGAGCAGGACCGCACCCGGTCGATCGAGGTGATGCTCCACGACCGGGTCAACGACGACACGGTGGCGGCCGCATCGGTGCATTGGCCCACCGCGGCGAAGAACGGCCGGCGGTGCTCGGAGTCCAACGCCAGGGAGATCCTCGACGAGATGGGCCAGCCGGTCAACGGCCGGACCGCAGACCTCAAGATAGTCGGCGGCGACATGAACATCTGGCAGCGGCACCCGAGCTACGGAGGCTGGGACGAGATCCTGGAGTCCGCCGGCCTCGAGGCCCGGAGCTCGGGCTGGACGTTCAAGTACGCCTCCGGAGTCAACCGGCGCATCGACTACGTTTTCACCACCGGCGACGGCGGCCCCGCCACCACCGTCAAGTTCACCGCCGCGGAAGCCCGCGACGACGACACCGATCCGCCCTCGTGCGTGACCCAGAACTACGGCGGATGCCATTACTCCGAGCACCGGGCGATCGCTACGCTGGTCTATCCGTGAAGTTCGTCGCCAGGGCCCGCCGACCGGCCGCGTTCGAGTCAGGCTCATGCGGCGCGCCGTGCGATGCCCGGCGCCGGGTGGCTGGACACCGGTCGACCGTTCGAGTCGCTGGACGGCCCGTCAGACCCGGTCCAGGAAGGCCTTGACTTCCAGCATGTTGATCTGGCGGACGTCGCTGGGGTGGACCATGACCGTCAGCTCTCGGCATACGATGCGCTCCCGCGTCTGCGCGATGAACGAGAGCAGGATCATCTTGAGAATGCTCTCCCGGTCCAGCTGGCTGACCCTGGCCAGTTCGGTGCCAACGATCGGCATCGCGACGGACTTGAGGCGCGCCTTCGCATGTACCGACTGCCACAACGCGCCTAGCGACCTCCACAGATAGTCGACGTTCGACTGAGCCACCAGGTTGTTCTGCATGCTCGCGTACGCCAGGCAGAAGTATCGTCGTTCTTGGTCGCCCAGAACGGCAATTGTCCCGATGGGGTATCGGACGAGCTTGCCCACGGGCTTGTCCGCCCGGGTCTCCGAACGTACCGGGTCGATCCCGTCCAGGGCGAGCTTGAGATCGCGGTCCAGCTTGGTCGTGTTTCCGCGGTAGACCTTCGATTCGAACTGCCCCTGAACACTCGACGGGTCGATGACCTCGCCGCTGGACAGGTCGGTGTCGAACATGTCGTTGAACCCTACGACCAGGTGCGCTTCCTGGTCGAACAGGTCTCCCACCAGGACCCGGACGCTGACCTCCGGATGGCTGAGCTCGCTTCTGATGCCGGTGCGCGGCCAGGCCCGCCGGCATCCCCATGCGACCGCGAGCACCGCCATGATCGCCAGAAGCGGCATCGGCGCCAGAGGGATTCCCGACCAGAGGGCCGTGTACAGCTGCACCAGGCCGGAGACGAGTCCGAACGCGATCAATGCGTTCGAGCAGAAGACCGACAGGCCGCGCCGGGTCCCGAATATCGGCCGGAGGATATGCAACCCCATGAATCAAATCTAATGCGGCCTCACGCTCGACCGACTCGCCGTCTCGCCTTGCGGAACCACATGTGCGACGGGTACGCGGACCCGACCGACCTCCACCGGGACGGGACCGCTGGCGCGGCTTCGTGTTCACGGCCGCTCGGGTTCCCGGAACTGGACCTCGGTGCCCTCCGGCGCCTCGACGAACAGGATCTCCGGTTGGCGCGGATCACCGCTCGGAGGGACCAACGGTCCCTTGGCGATTGCGATCCCGTGCACCTCCAGCACCGCGATGACCTCATCGAGCCGTTCGACCACGAACGCGACGTGGTCGATGCCGTTGGCCGGGCCGAGCGGCATCGCGGCATCGGCGCCGTGCTTGGTCGAGTACAGCTCGATCAGCGCCACACCGGCATCGAGCCAGGCTAGCGTGCGTGTCTTGAACGGGAACGGCTCCCGCACCTTCGCCAGTCCGACCACCTCGGTGTAGAACCAGTACGATCGATCGAAGCAGTCGGTCTGGATCGCAATACTGTGCATGCTGCAGCGCAGCGAACCCGTCTGGTTCGGACCCGGCGACTCAGGCACCGGAACAGCCCTGTACGTATTCATGAATCTCCTTGGTCAGTTCCCAGGATGGAACGGACGCCGCACCGCTGCACGGATGGTCCACCGACGCCTCAGAGGACCTATGCAGCCTCAAGAACCCCTCGATCGGGCCGGTCACGTTCGACTGCCGTGATATCTGCCGACCCGACAACGGGGTTTCGGTTCCGTCCACGCCGACCGAAACGATGCTGCCGTCTCCGAGCTGGTGAGTCACCAGTCCCGGCTGCGACGACCGCACCGTCTGGTCCCGCATCACCAGGACGCGCGTGCCCTGGTGGTCCCACATTTCAAGGCGCTCGTACACCGAACCGATCGGAACCGCGTAACTCAGATCGAAATAGAGATTGAGACCACGCGGGCTCCGTAGATGCCCGAACGCCGACGTCTCCAGCGGATCCCCTCCGGTCCTCATCCACGGTTCGCGTCCGAAGCCGACATACCGCGTTGAACCACGAGGGAATCGGTGCCCGACGCCGTCGGCTATCCAAGCTGCGCAATCGAGTAGGTGATGACCGGTGTCCGCGACGATACCGCCGCCGGACAAGGCCTTGTCGACCCGCCATCCGGAGAGTCGCTCCCCCACCGCCAGCGTGCACCTGATGGCGGCCAGTTCCCCGAAGTGTCTTCTCTTAACAACTACCTCATGGAGGTATTGGAACGGCGGCTCGACACGCCGCTGGTTTCCGGTGAACAGCACCAGACCCGAGGCGTCGGCCGCCTCCACCAGAGTCGGAAGGTCATCCGCTGGGGTGACGACCGGGCGTTCGACGTAGACGTCGAGTCCCGCATCGATGCACGCAGCCGCGTGCTCGAAATGCAGGCCCGTGGGGGTGGAGATGGCGGCCGCCGGATCCGCGAACTCTCCGATCGCCTTCAACGCATCCGCAAGTCGAGGCACATAACGAGGTGGTGCCAATCCGAACGAACGGAACAGAGGTACGACATTCGCCTCGAATTCCGAGGTTCCGCCGAGCAAACAGGTGACGATCTCGATATCCACCAGGCGCGCCTCGGAGCGGAGCAGTCTCGTGAGGAGGCCGTTGCGCAGGTAGTAGCCGAACCCTACGGCGAGAAGCGGAGTCGTCAAGGCCATAAACTTCTCCGAAGAGGCGATGCGAGCGGCCGGGGCACCAGAACAGACTTCCCTCACATTCGAGCCTCCAAGAGCCCCACGCCTGGGTGCAGGATCCCTTCCCCATCGATCTCGTCCGGCTCACCGACGACGAATATCTCGGAGTGGGGAAATGAATCCTCCAGTTCGCGGAGTCCTGCGAGCGAGTAGAAGACCGCCACCAAGATCATGCGCCGCGGCATGTACTCCTGGAGAGCCGTTCTGGCGAGACTGACCGCGGTGCACCCGGTGGCCAAACACGACTTGGCGATGACGACCGAGTCCACTGTGCGATTGCGGAGGTCCGGTAGCTCGATCTCGCGGACGGGTGAGTTGAGTGCGTCGAACCCGCGCCTACCCTCGAAATTCATAAAGCCGAGTTTCGAAGGCACCAGGCTCGCCGACAGCGTGCTGCCGAACGTTTCCAGATCGAATCTCGTGGTGATGACGACCGAGAGGTCCTTCGTAGCTGCGAGACTCTCGACATGCTCCTCCATCGGAGTGGTGATGGTGGTCTGACGAAGAAAGCACTCGGCCAGGATCGAGCTTCCCACCTCCTCGCCCAGCCGCAGCAGGGCATCACGAATCTCGGACGGGCCGGACTCGCGGTTGCGGACTATGCCGGAAAGATACGTCAGGTACGGCGAACCGAGCTTATGAATGACGGCCATAGCGGTCGAGTCTCCATTCCTCAAATCTGGATTCCAGCATCGCTATGCTGCCCCAGAAGTCGTTGTAGATATGGGCCTTGTCGAAATGGATTGTGTAAGACTTGGACAGGAACCGGTACTTCAGCTCGATGTAGTCGTCCTCCACGACATAGAGGGGCCGCACACTGGGGAACGGGGACTTCCGCACGGCCAGTCGGATGAAGTGGTCGAAGTAGTCGAGCTTGCGGCCGATCGCGGCACGCTCCTCGATCCACTGCGCGAAACTGGCGCCCGCAAGACCCCGGAGCTGGGACGCGTCCTCGTACTCACGGATGTAGTAGCCGCGGTGATACTCCCCGACCCGCTGGATGAATTCGGCCTGCCTAGGCTCGACGTCCTTGACGAGTTTGCGGAAGATCAGGATCTTCGTCGGATCGTCCTCATACGCAGCCAGATACTCAAGCTCGGTCGCCGACAGGCCACGATCCGACACGAATCCATACCGATGGCCGAGCAGCAGGATGTAAAGATCGCATTCGACGGCCATTTCGAGGGTCGCGACGTAGGCGCTGGCTCCGTACGAGGGTCCGTCGACCGGGGCGATTCCGAGGAGCCCCACCAGCCTCGTCGGCTCAAGCGCCTCGACCACGGCCGATCGATCCTCGAGAAGATCATCGACAGTGGAGCTGAGCATGACGTCGATCATAATGTCAATGGTCTCATAACAAACCATACCGGGCGTTCCCTCGAAAGCGCCGACAGGGGAGTTTCCCACGGTGGCGCAAAATTGATCATGGGCGAACTCGTTGATCAACATGGAGCATGCGACCGTGCGAGTGCTCAGAATGGCGGAACCGCCGGCGGTTGTCAACCTTCAGCGCCGCGACTTCGCGGCTAGGGCGCATTCGAGAACTGAGGGAGCCTCCAGTTAGTTTGGTTGTGCTGCAACTAAACCGATCACTGGAGGCTCCAAGTGTCAAGGGTACCTGCTCACGCCAAGCTCACCCACGACCAGTGGGAGCACCTGCGGAAATGGATCCCGGCACAGACGAGGACCGGGCGGCCGATCACCAGGTCACGGCGTGTGCTGCTCGACGGTATCGCCTGGCGGGTCCGCACCGGATCGCCCTGGCGATTCGTCCCCGAAGCCACCTTCGGCCCCTGGCAGACCGTCTACTGGCTCTTCCGCACCTGGCAGATGGAAGGCCTCTGGCCGATGCTGCTCAAGACCGTGCTGACGTTCCTCGACGCCGCAGGCCGCCTGACCTGGTATGTAAGTGTCGACTCCACGATCGTCCGCGTCCACCAGCACGCCGCCGGCGCCGCAGCCCGGCCCGTGGCCGACGAGCCGGACGACCACGCCATCGGCTCCTCGCGCGGCGGCCGGACCACCAAGCTACACACCGCGGCCGACAACGCCCAAGTCAGCCTGTCGATGAGCATGACCGCAGGCCAGGCCGCCGACAGTCCCCAGTTCCGCCCGTTGCTGGAGCGAATACGCGTGGCCCGGCCCGGGCCGACCCCGGACCCGACCGCGCACGGTCATGGCCGACAAGGCCTACACCTCCCGAAAGAACCGCGCCTACCTGCGCCGACGCGGCATCCAAGCGGTGATCCCCGAGAAGAAGGACCAGCGGCGCAACAGGCAGGCCAAGGGCCGCGCCGGCGGCCGACCCCGAAGTTCGACCGCGAGGCCTACAACGACCGCAACACCGTCGAGCGGTTCTTCAACCGGCTCAAGCGATTCCGGGCCGTCGGGACCCGCTACGACAAATACGCAGTTCGCTACGAGGCCACCGTGCAGGTCGCGATGATCCTCGACTGGAAACCCTAGGTTCTCAAACGCGCCCTAGTCGGAGCCGAAGGCCGCGTCGAAGGCCGCCTCGGGCGGGTCGAAGTTCAGGTTCCGGACGTAGCCGACCGCTTCGGCGGCGCCGCGGAGGCGGTCCATGCCGGCGTCCTCCCATTCGATCGAGATCGGACCGGCGTAGCCGATGGCGTTCAGCACCCGGAAGCTGTCCTCCCAGGGCACGTCGCCGTGTCCGGTGGAGACGAAGTCCCAGCCGCGGCGGGGGTCGCCCCACGGCAGGTGGGAGGACAGGCGGCCGTTCCGGCCGTCGAAGCGCTGCCGGGTGTCCTTGCAGTCGACGTGGTAGATCCGGTCCCGGAAGTCCCACAGGAACGCCGACGGTTCGATGCCCTGCCACATCATGTGGCTGGGGTCCCAGTTGAGCCCGAACGCCTCCCGGTGGCCGACCGCCTCCAGCGCGGCGTGGGTCGACCAGTAGTCGTAGGCGATCTCGGACGGGTGGACCTCGTGCGCGAAGCGGACGCCGGCCGAGTCGAACACGTCGAGGACCGGGTTCCAGCGCTCGGCGAAGTCGGCGTATCCGGCCTCGATCGCAGACTGCGGGACCGGCGGGAACATCGCCACGTACTTCCAGATCGCCGAGCCGGTGAAGCCGACGACGGTGTCGACGCCGAGCTTCGCGGCGGCGCGGGCGGTCGTTTTCATCTCCTCGGCGGCGCGGCGCCGCACGCCCTCGGGGTCGCCGTCGCCCCACACGTGCTCGGGCACGATCGCCCGGTGGCGCTGGTCGATCGGGTCGTCGCAGACGGCCTGGCCGACCAGGTGGTTCGAGATCGCCCACAGGCCGAGCCCGTGCCGGTCGAGGATCGACTTCCGCTCGGCGGCGTAGTCGTCGTCGGCGGCGGCGCGGCGGACGTCGAGGTGGTCGCCCCAGCAGGCGACCTCGAGTCCGTCGTAGCCCCATTCGGCGGCCCGGCGGCACAGCTCCTCGAACGGCATGTCCGCCCACTGGCCGGTGAACAGCGTGATGGGTCTAGGCATCGGTGAGGCTCCTCAGGAAGGTCAGGCCGCCGGTGGCGATGGCGTCCTGTGTGGGCGCCAGCGGTCGCCAGATCGAGGCGGCGGTCGCGATGGTGGCGTTGTGGGCGGTGAACGATTCGATCACCAGGGGGCCGGTGTAGCCGGCCCGGTCCAGGGCGCGCAGTATGCCCGGCCAGTCGAGGTGGTCGCGGCCGGGGGCGCCGCGGTCGTTGGCGCAGACCTGGACGTGGCCGATCCTGCCGGTGGCCCGCTCGATCGAGGCCGGGATGTCGGTCTCCTCGATGTTCAGGTGGTACACGTCCAGCGCCAACGAGCACCCGGCCAGGCCGTCGAGCGCCTCCAGCGCCTGGTCAACGGTGTTGATCACGCTGGTCTCGTACCGGTTGAGCGGCTCGACCGCGATCGTGACGCCGCGCTCGGCGGCGTACTCGCCGACAGGCGCGAGGTTCTCCCGCAGCTCCCGGTAGGCGGCGGCGCGGTCGTCGATGCGCCAGGTCCGGCCCACCGAGGCGTAGGCGGGTCCGGCGATCACGTCCGAGCCGACCGCGGCGGCGGCGTCGATCACGCCGCGCAGGTAGTCCTGCGTGTCGGCCACGGTCGCTGATTCGGAGGCGCCGACCAGTTCGCGGCCGGGCCCCATCACCAGGACCACGGTGGCTCCCAGGCCGAGCTCGCCGAGCAGATCGGCGGCCCGGCCTGGATCCCAATCGCCGAGGCGCTCGACCGGGAGCTCGATGACGTCGAACCCCCAGTCGCGCACCTTCGGAGCCAGTCGGGCCAGGGCCTCGTCGTCGAGCGGCGAAGTCCAGACCCAGGTGTTGACGCCCAGTTGCCGTGTCACCGGTCTCTCCAGGCGTCGGGGAAGCCGGGCAGGTCCTCGCCGCCGAACTTGGCGTAGTGCAGCGAGGGCATGTCGGCGTTGCGTTCCAGGTATTCGTCCAGGTCGGCCTCGGTGATCGGCTCCTGCGGGAGCACCCACTCCGAGGGCACCTGCTCGCCGGAGAGGATCATGGTCGCGGCCAGGACCGGGGTGCGCCACTGGAAGTTGGAGTAGACCGGCGCGATCGCGGTCATGCCGGTCTCGTCCCACTTGCGCATGAACGACAGCTCGTCCTCGCCGACCATCACCGGGTAGGGCTTTCCGGCGTCCTCGAACGCCTCGATGCCGGCCACGGCGCCGTCGCCGGCGTCCATCCAGATCCCGTCGACCTCCCCGCGCTGCAGGTACTGGGTGACGATGTTCTTGATCTCGGCGGCGTCGCCGCCGGTGAACTCGTCGCCGAGGATCTCCAGGTCGGAGTCGCCGAAGATCTCCTGGGCGGCGGCCCAGCGGTGCTCGAGGACGTCGACGCCGGGCAGGATGCGCAGCGCCAGCACCGTCGAGCCGGGTTCGAGGTTGTCGACCAGGAACTCGGCGCCGTCGGCGCCGTAGGCGTAGCCGCCGATCGGGTGGATGAAGGTGACCGCGCAGTCGGTGTTGACGCCGCGGTCGAACACGATCACCGGCGCGCCGGAGTCGCAGGCGGCCTGGACGGCGGGCGTGAGCGTCGCGGTCGTGGACGGGGAGATGATGATCGCGTCGCAGTCGCCGGAGTCGACGAACGCCTGGATGTCGGAGATCTGCTGATCGTCGTCGTCGGCGGCGTCGGAGCTGCGGAACTCCCCGATCAGGCCCTGGTCCTGGAGGACCTCGACCTGCTGCTGCATGGTGATCCATCCGGTGACGCGCCACGGGTTGGACACCGAGGCGTTGGAGAAGCAGACGGTGGCGTCGCCGCCTTCGAGGGCGAACTCGGAGGTGTCGACCCAGTCGGGGTCGATCGCCTGGAGCCACGGCTCGGCGGGGTCGCCTTCGGGTTCGATCTCGCGCTGCTCGAGCTGCCGCTCGTAGTCGGCCTGGACGAACCAGTCGTCGCCGCCCTCTTCGCCGGCGGCGGTCTCCTGGGTGTCGGGGTCGTCGATCTCGTCGGTGGTGCAGGCCGTCGCCAGCAGCAGCCCGAGGGCGGCGGCGGAGGCGACGGCGAGTCGCGTGGTGTTCATGGTTCGGACCTTCTTCTCATGAGGGTGTGGCGGTTTGGCCGGCCGGCCGCATCCTGCGCCTGGCGGCGTAGGCGACGGCGGCGATGATGATGGCTCCCTGGACGCTCGGTCGGAGCGACGCGGGCAGCGCGAGCTGGTTGAACAAGGTGAACAGGGCCTCGATGGTGAGCGCCCCGGCCATCGCGGCGACCACGAGGCCCTGGCCGCCGCCGAGGACGACGCCGCCGAGGACGACCGCGGTGATGACGGTGAACTCCATTCCCTCCCCGACTTGGGCGCTGACTCCGGCGAAGCCGCCGATGAGGATGCCCGCGATCGTGGCCGACAGGCCCGAGAGGACGAACGCGGCGGTCCGGACGGTGTCGACGCGGGCGCCGGAGAGTTCGGCGGCCAGGTCGTTGTCGCCGGTGGCGATGAGGACCCGGCCGAAGCGGGTGCGCATCAGCCAGATGGCGGCGGCGCCGCAGGCGATCATGATCAGCAGCGCCCACGGGACCTGTCCGAGCAGGGGCACGTTCTCGATGCCCATGCGGCCGGGGACGCGGAAGGACTCCGAGAGGCTCCCGGTGGGGGCGCCGCCGGTCCACAGGCGGATCGCGCCGTAGAGGACCAGGAGCATCCCGAGGGTGGTGATGAACGACTGGACCTTCAGAACGGTGGTGACGAGGCCGTTGACCAGTCCCACGGCGATGCCGAACAGCAGCATCACGCCGATGACCGGGACGGTCCGGGCCTCCTCGCCGTCGATGAGGCGGGCGGCGATGACCACCTGGGCGCCGACGAGGGCGCCGACCGAGAGGTCGAAGTTGCCCGAGACGATCACGAAGTACTGCCCGGCGGCCAGGATCACCAGCGGCGCGGCCTGTTTGAGGAACGCCATGAGCGAGGCCGCCTGGAAGAACCCGGGGTTGACGGCGAACACGATCGCGAAGATGACCGCCAGGAGGGCGAAGACGGTGCCGGTGCCACCGCCCAGGAGGGCGGCCGCGGCGCTGCGTGCGCGTTGCATCAGGGCCTCCCGGTGCCCGCGGCGGCGAAGCGCGGCCGGCGGGCGGTGCGGTCGATCTGGCGGCGGGCGTAGAGGGCGACGGCGGCGATGATGATGGTGCCGCGCAGGACGTCCTTGGCGAACGGGTCGATCTGCATGACGTTGAAGACGGTGTCGAGGACGGCCAGGATCGCCACCCCGGCGACGGTCCCGGCCACACCGCCGCGGCCGCCGAGCAGGAGGGTGCCGCCGAGGACGGTCGCGGCGATGGCGTCGAGTTCGTACAGGTTGGTGTAGGCCTCGGCCGATCCGGTGCCGAAGCGGGCCGCCAGGAGCATCCCGGCGACCCCGGCGCACATGCTGCACAGGACGTGCGCGGTGATGCGGGTCCGGTGGGTTCGGATGCCGGACATGCGGGCGACGTCGATGTTGCCGCCGACGGCGTACATGTGGTGGCCGGTGCGGGTCGAGCGCAGGAACCAGATCCCGGCCGCGGCCAGGCACAGCATCACGATCGTGGAGACCGGCACGAACGCGATGCGGGTGTACCCGAACTGCTGGAAGATCGCGGGCACGTCCCCGGCCGGTCCCTTGTACTCGGTGTCGAGGTAGCCCTTGATGATCAGCCCGACCCCGAGGGTCGCGATGAACGGGTTGACGCGGCCGAAGGCGACGATCGCGCCGTTGGCGGCGCCGATGAGGCCGCTCACCAGCAGGACCGCGGCGATCCCCAGCGGGACGTTCCCCGGCGCGCCGTCCATGGTGGTGGCCGCGACCAGGCTGGAGAGCGCGGCGACGTAGCCGACCGACAGGTCGAGCGAGCGGCACAGGATCACCAGCGTCATCCCGATCGCCAGGAAGCCGGTGAGGCTGGTGCGGGTGAGCATGTCGACCAGGTTGGCCGTCGAGAACAGGTTGCCGCCGTCGACGGCGACGGCGGCGCCGCCGGCGGCCAGGACTCCGGCGAGCGCCACGTAGATCAGGGCGGTGGTACTGAGCCGCTCACTCGTCATGCCCGGCTCCGTCCGGTCGCGTGGGCCATGACCTGCTGCTCGGTGGCGCCGCCGGGGAGTTCGCCGGCGATGCGGCCGTCGTGGAGGACCGCGATGCGGTCGGCCAGGCCGATCACCTCGATCAGTTCGGAGGCGATGAGCAGGACCGCGATCCCTTCGGCGGCGAGCCGGCGGATCACCGAGTAGAGCTTGTGCTTGGCACCGACGTCGATGCCGCGGGTGGGTTCGTCGAGGACGATGACGCCCGGTTCGGTGGCGAGCCATTTGGCGACGACGACCTTCTGCTGGTTGCCGCCCGAGAGGTACTGGACGTCCTGTTCCAGGCCGCGGGAGACCAGGTCGAGTCCGGAGAGGATGCCGGGGATGCGGGAGAGCCGCCGCCCGGAGTGGACGCGGCGGTTGGCGTCGAGGACCAGGCGGGCGTTGGCCCGCACCGACTGGTGCATGGCCAGGCCCTGTGCCTTGCGGTCTTCGGTGACCAGGGCGAGGCCGGAGGCTATCGCTTTGCGGGGGCCGGTGATGCGCCGCTGCCGTCCGTCGACCGCGAGGCTGCCGCGGGTGAACGGCGCGATGCCGAAGACCGCTTCGGCGATCTCGGTGCGGCCCGAGCCCTGGAGTCCGGCGAGCCCCACGATCTCCCCGGCCCGGACCTGGAGGTCGATGCCGTCCAACCAGGCGTTGCCGCCGCCGGTGATCTCGAGGCGAACGTCGCCGATCTCGGTGCCGGGCAGGGGCTCGGGGAAGACCGCTTCGATGCGGCGCCCGACCATGGCGGTGACCAGTTCGTCGGGGGTGATGGCGGCCGAGTCGACGCAGTCGACGCGGCGGCCGTCCTTGAGGACGGTGATGCGGTCGCACAGGTCGAAGATCTCGCGGAGCCGGTGGGAGACGTACAGGACCGCGATGCCCCGGTTACGCAGGCGATCGATGAGCCGGTAGAGCAGCTCGACCTCGGCGTCGGCGAGGGCGGCGGTGGGTTCGTCCATGCAGATCAGGTCGGCGCCCTGGGAGAGTGCCTTGGCGATCTCGACGATCTGCTGGTGGGCCACCGACAGGGTCCCCGCTTTGGCGTTCGCCGCCAGGTCCTCGACGCCGAGGTCGGCCAGGAGTTCGGCGGTGCGTGCGGCCATGGCGCGGCGGTCGATGAAGCCGCGGCGGCGGGGTTCGCGGCCGAGGAAGATGTTCTCGGCGACCGACAGTTCGGGCAGGAGGTTGAACTCCTGGAAGACGGTCGAGACGCCGGCGTGCTGGGCCTGGAGGGGGTGGGTGAAGGAGGCGGGCCGGCCGTCCAGTTCGATGGTGCCGGCGTCGGCGGTGTGCACGCCGGCGAGGATCTTCATCAGCGTGGACTTGCCTGCCCCGTTCTCCCCCACCAGGGCGTGGACTTCGCCGGGCGCGACGGTGAGGTCGACCGACCGCAGGACGGGCACGCCGAGGAAGGACTTGTCGATGCCGCGCATGGCGAGCACCGGTGTCTCGGTCATGCGGGCACCTCCACCCAGTCGCGGTCGCCGGCCGAGGCGGCGACGGCTTCGGCGATGCGGGCGGCGCGGAGGCCGTCGGCGAAGGCGGGGAGGCCGTCGGGCGGCGGGCCGGTCGTGGCGGTGCCGACGTCGGCGACGAAGTCGTTGAAGCAGTCCTGGTAGCCCTGGGGGTGGCCGCCGGGGACGTGGGCGAGTCGGGCGGCGTCGGGGGCGAGGTGGTCGGGGTCGCGCATGAGGACGGCGTTGGAGCCGCGGCCGCCGAGCCAGAGGGTCTCGGGCTGCTCTTGGTCGAACGCGACGGTCGCTTCGGTGCCGGAGATTTCGAGCAAGAGCCGGTTCTTGCGTCCGGCGGAGACCTGGCTGATGACGGTGGTGCCGACCATGCCGCCGCGGGTGGCGAACTGGAGGGTGACGATGTCCTCGGTGGATACTCGGCGGCCGCCGCGGTGTCGGTTGGCGGTGGCGAGCTGGGCGGACACGGCGGTGATGCGGTCGCCGGTGACGAATTCGAGCAGGTCGCACCAGTGGGAGCCGATGTCGCCGAAGGCGCGGAGGGCGCCGCCTTTGTCGGCGTCGACGCGCCAGTTGTCGTCGCCGGGGTGCAGCAGCCAGTCCTGGAGGTAGGAGCCGTGGGCGAGGGTGAGGCGGCCGACGCCGCCGGCGGCGACGCGGGCGCGGGCCTCGCGGACCATCGGGTGGAACCGGTAGACGAAGGGGACGGCGGCGACCACGCCGGCGGCTTCGGCGGCGTCGGTCATGGCGCGGGCGGTGTCGGCGTCGGTGGCGAGGGGTTTCTCGCACACGACGTGCTTCCCGGCTTCGATGGCGGCCAGCGCGATGGGCGCGTGGAGGTGGTTGGGGGTGCAGACGTGGACGACGTCGGCGGCGGCGATGGCCTCGTCGGCGTCGTCGAATATCTGCGGGGCTCGCAGCGCGTCGGCGGCCTGGCGGGCGCGGTCGGGGCTGGATCCGGAGATGCCGGTGATCTCGCCTCCGGCGGCGGTGATGGCGTGGGAGTGGACTCTTCCCATGAAGCCGGTGCCGATGATGGCGGCCCGGTAGATCGTCGGCCGGTTGATAGTGACTGGAGCCATACGCCGAACCTAGGGCAACTTCTGACGGAACACAATCAAAAGTTGAGCGTCGTTATGGAATAGTTACGAGTGATCTGCTTCTGAGAAGATGTGATTCACTGGTGCTGTGACAGATGATTCGACCGCGCCGCGCCGCCCGGAGGGCCTCGCCGGGGCCGGGACGCTGCTCCGGCTCCTGCGCGACGGCGCGCCCCGGACCCGCTCGGAGCTGTCGACGCTCACAGGCCTGGCCCGCTCGACCGTCGCCGGACGGGTCGACGCGCTGCTGTCGGCCGGCCTCGTCGCCCCTTCCGGCGAGACCGCCTCCACCGGGGGCCGGCCCCCGGCGACGTTCGCGTTCAACCCGCACGCCCGCATCGCCCTCGGGGCCGACCTCGGCGCGACCCACGCCCGCCTCGCCGTCACCGACATGGCCGGGACCGTGCTGGCGCAGACCAACGCCGACCTCGACATCGCATTGGGACCCGAGGCGGTGCTGGACTGGGTGGTCGACCGCGGTCACAAGCTGCTCGACGAGGCCGACCGCACCGCCGCCGACCTGCTAGGGGTCGGCATCGGCCTGCCGGGGCCGGTCGAGCACTCCACCGGCCGCGCGGTCAACCCGCCGATCATGCCCGGCTGGGACGGCTTCGACGTCCCCGAGTACGTGCGGCGGCGGTTCCCGGTGCCGGTCCTGGTCGACAACGACGTCAACATCATGGCCGTGGGCGAGCACTTCACCGCCTGGTCGGACTCGGAGCATCTGCTGTTCATCAAGGCCGCCACCGGCATCGGCTGCGGCGTCATCGCCGGGGGCCGGGTCTACCGGGGCGCCCAGGGCGCGGCCGGCGACATGGGGCACATCAAGGTCTCCGGCGCCGACGAGGCCCACTGCCGCTGCGGCAACACCGGCTGCCTGGAGGCCGTGGCCAGCGGCGCGGCCATCGCCGCGAACCTCACCGAGCAGGGCATTCCGGCGCGCGGGTCGCTCGACGTGGTGGAGCTGGCCCGCTCGGGCTCGGTCCCGGCGCTCCAGGGAATCCGCCAGGCCGGGCGCGACATCGGCGAGGTCCTGGCCGGGGCGGTCAACTTCTTCAACCCGTCGATCATCGTCGTCGGCGGCTCCCTCGCGCTGGCGGGCGACCACTTGCTCGCCGGGGTGCGCGAGGTGATCTACCAGCGGTCGCTGCCACTGGCGACCCGTCATCTGCGGATCGCCGCGGCCCGCACCGGCGAGAGCGGCGGCGCGATCGGCGCGGGCGTCATGGTCGTCGAGCACGCCCTCGACCCCGCGCGCCTCGACCTGCTGCTCCGCTGACCGCCGGAACGGCCCTCCCGGGGCCCGCCCGGCCGATACGATGCGGCCGTGGACACCGAGCGAGCCGAGATCGTGAACCGGATCGACGAGGCGACCAAGCGGCTGGTCGCGACCGTCGAGGACCTGTCGGACGAGCAGCTCCGGGCGCCGTCGGCGCTCGAGGGCTGGACCAGGGGCCACGTGATCACCCACGTCGCGCGCTCCTGCGACGCCATGTGCCGCATGCTCGTCTGGGCGCGCACCGGCGAGGGCGTACCCGGCTACCCGAGCAAGGAGTCCCGCGAGGCCGACATCGAGGCCGGTTCGGGACGGTCGAGAGAGGAGCTGGTCGCCGACCTGGTCGAGTCCGCGGCGTGGCTCGCCGCCGAGGTCGGGTCGATGCCGCAGGAGGCGTGGGACACCACGATCGAGACCCCGACCGGGGCGACGATTCCGGCCGCCGAGATCCCCGCCCGCCGCCTGGTCGAGGTCGAATGCCACCACACCGACCTGGACACCGGCTACACCGCCGCCGACTGGACGGCCGGATTCGCCGAAATGCCGCTGGGCGAACCGATGCGCACCTGGCGTGCCGACCGCCGGGCCCGGTGAGTCCGTACCCCGGCAGGCATCGCGGTGATCGCCGGGGCCGGGAGTCCGTGGTGGGGCCGCCGCGTCGAGCGGCGGCGGCCCCGCGGGGGAAGAGACGGGTCAGCGGCCCCAGCACGGGCTCACCGTCCGGCAGGCGGACGCGTGCTCGGTCGTGCCGGTGCCGGGTGCGGGCGAGGTACCACTCCAGGCTCCGGCTCGGGTACTGCGGCGGCGGATCGGTGTCCCATCCGGACGTCCGCGCCTCCAGGATCACCGCCGGGCTCACGTCGCGGCCCCGGCGATGGAGCCGCCCCTATGGTCCGGGGCGGGTCTCCACGAAGTCGCTCTCGAAGCGCTGCTGTAGCGAGGAGGGCCGAGGGCCTTCGCCATCAGGACCGCGGGGCCGCCGACACGCAGTCCGGCCTCGTCCCTCGGCCGATCCAGCACCCGGACACCGGCTTCGACCGAACGCATTCGGGCTCAAGTCCGCTCGAACAGCGCCTTGGTGGTCCCTCGGCGGCCCCAGGCGATGAAGGCGGTGAACACCAGCAGGATCAGCGGGGTGATCACCGGGAAGTGGCCGTCGATGACGAAGGCGTTGGTGTAGGCCGCACCGATCATCAGCAGGCTCAGCCCGATCGCGGCCAGGCCGGAAAGGCGCGGGATGACCAGGCCGATCGCACCGGCGAGTTCGAGTGCGCCGACGAAGTAGCGGAACCACTGGCCGGCGCCGATGACCTCGAAGCCCTCCACGGCGGCGGATTCGCTGAACAGCTTCGGCGCCGCCGACGCGATGGCGAAGAACGCGGCGAGCAGGCCCTGGAATATCCACAGCGTGATGTTCAGGGCGCGGCCGGGCCGCGCGGTACCGGTGGGACCGGTAGTGCTGTCGGTGCTCATGGTGACGGAGTCCTTCCGATGGTGGTTTCTAAATATGCTCGTCAGTTCCGACGAGCCGCGACGCGCGAATTCATCGGCGTCGGCGCCGACCCGAAGCCTCCGCACCCGATTTCGTTCGGGCGCATGGCACAGCGCTCGCACCAGCACTCGCACCGCGCCGCCGTCGAACATGCCACCGGACGGCTACCGACCGTTGTGCAAGAATGTCCCACACCTCTTCAAACCGGCTGCCCTACCGGAGAACCGCATGCGCAAGATCCCCACCAGAACCCGCGTCCTCAACGCCCTGCTCGAGCCGAACGTCTTCCCGCCGCGCCCGGTCGACGAGGTCTTCGGCGCTCTCGTCGCCAGGGCCGAGACCGCCGACGGCGGCAGCGCCGAAGGCGACGAGGACTTCCTGGACGGCTACCGCACCGTCCTGCACTATTACTCCGATGTGCCTTCGATGACGCCGGTCGGCTGGCAGGCCGTCCTCGACGACCTCGAACTGCGAATCCGGAACCGGCTGCGGGTCCGCCGCCTGATCCACGATCGGCCCGCCATCTCCGACGAGCCGGTCGGCGCGCCGGTCTTAGTCGTCGGGCTCGCGAGGACCGCCGCCCCGATCACCCGCGAGGCCATCGCCCGCTCGGTCGGCCACCGGGCGCCGCTGCTGTGGGAGATGCTCTACACCGACCTCGAAGCGCCGGAGAAGGAACGCCGCCGCTATATCAAGGCGGCCACGCAGCACTGCAAGTCGGTCGGCCGGCTCTCGCCGCACTACCGCGACCTCCACCGCTTCGAGGCCGAGAGCCCCGGCGACTCCTCGCACCTGCTACGCCACGGCGTCCACCACCTGGCGCGCGCCCACATGCCCGGCTACCTCGACCGGCTCGCCGGACACGACTGGCACGGAGACTACGAACATCTCAAGCTGGTGCTCCAGGTGCTCCAGCACGGCCGCGGCGACCGCCGCTGGATCCTCCACTCCGCCGCACATCTCGACCACCTGCCGACCATCCGCGACGTGTTCCCGGACGCGACCGTGGTGTGGGTCCACCGCGACCCGGTCACCGTGATGGGTTCGGTCTGCAGCTTGGCCGAGGCCGCAACCGCGGTCCACGTCAAAGACCCCGACCTCCACCGGATCGGCGCCACCTGGCTGGAGCTCACGGCCGCCTCCATCGAGCGCGCCCGCGCCGCGCGCCTCGAGCTTCCGCGCGAAGCCATCGTCGACGTCCCGTACACCCAGCTCCAGGCCGACCCCCACGGCGCCATGACCGCGCTCTACGAGCGGCTCGGTACGAGGTCGACCGGCGCCGACCGCGCCAACCTCGAAGCCGCGCTGTCGGGACCGGCCACCGGCCGGTCCCACGAATTCGACCTGGCACGGTACGGACTGACCACCGACGACGTCGAGGGGGCATTCGGGGACTACACCCGCACCATCGACCGCCTCAGGCTCCGGTGATGCTGCGCACCAAAGAAGTCCACAATGCACGGCATGCGACGGGAGGAGGTTCCGTCTACCATGCACGCATGACCGTAGACCTACGCCGCGCGGCGACCCCGTTGCTGGCCTTGCCGATCCTGCTGACCGCCTGCTCCGGCGACGACCGGCGGGCGGTCACCGCCGACGACATCGACCGGATCGAAAGGACACTGGTCAACGGCTCGGAGCTGGCCTGGGAGCTGACGCAGGCCGAGGCCCGGGTGGCGCAGGCGTGCATGGAGGACCTCGGCTTCACCGTCCACCATCCCACCCGGCTGCACGGCAGATCGATTCCGCACCGCTTCGAAGGGTTCTCCTCGCCGTACACGCGCATCCCCCTTCGCGAACACGCCGAGCAGTGGGGCTTCGGAGTATGGATGTTGACCGACCCCGAAATGGCCGCCGAGATCCGCGAGAACCCGGAATACCTGGAGGCCGCCGCGTCGGAGCAGACCTGGAGAGACCCCGCGTCGTTCGAAGCCCGGGAACGTTTCGACAAGTCCGACGAGGAGTACCGGCGGGAGTGGCTGGAGGCCTTCGCCGGACCCGAGAAGATCGCCTACGAGCAGGAGATGAATGCGGCCCACGAGGCCGGAGAGGACATCGCCGAGCTCGACCTCGAAGAGCCGCCGTACGGCGGCTGCGAACTGACCACGATCGAGATCGTCTACGGCGGTCCGGAACACCACGAGGCCGACGACGGCCGCACCTGGTGGTCCAAGCCGAGCCTGGAGAGCCCGCTGACATGGGTCGGCGACGGCGAACTGTACCCCGAGCTGTCGGCGCAGTACATCGACCAGGAGCGCGGATCACTCGACTGCGTCGCCGAACGCGGCCATGGCGAGTGGGCCTTCGACGACTTCGGGGGGCTACCGGTCGACCAGTACCTCTGGCAGCTCTACCCCGACTCGCCCGCGGTCCAACCGCCGGCCGAGAACCTCCCCGAACCGCCGCCGGACGCGCCGGAGGACCCGGCCGGGGCGAAGGAGTACGAGTTCGCCATGGCACTCGACTTCGCCGAGTGCGCCCGTTCGGCCGGACTGCGCGACGGCTCCGAGGAGGCGTGGGCGCGGATGTACGTCGAGCGCCTGATCGACCGCGAGACCGAGGTGTACGCGTGGGAGCAGGAGATCGAGGAGTACCTCGGCAACGCCCAGGAGTACATCGCGGAGCGGTGACGGGGGTCGACGGCACTCCCGATGCTCCTCACCCGAAAGAAGGATCGCCGAAGTCGAGATCCCTGCTCACGTTCCTCGGGTACCGCCCCGGGCGCGCGAAGGCGCTAGCATTCGGTGCGATCACTCCGATCCCCACCGCCCGGAGCCCCGCCCATGATCGAACATTTCGCCCACGGCCCGCTCACGCTGTCCATCGCCTTCCTGGTCTCGATGACCGGTTCGGCCCTCGGCCTGCTGCTGTGCCGCCACGCCCGCCTGCACTCCTCCGGCCGCCGCGCGGCCTGGCTCGTGGTCGCCGCCTTCGCCATCGGCGGCACCGGCATCTGGGTGATGCACTTCGTCGCGATGCTGGGTTTCTCCGTCGACGACGCGGTCATCCGCTACGACCCCGCCCTGACCGCGGCCAGCGCGGCGATCGCGATCGCCGTGGTCGCCTGCGGCCTGCTCATCATCGCCCTCGGCCGCTACTCGACCTGGAAGATGCTCATCGCCGGCCTGCTGACCGGCGGCGGGATCGCGGCGATGCACTACACCGGTATGGCCGCCGTCGAATCCACCGTCGAACTGCACCACGAGGCGGTCTACGTGGCCGCCGCGATCGCCATCGCCGTCGGTGCGGCCACGACCGCGCTGTGGCTGGCGCTGAGCCTCCGGCGGACCGCCGCCATGTGGCCGGCGGCGGCGGTCATGGCCGTCGCGGTGAACGCGATGCACTACACGGCCATGCTGGGCGTCGGTGTCGGAGGCACCGTCTCCTCAAGCGTCGAGGGGGCTCATGCGGTCGATCTGATCTTCCCGATGGCGGTGGTGACCGCGATCGTCCTGCTGCTGCTGATCCAAACGGTGGTCATGGCCCCGACCGCGGAGGAGCTGCGCACCGACGAGCGCCTGGCCGCGCTCGAGGCGCGTCATCGGTAGCCGCGCGGCCCCTTCGAGGGGACGTCCGGCCGGGCTCGCGGGTCGAGGAACGCCTCCGGCCGCGTCGGCGGCTAGCATGCGGGTGGGGACGCGGGAAGGAGGATCGCTGTGAGCCGGTACGAGGAATTGATGCGGCGGGCCGACGACGCCCGCGTCGAGTTCATCGCGTTGACCGATGAGGAGTCGTGGGAGGCGGCCTACCGCCACGGGGTGGGCGAGCTGCTGCCGGTGACCGAGGCGGTCGCCGAGGCCGACCGGGAGCACCTGGACGGGGTGGCGGTGGTGCAGGGGGACCTGGGCGCGATCTGCCACTACCTCGAGCGCCCCATCGGCGAGCTGTACCACCGGCAGGTGGCCTTCCACACCGCCATGACTCTGGAGCGGGAAGACCTGCCGATCTTCGAGGGCCTGAGCACGGCGCCGGTGGCGGCCGCCGAGCGCGCCCACCGCCTCATGATCGCCCCGTTCCCCGACTACGACTCCCTGCCGGAGCCGGAGCGGGAGCTGTTCGTTCCGGCGGCGAGGACGCTGCCGGTCTCGGTGGAGCTGATGGAGGGCCGGGAGTCCTACCAGTGGGCCGCGTACATGCAGGCGGCGGCGACGTGGCTGCGCGCGGTCGAGGGCCGGTACGACAAGGACCTGGTCCGGGCCGAGACCGAGGCGATGGTCGGGATGGCGCGGATCGGCTACAAGGTGAGCCACTACGAGGCGGTGTGGGCGGAGTTGCGGCAGTCGATCACCGTGTGGCTGGAGCAGCTCGAGCACGGCCTGATCGACTGGTCGGCCGGGCAGCGTCGGACGCTGGAGTCGGCGGCCGAGCTGCTGGAGCTGATGGACGTGCCGACCGGGGCCGAGGCCCTGCGGCGGGCGGTCGCCCAGGTCGCCGGGGCCGAGGCGCAGGACTCCCCCGACCGGCTGCTGGCGGCGCTCGACCTCGGCGAACACTACCGGGCCGCCCTGGCCGCGCTCCCGCCGGAACGGTAGCGGCGGTCAGGGCCTCGGGCCCGGCCTCAATCCCGGGATTCGACGGTGCAGTCGGACTCGGGTACGACCACCGCCTCGTGGCCGTTGTCGTGGCGGACGCGGTACGGCGGCTCCCCTTTCTCGCCGAGCACCGCCGTCACCTCCGCGGTGTGCTCCTTCATGCCGACCTGGCGGCCCTTGAAATGGAGGCGGTCCCCCACCTTCGCGCGCACGGTCATCACCACCTGTTCGCGAACGGATTCGTGTCCTCTTCCGCGATTCTAGGAGCTTTCGGGCCCGTCGCGGCGGGGACCGGCCGAGCCGCCGGCGGCCAGCCGCATCAGGTCGGTGCTCAGGTCGATGTCCAGTTCGGTGCCGCCGGCGCTGCCGTACCGGTGCTGGTAGCTCTTCCAGGACTCGCTGCGGACCTGCTCGGCGAAGCCGCTCTCCATCAGCAGCAGCATCTCGATGGCGGCGCGGTCGATCCGCCGGTTCAGCTCGCTGTCGTTCCAGTCCTCGCCGGCGGCGAACACGGAGGTCGGCACCGTCATCGCGCGCATGTAGGCGAAGAGCGACCGCATCTGCTCGTCGACGACCAGGGCGTGCCGGGCGGTGCCGGCGGTGGCGGCCGGTACCACCGGTTTGGCGATGAGCAGGTCGCTGTCCAGCACGTGGAAGAAGGAGCTGAACAGGCCGCTCGGGGCCGCCTTGTAGACCGGGGCGCTGGCGACGACGCCGTCGGCGCCGCCGAGCAGCTCGACCGCCCGGGTCATCTTCGGCCCCATGAGCTGGGACACCAGCGCCGTCGAGATCTCGGAGGCCAGTTCGCGCAGGTCGACCACGTCGACGGCCACCTGCTCGCCGCGCTCGCGGGCGCGGTCGGCGACGCGTCCTGCGATGCGGTCGGCCAGCATCCGGGTCGACGACGGGTCGCTGACGCCGCCGCTCACCACCACCAGCCGGAACGGCTCGGCGGGGTCGCGGCCGGACGGGGCCGGGTCGTGCGTCTGGTCGTTCATGTGGTGACTTCCTCGGGTTCGCTCGTGGCGGTGTCGTTGCGGTCCGGTCCGGCGGCGCGGTCGGCGCCGGAGAGTTTGCGGCAGATCGCCTCGAGCTGCCGCATCTCCTCTTCGCTGAGTTCGGCGGCCACCGCGCGGGCGACGCCGACGGCGTGGCGGCCGCCGACGCGGCGCTGCTGCAGGCGGCCGGCCTCGGTGAGCGAGAGCCGGACGCCGCGGCCGTCGGCGGGATCGGCGGAGCGTTCGATCAGGCCCCGTTCGGCGAGCCGCTCGACCAGTCGCGACAGCGCGGGCTGGCTGAGCAGGACGTTGCGGTTGAGCTCGCCGATCCGGGTCGGTCGGTCGCACTTGGACAGTGTGTAGAGCACGTCGTACTCGCGCATGGTGACCTCGTGCCAGATCCGGTCGGCGGCGAGATGCTTGATGAGCGCGGCGTGCGCGGTGAGCAGTGCCTCCCACGCGTCGTTGGCCAGTCGGCTGCTGGTGCGGGTCATGTCGTCCTTCTCAGGTCAGGCTGGGATAGGTGGCCTCGGCGTCGCTGTCCTGGTAGGGCGAGGCGCCGGTGACGTTGTCGCCGCGGTTGGCGTTGGGCCGCGGCCGGCGTACCGGCCTGTCACCGTACTTGGCCTCGGTCAGGCCCCGGTGCGTCGGCGCGGGTGCCGACTCCGGGTCGCGCCGGGCGTCCAGTTCCTTGCGCAGGACCGGGATGACCTCCTCGCCGAGCAGGTCGAGCTGCTCGAGGACGGTCTTCAGCGGCAGGCCGGCGTGGTCCATCAGGAACAGTTGGCGCTGGTAGTCGCCGAAGGAGTCGTGGAAGGTCAGGGTCTTGTCGATGACCTCCTGCGGGCTGCCGACCGACAGCGGCGTCATGGTGCTGAAGTCCTCCAGCGACGGGCCGTGGCCGTAGACGGGTGCCTCGTCGAAGTAGGGCCGGAACTCCTTATAGGCGTCCTGCGAGCGCTTGGCGATGTAGGCCTGGCCGCCGAGTCCGACGACGGCCTGCTTCTTCGTGCCGTGGCCGTAGTGTTCGAACCGCTGGCGGTAGAAGTCGATCAGCCGCAGCGAGTGCGAGGTGGGCCAGAAGATGTGGTTGGCGAAGAAGCCGTTGCCGTAGAAGGCGGCCTGCTCGGCGATCTCCGGGGTCCGGATCGAGCCGTGCCAGACGAACGGCGGCACGTCGTCCAGGGGCCGGGGCACCGAGGTGAAGCCCTGCAGGGGCGTGCGGAACTGGCCTTCCCAATCCACCACGTCCTCACGCCAGAGCCGGTGCAGGAGGTTGTAGTTCTCCAGCGCCAGCGGCAGTCCTTGGCGGATGTCCTGGCCGAACCACGGGTAGACCGGCGCGGTGTTGCCGCGGCCGATCATGAGGTCCATCCGGCCCTGCGACAGGTGCTGGAGCATCGCGTACTCCTCGGCAATGCGCACCGGGTCGTTGGTGGTGATGAGCGTGGTCGCGGTGGTGAGGATCAACCGCTCGGTCTGGGCGGCGATGTTGGCCAGCAGCGTGGTCGGCGACGAGGAGAAGAACGGCGGGTTGTGGTGCTCGCCGATGGCGAACACGTCCATCCCGACCTCGTCGGCCTTGCGCGCGATCCGGACGATCGCGTCGATCCGCTCCGCCTCGGTCGGCGTCACGCCGGACACGGGGTCCCGCGTGATGTCGCTGACCGAGAAGATTCCGAACTGCATCGTGGCTCCCGTTCCGTCCGCCTCGGCGGACCGATGTATATGCGTTTGCATCTACTTGAACGATGAGCGGTCCCGGCCTATTCCCGCCGGGCGCGGTCAGCGCCAGGCCACCCGCAGGTTGTCGCGGTGGCCGAAGCGTTCGAGGTGGACGCCGATGGCGTCCCGCAGATGGGTGAGCGAGGCGCCGTCACCGGCGCTGACCAGGAGCGACAGGCCGTCGGGGCCGTAGTTGAGCAGTCCTTCGCCGAAGCCGAAGTCCATCCGGTATCCGCCGGGCAGGGACTCCACGGCGACCTTGCGCCCCAGGTGGCGCGCGAGCAGGTCGGCGTAGCTGGCGGCACGGTCGGTGAAGACCCTGGCGGTCGAGACCAGCATCTCACCGCGGTCGCCGCGGATGGCGGTTGCGTCGCTCATTTCGGTAGCTCCTTGAATGTTGAGGGTTCGAACGTGAGGCTAATCATCGCCGCAGCTATTTGTCAATGACGACAACAAATATGTTTCAGCAGCTCGCGCTGTGTGCATAGAGCCACTGCACCGGGTCGCGACGACGCCCGGGCCCGCGCGGGCGCGGGGCGGTGCGGAGCGGGCGCTCCCGGCTGGTTCGATGGGGGGATGCACGCCTTCGAGGAACTGGACTGGCAGTCGACTCCCATGGGAGAGTTCAGCCTGCGACGCAGGTTCGACCCGGTGGTCAAAACCGACGTGTACGAGGTGAAACTCGACGACGAATTCCTGATGTCGAGCCTGTTCACCGCCGCCGAGACACAACTGGCCGAGCTCGCGCTGGCCCGCACGCCCGGCGACCACTTCGACGTCGTCGTGGGCGGCCTCGGCCTCGGCTACACCGCCGTCGCCGCCCTGGAGGACCCCCGGGTGGAGACGCTCACGGTGGTCGAATACTCCGAGGCCGTCATCGAATGGCACGAGCGCGAGCTGATCCCCGACACCGCCGGGCTGGCCGCCGACCCGCAGGTCGACCTCGTCCACGGCGACTTCTTCGCCGCCGTGACCGGCCCCGAGGGCTTCTTCCCCGACGAGCCCGAGCGGCGCCACGACGCGATCCTGCTCGACATCGACCACGCCCCGCGCCGCGTCCTCCACCATTCCCACTCCTCCTTCTACGGTCTCGGCGGCATGCGCGCGGTGGCCGCCCGGCTCGTCCCCGGCGGCACCTTCGCGCTGTGGTCCGACGAGCCGCCCGAGGACGAGTACACCGCCGTGCTGGAGGCCGTCTTCACCGACGTCGCGGCCGAGCGGATCTGGTTCGACAACCCGCTCACCGGCGGCCGGGCCTCCAACACCGTCTACCTCGCGACCAACCCGTGACCGCACCGGTCACCGGGGACCGCGGCGCGCAAGGGATCCGTTTGCCCACGTCGCGATCCGGGTATCTTCCGCACCGTGGCACGCGGCGACAGGCTGGAGGAATACCGGTCGAAGCGGGACCCGTCCCGCTCCGGAGAGCCGTCCGGCGGGCAGGGGCCCGGCGACGGCGACCGGTTCGTGATCCAGCGCCACGACGCCTCCACGCCGCACTTCGACTTCCGGCTGCAGATCGGCGACGTTCTGGTGTCCTGGGCGGTGCCGAAGGGCCCCTCGGTCGACCCCTCGGACAAGCGGCTCGCGAAGCGCACCGATGACCACCCGCTGGACTACACCGGGTTCGAGGGCCGGATCCCCGAAGGCGAGTACGGCGGCGGGATGCTGCGCCACCCGCGCTACCTCGGGGAGCGCATCGACAAGCCGGCGGCGGACGTCCGGAGGGAGAGGAGCTGACATGGCTTCACGCACGATCCGCGTAGCCGACCGTGACATCGACCTATCCAAACTCGACAAGGAGCTCTTCCCCGACGACCACCTCGCCAAGGGCGACGTGATCGAGCACTACCGGTCGGTCGCCGACGCGATGCTCCCGCACCTCGCCGGCCGGCCGCTGACGATGCGCCGCTACCCGGACGGGATCGACGCCGACGGTTTCTACCAGAAGGAGGCGTCGGACCACTTCCCCGAATGGCTGCGCGTGGTCGAGATGCCGCAGCGCGCCGGCGGCTCGGTCGATCACGTGGTGTGCGACGACGCGGCTACGATGGTGTACCTGGCCAACCAGGCCACCATCGAGTTCCACGTCTGGCTGTCCACCATAGACAAACCGGATCATCCCGACCGGCTGGTGATCGACATCGACCCGCCTCCGGGCGCCGAGGTGGACACGCTGCGCCGGATCGCGCGCCGACTGCGGGACCTGTACGGCGAGCTCGGACTGACCGCGTTCGTGCAGGCCACCGGCGGACGCGGTTTCCACGTGGTCTCGCCGCTCGACCGGTCCTCCGATTTCGGTTTCGTCCGCGACCTGGCCGCCGGCATCGCCGACCATCTCGCCGAGCGCGACCCCGATCTGCTGACCACCGCGCACCGGAAGGAGCGCCGCGGCGACCGGATCTTCCTCGATGTCAACCGCAACGCCTACGGGCAGACGTTCATCACCCCCTACTCGCTGCGCTCCCGGCGCGGGGCCCCGGTGGCCACCCCGCTGGACTGGAACGAGCTCGGGCGGTCCACGCCGAACGGCCACACCGCCGCCACGATCGCCAAACGGCTCGCGCAGAAGGCCGACCCGTGGTCGGCCATCGACGAGCACGCCGCCGCGCCGACCACCGCCGGCGACCGCCTGGAGGCGCTCGAACGCTAGCCGGGCCCGGCCGTTCGGTCGCTGCGCCACCGCCTACTCGAGAGTCAGGTGCTCGGGGGCGAGCGAATGCAGGAAGTCCTTCGCTTCGAAACGCGCGCCGACCGAGGCGACCCCGGCGGCGTCGCCCTCCCCGGACAGCACCCGCACCGCCGCCTCGACCACCAGCGGGGCGGTGACCGCGTAGATGTCCCGGCCGGCGGCGGAGGCGCGGCGTTCGGTCCCCTCCGAACTCGCGACGACCTCGACCAGGAACGTCTGCGCCGACCGGCCCCGCTCGTCCACCGCGGTCGGACCCGAGTCGTCGGCCGCGTGCAGGTCGTCGACGGCGTTGCTTGACATGTACGTGGCGATCTCCGGTGTATCCAGGTGCGTCGGAATGGTCGCACTGTCGGCCGTCGTGAACTCCCCGACCACCGGCCGGGACCCGATCGGCGCCGGGAAGGACCACTCCGTGCGGGGCGCCTCCCGCGTCCGGAACCGGAGTCGGCGCCCGCTGTAGACGATCCGCCGGCCGCCCCGGCGTTCGGCCGAGACACGACCGGTCGCCCGGGTGCCGGGGGTAGGGCGCCAACCGCTCAGCGCGTAGGCGATGGTGAGCCGTTCGGCGGCCGGCCACCGGCCCATCGCCGCGGTGGCGAGCAGGTCCCCCAGGCCGCCGAAGAACGCGGCCGCCGGTGCGATCGGAATGCCGGCCCCCGCGTACCGGTCGAAGATGTCGGTCACCGCCTCCAGCTCGGCGGTGACGTCGAGATAGGGGATCCCGGCGCCGATCGCGGACCCGATCACCGGATCGGCCGTGCTCGCGAACGGCCCGGCGCAGTTGATCACCGCGTCGGCACCGCGGAAAGCCCGGTCCAGGTCGGTGGAGCGTCCGCAGGGAACCGGCGTCAGACCCCGCCGATGCAGTTCGGCCGCGACGAAACCGCCCGTATGACCCGTCGCGCCCATGATCGCTACTCGTTCGTTCATGGCGCCCAGCATCGCCCGGACGGCGCTCCGCCACCAGTGTCCGAGGCGACGTGTCCCGTACAGTTTCGGACATGCCCTCGATAGCCCTCGCCGTCGCCGACGGCACCCCGCTGTTCGAGCTCGCCGCCGCCTGCGAGGTGTTCGGCCCCGACCGAGGGCTGTCCGACTCCTGGTACGACTTCACCGTCTGCGGCGAGGACGGGGCGCGGGTCGGCGGCTGGCTGACGGCGGGCATCGCACCCGGCCTGGCGGCGCTTCCGCGAGCCGACACCGTGATCGTTCCCTCCTGCCACGACCTCGAAGCGCCTCCACCGGCGCTGGTCGACGCCGTTCGCGCGGCCCACCGGGGCGGCGCCCGGGTGGCGTCGCTGTGCACGGGAGCGTTCGTGCTCGCCGAGGCCGGGCTGCTCGACGGACGGCGCGCGACCACGCACTGGGCGCACACGTCGCTGCTGCGCGACCGGTACCCCGACGTGCGGGTCGATCCGGACGTGCTCTACATCGACGAGGGCGACGTGCTGACCTCGGCCGGCAAGGCCGCCGGTCTGGACCTCTGCCTGCATCTGGTGCGCAAGGACCACGGGGCCGCGGTGGCCAACGCCTTGGCGCGCAGCCTCGTGGTGCCTCCGCACCGGCCGGGCGGTCAGGCCCAGTTCATCCCGGCGGCGGTCTCCCACGGCAGGGACCACGTCCTCGCCGACCTCATCTCCTGGACCCTCGAGCGCCTCGACCGTCCCCTGACCGTGCGCGACCTGGCGCGCCGGGCCGGTATGAGTCCACGCAATCTGGCGCGGCACTTCAATGCGGTGACCGGGACTACGCCGCTGCGATGGTTGCTCACACAGCGGGTCGGGCGCGCCCGGGAGCTGCTGGAGACCTCGGACCTGACCGTCGAGCAGATCGCCTCGCGTACCGGTATGGGCACCGCCACCACGCTGCACCGCCACTTCAGTCGGCGACTCGGCGTCCCTCCGGACGCCTACCGCCGGACGTTCCGCACCTGACCCGCGACGCCGCCCGGCCCGACCGGGGTTGACTGTAGACATACGTGCTGGGATATTTATATCCATCGATTTAGAGCCTCATGGAGGATGCAATGACCCGAGGGACGCACGCGCTCGACTGGGAGCGCTTCCAGATCTGGACTTCCGCGGCACGCGCCCGCTTGTCCACTTTGTTCCGCATCGGCTTCGCCCTCGCCGCCGGGTTGCTTCTGGCCGCCACGGCCGCAAGCCCGGCCGGCGCCGAGCACCCCGAACCGCCGCCGCGCTCATTCGAGGCCGACGACCTCGGAGAGGACGGCTGCACCCTCTTCCAGACGACCGGCGAGGCTCGATGGGTCTCCACTCACCCCGCCGAGGAGGACTACCGCGTGGCGGTCTCGGGCGAGGCCCTGGTGCTCATGACGCCCGGCGCCCCGGGATACTGCCTGCCAGTGATTCCGGCCGACCGGCACATCGAGTTCACCGCTTACGTGGGCGAGTCAGCCGTCGCCGGGCACATCGAGCCGTTCGGGGCGGACGGATCCTCGCACGACTACCGGTTCGACCTCACCTCGCCGACCGCGACCGGTCCGATCGACCGCGTCGCCGTGGCGGTGTGCCAGGAGCGGCGCAGCGACGGCTCGACCTGGAGCGACCGCTGCGGCGACGAGTTCACCGTGTACCGCGAAGGCGACCTCGGTGAAGCGCAGTCGTACTCCTACGAGTTCGTCCTGCCCGACGCCTGCCACCGGGCCACGGTGGAGGCGGCGCTGCGGTGGGTCGGCACCGAGCGGGTGAGCGTGGACGGAACGGCCGCCACCGAACTCGCCGAGTCCGACGGCACCTGCGACCCGATCGACCTGCCCCGGGAGGACCTGCGAGTCGTGTTCGCCCTGAACCACCACGATTCGGTGGTGGAGGAATACGAGGTTCCGGTCTCCCCGGTCCCGGGCACGACGGAGTTCGACACCCTCCTGCCCAGTGATCCCGGCTCCGCGGTGGACATCCACTATGTGGTGGCGCGGGTCTGCGCCTTCGACACCGAAGGGCTCATCGCTCGCTGCCTCGAGGACTCCAATCAGCTCTACGAGCCCGTCGTCCCCGAGGAGGACGAGCCCTACTGCCAGTACGAGTTCGTCGTCTCCTCGGCATGGGAGAACGGCTACGTGGGAGAAGTCGACATCACCCCGCTGGTCGAGGACCTGCACGAATGGCGGATCGTCGTCACCTTCCCCGGTGGCCAGGAGATCCGGACGGCCTGGAACGCCGAGTGGACGCAGAACGGCTCCACCGCCGAGATGACCGGTCTCCGGTGGAACACCACGGTCCCCGTCGGCGGCACCGTCCGGGTCGGCTTCATGGTCGCCGGGCCGAGCGAGCCGCCGCCGACGATCGAGGTCTACGGCAACGGCCGCGTGTGCGAGGCGGTCTAGCGGCCGGGGCGGCCCGGCGGCCGCGGTTCAGATTTTCCAGAGCCGGACCTCGTACGCCGACGACTTCGCGTCGACCAGCTCGAACTGGACCCGGTGGATCATGCCGTCATCGGGGTAGACCGTGACGTCGGCCAGATCGCCCAGGTGGCTCAGGTCTGGGACGTTCAACGGAGGCGGCTGCAGCGCATCGGCTATGCCTCCCAGATAGTCCGCGGCATCGTACACCTCGCCGACCGAGTTGGCCACGATGACCTCCATCCCGATCCTGTCGATGCGGCTGAACGGGTCGAACACTCCGGTGCTCATGGCCTCGCGGGCGGCGCGGCGCAACGCGGCCAACCGGTCTCGGTGGGGATGCTGCGGACTGAACATCGAGAGCGCTTCCCGCTTGGCGGGCGGCATGCCCTCGACGCGAATCTTCAATTGGAGATCTGAGGAGTACATCTGCCCACCCTATGGCTCCTGCGGCCGCGGCCCAATTGGCCGAACACCCGATCCGACCCGGTCCTTTGATGCCTTCGCCCCGCGCGAGTTCGAGGCGGACCGGCCGGCGCCTCCGGTGACGAGCGCGATCTTTCCGGTCAGGTCGTGCATCGATTTCCCCCTTTTTCTTGAATGATCGATCAATAGCTGACGGCGGTGGCCGAACTCGCCATGACCGCCTGCCCTCCCCCGGCCGCCTGACCGGCGAGCTCAGGACGGTCACCGACCTGCGGCCAGCGTCCCTCCCCCAAAGGTCGCAAACGGAATTCCGACTCGCGCCGGTCGTCGCGCCGCCCTGTGCCGGGACAGGATTGTCCCGTTCGAACGCACCGGTCGCCCTCGCCGGTCAGCAAGGCGTTCAACGGATTCCCCACAGGACGGACTCGACAGGAGCGAACATGCCCGCCATCGAAACCGAGCACCGGCGCAAGCGCGGCCGCATCGCGACCCGAGCCGGCGCCGCGCTCGGGACCGCCGCGATCGTCGCGGTCACTTCCGCATGCGGCCAGGCCGACCACGATTTCGCCGAGCGCGAGACCGGTCGGCCCGCCGCACCGGAGCCGCTGACCCCGCGGAACGTCGACGCCTGGATCGACGAGGCACTGGCCCCCGAGCTGGAGGCCGCCGGCATCGTCGGCGCCGCCGTCGCGGTCGTGGGCGAGGGCGAGGTGGTCACCACCCGCGGCTTCGGCCACGCCGACCTCGCCGCGGACGTCGAGGTCGACCCCGAGCGGACCCTCTTCCGCATCGGCTCGGTGTCCAAGGTCTTCACCGCCAACGCCGTGATGCAACTGGTCGAGCGGGGCGAGGTCGACCTCGACGCCGACGTCTCCGAGTACCTCGACTTCGAGTTCGAGCGCGGATTCGACGACGACGTCACCCTGCGGCACCTGCTGTCCCACACCGCCGGCTTCGAAGAGCGCCTCGGCGCCCTCATGGACTCCGGCGACGCCTCGGCCGACCTGCGCGCGGTGCTCGCGACCGACCCGCCCGCCCAGATCTACCGGCCCGGCACGACGCCCGCGTACTCCAACTACGGCAACGCCCTCGCCGGATACATCGTCGAACGCGTGAGCGGCGAGTCCTTCGAGGACTACACCGATGGCAACCTCTTCGAACCGCTCGGCATGGACTCCTCGACATTCCGCCAGCCGCTGCCGGCCGACCTGAGCGACCGGATGTCGAACGGGTACCTGGGCGACTCCGGCCCGGCCGAGCCCTTCGAGGTCGTCAGCATGCCGCCCGCCGGATCGGTCTCGACCACGGCCGACGACATGACCCGGTTCATGATCGAGCAGGTCGGAGCGCTCCCCGACGAGCGGTCGCTGCTCGCCGACCGGACCCGCGAGCAGATGTTCGCCGCGGCGCTCACCTCCGAGAGCCTCGGCGGCCTCGCCGAAGCGCCGCGGATGGCCCTGGGCTACTTCCAGAGCGACCGCAACGGCCACCGCATCGTCAGCCACGGCGGTGACACCAACCAGTTCCACACCGAAATGCGCCTCTACCCCGACGACGCCGCCGGCGTCTTCATCTCGCTCAACAGCAGCGGCAACGCAGAGGCCAACGTCAACACCCTGCGCCGGGACTTCGTCCACGCCTTCGCCGACCGCTACTTCCCTGCCGAAACGGGGGCCCCGGTCGAGACCGTCGACACCGAGACCATGCGGCGCAACGCCGAAGCGGCCGCCGGCACCTACGTGCTGTCGCGAGGCTTCGAGAGCAACTTCCTCACCTCCGTCCAGGTGGTGCAGAACTTCGAGTTCGGCGTCCTGGACGACGGCCGCCTGTATCTGGACCGCAGCCCGATCACCGGCGAACCGACCGCCTACGAACAGATCGGCGACCACCTGTGGCAGGACTCCTCCGGCGAGGACCGGATCGCGATGCGGGTCGAGGACGGCGAGGTCACCGCCATCGTGATGGAGAACGCCTTCGCCTTCCTCCCGCTGGCGGCCGAGCGCGCCCTCGGGCTGCCGGTCCTCCTCGGCTCCGCAGCGGTCCTCCTGATCGGACTGCTCGCCTGGCCGTTCGGCGCCCTCTACCGCAGGATCCGCCGTCGCCCCGCCCCCGAGCGCGGCCGACGCCTCCACCGGGTGCTCATCCGCGTCGCGGCCGCCTCCAGCCTGCTGGCGCTCGCCGGTTGGGTCGCGATCTTCCTGACGATCATGGGCCTCCAGGACGCCCCGCCGGCGGCCATCCGCGGGGTGCAGGCGCTCCAGGTGGTCGGGCTGCTGGGCGTGATCCCCGCCCTCGTCAAGGCCGTCGGCGACCTCCGCCGGAGGGCCGGCTGGCGGCCCGTGGCCGCCGGCGTGCTCATGCTGCTGGCCCTCGCGGGAGTCGCGGGCTTCGCCGTCGAGTTCCAGTTGCTCTCGCCGGACATCACTTACTGACCGGTGCGGCCGCCGCGGAACCGCGGGGCTGGGAAAGGATGGACCGCATGACCGGAGGCCTCGAACAGTCCGCGACGGCCCCACCGACCCTCGGCGAACGGCTCGACGACCTGTTGGCCCGGGCCGGCGCGAAGGGGACGTTCGCCCAGGACGCCGCGCTGGCGGTGGCGGCGGCGCTGGTCAGCCTGGTGCTGTTCTGGGCGCTCGCCCCCGCCGCGATGCGCGACCCCGGCGTCGACCTCACCGCCGCCCAGGCACGGGCCGTGACCGCGATCGGATGCGTCCAGGCGCTGCTGCTGTGCCTGCGGCGGACCCGCCCCGCGCTGTGTCTGGCGGCGATCGTCGTCTGCCAGGTTCCGGTCATCGTCACCGCGCCCGACATCATGACCCACGGGCTCGGCCCCATGATCGCGACCTACACCGTCGCGGCCGCACGGCCCGTACGTGCCACCGCCGCCGCGGTCGCCGCGGCGGTCCTGACCGAGTCGGCGGCGGCCGCCGCGACCGCGCTGGCCCGGGACGGGGGCTACGCGCCGGCGACGATCACCGACCACGCGACCTCGAGCGTGCTGACCTACGGGCTCATCGCGTTCGCGGGCGCCTACGCTGCCTCCAGGCGGCGGCAGCGCGCCCTCGAGCGCGAGCGGGCGGCGGCGGCGATCCGGTCCCACCGGGAGCGGGCCGAGGCCGCCCTCGGCGCCGAGCGGAGCCGGATCGCCCGCGAACTCCACGATGTGGCCGCGCACCACCTGTCGGGCATGGTCGTCCAGGCGGCGGCGGTGGAGCGGCTCATCGACCGCGACACCGCCTCGGCGAAGTCGGGGGCGGCGTGGATCCGCTCGCAGGGCAAGGCGACCCTGGAGAACCTCCGGCAGGTCGTGGGACTGCTGCGGGAGCACGACGGCGGCGGGGACGGCGACGGTCCCGTGCCCGGGCTCTCGATGCTGCCGGCGCTGGTGGAGGAGGCGCGCGGGCTGGGGTCGGCGGTGGCGTACGAGTGCCGGGGCGAACCGCTGCGGCCGCCGCCGATCGCCGACATCTCGCTGTACCGGATCGCCCAGCAGGCCTTGGCCAACGCCAGGCAGCACGCACCGGGGGCGCCGGTGGCGGTCAGTCTCGACCACGGCGACCGGGGCGTGACGCTGGAGGTGGTCAACGGCCCGTCGGCGCGAGGCGAACTGGCCGACGTCGGCGGCGGCGGATCCGGACTGGTCGGGATGCGCGAGCGCGCCGAGCTGGTCGGTGCCGGGCTCGAGGCCGGACCGACCGGCGAAGGCGGCTGGCGGGTCCGGGTGGATCTGCCCGTACCGGAGACCGAGGAAGGCGAACTCGAGACGGGAGTGGGGCGATGATCGGAGTGCTGCTCGTCGACGACCAGGCGGTGGTCCGCGCCGGATACCGGGTGCTGTTGGAGGAGGCGGCCGACATCGAGGTGGTCGGGGAGGCGTCGGACGGGACCTCGGCCGTGGCCGCCGCGGCCCGCCTCCGGCCGGACGTCATCTGCATGGACGTGCGCATGCCCGGAGGCGACGGGATCGCGGCCACCAGGCGGATCGCCGCCGAACGCGACGGGGAGCTCCCGGCGGTCCTGGTGGTGACCACCTTCGATCTCGACGACTACGTGTTCGGGGCGCTCGAGGCCGGGGCCGGCGGCTTCATCCTCAAGGACTGCGAGCCCGAGGACCTGGTCCACGCGGTCAGGAGACTCGCCGACGGCGAGGGCCTGGTCGACCAGGCCGTGACGCGGCGGGTCATCGCCGAGTTCTCCCGCCGCAGGAAGCGGCCCGCACCCGATCCCGGAGCCGCCGAGTTGCTCACCGGCAGGGAGACCGAGATCGTGCTCCTGCTGGCCCGCGGCATGTCGAACGCCGAGATCGCCCGGGAGCTGTTCGTCGAGCCCAGCACCGTCAAGTCCCATCTGGGTCGCGCCATGGCCAAAGTGGGCGCACGCGACCGGGTCCAGACGGTGGTGTGGGCCTACCGCAACGGCCTGGTCCCCGACTGAACGACGCGGTGTAAGGAGCACGGCGATGGATTTCCCACCCAAGGCCCCGATCGACCGGCCCGCGTCCTATCCCGGCGAACCGCCGCCGCGGACGTGCGTGCTGACCGGAGACCGGCTCTGGGAGACGGCCGGCCCCGAGGAGCTCGACGCGGTCCTCCATCGCCTGGGCGCCGCACCGATCCGGTCCCGGACGCCGGTGCTCGCGGTCGGGTCCAACGCATCGGCGGCCCAGATGCGACGGAAACTCGAACCGCTGGACCACTGGGCGGTACCGACGACGCCGGTGGCGGTGACCGGTGTGGCCGCCTGCTTCTCGGCCCATGTGTCGGCGCCGGGCTACGTGCCCTACGCGCCCGTGAGCTCCGAGGGACGGACGAACGAATTCCACCTGCAGTGGCTCGAAGAGGCACAGCTCGAACTGGTCGACGCCACCGAACCGAACTACGAACGCGTCGAGGTCCCGGCCTCCGAGTCGTACCCGGTCCGCACGGCGGCCGGTCGGACGGTTCCCGGTGTCCGGTTGTACGCCGGCCGGCACGGCGTCATCGGCGACAGATCCGGCCGACCGATACCCGCAGGCGGCCAGGACGCGGCGCTCGGGCTGGTGTCGCGGGCGCTGGGTGCGCGGGTGAGCCACCGGGACCTGGCCGCGGACGCCGGACTGCGCGAGGCGGCCACGGCCGCGCTCGCGCGGCTCGCGGTCGCGGACGGGCTGCCGCGCTCGGGGCCCACAGACGGATAGGGCCTACGAGCCGGTGCCCTTGGCGTTGGCGACGAATCGGGCGATGAGTCCGGGGTCTTTGACCCCGCGCCGGGCCTCGACTCCAGAGGAGACGTCGACCCCCCACGGCCGGGCCTGCTCGATCGCCGCGGCCACGAGGTCGGGATCGAGCCCGCCCGCCAGCATCCACCTGCCGTCCGGGCGCGGCTGCAGGCCGTTCCAGTCCCAGGTCTCGCCCGAGCCCGGCCGCGGCGAGTCGACGATCAGGTAGTCCTCGCCGAAGGCGCCGAACGCTACCTCGCCGAGCAGGGCGGCCGGGACCGCCCGGATCCGCTCGGCCGGGAAGTCGGCCAGGGCCTCGAAGTCCTCCCGCCGGTAGTCGCCGTGCAACTGGACGGCCCCGACGCCAGCGTCCGCGGCGTCCCTCCGGATCGTTTCGACCGGTACACCGGCGAACACGCCGACGGTGAGCACGCCCGGCGGGACCGCCGAGGCCAGCTCGCGCGCGCGTTCCGGGGTCACCCGCCGGGGACTGGGGCTCAGCAGGAAGCCGACCGCGTCGGCGCCGGACTCGGCTGCCGCGGCGACGTGTTCGGACTCGGTCAGTCCGCAGATCTTGACGAACACGAATGCACCTTAGCTCGCCAAAGCAGAGGAAGGAGCAGCGGCGCCCGGCAGGATCACCGGCGGCGCCGATGCCCGGCACGGCTCTCGTCGATACGCGGCCGGGACCGGAGCCCGCCGACGGCTCCGGAACAGGACGGTCGAAGCGCCGACCGGTCCTGGAGTCGGACATCCGAGCGATGCCACGGTCGGTCGTCACCGTCAGTCCTCGGAGCGCCTTCTCTCGGTGTGTCCCGCTCGAGGTGCGACCAGGACGTTGATGCCCTGCGCCTCCATGCGGGATATGTGCGCCTCGTCGGTCTTGGAGTCGACGACCACCAGGTCGTACTCCTCTAGACGCACCAGCGCGTGCAGCGCCCGCCGTTCGAACTTCGTGTGGTCCACCAGCAGGATCCGCCGCTTCGAGGACTCGAACATCGCCCGCTTGACGTCCACCGTCTCCGGCGACTGGTGGAAGCACATGTCGTCGGTGATCGCCGCGGTCGACATGATGAAGGTGTCCGCCCGGAGCCGCGCGATCGCCTCCAGCGTCATCCGTCCCATGAACGCGCTGCACCAGTTGTGGTAGTCTCCGCCGAGCGCGATCAGCGAGATGTCTCGCACCCCGTTGAGCCCGTTGAGGTGAGTGAGCACGTTGGTGATCACCGTCAGCGGCGTCTTGCGGTGCAGGTGCTGCGCCAACCGCAGCACCGTGGTCGAGTCGTCCAGGAAGATCGCCTGGCCCGGCTCGATGTAGTCGAGGGCCGCCCGGGCGACCTCCTCCTTCTCCTGGTTCTGCCGTGCCAACCGGTAGACGTCGCTGGACTCGATCAGGCTCGTCGACATCGCCGTCGCCATGCCCCGGGACTTGCGCAGCAGTCCGCGCGCCTCGAGCTCGTCGAGGTCGCGGTGGACGGTCATCGCCGAGATACCGAACCGTTCGGCCAGGTCGTCGATCCGCACGGTGCCCTCGGCGATCACCACGTCCGTGATCTCCTGTTGCCGTTCGGCCTGGCGCGACTGCCGCCCCGAGCCCGACGACGCCGGCCACGTACTGCCCTGACTGGTCACAACGACCTCCGTATCACCCGATGTGCTCGACGGTCTCGTCCAAGACGCTACTCAGCGTGCGAGGGTCGTGCGCGAAGCGCCCCAGGAAAAGTCCGTCCACCGCACCGTCCAGCTCAGTCAGCACGCCCGGCCCGGCGCTGCCGCCGTAGATGACGCGGGCCGAGGTCACCGCCGGGTGGTCGGCGAGCAGCTCCCGCAGGGCCCCGGCGACGACGGCGACACGCTCGGCCGAGGCGGCGTGCGTCGAGCCGATCGCCCACACCGGCTCATAGGCCACCACCAGCTCGCCGGATGCCTCCGCCCCGGCGTGTGCCACCGCGGCGCGCACCTGCGCGAGGCAGTGCTCGACGGCCGCATCGGTCCCGACCCGCCGCTCCTCGCCCACGCAGAGGATGGGGACCAGCCCGTGCCGCCAGGCGGCGGCGGCCTTACGGCCCGCGACCGCGTCGTCCTCGCCGTGGCGGGCGCGCCGCTCGGCGTGGCCGACTTCCGCGTAGCGGCAACCGACCTGGGACAGGCTGGCCGCGGAGACCTCGCCGGTGTAGGGGCCGGAGTCGTGCTCGGCAACGTCCTGCGCTCCGAGTGCGATGCCGGCTCCGCCGGCGATCGGTCCGAGGTCGGGCAGGGAGGTGTGGGAGGGCAGCACGACGAGCTCGACGTGCCCGTCGCGCACCGCGGGGTGGGTTTCGGCGAGAGCGGCGACGTCCTTGGCCCACGCGACGGTGCGTTCGTGGTCGAAGTACATCTTCAGGCTCACTCCCATGAACCGGGCCGTCACTCGCATGCCCGGTCCGACTCGTACCGGCCGATGACGGCCACCTTCGCGGCGGAGGCGCTGGAGCTGTCGAAGCGGTAGGTCAGCCATTCGCGGGCGAGGCGGCGCGCCAGTTCAAGGCCGACCACCCGTTCACCGAAACACAGCACCTGGGCGTCGTTGCTCAGCACGCTGCGCTCGACGGAGAAGCCGTCGTGGGCGGTCACCGCGCGGATGCCGGGAACCTTGTTGGCGGCGACGGCGACGCCCAGCCCGGTCCCGCAGACGAGCAGGGCCCGGTCGGCCTCGCCGCGCGCCACCCGTTCGGCGGCGGTCACGGCGACGGCCGGGTACGGCGAGTCGCCTCCCTCGTCGACGCCGACATCGACGACCTCGGCGACGAGGTCGCTGGTCTCAAGGTCGCGTTTGAGCGCCTCCTTGTAGCGGTACCCCGCGTCGTCGCTGCCGACGACGATGCGCCATGCCTCACTCATCGTGCTCTCCTTTCGGGTCGTCGGTGAGAACCTCTCCCACCGCACGGGCGACCGAGGCCAGGGACACGGCGCCCGGATCGGGCGTCCCGAGGCTGTTCTCGGCGTGCGGCCTGGCCCGCCCCTTGCGGGGCAGTAGGTCCGCGGTGGCTCGCGCACCCGCCTCGGCAGCGACGGCGGCACGCGGCCAGGCCACGGCGATTCGGTCCCCTCCCGCCACTGCGGACTCGAGGGCGTCGGCGAACGGGCCGAGCGCGTCCAGCAACGTCTTGTCCCCGCGCCGGGCACCGCCGTAACGGGCGACCTGCGTCTCCGCCTCGCGGACTCCGGCGACCACCTGTGCGGGCCCGGGGCGACCGGAGTCGGCGAGCTCCCCGCCGAGCGATTGCAGGATCAGGCCCCACAGGGCGCCGGACGTGCCGCCGGCCCGATGCGCCCAGGCGTCGCCGGCCAGCCGCAGAGTGGTGGCGGCGCCGGCCCCGAGCGCCACGGCCTTTCGGGCGCGCTCGGCCGCGGCGGTGGCGCCGCGCCGCATCCCGATACCGTGGTCGCCGTCACCGGCGACGGCGTCCAGGCGTCCGAGTTCGACCGCGCCGTCGTCGATGACGGCGGCGGCCGCGGCGAGCGCCGTCGCCGCCGCCTTCGCGGCGGCGCGGGAGTCCTCATCGGAATCCGGGATCTGCAGTTCGATGGCGGCGGCGATTTCAGCGGTGCCGCGCCGTTCGCGGGCGGGCATAGGCCCTTTGCGATAGCCGGGGGTATCGGCCGGACCGCGCCAGGCGCGCTCGAGGTCCTCGTCGAGCCAGGTCAGGGTCAGCGACAGGCCCGCCATCTGGAAGCTCGTGCAGAACTCGCCGACGTCCGGTTCCACCGCCTCGAGACCGGCCTCGGCCAGCAGTCGGGCCACACGGCGGTAGAGGACGAAGAGTTCCTCGTACTTGACCGCCCCCAATCCGTTGAGTACCGGGGCCACACGGTCTCCGGCGTCCGCGGGGGCCTCGGCCAGCAGCGTCCGCACCAGTCGCTCGGCGAGGTCGTCGGCGCTGGGCACCTCCTCCTCGCCGATGCCCGGCTCGCCGTGGATGCCCATGCCGACGCCCATGCGCCCCTCGGGGACGGTGAAGAGGGGCCCATCGGCGCCGGGCAAGGTGCACCCGGAGAAGGCGACGCCGAACGAGCGGGTGCGCTCATTGGCGCGGTCGGCCAGGTCGCGGACCTCGTCCAGCGGCAGGCCGGCCTCGGCGGCCTGGCCGGCCGCCTTGAAGACCACCAGGTCGCCGACGATGCCCCGGCGCTCGTCCCGCTGTTCGGGCGGGGCGGAGGAGACGTCGTCGGTGACGACCACGGTCCTGCAATCGATCCCTTCGGCGCGCAGCCGCTCCTGGGCCAGGTCGAAGTTGAGGACGTCGCCGGCGTAGTTGCCGTACGCGAACAGGATGCCGCCGCCGGCCGAAGCGGCCCTGGCGACGGTGTAGACCTGCTCGGCCGAAGGCGAGGCGAACACGTTCCCCATGGCCGCCCCGTGGGCGAGGCCGGGACCGACGAGCCCGGCGAAGGCCGGATAGTGGCCGGAGCCGCCGCCGATCACGACGGCCACCTCGCCGTCGGGCACCCGGGTGGCTCGCACGACGCCGCCGGGGACGGCCTGCACCCAGGAAGGGTGGGCCGCGACGAAGCCCTCGATCAGCTCGTCCGCGAAACGGGCCGGGTCGTTCAAAAGGTAAGTCATGGTCTCCTCCGCAGGACCGTCGGCGGTGCCGGGCCCGCGAAGGCCCGGCACCGTGGATCACTCGAGAGCGAACGTCGTGTACCGGTCGATGTTGTCCGGAGTGATCAGGACGCAGTCGACGGCCTGCTTCTCCTGGTCGGTACCGGTCTCGCCCTCGGTGAGATAAGTGTGAAGCTGCTCCACCAGCATCTCGGTGGCCGACACGATGGGCTGGAGAACGGTGCCGAGGAGCTTGCCCTCCTCGATCGCGGCGACCGCGTCGGGAGAGCCGTCGAAGCCCATGACGAGGATGTCCTCGCCCGGGGTGAGGCCGGCCGACTCGATCGCGGCGATGGCCCCGAGCGCCATCTCGTCGTTGCCCGAGAGCACGCCGTCGATGTCGGGGTGGGCGGTGAGCAGGTTCTGCATGGCCTGATATCCCTCCTCGCGACTCCAGTTCGCGGTCTCCCGCTGGAGGAGCTCCATGTCCGTGTACTGGGCGAGGGTCTCCTCGTAGGCGGTCGACCGCACCGGGGCGTTGTTGTCGGTCGGATTGCCGTAGAGCTCGACGTAGGTGCCCTCACCGCCCATCCGCTCGGCGAAGTACTGCGCCCCCGCGGCGGCGCCCTGGGCGTTGTTCGCCACGATCTGGGAGAGCGCGATGCCTTCCTCGTTGATCTCGGCGTTGATCAGGAAGACCGGAATGTCCGCGTCGGTGGCGCGCTGGACCGCGCCGATGGACTCGTCGGCCCCGGCCGGATCGAGGACGATGGCCACCGCGTCCTGGGAGACGGCGGTGTCGATCAGCTCGTTCTGGCGCTGCGGGTCGTTCTCGTGCTGGAAGACGTCCGTCTCGTAACCCAGTCCCTCGAGTGCGGTCCGAGCGGTCTCGGCCTCGGTGTCCCAGTAGGGGTTGGCCAGTTCGACCGAGATGACCGGGACGTAACCGCCCTCGACCGCCTCCGGATCGGGATTGGGCGCGTCGTCGCTTCCCGTGTCGCCGCCGCCCCCGCACGCCGCCGTGACGGCGAGGACGGACCCGGCGACGATGCCGGTGATGAGCTTGCGATTCATGGTATTGCCTTTCCTGATTGAGAGGTTCACGGCGGGAGTGATCAATTGCTGACCGTCGCGCTCGCCGCCGCCTTGTCTTCGGCGGGTTTCGTCGCGGGCCTCGCGCCCGAGCCGGGCTTGCCCGGTCCGCGCCGGGTGTGGTTGAGTCGCTGTTGGAACTGGTCGAGGGCTACCGCGGCGACGATGACCGCGCCGGTGATGACCATCTGCCAGAATTCGGAGACGCCGACGATGACGAGACCGTCGGTGAGGAAGCCGATGACGAAGGCGCCGATCAGCGTCCCGCGCACGGTGCCCCGGCCGCCGGAGAGGGCCGCGCCGCCGATGACGACGGCGGCGATGGCGTTGAGCTCGTACATCTGCCCCGTCTGCGGGGTGGCCGCGGTCAGTTCCGAGGCGAGGATGAGGCCCACGAGCGCGGCGCACATGCCCGAGATGACGTAGACCGAACGGACCACGCGTCCCACCGGGACGCCGGAGAGTTCCGCCGCGCGGGAGTTGCCTCCGATGGAGTAGAGCCAGCGCCCGAACGGGGTGCGGGTGAGCAGGATCGCGACCAGGACCGCGACGCCGATCATGATCCACACGCCCATCGGGATCCCGAGGAGCCGCCCGTTGCCGATCGCCGAGAAGCCGGTGTTGCCGAGTTCGGGGTCGCCTTGCAGCTCAGGGAAGGTGCGGCCGTCGGCGATGAGCATCGCGGCGCCGCGCGCCATGTACATCATGCCGAGGGTGGCGACGAACGGCGCCACCCGGAATCTGGTGACCATCAAACCGTTCACGTACCCCGCCAGCGCGCCGACCGCGACCGCGACGACGACCACGACCCACACGGCCGGGTAGGCGACGATGTCGAACAGGGAGAGGTCGAGGCCCTGCAGCAGCGAGCCGGCGACGACTCCCGAGAGTCCGACGGTCGATCCGACCGACAGGTCGATGCCCCCGTGCAGGATCACCATCAGCATGCCCAGCGCCAGCACCGCGTTGAAGGCCACGTGCCGCGTCATCGACAGGAGGTTCGTCGCCGTCAGGTAGTGGTCCGACATCGACGCGAAGATGACGACGATGAGGATCAGGGCGATGAGCGCGCGTCCTTCGAGGAATACCGCGTTCCAGTTGATCTTCTCGGTGCGGGCGCGAAAGAGCCCCGCTCCCGGCTGAGCGCTCATCGGCTGGCTCCCATCTCGTTCTCGGCCGTTTCCCCGGCCAGATCGGCGTTCTCTCCGGAGGCGGCCATCACGGTGTGCCGGTCGACCTTGCGGGAGTCGAACTCGGCGACCAGGCGCCCCTTGTGCATGACGACGAGGCGGTTCGAGCCGGTGATGGCCTCGCCGATCTCGCTGGTGACGTACAGGACGCCGAGCCCTTGCTGCGCCTGCTGGGCGAGCAGGGAGTAGATCTCGGCGCGGGCACCGACGTCGATGCCCCGGGTGGGTTCGTCGAGCAGGAGCACGTTCGGCTCGGTGAGCAGCATCTTGCTGATCACGGCCTTCTGCTGGTTCCCGCCGGAGAGCGAGCCGACCGGGGCGTTCGGCGAGGAGGTCTTCACCCGGGTCTTGGCGATGCCCGCCTCGATCCGGCCGTTCTCGATGCGGCCCGACAGGAAGATCCCGCGCACGAAGTCGCCGATGCTGGCCAGGGACATGTTCCGGCCGACCGAAAGCTGCGGGACGAGCCCGTCGCGCTGGCGGTCCTCGGGCACCAGGCCGAGGCCGAGGTCGATCCGGTCGCGGACGTTCAGGCCGCCGACGTCCCGCCCCTGGAGGGTGACCTGTCCGGCGACCACGGGCATGCGACCGGCGACCGCCTCCATGAGCTCGGTTCGCCCGGCCCCCATGAGGCCGTAGACGCACACGATCTCGCCGGCCCGCACCTCGAGCGAGACGTGGTCGACGACGTTGCGTTCGGGGGCCTGCGGGTCGGCGACGACGAGGTCGGAGACGCCCAGCACGACCTCGCCCGGATTCGGATCGAGGCTGGCGAAGACCTCCTCGTCGGCGGCGCCGACCATCTTCTCCACGACCCAGGCGAGGTCGATGTGGCGCACCTCGTCCTGGGCGACGAGCTCGCCGTCGCGGAGGACCACCGCTCGGTCGGTGACGTGCAGCGCCTCCTCGAGGTGGTGGGAAATGTAGACGATCGCGACGCCGTCGGCCTTGAGGTCCTCGATGACCTTGAAGAGGACTTCGACCTCGCTGGCGCTGAGTGCGGAGGTGGGCTCGTCCATGATGAGGACGCGCGCGTCGGCGGCGAGCGCCCCGGCGATCTCGACGATCTGCTGCTGGCCAAGGCGCAGGTCGGCCACCTTGGTGGCAGGGTCGAGGTCTTCCTCGAGTCGTTCCATCAGAGTGCGCACCACCTCGTCCTCGGCGGAGCGGTCCACCGATCCGAAGGGCGTGAGGAGCTCGCGGCCGAGGAAGATGTTGTCGCGGACGCTGAGGTTGGGGGCGAGGTTGAGCTCCTGGTGGATGATGGCGATGCCCTTGTCGAGGGCGTCGTCGGAGGAGCCGAAGCGGACCGGTGCTCCATCGAGTTCGAGGGTGCCCGAGGTGGGCTGTTCGACGCCGGAGATGATCTTCATCAGCGTCGATTTGCCGGCCCCGTTCTCGCCGAAGAGCGTGGTGACCGCGCCGGGCCGGATCTCGAAGTCGACGCCCTTGAGGGCGTCGACGCCGCCGTAGCGTTTGGTGATGCCGGTGGCATGCAGGACGACGTCGGTGGTCGTCGGTGCGGCGGCCTGCGTGGCGACCATCAGTTCACCTCCACCAGGACGGGGGTCACGAGCCAGGATCCGCCCGGGGCGCGGGAGAAGGCCCCCACGACGGTGACGGTGGCGGCCTCGATCTCCGCGGCGTCGAGGTCGGCGACGACGTTCTCCCGCACATGGGTGTTCAGCTCGGTGGCCACCGATTGGTACTCCATCTGGTTCCGGAAGCTGCCGAGGTGGACCTCGCCGGTGACGTCGCGCAGGGCGGAGCCGTTGATGATCGGGCCGAATTGGACGATGACCTCCTGCCCGTCCGGGATACCTTCGACCTCGACCGGTGCGGTGCCGTTGACGGCGTCCGCCTCGCCGACGGTGCCCTCGAAGGCCACCGGGAACGTCCAGGCGGCGGTGTCGTCGGCACGGGCGCCGTACTCCTCACCGGCCGCGTCGACGTCGGCCGCGACGGCGGCCGCGAGCTCTTCGGCGGGCACGGCCCGTTCGATGATCTGCTCGACGATCGCGTCGAAGTGCTCGTCGGCGTACTCCTCCGCGTCGAAGTCCGGCTCGCCGGCGTCGGCCGCTTCGTCGGTGGTCAATACGGTGATGTCCATGGCCATGCCGAGGAGAAGGGCTGCGACGCCGATCGGCAGGACGATCCGGCGGACGGAGCGCAAGCGGCGCCGTCGCGCGCTGCTCTGCTGGGACATGCTGTGTCTCCTATCGAAGGGTGGGGAGCCGCGCTCTCAGAGCAGGACGCGGGAGACGGTGTCGCCCGGGCGGATCTGGAGCTTGCGGCCTTTGCCCTGACGGAACAGCTCCAGCGCCTTCGGATAGTCGTCGAGCGTGAAGGAGTGGCTGATCATCGGGGCGGGATTGATGGCCTCGGCCTCGAACATCTCCACGGCCCGGCCGAAGGAGTTCAGGACGGCCATGGTGCCGACGATGCTGATCTCGTCGCGATAGACGCGGAAGGGCGAGTAGTCCGCGCCGGCTTCGGCCGGTGCGACGCCGAAGTGCTGGAAGGTGCCGCCGGCCTTGACCCTCGGCAGGGCGTCCTCGATCGCCGGTACGGCCCCGGTGCAATCGACGATCACGTCCCACCGATCGCGCTCGGCCCGGTCGGCGCTGGTCAGCACGTGCTCGAACCCGAGCTCGCGAGCAGTCTTCAAACGCGCTTCGTTGATGTCGACGACGGTCACGCTCGCCGCACCGGCGCGGGGAGCCAGTTGGGCCATGATCAGGCCCATCGTGCCTGCGCCGTAGATCAGGTAGTGGTCGCCCATGCGACGCGGCAGGCGGTCGTAGGCGCGGATGGCGCAGGCGAGCGGCTCGATGAGAGCGGCCTGGTAGAGGTCCGTCTCCGGGCGCAGCTTGTAGACGTTCTGCACGGGGGCGGTGAACCGTTCCTGGGCGGCGCCGTCGGAGGCGACGACTCCCAGTCCGTTCCACTCTCGGCACAGGTTCGACTTGCCGTTGGCGCAGAACTCGCACTCCCCGCAGGTGGTGGAGGGGTTGACGGCCACGTGGTCGCCGGAGGAGAGGGTGGTCACCTCCGATCCGACGGCGACGACGACTCCGGTGGCCTCATGCCCGGGAACCAGCGGGTAGACGGTCCCCTCGAACTCGCCGTCGAAGACGTGGGTGTCGGTGCCGCACACGCCTACGGCGGCGGTCTCGACCACGACCTCCTTCGGGCCGGGGGCCGGTTCGGGACGGTCGACCCGGGCGAGTTCGCCTGCTTCGTCGAAGACAACTGCTCGCATGACACATTCCTCCATTGGCTCGGTCATCGCAGACGCGGGGGCGGCGCGGGCGTCCCAGCCCTGGTCATCCCGGTGCCTCATGTAGCGCACTGCTGGTCTCTGTTAAATCTCACATGAAGTTAACACTCTTCATGTGATTTCTGACGCTACTCCTCGTCATTTATATTGTCAATCGACACCGCTGACGTTAAGAATCTGTTACCAAGACGGAGGCCCGCCCGACGGTCCATCTCGCGCATGAGGCGCGCGACGGCAGCTCGACATCGAAACGCTCGCGACGGGCGTTGATGAGGGCGAGGGTCACCGCTGCGGCCGGTCGGGCTCCGCCGCACAGGAAGCCGACGCCGGTCGGCCGGTACAGTGGCGAGCATGTCGAACCCCGCTTCGGGCGTTCGACGCCTGCGGGCGGGCCGTCGACGATCCGACCGAGAAGGGCGTAGCCGCAACGGTGATCGGAATCCTCCACCCCGGCCGGATGGGGGCCGCCGTCGCGGCGCAGGCCCGCAGGCGCGGTGCCCGGGTCCTGTGGCGCCCCGCCGGCCGGAGCGAGGCCACCGTTCAGCGAGCGCAAGCGTCGGGCCCGGACTCCACCCGTACTCTCCCCGAGCTGCTCGATCGGGTGAGCTTGGTGCTCTCGGTGTGCCCGCCGGCCTTCGCCGAAGACCTCGCTCGCGAAGTGGCGCAGTTGTTCACCGGCACCTTGGTGGAGGCCCGCCAGATCGGGCCCGAGGTCGGCGAGGCTTCGGCGTTGAAGCTGTCGTTCGCGTCGTTCCAGAAGGCCTCACGGGCGCTCGCCGCCGTGTCCCACGCGCTGGCCGATCGCCACGGCGTCCGCGAAGAACTCCGGTCGGAGGCCGACCGCATGGGGCCATCGGCCCTCGCCCAGCCCGGATACCTGCCGAGCCTCGCCGCTCGCGCTTGGCGATGGGCGCCCGAGATGCACGAGATCGCCGCCGCGCTGCGGGAAGCCGGGCTTCCCGAAGACCTCGCAGCGGGCGCCGAACGAGTCTTCGAACGCTGGAGCGGCGACAAGGACGACTGGGACATCGATCTGCACGAGGTCTTCGAGCACCTCGGTTCGACGGCCGACGACCAAGGCGTATAGGGCGACTGCTGCTTCTTCGGCATGCGGCGACCGGCCGCCGCCGCGCATTCGCGCGGCGGCGGCCGGTCGCCGTTGATCTAGACGCTCACTGCGGATCCAGGCGGAGAATCGAGCCGCCGAGGCTCAGGACGTACAGCTCGCCGTCGGGTCCCTCCACGAACGATGCGATCGATCCGGCGCCGATCCGGCCGCTGAACTCGACTTCGCCCGCGTCGCTGCCGTTCTCGATCTCCCTTGCCAGCACGACTCCGAGGCAGTAGTCGCTGAACACGTAGGCCCCTTGCAGTTCGGGGATCGCGCTGCCCCGGTAGACGAATCCACCGGTGACCGAGCACGCTCCGTCGCTGTGGTCGAACTCGTACCACGGCGGCACGTGGTTCGCCGGCTCCTCACCGGAGACGGGAAGGGTGCCCTCCATGCGGGCCCAGCCGTAGTTCTCACCACCGGTGCTGGAGGCGGGCGCGAAGTTGATCTCCTCGCGATCGTTCTGCCCCACATCGGCGATGTAGAGGTCGCCGGTCTCGGCATCCCATGAGAACCGCCAGGGGTTGCGCAGCCCGTAGGCCCAGATCTCGTCCCGGGCGCCCGGATCGCCGACGAACGGATTGTCGGGCGGAATCGCGTACGGTTCGGCACCCGAAGGGTCGATGCGCAGCAGCTTGCCCAGCAGCGTATCGAGGTTCTGCGCGTTGTCGGACGGGTCGAAGGCGTCGCCTCCGTCACCGAGACCGATGTAGAGCATACCGTCGGGTCCGAAGGCGACCTGGCCGCCGTTGTGGTTGGAGAACGGCTGTTCCTGAGTGAGGACGGTTCGCCGGGTGTCGAGCTGGATCTGGCCGTCGAGCATTCCGAACTCTTCGACGGCGGTGTCGCCGTTCAGGTCGGTGAAGGAGATGTAGAAGTGCTCGAAGGCCGGATCGAAGGCGATGCCGAGCAGGCCTCTTTCGCTCTCGGTGGTGGTCTCGTCGCTGATATCGAGGACCGGGTCGCTCAATTCCCCGTCGTCCAGAACTTGGACCGTGCCCTCGCGGTTGGCGATCCAGATCGCCCCGTCCGGTCCGACCGCCCCGGCCGTGGGAGACGATCCGCTCGCCACCTGCGTCAGGCCCGCGTCGACCTGGGTCGGGCCCGGATCCTCCGTCGGGCTCTCACTCGGGTCGTCGCCGTCCTCGCCGCATTCGACGCCGTTCAGCGTGAACGGCTCGGGCTGCACTGCACCGCCGGATACGATCATGCCGAACAGTTCCCGGCTCTGTCCGGCCGCGACGGTGGCGTTCCATCCGACATCGGACCCCGTGAACGACGAGCCGCTCTGGCTCCAGTCGACGTTCCAGGCGGACTGCACCTGAGCACCGTCAGGCAGGTCGAACGAGAGGTTCCAACCGTCCACCCCCTCGGTTCCGGCGGTGAGCGAGACTACGGCGTGGTGCGCGCCGCCCCAGTCGTTGACGACGTTGTATTCGACCGACTCGCAAGCGGCGGCGTGTGCCGGGTTCGCCGCGACCACCGCGACCGCACCGGCGACGAGCGCCCCGGATACGGCGGCGACGGCCGTGAGCCGTCCTGGTCGACCTCGTGTGGCGTCCATGTGACGATCCTCCTCTGGCCGGAACGCGGTCCCGGCCCAGTGGCAGACAAGCTCCTTCACATCGATGCTAGTCGATACACTCGGGTTCTGGGCAGAGGCGGGCCGCAGAGAATCCGATCGCGAACGCGAGGCGTTCGGTCGCGCCGCCGAGCGGGGCCGGGACGGCAGCGGAGTACGAGTTCTTCGGTCTCCACCGGGTCGGGCCCGAATGCCGGCGAACACGCACAGTGGACGGCATATCGTACGCTGCGGAGGCATGAGCGATTTCCAAGCCGAACCCGGCTCCATCCGGGATCTCGGAAAACTCCTCGGACTGCAGTCCGAGCACGCCGACGCCTGCAGGCGCTACATCATCGCCAACACCGGTCTCCAAGGCGGCGAAGGCTGGCTCAACCAGCTCAGCGGCGCGCACGACGTCCTGGTCGACCGGACGCAGACCTGGTTCCATGAGTTCGGCCACTACACGCTCGACGCGGCGGAGTCCGCGGTCACCGACTCCGCCGACTACTACGCGAGGACCGACGAGGCGGCCGCCGAGGAGTTCGACGTCCAACTCGAGGGGCGCCCGCCGGCCGACCGGCTCCCCTCCACCCCCGGTTACCTCTTCGACGACCGCGCCCGCGTCGGGGCCTTCGGCGAGACCGCCGATCCGACGGGTCACCTGACCGAGCCCGACGACTACGCCGCGCAGGGCGCATGGCGGTGGGAACCGAGCCTGCTGGACGCCTTCTCGGCCGGATCGGTCGCCCGCGGGACGATCATGAGGGCCACCGACTTCCTCTCGATGATCGGCCTGCTCGATCGGGCCTACGACCCGTACGAGTTCTTCCTCAAACCCGTGACCGGTGATTGGGCGGGATTCCGCGGCTGCGCCGACGTCTACCGCAACACCGCCCAGGCGTGCCGGAACATCTCGGGCAACCTCTCCCACGGCAGGCTGGGGATCCCGACGGTCTGGTCGGGCAACGCCGCCGACTCCTGCGATTCCTTCATCGCCGAGGTCTGCGCCGCCCTCGCACCGGCCGCCGAGACGCTCGAAGCGATCGCCGACGAGTACGTGAACGCCGCCGAAGGTGCGTTCGAGTTCGCCTCGGCGGTCGGCAGCATCCTGAACGAAATGGTCGACAGCGCGGCCAAGTGCCTGCTCGCGGCGGGTGCGGGAGCCTCGACCGGGCCCGTCGGCTGGCTCGTCGGGGGCGGCATCGCCGTCATCGAAGGCCGCCAGCTCGTCAAATGCATCCAGGCCGCCGTGGACGTCTGGAACACCACCAATGCGGTGATGAGCACCGTCCGTTCCGGCCTCGAGGACTTCGGGCGGGTCGACGCCGCCGGCAACCTCATGCCGCAACTGCCCGAGGCCGGTGCGCCCGGCTCCCCGATACTGCAACTCCCCGATTGAGGGCGCGATGACCGACGATTCCCATGACCCCGAGCGGGTTCTCCGGGGCCTGGAGGGCACCCCGCTCGGCGAACGACTCTCCACCCCCCGACAGCGGCAGGAAGAGCTGTACGACCTCATGGCCGCCCATGAGGACCCCCTGTGGCGGGAGATGGGCGAGCAGCTCAAGAGCGGCGCGATGACGCTGTCCGACGCCCTCGCGACGCCGGCCTACCGCGACCACCTCACCGAATCGCTCGAACTCGCGAAGGAACGCCAGACGGAACTGTACGAGGCGGTCGAGCGGTCCGGCGGCGACCCGGACGTCCTCGCCGCCGAGCTCGAACCCGAGTCGGAGACCCAGGAAGAGGAAGCGGCCGAGACCGGGAGGCGGACCTGCCCGGAATGCGGGCGGCTCATGCCCGGATCCGAATGCCGCCACTGCTTCTGAGGCCGGGGCCGGACGAGGCGAGCCCGCCCTGGAGTACGGAGTAGGCGTCCGCAGAGCCAAGCTCCCGGTCCGCTCCACTCGCGACCGAGGCGCGACCGGCCATCCCACGAACGCCCCGGCGCTCCCCCGGCTCAGGTCCCCTGCGGCGGCGCTTCCTCGGTGATGCGGACGACGGCGACTCCTCCGGCGGCGATGGGGACCTCTCCGTCGTACGGGGTGCCGTCCAAGGCGTCGATGCCCCAAAGGCCCGGGACGGCGACGTACTCGCCCGTGTGGTTGATCAAGAAGCGGAGACCGCCCCGGTCCACGATCTCCACCTGTTCGGGCGCACCCGTCGGCCGGTGCACTCCAGAGGAGTCCAGGACGTCGGCGAGCAGGTTGCGCAGTCCGGTGGCGTCGTCGAGAGCCGTCGCGACGTACCAGGCGTCGCCGCGCCCGAGCCGGTTGCGGGTCAGGGCCGGGCGCCCGGCGTCGGGACCGTCGGCGAAGGCCGCCAGGACCTCGGCCCCTTCGAGGCGCACGTGCTCGGACCAGATCCGGCCGACCGCACCGGAGTCCAGGGCGAGCGAGGCGCCCTCGGCCACCGGGTGGAACTCCTCGATCCAGAGGCCGAGGGTCTCCCGCAGCGCCCCGGGGTGGGCTCCGGGGTGGACGACGTCGTACTCGTCGACGATCCCCGAGAAGTAGGAGACGACCAGGCGGCCGCCATCCTCGACGTAGCCGCGGAGATTCTTCGCCCCGGCGTCGGTCAGCAGGTACGAGGAGGGGGCGACGACCAGCTTGTAGCCGCGCAGATCGGCCTCGGGGTGGACGAAGTCGACGGTGACGTGCTGCTTCCACAGCGAAACGTAGTACGCCTCGACGCGCTCGCGGAAGCGCAGGTCGACCGAGGGCCGCCACTCGAGTTCGAGGGCCCACCACGACTCCCAGTCCCACAGGATCGCGACCTCGGCGGCCACCTCGGAGTCGACCGCCTCGGACAGTTGCTTGAGATCCCTGCCGAGGGAGGCGACCTCGCGCCATACGCGGGTGTCGGTGCCGCCGTGCGGGACCATCGCCGAATGGAACTTCTCGGCCCCGGTCCGGGAGGCGCGCCACTGGAAGAACAGGAGGCCGTCCGCGCCGCGGGCCAGGTGCGCCAGGGAGTTGCGGCGCATCTCCCCGGGGCGCTTGGCGAGGTTGCGGGGCTGCCAGTTGACCGCCGAGGTCGAATGCTCCATCAGCATCCACGGCCCGCCCGCGACGCCGCGGGTCAAATCGGCGCTCATGGACAGTTCGATGTGGTTCTCGGGCCGCTCGGCGACGAGGTAGTGGTTGTTGGAGACCACGTCGACCTCTCGGGCCCAGCGGAAGTAATCCATCTCCTTGCAGTTGGGGACCATGAAGTTCGTGGTGGCCGGGACCTCCGAGTAGCGGGCGATGATCTCGCGCTGGATGCGGTAGCCCGCGATGTGCTCGTCGTTCGAGAACCGCCTCCAGTCGAGCTGGAGCGCCGGGTTGACGCCGGGCGGGGCGGCGCCGGGCGCCTCGATCTGGTCGAAGGAGCGGTAGACGAGGCCCCAGAAGGCGGTGCCCCACGCCTCGTTGAGCCGGTCGATGTCCCCGTACTCGCTTTCGAGCCAGCGGTGGAAGGCGCGTTCGGAGACCGGGCAGTAGCATTCCGCGCCGCCCCATCCGAACTCGTTGTGGATATGCCACAGCTCCACGGCGGGGTGGGCGCCGTAGCGGGCGGCCAACCGCTCCACGATGCTCGCGCAGGCTTCGCGGAAGGCGGGGGCCGAGGGGCAGACCCCGTGGCGGGTGCCGCCGGACATGGTGCGGCCGTCGGAGTCGACCAGGCGGATCTCGGGATGGGCGCGCCGCAGCCAAGCCGGCGGCGAGGCGGTCGGGGTGCCGAGGTCGACGCCGACGCCGTTGGCGTGCAGGAGGTCGATGATCCGGTCGAGGCCGCCGAAGTCGTACTCGCCCGGGGCGGGTTCGACGATGCCCCAGTTGAACACGCCGAGGCTGACGAGATCGACCCCGGCCTCCCGCATGAGGCGGACGTCCTCGTGCCAGACCTCCTCGGGCCACTGCTCGGGGTTGTAATCGCCTCCGTAGCGGATCGTCCTCAACGTGTTCTCCTGTGGGGTTCCTAGCACCAACTCTTGTGAACGTGCACGCTACCCGGGCCGCAGCAGCTTGGCAACCTACCGCCTCGAGGACGTAGTTCGGAACTGTGATCGTTCTATGAGACTGTATTGCCAGCATATCGACTGAAGCACTGCATAAGGCTCTTGATTTCAGTGACGCATGTCGCTATGTTGATGTAATCGTTCACGGTCTGCGCCGGATGGCCAGATTCCCTCAACCGAGACAAGGACGTGACCATGCGAGGCAGAGCAGTTGTCGCGGTCGCCGCAGCGGCCGCAGTCGGCCTGGCCGCCTGCGGCGGGCCCACCCAGAACGAGGAGACCGACGGCGACCTCGAATGGGACGAACAGTCCCAGCAGTACGTGATGGAGGAGGAGATCGCCGACGGCGAGGCCGCCCTCAAGGTCTGGTTCGAGGAGGACTACCTCGCCGAGGCCGTCATCGCCGCCTTCAACGAGCGGTACCCCGACGTCAAGGTCGAATACGAGCTGGTCGCCAAGCACGACGCGGTCGGCAAGATGGCCCTGGCCGGAGAAGCCGGGACCGGCGCCGACGTCTTCATGACCTTCTACAACGAGGTCCCCAACGCGATCGACGACGGTACCGCCGCGCCCCTCGGCCGGTACCAGGAGATCCACGAATCGCGCATGAACCCGACCTATACCGGCGTGGTCAGCGACGACGGCGACATGCACGCCGTCCCGGTCACGACCGAGTCGATGGCCCTGATGTACAACAGGACGCTCCTCGAAGAGCTCACCGGCTCGCCCGAGCCCGCCGACACCTGGGAGGAGATCGCCGAACTCGCCGAAGACTACAACGACCCCTCCACCAACCGCTGGACGATCCGCATGTCCACCGCCGAGATCTACCGCGCCTACCCGATCCTCTCCACCGCCGGCTGGAAGGTCTTCCCCGACCACGACGTCGACGACCCCGGCTTCGGCGACCCGAGCCTCGCCGAGGCGCTGGAGTACTACGCGGAGCTGCGCGAGATCTTCGACGTCCCCAGCGCCGACTCCACCTGGGAGACCATCGAGGAGGCGTTCGCCGAGGGCGAGACCCCGTACGTCACCACCGGGCCCTGGAGCTTCGCGACCTTCGACGAAGGGGCCGAGCAGAACGGCTTCGAATACGGGGTCACCACGATGCCGACCAGGGAAGGCGGCGATCCGGCCGCGACCTTCGCGGGCATGCACGTCGCCGCCGTCTCGGGCTACTCGGAGTACCCGGCCGCCGCTCGCGTCTTCGCCAACTTCATGGCCTCCGACGAGGGCGCCGCCGCCGTCTACGCCTCGAGCGGGCAGATCCCCGCGCTCAACGAGGACCTGCTCTCCGGCATCGAGGGCATCGCGGACGACCCGCACGTCGACGGCATCGTCGCCCAGTCCGCTCAGGCCGACCTCGTCCCGCAGGTGCCCGAGTACTTCTGGGAGGTCGGCGACACCCTGGTCATCGATGTATGGGACGACCTGTCCGACCCGGGCGCCGCCCAGGACAAGGCGGTCGAGACCTACGAAGAACTCCACGGACTCTAGGACCGATCGCTCGTGACCACCACCAAGACCCCCTCCCCTCGCGTCCCGACGCCCGCCCGGGCGCCCCGGGACACGGGGAGCTCCGGGATCCCCGCACCCGTGCCGGGCATCGCCTCGGCACTGGTGTGGGGATCCGGTCAGCTCATCAACCGACAGCCGGGCAAGGCCGCGTTCTTCTTCGCGTTCTACGCGGCGGCCGTCACCTGGGAGATGACCACCGGCAACTACTACGCCGGCATGGACTTCAGCCCCCGCGCCAACGGCGGCTTCTTCGTCAAAGGCCTGTGGGGACTGGTCACCCTGGGCGATACGCCCCGCGAGATGACACTCGCCGGCCTCGTCGACGGCGACAATTCGATCGTCCTGCTCGCCAACGGGATCATTGCGCTGCTGACCCTCTGCCTGCTCGCGGTCGTCGCGATCTGGAGTGTTCGCGACGCCACCCGCTACCGCATCCGCCTGGGCGCCGGCGAAGCCGCCGAGCGCTCCGCCGACTACTTCCGCAAGACCTGGGAAGGCGCCTTCGCCTATATCGCCCTGTCCCCGGCTCTGGTGCTCGTCGTCTTCATGTCGGTGCTGCCGATCACCTTCGGCGTCATGGTCGCGTTCACCGACTACAACCGCGACAACCTGCCGCCGATGAACCTCGTCGACTGGGTCGGTTTCGAGAACTTCGCCCAGATCTTCTCGGTGCCGTCTTGGGCGGGGACGTTCCTCGGAGTGCTCGCCTGGACGTTCGCGTGGGCGATCCTCGCGACCGCCACCACCTACGCCGCCGGTTTCCTCCAGGCCGTGCTGCTCGCGAACAAACGCGTCCGGTTCCCGCGCGTGTGGCGCACGATCTTCCTGCTCCCCTGGGCGGTGCCGGGAATCGTCTCGGCCCTGGTGTTCCGCGCGATGTTCAACGGCCAGTTCGGCCCCATCAGCCAGTTCCTGATCGACATCGGACTGACCGACGAGCGCGTCTACTGGTTCACCGACCCGAGCAACCCCAATCTCGCCCGCGCCGTCGCGCTCCTGGTCAACCTCTGGCTCGGCTTCCCGTTCTTCATGGCGCTCATCGGGGGCGTGCTCACCAACATCCCCGACAGCTACTACGAAGCCGCCCGCATCGACGGCGCCGGCCCGCTCCAGCAGCTTCGGTACGTCACCATCCCGATCGTGCAGCGGACCTGCACGCCCCTGCTGGTCCTGGCGTTCGTCACCAACTTCAACAATTTCGGGCTGGTCTACTTCCTCACCGAAGGCGGGCCGGACAACGTCGATTACCGCTTCGCCGGAAGCACCGACCTGCTCGTCACCTGGCTGTTCAAGCTCACCCTGGACAATCGCCTCTACAACATCGGCGCGGTCATGAGCATCATCGTCTTCTTCATCGTCGGCACTATCTCGGTTTGGAACCTCAAGCGTTCCAAGGCGATTCGGGAGTTGTAGCCATGGTCGACATGCTCCGGCGGGAACCGCCGGCCGCCATCGCCGAGCGCGAACGCCGCAAGGGGCGGCTCTCCAGCGTGCTCATCCACCTGGAGCTCCTGGTCGTCGCCGTGATCGTGATCTTCCCGCTGATGTGGGTCGTGGGCGCCTCCTTCGGTCCCGGCGGCGGCCTGGCGAACACCTCCCCCATCCCCGAGGACGCGTCACTCGACAACTACGTCCACCTGTTCACGCAGACCGGCTACGGGCGCTGGTACCTCAACTCGCTCTATGTCGCCACGCTCAACATGGTCGGCAGCGTCGTGCTGTCGGCGCTCTGCGGGTACGTGTTCGCCCGCATCCGATTCCGCGGCCGCAAGTTCGGGATGCTGGCGATCCTCGTCCTCCAGATGTTCCCGTCCTTCCTGACCGCCATCGCCGTCTACATGCTGTTCCTGAACTTCGGACTGCTCGACTCGCTGACCGGGCTGGCGCTGGTGAGCATCGCCGCCGCCCTGCCGTACAACACCTGGCTCATGAAGGGCTACGCCGACAACCTGCCCGCCAGTCTCGACGAGGCCGCCGCCCTCGACGGCGCCGGCAGGATCACGATCTTCCGCAAGATCATCCTGCCGCTGATGCGGCCGATGCTGGCGTTCGTGGCGATCACCCAGTTCACGATCCCGTGGATGGACTTCATCCTGCCCCGGCTGCTGCTCCAGAGCCCCAGCAAGCAGACCGTGGCGCTGGGACTGTTCGAGATGATCACGGACCAGTACGCCAACGACTTCACCACCTTCGCCGCCGGGGCGGTCTTTCTGGCGGTGCCGATCACGGTCCTCTTCGTCGTCATGCAGCGCTACCTGGTCGCCGGTGCCATGGCCGGCGCGGAGAAGGGATGAGCCGCATGGGTCAGAGGCACAGGTCGTCGAGGTCGGATCCTCGTCGGCGGCGCACCGGGGCCGATCGGGCCCTCTCCGACTCCGACGGCGATGCCTCGCCGTCGCCGCGGGCGCTCAGCGGCGCCCGCCCCTACGATCACAAAGGAGCGACACATGAGACGAGCAATGGCGGTGATCCTCACGGCAACTCTGTGCTTCGTCGCGTTCGCCACGGCCTCCCCGGCGCAGGCCCAGCAGGACGACTTCTACATGGGCGTCGACGTCGGCACCCTCGTCGAGGTCGAAGCCTCCGGCGAGCGATTCTACGACGACGGCGCGCAGGGCGACGCACTGCAGATCATGGCCGACAGCGGCGCCAACCTGGTGCGGCTGCGGCTGTGGAACGACCCGTACAGTTCCTCGGGAGAGCCCTACGGCGGCGGCACGAACGACCTGGCCAAGACCATCGAGCTGGCGCAGCGGGCCAAGGCACTCGGCATGGACGTCCTGCTCGACTTCCACTACTCGGACTTCTGGGTCGACCCGGGCAAGCAGAACAAACCCAAGGCGTGGGAGAACCATTCCTACGGCCGACTGGTCGACTCGGTGAGGGACTACACCAGCGACGTCGTCACCCAGATGGACGCTGCGGGCGCGGGGCCCGACATCGTCCAGATCGGCAACGAGACCGTCAACGGCATGCTCTGGCCCGAGGGCAGCACCGACGACTGGTCGCAACTGGCCGGGCTGCTCGAGGCCGGCATCGAGGGCGTCCACCAGGGCGGCAGCGGCATCGAGATCGCACTGCACCTCGACCGCGGCGGCGACAACGGCGCGTACCGCAACTGGTTCGACAACGCCCGCGACCAGGGACTCCAGTACGACATCATCGCCCTGTCCTATTACCCGTACTGGCACGGTACGCTGAACGACCTGCGGAACAACCTGAACGATGTCGCCTCCCGCTACGGCAAGGACGTGCTCGTCGTCGAGACCGCCTACGGGTACACCTTGAACGACTGCGACGGACGCGGCAACATCTTCAGCGATTCCCACGCCCAGGAGAGCGGATACCCCGCGACCGTGCAGGGCCAGACCGACTTCCTGCGCGACGTGAGCCGGGCAGTCGCCGACGTCCCGAACGACCGGGGCCGAGGCATCGTCTGGTGGGAGCCCGCCTGGATCGGCGACACCACCTGGGCCACCCAGGCCGGCATGGATTACATCGACGATCAGGCCGGCGAGAGCAACTCGTGGGACAACCAGGCCCTGTTCGACTGCGACGGGAACAAGCTGCCGTCGCTCGACGTCTTCGGCGAGTTCGCCGGCGACGGCCCCGGCGAACCCGGCGGCGACACCGGGGAACTGCGATCGGCATCCGCCGACAAGTGCCTCGACGTGCCGGACCAGAGCACCGAGCCGGGGACCCGGGTGCAGATCTACGACTGCTGGGGCGGTGCCGGCCAGCAGTGGACCTACACCTCCGCCGGCGAACTGACCGTCTACTCCGGTGGCTCGCAGTTGTGCCTGGACGCCGAAGGCGGAGGGACGAGCGACGGCACCGCGGTAATCATCTGGAACTGCAACGGCCAGGCCAACCAGCAGTGGCGCCTCAACGGCGACGGTACGGTCACCGGCGTCGACTCGGGGCTGTGCCTGGACGTCTACCAGGCTTCGACCGCCAACGGCGCGGAGGTCGTGCTCTGGTCGTGCCACGGCGGATCCAACCAGCAATGGACCTTCGGGTAGAGGCACGACCGACGGCGCGGCCAACGCGCCGCGCTCGGTGAGCGGGACCGGGGAGGCCGCCGTCCCCTGGGCGGCCTCCCCGGTCCCGGCGGCTCGGGGGAGAATGAAACGTGGAGAGCATGGGAGAGTCGAGGGACTTGACACGGAAACGACCGACTATCAACGACGTCGCGGCGGCCTCCGGAGTCTCGCGCGGCACGGTGTCGCGCGTCCTCAACGGGAAGGGCAACGTCTCCCTGGCCGCCGAGATGGCGGTGCGCCGGGCGGTGACCGAGACCGGCTACGTCGTCAACCGGGCCGCTCGGAGCCTCAAGACCAGCCGCACCGGCTCGATCGTCATGGTGCTGTCCGAGCCCCAGGAGCGCCTGTTCGAGGACCCGAACTTCTCGGTCCTCATGCGCGTTGCCACCAACCAGCTCGCCGACCGCGACATGTCACTGGTGCTCATGATCGCCGGCGACGACGGCGGCCGCAACCGCGTCGCGCGCTATCTGCGCGGCGGCCACGCCGACGGGGCGCTGCTGATCTCGACCCACGCCGGCGACCCGCTGCTGGAGGCCATCGAGCGCAGCGACGTGCCCGCGGTCGCCTGCGGCGCAGTGTTGGGCCGCGAGTCGGTCATCCCGTACGCCTCGGCGGACGACCGCGGTGGCGCCCGACAGATCACCGAGTACCTGGTATCCCAGGGCCGCAGCAAGATCGGCATGATCACCGGACCGCTCGATACGCCGGGCGGCTCCTTGCGGCTGGAGGGCTTCACGGGCGTCCTCGGCCGCAAGGCGACCAAGAGGACGGTCGTTCACGGTGACTACACGCAGGCCGGGGGCGAGGCGGCGATGCGCAAGCTCCTGGAGGCCGTCCCCGACCTGGATGCGGTGTTCGTCGCCTCCGACCTCATGGCCGCCGGGGCGCTCCAGGCCCTGCACGCGGCGGGCCGCCGCGTGCCCGACGACGTGGCCGTGGCCGGGTTCGACGACTCGGCCATCGCGACCGCGACCCGCCCGATGCTCACCACCGTCCGCCAGCCCCTCGCCAAGGTCGCCGAGGAAACGGTCCGAATTCTCATCGCGCGCCTCGACGGGCGAGAGCTCGAATCCGTGGTGCTCCCGACCGAATTGATCATTCGCGACTCGGCCTGAACGGGCGCGGGCCTCTCCGAAGGCAATCGTTCACAGCCTCGCGGCAAGCCGAGGTGGAACGCCTTGACCGAATATTCATCTATGTCTATACTTACTTCTATTGGGATCGTTCACAGTAGGATTCGGCAGTCTCCGATAGGGAGGGACGGTGGCGACGTCGTCGCCCCATTCCTACGAGCTCGGGTGCCGCACCGATCCGGTGCGGCTTCGGGGCGCACGCGTGCGCGTTCAATCTGGGAACGATTTCAGTGCTGGACCGGCCTGCCGCTCAACCCGGCGGACACATTCGGCGAGTTCACCACCGTGGGCCAGCTGCCGAACCAACCGGTCGAATCTCTTACATCTCTTGCACAAGGAGTCATCATGTCAATGCAACGACGGGCCTTCCTCGGCCTCGGTGCCGCAGGCCTCCTGGGAGCGGGCGCATCCCTGCTCGGCGCCCGCCAGGCGGCCGCCGATCCCGCTCCGGCCGATCCGTTCGCCGTGGGCGTACGCCGGTACGACTGGTACCGCGGCTCACGTCCGTGCACCACCTACGTCTACTACCCGGCCACCGGATCCCCCGGCGGGGATCCTGTCACGAACGCGCCGGTCGCCGACGGGGTCTTTCCCGTCTACAACTACACCCACGGATTCGGGTCCAGCCCCCAGGGCTCGGAGTTCCTCATCCGGCCGCTGGCCGCGGCGGGATTCATCGTCCCCGCCCCGCACTTCGACTACGACGGCGCCGGCGAGGTCTGGAGCGGCGAGCCGTCGCAGGACGTCTCCGAGATCATCACGCGGACCCTCAACCTCGATTCGAGCGGTCCGCTCGCCGGGCACATCGACACCGACGCCGGCGTGGGCGTCTCGGGCCACTCCTTGGGCGGCATGACCACCCACGGCCTGCTCACGGCCTGGCCCGACAGCCGCATCGTGTCGGCCAACCCGCAATCGTGCGAGGACATGGGCGCCCCCGCCGCCTCGATCACGGCCAAGGTCCTGTTCGTCCACGGCGACAACGACGACCTCACCCGGTACGACTCGGCCCGCCAGGCCTACGACGAGCTGACCTGGCCCAAGGCGTTCCTGACCTTCGTGGGCGGCAGCCACACCAGCTTCTGGGGCGACGACCGGTTCCCCGACACGGTCGTGGACTGGGCCCGCTGGAGCATGTACGGCGACACCGCCGCCCGCGACCGCCTGCCGCAGGACGCCGCGGGCTCGGACACCAGGTGGGAGGCCGAACTGGGCGAAGAACCGTCCGACCCCACCGGCGTCTACCGCCTGGCCGCGCAGCACAGCGGCAAGTACGCCGACATCGACGCCGTCTCCACCAGCGCCGGGGCCACGCTGATCCAGTGGCCGGCGACCGGCCGGGCCAACCAGCGGTTCGAGTTCGTCGACGCCGGCGCCGGCCACTACCGGATCAGGGCCGTGCACTCCGGCTTGGTCCTGCAAGCGGCGAGCAACGACAACGGCGCCGACATCTCTCAGCAACCGGAATCGGACGCGGCGAGCCAGCAGTGGCGCATCGTCGAACACGGCGGCGCCGTCAGCCTCATCAATCGGGCCTCCGGCCTGGCCATGGACGTCTGGGAGTACTCGACCGCCGACGGCGCCCGCATCTCCCAGTACACCTACACCGGCGATGCCAACCAGCGCTTCGCCCGCCAAGCAGTCTGACCCGGAGCGGCCGGATCAAGATCCGGCCCGACCACGACGGCGCCGCACGGCCCCGGCATCCAGTGTCGGCGCCGTCGTGGTCGGGCGTCCCGCAACCGGATTCGGCGACGGCAAAGGACGCGGACCCCTCGTCTGGGGATCCGCGTCCCGGTGGCGTATGGCTACGCGTCGAGGTAGTCGATATTGGGGAGTCCTCCCGAACCGGTCGCGGCCAGGCGGACGGTGTTGTCCCCCTCGTCGAGCGGCACGGTCACGGTCTCGGTGCTCCAGGTGGCCCATGAACCGGTGTTCTGGAACGAGGTGGACGCGACGGCGGTGCCGTTGACCACCACATCGGCCCCTCTGGCGCTGGAGGAGCCGTTGGCGAAGCGGATCTCCAACGTCGTCTCTTCCGCGCCGTCGGCGTTCACGGTGAACTGCGCCGCCGTGCCGGTGCTGTTCAGGGTGTTGCAGAATCCGGTACCCGAGTATCCGGAGTGGTTGGCGTCGATCGTGCCCTCGCAGGTCGCGGGCGGATTCTCGGCCTCGTACCGGACGGTGGCACCGCCGTTGCCGCCGCCCTGCCGGACGAGCGAGAAGTCGTCGACGGTGAAGCCGCCCGAATCCGAGGCCCGCACGGTCACGGTTGCAGCCCCGCCGGGCAGCTCGATGCCGGTGAGCTCGCGCTCGGTCCAGCCGCCCGACGACGGGACGCCGAGGGTGCTTTCGACGCCGTCGGCGTCGGTGACCACGACCTCTCCGGCATCGCCCCGAGCTTCCAAGGACAGGGTGTAGACGCCTTCGGGCAGCGTCTCGATCCGCTGCTCGACACCGCCGCCGTCGCCCACCTGGAGGGCGAAGCGGCTGGAGTTCGCGCCGCCCTCGACATTGGTGACCCAACCGCCGATGTTCCTCCATCCCCGTACGCTGGAGACGATGATCCGGTCGGCTTGGAAGTCGGGGTTGAGAATGTAGTTGTTGTCCGACCCGACCCTCCATTCTCCGGTGACCGCGTTGAACTCCCACTGGCTCACCGAGTGGAACCGGAGCTCATCGCCTTCTTCGGTGATCGGCACCCACTGGTTGTATCCGATGCCGTTCCAGGCGAAGTCGGCCCAGCGGTCGCCGGCGTAGAGCACTGTGTCCTGCTCGGTGCCCTCGACGGTCACGAAGAACCCGGTCTGAGTCACGTGACTGTAGTCCATCCCGGTGCCGTCCATGGTGTACCAGTCCGTGTAATCACCCTGGATGCCGCCGCCGGTGGATTCGAGGACGTAGTTGACCGAGGTGTTCCACCCGTGCAGGTCCGAGGCGGCCATGTAATAGGTGCCGTCGAGCTTGAACATGGCGTTGCCCTCGCGGCCTTCGGAGCTGTAGCCGACCTCCACGGCCGGTTCCACGCTCAGCGAGTCGGACTCGCTGATCTCGGCGACGTAGGCGTGAGCGCGTCCCTCGCGGTTGGACATGATCAGGTAGTCCCGCCCGTCCTCATCGGTGAACACGGTCTGGTCGCCGGTGCCCGTGGTCGGGGAGTTCTGGATCCGGGTCTGGAAGTTCCCGTAGGCGAAGTCGTCGGTCGGCGAGTCGCCCTGCAGGAACAGCACCCCGTGGTCGTGCGACGGGTGCCACATCTGCACCAGCAGCACGTACTTGCCGGTGTTCTCGTTGTACGAGACCCCCAGGCGTCCGATCCACCCGGCATCGCCCATGTTGCCGCCAAGTTCGCCCAGTCCCGTGGAGGTCGTGGCGATCTCGTTCTCGAACGTCCAGTTCACCAGGTCCTGCGAGGAGTACACGGGGATCGATACGAATCGGACCTGGTCGTTGTACTTCCGTGACGGGTCCGCCCGGTAGGACTCGGCGCCTTGGTAGTGCACGCCGTACCAGTAGTAGGTGTCGCCGAATTTGAACACCCCGCCGCCCTGGGAGTAGATCGGGTTGCCGTCGGTGTCGTTCCAGAAGGTGTCGTTGGTGATCGTCTCGAACGATCCCTGGAGCGGCTCCAGTTCGGCAGCGGCGGTCTGCAGGTCTGTCTTGGCGTCCGCGACCGCCTCCGATGTCGCCGACGTGTCGTCGGCGACATCGGAGGCGGTGGTCAACGCCTCGGCGAACGGGGCCCAGGAGTCGGCGGTGTGCTCGCCCGGAGCCCGCGTCTCATAGTCGGCGATCAGCGTCTCGAGGCCGCGAACCATCACCAGGTCGTCGATCGCCTCCTGGAGTTCCTCGCGTGCCTCGGCCCGCTCGGCACCGGTGGCGTCCGCCTGCTCGATCACCTCCGTGGCCTCCTCCCTCGCCATGGCGAAGGATTCCCAGGAGCCGGGCGTGTAGTCCGCGGCGGAGTAGGGCGCCACCTCCTCGGACAACGAGACCAGAGAATCGGCCGGGGCCGCCCCTTCGTCCGTGTCCTGCGCCTCCGCGAGGGGACCGGTCGCCGCCAGCGGTGCCGCCACCAGTGCGAACAGCGCCACGGCGACCAGCGGCCGCCGTCGTCTCGGTTTCGTACGTGTTGTACGTGTCATGGTCTTCCTCTCTCTCGGTGTCGCGCGGAAGCGAGGCGAACCGAGCCGCGCGCCGGTCGGCCGCGTGCCGGGTGCGTTCCGACCGATCGGGACATGCTCGCGCGCCGAACCACGGCGCGGACGCCACCTTCTCGTCGACGGTCTTTCAATGACGACTGTGAACGATCCCAGTCATGTTAAATATAGGTATATATGCATATATTGTCAATATGTGCCACGCCCCCTCCTCGGGGCCCGATCCGGAACGGCCGTCGGCCCGCGGCTCCGGCCAGGCGCAGCAGCCGTCTGCGGTTGACGGTCAGGACGGCTCCTTCCTGGCGCTGAGCCGGGTATTGGCCACCCGGACGGCGGTGGCGGCGGCGATGGCGATGCCGTCGTCGACCCCGCGTACGGACGGGTCGACCCATACGCCCGTCTCGCGCCGCCAGGGCAGCAGTTCGAGCCGGAGGCCGTGTTCGGAGACCGGCTGGCGGTGCGGTGTGAGGTCGATGTCCCAGGCGCGGCCGTGCCAGAAGTGGTCGGAGACCAGTCGCTCGCCGACATAGGCACGACCGGTGTCGCCGGTCCACTCGACGCGCAGCAGCGTCCGGTCGGCCGCGAACGCCTCGGCAGGGACGTCGATGTGGACGGCCGCCGCGTTCGTGTAGTCGTCGGGGGCGCTGAGGCGTCCCAGAGGGCCGCCGCGTCTGGGTTCGGGCGCGGGTCCGTGCTCGGGCCGGCGTCGGACGGCCAGCGGGATCGGTCCCGCGCCGCGGGCGGTGACGGCCCAGGACCGCCACGGCCCCTGGGCGCGGGGCCCCGACAGCTCGGCGCCGTCGGAGTCGAACCCGTCGGGTGCGGGCAGGACCGCGACGGTCACGTGCTCGGACTCGGACTGGACGATGAGGTCGCCGCCGTCGGCCCGGACGGGTGCGTCGGCGAGGACGAGACGGTCGCGGCCGGCGAGGTCGAGCCGGTAGAGCCGGTTCGCGCTCGCCTCGTCGAGGATCAGCAGCCGCACGCCGGGCAGTCGCACGACGCAGTCCGGGCCCGGAGCGGCGGGCAGGTCGACCACAGTGCCGTCGCCCAGGATGATCTCGACCGGAATCCCCTCGGTGGCGGCGAGAACCACGATCTCGCCTTCGTCGTCACTGAGCCTGGTGAGCAGTTGCGCAGTGGCGCTTCGCAGCTCCAGGTCCGGGGCGAGCGCGTAGCGCAGCGGCCACACCAGCGAGCGGCCCGCCGGGATGTCCACCGGATCAGTCGGGACGGTGACCTCGGCGTCGTCGAACGCGACGGTGACCTGGACGTCGGGCTGTGCCGCGATGGGCCGCTTCGGCGGCTGGTAGGTGGTCAGGAACAGGTAGCCGCTCGACCCGTCGGAGCGGACGGCCCAACGCAGTTCGTCGGGGTCGTCGCTGCCGCCGCCCACGGCGGCGGTCATGGCGGCGATGCGATGGCCTTCCTGACGTAGCCACAGGTGCTGGCGGCGCAGGTAGTGGTGGTGGGCGCGGATCTGGCCGTGCTCGCCGATCGGCGCGTGGAAGTCGTAGCTGAGTCCCGGCACGTCGTTGGGGTAGCCGGTGGCGTGCGACTCCTGCTCGGTCCCATGTGGTCCGGTGTGCTGCGTGCCGCCCGAATACATGTAGTAGCCCTGCCAGACCGAACCGGACCCGATCTTGGCGAGCGCGAGTGTGGCGACGTCTTCGGACGAGACCAGGGGCCGGCGATGGTAGGCAACGTGCATGCCGCCGCCGAGTTCGCACGTGGCGAACGGCAGCCGGTCGTCGATCTCGGCGGTGTCGGCGGCGGCGAGGCCGTCGAGGGCCTCCCTCAAGTCGGTGCCGACGCTGAGGTCGTCGCGGACTTCGCTGTAGCGGAAGTGGCACGGGGCGAACGCGGGCCACTCGGTGGTCTCGTCCTCCCAGAACCCCTCGGAGTAGGCGCTGTACAGCGGCAGGAGGGTCTCGGGCAGTTGAGCGCCGCCCCAGCCGGTCGCGGTCCAGATCGGAACACGCAGACCGCACTCCTCGGCGATGTCCCGCAACGTGGCGAGGTGCTCGGGCCGGTCGTACAGCTCGTTGTCGACCTGCGCGCCGATGATCGGGCCGCCTTCGGCGTGGGCGAGGCCCCGGAGCCGGCCGATGGTATGGGCGTACAGTCGCCGCACCAACGCGAGGTATTCCCGGTCGTCGGTGCGGGTCTTCAGGTCGCGCTCGGCGACCCAGTCGGGGAAGCCGCCGTTGCGGTACTCGCCGTGGGCCCAGGGACCCAGGCGCACGACGACGTCGAGACCGTGGCAGCCGGCGAGTTCGACGAATGCGCGCAGGTCGAGGTTCCCGGTCCAGTCGAAGCGGCCGGGTTCGGGCTCGTGGGCGGCCCAGAACACGTAGGTGGCGACCGAGTCGAGGCCTCCGGCGCGTGCGTGGCCGAGGACCTCGTCCCAGCGTTCGCGCGGGAGCCGGGAGTAGTGGATCTCGCCGGTGATCGGGATCCAGGCTCGACCGGCGCGCTCGATCCAGCGGCCGGTCACCTCGATCCGGTCGGGTGTTCCCGGGGGCTCGCCGTGGGGTAGGTGGCCGCGGGGCGGCGGCGGGGATGCACCGACGCGCAATGCGCGGGTGGGGGCCGGGTGCTTCATGTCTCACCTTTGAGGACGCGATGCGGTCGAGGGGCGGGGGCCGATTCGGCTACGGCGCGGGCGGCGCCGTTGAGCGGGTCGCGCTCGAGCGCTTCGGCGGCGAGGGCGGCGGCGCGGCCGGGCGCACCGTCCAGCAGTGCAAGCTGTGCTCGCAGCACCAGGACCCGCGTGTCGTGGGCGGCCTGGAGGTCGGCGGTGAACAGCAGCATGGCCGGCAGGGAGGTCGCGAAGTAGTCGATCCGGGCCTCGGTCCGGTCCTGTTCGTCGATGTAGCGGGCTAGGTCGTCGCGCAGGGCCTGTGCGGCGTCGGTCTCGCCCAGGCGCCGCAGGGCGGTGACGGCGGCGGCGGTGTGCTCGGAGTGGGTCTGCACCCGCATGGTCTGGAAGTCGCCCTGCTGGGCGGCGGCCCGCTCCCACGCGCCCCGGGCGGCGGCCGGGTCCCCGGCGGAGGCCAGGGCGTCCCCGAGCAGCAGGTGGAGGTCGGCGGTGTTGGCCAGGAGGTGGCGGGCCTCCCCGAGGTTCGGGGCCGGGTCGAGCGCGGCCCGGGCGTGGTCCGCGGCGCGGCGGGCATCGTCCGCGGCCACGGCGGCGCGGGCGAGGGCGAGGTGGGCCTCCTCCCAGGCGGCCAGGACGCGTCCTTCGCCGCCTTCCCAGGGCTGGAAGGCGCGGCCGGCGAGCACGTCGAGGGCCTCGTCCGCGCGGCCGGCGGCGGTCAGCAGCGCGGCGAACTGCACGGACAGGTCGTCGCGGAGTTCGACCAGGTCGCGACGTCCCTCCAGAGTCGAGAGACGGTGCTCGGGATCGACGCCGCGACGGGCGTCGAGCCGGTCGGCCTCGTAGAGCAGGCGGGCGTCGTCGGGCGCGGCGGTGCGGGCGCGCTCGTACCAGGCGGCGGCGTGCTCGGGGTCGCCTTGGACGTTGTGCGCGGCCACGCCGAGGTTGCGCAGGACGACCGGGTCGCCGGTCGGGGCCGCGGCCTCCCATGCGGCGACGGCTTCGTCGCGGCGGCCCGCGGCGTAGAGCCAGTGCCCGGCGAGGGCGGAGAGCACGGCGTCGCCGGGGCGTCGGTCCCGCAGCCGCGCCAACGCGTCGTTGTCGGCGGCCGAGGGGAAGCACCACGTCCGATCCGATTGGCGGACCATCTCCAGCGCCAGGTCGGCGGCTTGCTCGTCGCCGCGTTCGAACTCGAGGTCGGCGCGGTGCAGCCAGGAGAGCGGGGCGACGTTGACCTGGCCGGAAGCGGGTACGAGCCGCGCGGCGTCGTCGAACAGTTCGATCGCGTTCTCGTCCTCGCGGATCGAGCGGTATTCGAGGGCGACGTCCATGGCGATCGTCGGGTCGGTCGTGGGCTCGGCGTCGCGGCCGAGCCGGTCGGCCAGATCGCGGGCCCACGCATCGAGCGGGTTGCCCCGCAGGGTCTCCCGCACGATCGCGGCCGCACGCGCCCGATCACCGTGCCGCAGGACCGCCACCGTCATGAGATTCCGGGCCTGCGTGTGGCCCGGGCTGCGCTCGAGCAGCACGGCGAGTTCGGTCTGGGCGTCCCCGTCGCGTCCCGCGGCGAGGTCGATCCGGGCGGTGGCGACCGCGGCGGCGTCGGCCCAGGCGCGGTCCCACAGGGCCTTGCCGAACGCCTCCTTGGCCTCGGCGCCGCGGCCCCGGCGGGCGAGGACGAGGCCGAGCCGGTAGTGGGTCTCGCCGTCGCGCGGGTTGGGGTTGCGGCGCGTCAGCCGCCCGATGGCCGTGCGCAGGTGCTCCTCGGCCTCTTCGAGGCGGCCGGCATGCGCCAGCCGTGCGGCCAGCGCTGTGTTGCAGCGGGCATCGCCCGGATCACGGCGCAGGGCCTCCCGCCAGTACGGCTCCGGCCTGCGGGTCGCGTGCCGGTACTGCTCCAAGTGCAGGCCGGTGAGGTACAGCTCGTCGACCGAATCGATATCGGCCGGTGCGGGCGGCTCGGTCGCGGGCTCGGCGGCGGGCGGCTCCACGCGTTCGGGGCGGGGGCGCCATCGGACCAGCGCCTCGTCGCGGTGCTCGATCACGAGTTCGCACTCGGACGGATCGGGGGTTCCGGACCAGTGGATGTCGCGCCGGTACGGGGAGCCGGGGGCGAGATCGACGGCGTCCCGGTGGACCGTGCGGCCGCCGACGTGCAGTACCACCCGGGCGCCGGGCCGCGGCTCGGTGACCGCCGCGGCGATCCGGGCGCGCGTCTCACCGTCGTCGACGTGGAGGTCGAGGCGGACGGCGGCCTCGCGGGTGGCCTGGTGAACCGGGCCGGTGTCCTGGATCGGGTACCAGTACTGCGAGAACGTCTTGGTCTCGCCGGGTTCGAGGAACGCGAAGTCGGGCTGGTTGTCGGTGAAGACCCCGGCCATGAGCTCCACATAGGGGCCGTTGTCGTCGGTGAGTTGAGCGTCCCAGGCCCAGCCGAAGGGGGCGTTGCCCCAGGTCCACTGCTTCTTGCCGGGAGCGGTCCGGTGGTCGGCCCAGTGGACGAACCCGGCGCGCGCGGCGTGGTCGTAGCCACCGAAGAAGTCGTCTTCGGTGCCCAGGCACATGTACGACGTCGGTACCGGAATGTTGCGGTACCAGTCCAGACGGTCGCCGTCCGGGTGCTCGAGGGTTCGGCGGGACGGGTAGTCCACGCCGTAATAGGGGCCGTCGGCCGCGGGGAAACTCGTGGTCGCGCGCTTGGCGTGGTCGGCGACCACCCGCACATCCGTGGGGAAGAACGATTGGTAATCGTCGTGGGACGCGGCCGCCGCGTTCGCCCACCACAGGAAGGTCTGCACCTCCGCCGTCCGGTTCACCAGGTGACCGCGCAGCTCCACCAGCGCGCTCGCCGGGCGCAGGCGGATGCCGTGCATGCCCTGCATGCGCGCGAACGGGTCGTGGTCGGAGCACCAGACGGTGGTCGACCCGTCCGTTTCGGCCTCGATTTCGGTCTCGACCGGCAGGTGGGTGGCGGGACGGTGGTGCTGGGGCCAGTTGAATTCGACCCCGCCTGAGACCCACGGGCCAGCAAGGCCCACGAGGGCGGGCTTGATGACGTCGTTGCGGTAGAAGAAGTCGCGGCCGCGAGTCTTGTCGAGTCCGATGTGAATCCTGCCGCCGAGCTCGGGGAGGATCATCAGCCGGACGTACTCGTTCTCGAGGTGGATCGCGTCCCAGTTTCTCGGGGCCTTCTCGCGGTCGACCGCGTCGATGAACGGCAGCGGGTAGACCGCGCCCGAGGATCCCTGGTAGACGCGCTGGTCCAGGTAGGCGGGGTAGCGGTCGGGTGCGGCGGGCGCGTAGGTGTCGATCGCGACCGGCTCACGCCAGGCCCTCACGGGTGAGTCAACGAGCGCGGCGGGAACGTCGGGTAGGACGATCCTCGACTGTCCGGATGGCATTACTTGACCCTATGAGCTCTTGACATGGCCGTCGATGGTCATTTCACTGATGTCCATGGACGAAACAACTGCCGATGCAGGCCCGGGGACGATTCGTGAAGGTTTCACCGGGCAGCGAATGCTCGTGGTGCCGCGCACCGCGGTTGCCGAGGCGCTGCGCCACCCGGTGACCGGGAAGCTGCTGGTCACCGATGCCGGGTTCTTTCCGCACGCCGCCCGGCACGGTCGTGTACGCCGTCGGGGCGCGGGCGAGCACATCCTCCTGGTCTGCACCGACGGCGCCGGCTGGTGCCGTAGCGAGGACCTCCGGTTCAGCGTCTCCCGCGGCGGCACCGTCCTGCTCCCCTCCGACCGCGCGCACGCCTACGGCGCCTCCCAGGACGATCCGTGGACCCTGTGGTGGTTCCACTTCGCCGGATCCGACGCAGCCGACCTGGTCCGCACCGCGCATTCGACGACGGGCGGACCGGTCACGCACCTGCGGGACCCCGCTCCGGTAGCGAGCCTGGTCTCTCAGGTCATCGACGCGCTCGACTCCGGGCTCACCACCTCGGCCTTCATTCGAGCCGCGGGTGCCGCCTGGCACGCCCTGACGCAGGTGATCGCCACCGGACGTCGCGGACCCGGAGCCGGTATGAGCCCGCTGGAGCGTGCCGCCGAGCATCTTCGGGCCACTGCCCCGCACCGCACCTCGGTCACCGCTCTCGCCTCGATGGTCGGACTGAGCACTTCGCAACTGACCGCGCTGTTCCGCGAGCGTCTCGGCGTCACCCCGCTCCAGTTCCAGGTGCAGCTCCGCATGACGCGCGCCCGCGAGTTCCTCGACGGCACCGACCTGCCCATCGCCGTCGTGGCCCGCGAGACCGGATACGAAGACCCGATGTACTTCTCCCGGCAGTTCACCAGCGTCCACGGCATGACCCCGACGGCTTACCGATCCCGCTAGTCGCAATGCCGTTCGGCTAGCGGGGTTGATGGGTCCCCATGCTTTCGACTATTGTTAGACCGACGGTTGGTCTATTGATGGAGTGAGATGGCCCGGACACTGGACCCGGTGGCGCATGCCCGGCGGCGCGACGCCTTCCTGGATGCGGCCGAGCGACTGCTGCAGTCCAAGGGGTACGAGGACATGAGCGTCGCCGACGTGCTCAAGGAACTCGACACGTCCAAGGGCGCCTTCTACCACTACTTCGACTCCAAACAAGACCTCGCCGCGGCAGTCATGGACCGCACCAGCGAGCGACTCGCGGCCGCTTTGGCCCCGGTGGTCGACCACCAGACCGGACTCGCTCCCCTGGACAAGCTCCAACAGTTCCTCGCCGCCGCCGGGCAGTGGAAGACGCACCGCCGCGAGCTCCTGCTCGAACTTGTCGGGGTGTGGTACTCAGACGCCAACGCCGTAGTCCGGCAGCGCCTGCGCCGCGCGATCACCAGCCGGATCGCCCCGCTCCTGGCCGAGCTGATCGACCAGGGCATCCAGGCGCGCGTCTTCACCGCGACCGATCCCGAATCCAGCGCCGTAGTCCTCCTCGACCTCGCCCTGGACCTGAACGACCGACTGGCCGAAGCACTCCTGACAGGCGCTGAGGCCGGCCACGCCGCACGCACGACGGCCGCTTACACCGACGCCCTCGAACGGGTCCTGGGCGTGCCGTCCGGCTCAGTCGTCCTGATCGACCCGACCGTGCTGGCCGCGTGGTTCCCCGACCGCGCCGAATCAAATGGAGATCACCGATGACACTCGCCCTCACCGTCCTGCTGATCCTGTACTTCCTCCAGAGCCTGGCCAAATTCGCCGTGTGGCTGGCCCTGCCCTACCGCATCCGTATCAAGCGGGTCGGCTCGTACTACGCACGCGGCCAGCGCATCATACGCGGCTACGACACCGTATCGCTGGTGCTGGTCGTGGCCATGACGGTGCTGGCGTTCGCCTCCGGCGTGGAGGTGACGAGCTTCGCGGCCGGACTGATCATCGGCATGACCCTCATCCAGGTATTCATACACCGGTTCGACCGGCCGCTGGCCGACGAGCAGATGCCACCCGAACCGGTCCGGCCCAACCAACACACCTCGTATGCGATCCAGGCCAACCCCTGGCTCGCCTGGCGCGAGATCGCACTGATCAGCCTGTTGTCGATCTGGGCCATCTACGCCCTGACCGCCGACAACATCGTCGGCTAGCGCCCGTCGACATCGCGGAGAACGTGTGGATCGGCGCCGGTGCCACGATCCTCCCTGGAGTCACCATCGGCCGCGACGCCGTGATCACCGCCGGAGCGGTCGTGTCCGAAGACGTGCCGCCGGCGCCCCTGAGGACCGGCTCGAAGGCGACCGCGCAACGGCAATGGTGACGGCCGAGAGTCGTCGGGGACAACCATGGCGGTATTGCCCGGATCTCATACTGCCCGCACGGTAGGCCGGATCTTCGCCCCCGGCACGACGACGAGGCATCTGCCCCGAATCTACTGTCCTCTGTACCCGTCGTACGGCTCAAGGGGGCCCCTATGACAGCGCGCCATCTGTCCACGATCGCCACGACCGCCATCGCCGGCGTGCTGCTGCTGGCCGCACCGGCCGCCGCGCACGACCAAGTCGCCGTCGGCGGCTACGGCCCCGACTCGGACCGGTTCGGCGCCGTCGTGGCCGCCGCGCTGGGCCTGACCAGTGTGGCCATCGGCGCCCTGGCGTACCTCCGCGCCGCCGGTCGCATCCGCATCGGCAGCGCACCGGCCGCAGCCATCGCGGCACTGGCGCTGGGGCTCACCGGATTCGTCCTGGCCGTCCTGCACGAAGCCCAGTCCACCGGTGGATTCGGCACCGGAAACGGCCGAGCCGGAGCGATCGTCGCGCTCGTAGTCGCCCTGATCGGGATGAACCTCGGCGGACTGGCACTGGCCCGCACCCTCCGAAGCCCCATGTCACGGTCCAGGTAATCGCGACCCGAACACCCGAAATCCGAAGCCCGCCACCACATTCCACCCAGCTTCCGGTGGGCTTGAGAACCTATGGCCGACTCCTTCTGGTGGGACCTGCTGCTGGGCGTCCTCGCGGCGCTCCTGGTCTCCTGGCCCGCACTCAACGCCACGCTCCTGATCGTCCGCCAGCGAGGCGCTGCACGTGCTGCCCGATGTGCTGCGACCAGGTCGCGTTGAAGAATGCGGTGTCCCCATCACGGGGGAGGATCCGAGCCGCCACTCTTGATCCAGGTGGCCCTGATCGCATCCCCGCGAGTCTCGCGCTCAAATGCGACATCAGCTTCCGCGGTGTCAAGCGCCCGGTTCGCACCGATCGCAAGACCTGCGCCCTCCCGTGGCTAACCTGCCCTTCCGCCGCCGGACCTTGCGTGGCGAGCGACGAACCGTTCAATCGCCTCGAGATCGCCCGGAGCCAAACCGCACCGGGATCGAGGGCGGATCTCCAGACGATCCGGTTCGGCGAGGTCCTCGGCGAGTTCATCGTCGGTCCAGATCAATGGACGGCCGGCCAAGGTCACTTCGGTGGCGGCAGCCGCCTTCGCTTCGGCGGCCGCAGGTCCATACAGTTCCGCAGTCCAGGCCCGGGTCAACGTCGGCAGGTTCCACAGGTCCTCCAGGATCTCGCCTTCGGGGCACCACGTCGTAGCCCAGACCAGATCGACCAGTCCTGATTCAGCCACAGCGCGGATGCGGTCGAGAAGGGGCGGCGACCAGGTCAACCGCAATACGCCCGCGGCTCTCGAGGAAACGAGACGCTGCTGCGCATTCGACCAGCATGGCTGTCCAGCATTGAGGACCCCGTCCACATCAAGCAGCCAGCACGGCCGGTCGGAAGCTCCGAGCATCTCCTCGAAACTCCCGATACCACCGACCGCATTGGACCTCATCGAAAACTCCATGAGCTCAGAAGGATTGAACAGCAGAAGCGCCCGAAACAAGGGAGGCTTCCCGAACCTGACCGTGCAATACAGGCAAGCCCGTACACCGCCCGGAACCGGCGAAACCTGCATCGGTTCCGGTTTGTCAGCTCCGGAAACTCCATTCCCGGCCGACCGGCGCGAACGGGTCCGGAACGGTCCGTCTCTCAACCGCCGAGTCAAGCGGCGCGAGCAGTCGTCGAAGCTCGCGCGCGAACCGGCGAGGAAGCCCGTGCAAAGCCTGCTCCAGTGCCTCCCTCGGACGCGGGCAACAGCACTCTTCGGTACAGATCGAATCTCCTCGGGCGCGACTGCGCCTGTAAGCGATCTGCCGCCAAACGAGAAACGCCGATCCGAACCGGCCGGGCCACGACCGGGAGTCACGGACCTCAAGCCTACGAAGAGCGGCGTTCAACGACCCTGAAGCACCGCGAATCTGAGGAGTCGGTCGCTGAATCAGGGATCTCGATCGATGCCGCTGGCTTGCGCGGACCTGCGCAGGAGACCTACGCGGCATCGTCCTTTCGGTAAATCGTCATCAAAACCATTGTGAGCGACCGGTCGACCAGAGTCAACACCGCCCGCGGCCACCCGCAGCAGCAGATCCGGACAGTCCCTCTGCTTATCTGAAGCCCTGGGCGCTCTACCGGTCCCTGCCGGACGACCACCGTCGCGCCTTCAACGGCCTGTGCTTCGACAAGCTCTACATCGACGCCGACGATCTCGACCACCCGGCGACCGCCCGCGCAGACCACGCCGCCGTCTACGCACCGCTCCGCCACTATCTCGGACAGCATGCCACCAGCCAGGCGCTGGCACGCGAAAGAGCCGCGGCTTACGCCGCGGCCCCGCAGAAAGTGCCCGATGTTCAAACAAGAGCTCTATGGTCGGGCTGACAGGATTTGAACCTGCGACCCCTTGACCCCCAGCGCTATCCGAAACTCCTTACCAGCGGCAATGGGCCTATCGAACGCCCAGACCCACCCTGACTGACCAGGCGATCTGCCAACCTTTCCCAACGTGTTCATGGCCAAGAGTATGGCCGCCAAGTCCATTATGGATCTGATTGGGAGGACTATCGCAAGAATGTGATACTGCCTACTTTTTGATGGAGCCGACGCAGTGTCGCACAAGGACCGCCACAGGCTCGACGCACCCCCCGTTATCGGGCAAATGCTGCGCCGCATCTCCGGTCTGCTCGGCGATGTCGTGGCGTCGACGCTCCTTGGCCCCCACTACCTCACACAACCGCGAACCACCATCGACCTTCGAACCCGCCGAGGCAGAGGCACACCACCGAAAGCGCACTTGTATCGCCACTCAAGGATTCTCGGATTACCGACCGGTAACTCGCCATGCATCATCTCAATGTCCGCCGTGATTCCCTACCCTCCGACGGTGGGCAAGGATCTCTTCAAACGTCAGAACTCTTAGCCCAAGTCGGGGACCCATGCCGCCAACCGGTCCGGCAGCGACTTCAAGATGATCCCCTACCGGCCACGTCGCAGGCTTGGACACCGAAACCGGCCGGCTTCGTGATCATGCATCCCCTGAAACCTGCTCAGCGGGCGGTCGGCAACTCCGTGAATTGACCCTTAGCCTGGTCGAACGCTGTCTCCTCAGCACATCAGGAAACACTGGCCAGCACTTGGCAGGAATCTCATGGACCTAGGTCCGAAGGACCACGCCTCCTCGGCTGACAACTCTGCACGGCACAATCGGCCGACATGCGACCGAAGCAGATTGAGATCGCCTCACAGAGTTCATCGAAGCCCCCCACCGCTACTTCTTTCGTCGCCGCCTGCGAAGGCGCGCCTCGGCTTCCCTGCGTCGACGCAGCGCGTCTTCATCGCGGACTACTGGTGCCCGCTTGGTAGTCGGGATAGGGCGCCGCCCCTTGGAATCCCTGAGCCGACGCGCAGCATCGGATCGCCACGGTCTCAGTACCTCAGGCAGGCTATCCCGCGACCTGAACCACGATACAGCTGCGGCAGTCGAGGCATCTTCAGCGTCTTCCCAGTCGGCCATGCGATTGGGATAGAACAGAAAATTCGCCGCCATCTGGAAGTAGAAGTCGTCGCGGGACTCGGCGAACTGCTTCATCGCCTGAACTCGCTTGATCTGCGGGCAGAACGCCGCACCGATGAACCATGCGGCTCCGGCCATGACGCCACCGGAGTCCTCATTCTCCTCGAGAGTCGGTGCACACAGGATTTCGATGATGCGCCGCTCTTGATCGTCGAGTTCGATGCTGGCTTCATCGCCCAACGCTGCTTCATAGGCGTCACGGGCATCGCTGGCGCTGGTGAGCTGGTGGGTACTGCGCAGCTCGTCCATCTCGAACATCAGGATGTTCTCGCCGGCCTGCAGGTCGCTCTCATGCCCGAACACTGCTGCTGTGCCAGTGAAGCCTGCGAGGACGAGGGTTTCGGGTCGACGCTGGCCCTTGCGCTGGGCATCGCCCAGACGCGCGTGGGGCGATGACACAAATGGACACACCTGCGCCGCGTACAGCGCGCATATTTTGTGGACGGGTGCCTCGTTGAATGTCGGCGCAGGGCCCATGTGATGCAACTGATCGTTGAACGTCACCTGCCAGCGCAGCTCGTCACGGAACGGCATCGCGCACACAGCGCACAGGTCATAGGTGGCGAGGACGAGTTTGCGCTTCTCTGACAGGCCGCCGAAGTCCTCCTTCCCTGGCGCCTGCGGGATGACCCCGATAATCGGGTACCCGCGCGGATCGATGCGTAGATTTGAGCAACGGGCGGGGGCGGTGATTTCAGCAGGCCGACGCCCTGCGCCAGTAGGGAGACCGTCTCGTGACACGTAACGAATTTACCAAGATGGAGATTTGAAGCTCGCCTCTGTCCATCTGGAAATCTTCCTCGTCAGCAACCTGCGGCGCTTCATGTGTTCCGGAGCCGTGCGATGGACTGGATGGGTTTGACCATGGCGGATCTTCGCGTCCCCAGACCAACCCCTGGATTCGATCAGGGTGTCTGCAATCATGTCGTCCGTGTGTGGGCCAGCGCCGGTGGCGCTGGCCCACACGAGCGTCATTTATCGGTGTCGACTACTGGCAGCGTGAACCGGCCGTCACGTGCTGCTTCGAGGTCCGCCCGTGTCAGCACCGTACCGTCTGGCCATGGGTGCTGGCACAAGGCAAGCAGGCCGGGCCGGGGTTTGCCGCCGACAGTGGCTCGGGCGGCGAGGTCGTCGAGGAGTCGACCCAGGAGGCCGGCAAGCGTCCACGGGCCGCCGCCGCTGTAACCCCAGGCGATGCCGTCGGCGGCGAGCTGGGGTGCGAGCCATAGGCGGCCGTCGGTGTCGCGGATCCACACGGTCGTGTGCCCACCGGAGAGGATCACTGAGTGGAGCGCGGCTGCGGTGGGGATCGCGGCCGGGACGAGCGTGTGAATGATGCCGTCGGGGTCCTCGGCGCATGCCGCTCCCGTTGCCGGGTCGGTCAGGTACCGGACAGGTCTGCGCTCTTCGAAGAGGACATGCGCGGCCCTCCACGGGCTCGGCTCCAGCCGCGAGGTCCACTCGGCCGCCCACTGGTCCGCGCTGGGGTCGATTTGCGTGAATGCGGCGAACGGCAGTGTCCGGTCGCCGCTGGTCCAGGAGCGCATCGTCCGTAGTGCGGCGCCAGCAGCGTCGTCCCTGCGGTCAAGTATGTCGAGCCACCCGGCACGGATTGTCGTCTCATCGAGGTCGCCGGGCTCGGGTACTGGCAAGGGTCTCGCACCCCACGGCAGCGTGAGTTGTTCGCATGCGTCGGTGAACGTGGCAATGTCGTTCTTTGTGATCCGGTAGTCGTCCCAAAGGGCTTCAGCGGCGAAGTTGGTGAGCGCGCGGTGCGCCGCCGTACCGGGCTCGCACGTGGCGGCGGCGACCAGGATCGAGGCGATGTCGACGTCGCGGGCAAGCGCGGTCACCGGGGGCTCGCCGGGCTCCCACCGGTCGATGATCGCGAATGTGCGAAGGTTCTGTGGGAACAAGGGAGGGGCGGTCCCGATCCAGCCGCTCATCTGTGTCCAGGACACCAGTGGCGCGTTGTGGTCGGGGAACACGCCCGGCTCCCACAAGCGCATCTCGGGTTCGGCCGTCCAGAGCCGGCCGGTGCAATAGACGACGGCCTCGATGCCGGCGAGGTCCTCACGCCACGTCCACGTGCTGGCGGTGGTCGCTTCGTGCTGGACGAGCGCGATCCGTCCTTCTGCGCGGGCCCAGATCTGGGCGGTCGCGCCGCCGAGATCGACGGCGCCGTCGTAGTCGGCGAGTTTGGTCAAGGCAGGCCAGGTATGGGGATCGACTGCGGTCCGGGTCGAGGTGTTGCGGCGTCGGAACAAGCGCGGGCCCTTTCTCGAGCGTGCGAACAACGCCTGCCAGAACACTCCTCGATCCTCAACGTATTCCGTTGGGACCCCATGGAACACAAGTCGTCGGGTAGTTGACAGCAGGACCGTCGACGGCACGCCTGCCGCTCTGTCAATTCGACACCGCTGCCGCACGACACCCCCAGCATGGGGATCGCGCCTGAGATTATCCGTAGAGGTGTCGGTACAGCTGCATGATCTTGTTGGACTGGTCGAGGACCTCGATGGGTTCAGGGATGGTCGTGTAGAGGGCGAAATCGGTGCCGTCGGGGGTCGGACCCGAGCGCCAGGTGTAGGCGGGGGTGCGGAATCGGGACCGCATCACTTCGTCCGCCCAACCCAGGGCCTCATGCTGCGGCGCGTCGACGTCGAAGAAGTAATTCGTCATGACATGGAACAGCACCCATTGCTCGGGGAAGCGCCTGACGATCCATCGCGTGGCATTCAAGAGATTCAGCCCCTCATAACACCCGCAGTCGTGATCCTCTTCAATCCAGAGCAGGTCCCCGCCGACGAGATCCACGATGATCGCTCTGCCCTCGCGCTTGACGGCTTCACCATCGTGCGAGCCGTCCAAGACGCCCGCGACGATGCCGAAGTACAGGTTCCGGTCGTCATGGAAGACGGCGAAAGCAAGCTCGCCGTCAGTCACCGGTACCTCCTGCAGCGGAGCGCGGTGGAGCATCGCCGCCCACGCGGGCAGCGAGGGCGGCACTTCAATCCCAGCCAGCTTGTTATGGACCCCGCCGAGCCCCTGCCAGTGCTCGGCAGCGTAGGTGAAACCAGTGACCGTACCGAACGCCGTGAGCAGGCCGACGCCCACGACAGGACCGTTGGTGAGGATGTTGGATGCGGCGCGGTCGATCGCCGGAGACCCCAGAATCGTATCCGCATCGTTGATCACGAGCAGGAGACCAGCGGTCCCGGACCCGATCTTGAAGTCACCCGGATCGCCAGCGCGCAGGTCGACCACGTCGGCGACTTTGAGGATCGCCTCAGCGGTCGCATCGGGACTCGTGGCAATCCAGGCCTGCGGCGACGATGCATCCGTGCCCGCCGACAGGCGCAACCGGTCTTTCGGGTCGCAGAGGTAGGTCACGAATCGCCCGGACAGCTCCGCTTGGTGCTTGAGGATCACGAGAGTCGAAGTGTTCGATCGGTGGTCGTCGTTGATGAGGTAGCCGCTCTGGGCGTTTCCCTCACGGTCGTGCAGGATCCAGGGGACCGGTTCTCCGGAGTCCAGCCGTCCGAACTCGATACTGCCGGTCTCGGGGTCGTAGGTGGGCACGCCCCGGTACTGCAGTGCCGCCTCCTCGTCGGCCTCTTGCTGTCGCCGCTGCAGGATGGATTCGCGAACCTGCTGTTCGGCCTCGAGAAGGTCCGGCGCCAGGGGCGTGGTCTGGACCGTTGTGTCGCTCGAATGGTCGAGGAAGATGGAGCTCGGTTTCCGCTCGGCGGGGGCCTCGTCGCCGAAGGTTCGGAACATCAGGTCTCGTTGTTCGGCGAGATCGCTGAACATATCGGGGCCTTCGCGAACGAGACGGGCCTCCGGGCGCCACTGGCTGATCTCCATGGCGCTGATGCCACGCGGCACGGCCTTGCGAGGGGCAGGCGGGACGTCGTGGTAAATGAAGTGGCTCCGACGGGCCTCGGGCTGGGTCGCGGAACAGAATCGGGCGAGCCCGTCACTTGTGTCAAGGTGTACGTTGAGCAGCCGGAACCCTGCCGAGCGCATCTGCCGCATCGGCTCGGTCTGCCGGGGCGCCTGCCACTTGCTCAGGTTCACGTTGTAAGCCGGGCTGAAATGGGCGATGAGACTGTGCTCGATCAGGTCGACCGTAGATCCGGATACGACTCCGTCCCGGGTAGCGAAGACGCGTTCGTACGCATCGATGTCCGGGCCGGGTTCGGTGTCGTCGATGTGGTCGTCGCTGGACCATGTGGATTTCGCGAGCATCAATGGGGTGACGAAGATGTCCATCCTCTGGTCGAGATAGTCCTCATAGATGGTCTGGAGTGTTTCATGCTGGGCCGTGCGAGTAGCGGCGGTACGCCGGCCGTCACCGTAGGCCTTGCCGATGTAGAGGATCTCGTGCCGTGCCAGGTCCGGACCGCCCCCAGAAAGGAATGCGGCCAGCGACCACGAATCGCCATGGAGATGGACACCCGGGAACCGGAGCGAGAAGTAGGAGCCGCCCTCGTGGACATGGAAAGTCGCATCATGATCGGTGTCGGCGTACTCAGCGCCGTACAGCGCGGCCGTGCCTGAACTGTCGCCCGCTCCCGCCTCTTGGAACCCGACGGTCAGGATGCCATCATCGAGTCGCTCAGAGTCGGGAATGATGCGAACGGCCGGTCGGGCGGAGATGAGGTACCAATGGCACCCTGCCAGGGCCGTGTCCAGGTCCTGTCGGGTGAACCGCCGCTGATACGTATGCCGAACTGCCAGTTTGAAACCAAGCGTCCCTGCCATGAGTCGATCGTACGCAACCAACTCCTGGAGAGTCATCCCCTAAAATGGATCGACGCTCACTGGCCCTCAGCCCTGCCTTCTGCGTCCCATGGGTTACGGACGCAATGCGTCCACAGTAGCTTCGCTTTCCCGTCCCGCTTGGGCATCGCTGCATGTGGCACGGTGCGGGCAATGGAGCGGCGACGGTCCACCTCTAGACAATCCTGCGGAACCTCTCGGTCGGGGCATAGCCAAGCTCCTCTGCAGTCAAGGTTGAGCCACCGCACCGGAGCTTCGGCACCTGGTCTCGGCACCGGACCTCCATGCCCTGCATCCCTGAACAACGAACCGCAGCCCCGGCGGCGCAGAACGCTCACGTAGACGCTCCGGAGCAGGTCCGCGTCGGGGCGAGCAGGCATCGTTGTCACGGAGGAAACCGAGCTGGGCACGACCCGCAGGCCGCTCGGGTGGGGATCGAACAGCCGGGATGTCTCGCCTCAGCTCCCGCAGCCGCACTCGGACCGAGGTCGCGGCAGCAGCGGGCGAAAGCCAGCGCTGCCGAGGCGATTTTCGTGATGATTGGAATGCCCTAGACCGACAAGAATAAGCTGATGTCCCAACTCACGAACGCACCTGTATCGTCACGCAAGACGTCCCAGCAGACCAGGCAGGAGGCGGAACCCGCTCAATTGCAGTGTTTCCATCTGTCCACTGCCTGGCGCTCTCAACACCGCCGAACCGTCTTCATCGCCCGCGTCAGCGCTACGTAGAGCACGCGGTCGTCAGGTTTGTTTTCGTGCAGACCTTCCCGAAGTCGCGCCATTTCGCCCGAGGAGAGGCTGAGGCCGACTGCAGGCCATTCCCGGCCCTTGGCCTGATGGACAGTTAGGCCCGGGATCAGGTCGTCACGGCGCATGCGACGCGCCAGCGCCTGGAGGCGGCCGATTTGCTCGGCTTCTGATTCGGCCTTGAGGCTTCTTGGCCTGCGACCATCGGTCCGGAGCGTCTTGATCGTGTCGCGGAGCTGTTCAAGTGCCACAGTGGCTGCCGCAGCAGACCCGGCGTGCAGCACCTCGAGAATCGCCGCGAACCGGTCGCTTTCGAGTTGCACGCGCTCGAAGTCGAGGCCCAGGACCGCTCCGGCCTCGACGCCATGCACCGTCCCATGCCCGAACCTGCCCCGTACGAAGCGATCGAGCAGCAGCGCTACAGCCGCGTCGGTTTGGTTGGTTATTACGGGTTGAGTTGGCCCCGTCTTCCGGGTTCGTGTGGCCCCACTGGACGGGGCTGAAAACTAGTTCCAGATTGGGGTGGCCCCACCCTGGTGGTCGTGTGACCATGCGGTGACTGAGTATCCGAGGCGGGTGGGGGCGTCGGTGGTCGATCGGTCTGTGCGGAAGAGGGCGGAACTGTTCGCTGCGATCCGGCGTGATGCCCGCAGCCAGGACCTGTCGATCCGGGCGCTCGCTGAGAAATACGGCGTGCATCGTCGAACGATCCGGGACGCACTTGAGTCCATAGAGCCTCCGGAGCGCAAGAAGCCGCCCAAACGGAAGCGGAAACTCGAGCCGTTCACCGGTGCGATCGACGAGATCTTGAAAGCCGACCTGGAAGCCCCGGCCAAGCAGCGGCATACGGTCCGGCGGCTACATGAGCGGCTGATGGACGAGTGGGGCATGTCGGATGTCGCCTATACGACGCTGGCCGAGTACGTCTCCGAGCGGCGCAAGGAACTCGAGCAGGAGGCCCGGGCGCGTGCGCCGGAGGCGTTCATTCGCCAGTCCCATCGGCCCGGTGTCGGCGCGGAGGTCGATTTCGGAGAGATCTGGGTGGATCTGGCGGGGGTGCGCACGAAGTGTTTCCTGTTCAGCTTCCGGCTGTCGTTCTCGGGGAAGGCGGTCCACCGGATTTCACTCTCGTGCGGGCAGGAGGCGTTCTTCGAGGGCCATGTCCACGCGCTGAAGACCATCGGCGGTGTCCCGACCGGTCAGGTCCGCTACGACAATCTGCGGGCCGCAGTTCATCAGGTCGTGGGCCTGTCCCGGTCCCGGATCGAGAACGACCGCTGGACGGCCTTTCGCGTCCACTATGGCATCGATGCGTTCTACTGCCGTCCCGGTTTGGAAGGCGCGCATGAGAAAGGCGGTGTCGAGGGCGATATCGGCTGGTTCCGCCGCAACCACTTCGTTCCCGTCCCGGTCGTCGCCGACCTCGACGAGCTCAACGCGGCCGTCGAGCGGTGGGACGCTGAGGACGAGACCCGCCGGATCGGTGCCAGAGCGCAGACGGTCGGCCAGTACTTCGAGGTCGAGAAGATGCACCTGGCCCCGCTGCCGGAAGAGGATTTCGAGGTCGGGCGCCTGTTCTGCCCTCGGGTCGACCGGTTCAGCCAGGTCACGGTCCGGCAGGTCAAGTACTCCGTCCCGGTCCGCTATATCGGCAGGAAGGTCCGCGTGCTGCTGTATGCCTCGCACCTGGTGGTCTTCGAGGGCCGGACCGAGATCGCCCGGCACCGGCGGCTGCTGCGGCGCGGCGAGGAGCAACTCAAGCTCGACCACTACCTTGAGGCGCTGCTGATCAAACCCGGCGCCCTGCCCGGCGCGACCGCACTGGACCAGGCCCGCGCGGCCGGGAAGTTCACCCCGGTCCACGACCGATGGTGGCAGCTCGCCGGCCGCGCCCACGGCCAGGCTGCGGGCACCCGGGAGCTGATCCGCATCCTGCTGCTCCACCGCAGTCTCGCCCACGAACACGTCGTCGCCGGTCTGGCCGCTGCGATCGGATCGGGCGCCCTCACCTCCGATGCGGTCGCGGTCCTGGCCCGACGCGCCGCGCAAGGCCTGTCCGACAACGACAGCCCAGGCGAGACCGACACTGCGAGCCCCGCCTGGGGCGAGCGGCCCTGCCTCCCGATCGACACCAGGCCCCCACCCTCGGTCGCTGCCTACGACTGGCTGCTGAAACGCCTGCCGACACCACCGTCACCGCACCACGAGGGAGAGAGCGACCATGACCAACAAACCCACGACGCGAGGGATGACTGAAGCCGCCGCCGAGACCGCGGTCGACGTCGCGACCAAGATGCTGCGACTGCCGACCGTCCGCAGCCAGTTCGCCCCGGCCGCCGACGCGGCCAAACGCGAACAGCTCACCTACCGCGGCTACCTGGCCGAGCTGATGATGGCCGAGTGCGAGGACCGCGACCGTCGCCGCTGCCAACGCCGCCTGCGGGCCGCGGACTTCCCCCGCCAGAAGTTCTTGGGCGTGAAGGACTTCGACTACGAAGCCAATCCGAACATCGAAGCCGCGACCGTCGCCACCCTCGCCAAATGCGACTGGATCCGAACCGGCAGCCCGCTCTGCCTCATCGGCGACTCCGGCACCGGGAAATCGCACCTGCTGATCTCCCTGGGGCACGAGGCGGTCATGGCCGGATACAAGGTCAAGTACGTCCTGGCCGCGAAACTGGTCAACGAACTCACCGAAGCCGCCAACGACAAACAGCTGGGACGCACCATCGCCCGCTACGGCAGGGTCGACCTGCTCTGCATCGACGAGCTGGGCTACATGGAACTCGACCGGTACGGCGCCGAACTGCTCTTCCAGGTCTTGACCGAACGCGAGGAGAAGAACAGCGTCGCCATCGCCTCCAACGAGTCGTTCTCCGGCTGGACGAAAACGTTCACCGACCCCAGGCTCTGCGCCGCGATCGTCGATCGCCTGACCTTCAACGGCACCATCATCGAGACCGGCACCGACTCCTACCGACTCGCCCAGACCCAGAAAACCGCCACCAACTAGCCCACCAGGCGGGGCCAAATCAACCTGGAAACGGCCCCAGTTCCAACCCCCGAACTGGGGCCCAAACTCACCAGAACCCGGGGCCACCGCAACCCGTAATAATCAGTTTGGTTGGCCAGTCGGCCGAAAGACAGCGGCAGCACACAGTCGGCGACGTCCCAGAGGTCTTTCCATTTGCGCGCGAGGACGACGTCGCACTCGGCGATGTCGGCCGACGTCGCCAACGACACTGGGGCGCCGGACCTGGCCTTTTCCGCGACGGTGCGCATCGTGTCGGTCGTGAATCGAAATGAGCGGCTGACCGGGTAGGTTGTGAAGGCTCCGGCCTCGACCATCCCGGGCACCAAGTCTGGTCGGGCGCCGCGGAAGTCGTAGAGTGCCTGCCAGGGATCACCGATCACGGTGACCGATAGTCCCTCCTCGGCCGCCAGCCAAACCAGAGCGAGATCGAGCTCGTTGGCGTCGAAGACCTCGTCGACAATCACGGCTTTCGTGGTTGCACGGAGGAATTCAGCGATAATCGCCTTCAATTCAGCGTTCTTCAGCGAAGCGAGGACCAGGTGGCGGACGTCCTCGTGCGCGCACCGGCCGGCTCGCAGGTGCGATTCGAAGTCCTCCTTCTTGCCGACGTAGTGTCCGGCACGGTTGACCGGAATCCCACGGGTGCCGACTGCGGTTCCATCGAGGGTGATGGCCCTGCGGTAGCCCATGCTCTCCGCCATCCACCGCGCGGCCTTCTGGCCGCGCCAGTTGTCCAGCACCGTCAGTTCAGTCAGGCCGCCCGGCCAGGAGACCGCCTCGGTTCGCAGCAGGTAGGTCAGTATTTCGCAGTGGAGAGCGTCGATCGTCATCCCCACATGAGGCCAGGATAGGGCCGTCCGGCCCCATCGCTGCCGGATTCTTGTGCACAGCTCTGCGCAGGCAGATCGGGTGAAACTGAGCGCAAGGATCCGGCGCAGATCATCGTCTGGTTCCCATCGCAGCACGCCGAAGCGCTCGGCAGCCACGGTCGTTTTACCTGAGCCTGGTGCAGCGTTGATGTAAATACGCCTTTCGGCGCTCGTCGCCGCTGCCCGCTGTTCACATGTCAGGCGTGAGCGTGTCGAGGTCATCGTCGTCGTGGCCCGCATATAGGAATTCGAACATTTGGCTCATATGATTTGGCACCATCACCGGACTGTCGTTCGCCATTCGCTGCTCCAATTCAGCGGCCAGGGCGTGGGCGAACATGGCCTTCTTGCTGTTGGAGGCTCCAGTAAAGAGGCCGTCGACGGCCTTCGCCGTGCACTGGGCAGGACGCCCGATCCCGGTCTCTTCGAGCGCGATGGTGACGGCTTCCTCGTTGCCTTGCGTGATCGCCGGCTCCAGTGTCGGGTCATTGTAGAAGCCCCTGACGACGGCATCATCGAAGTCGGCGAGCCACGAAGGAGGCGCAGCCGGCGCTCCCGTCCGGTTGTCGGTATCTCTGAAGACTGCGATTCGGGTAGCGATCTCATGCCCGCGGGTCGCCAGCAGGTCGACTGGCCAGCGGCCGACCTTCCACCCCATCACCACGATAGTCAGCGCTTCGATGAACTGACGACGACGCGATTCGGCGCCCGCCCAAGCACGCCCGAATTGGCGCAGCAGCAACGCGTCCGTGACGCCTTCGGTGATGACCATGCGCTCAGCAAAGAGGGCGGCCGACCTGGTCACGTCGAGGTGCATGCGAGCCATGTGGAGGGTCCGATCCCGGTCATGCATCGGGATATTGGCCAGCACGCGTGAGGTCCGCCGACCGCCGCCGAGCCGCCGGAGCACTACAAGCTCCTCCGGTCTGCATGCGGCGATGACGTCTCCGGAGTGGGTACTGATGATCGTCTGCAGCTCCGGCCGGTCTGCAGTCAGCTTGCGCAGGTAACGCGTCAGACCGTGTTGCAGCTGGGGGTGCAGGTGCGCTTCGGGTTCCTCGATGACCAAGGTGACATGGAACTGGTCGGGAAAGAACGCATCCTCGTTCGATTCGGCTTCAACCTCGCGCTGCGCGTCGAGTTCTTCCTCAGTCGGTTCACGGTCCGACTGCGAAGCCGACTCCTCTGCCGTACTGCTCGCATCGTCGCTTCGCCCCTCCCGAGCGTGCGCGTTCTCGCCTGTGTCGGCTGCCGAAGCCCGCAAGTTCGGTATCCCGGCAAGCGTTACAGCGATATGCAGCAGGTTGACATAGCCCAACCCGGAGACCTCGAGCCGCTGCGCGGAGGCCCGCTCGTCAACGGCTCCCAAAAGCAGCTCCAGCACTCGCGCCAGATAAGCGTCGTCAACGGCTTGGCCGCCAACGAACGCATAATGTCCGCTGACGCCGGACGACAGCGCGGTCAAATGCTCGCGGATGCGATGCTCGACCGCTTCGATCAGCCCGGTGCGCGTCAGATCCTCAAGGAGTCGCTGGGCTCTCGCACGCACATCGGATAGGTTGCGATGACCGTGTTGCCGCTGCTGTTCGGCCCGCAGCATCTCGATGAGCACCTGCGCCTCTCGACGCGCAAGCTCATCGAGCGGATTGCGATACGCCGGAAGGTAGATCAGCCGCAGCTTATCGTAGGCATCCGGCACCATCTCGGGCGCAGCGGCGCGTACGCTACCGAGGTTGCGCTCGAGTCCGCGAGACCAGCTTGGCGCAGGCATCGCCTGTGCCCGCAGCATGGCTCCAATAGGTCCCTCGCCACTCAGCTCAGCGGTGAATGCGAACGACACAGCGATCTCGCGCGGCCGGTGCGGTCCCAACGTCGCCACCGAGGGCGCCCCAAGCCTCGGGAACCGGTCCCGATGCGCCAGATACAGGGCATCGGTGACAGTGCTCTTACCGGCGTTATTCGCTCCTACCAGAACCGAAAAGCGGCCCGGAAACTCGCATTCAAGATCCTCCGTCGAAGACGCACGAAACCCCCGAATCACTGCTCGTTGCAGGAACACCCGGCCTCCCAACCCTCATACCAGACTCCGCCCCACCATTCCATTTCCCTCGCGTGGCCACGTCGGCGCACCTCGTCTTCTCCGTCCAGCAAAACGGCCGCAGTCGACAGTGTATTCACAATTCACAAGCACCGCAGTTCGCATGCCAGCGCGCCGGGCAAGGTTGGCACCCGCAAGCTCCGGCCACTGGGTCTCCGTCAGCTCGAAGGTTTCGAGCGCCCAACCGTTCAGGTAGGAACTCGGGACTTCGTCGCGATCGGCACCGGGCTCGACGCTATGCCGATACGATCCGCGGCTCGAGGTTCTTTAGAATGCCTTGTTGTCAATATATATTTGAAACTGAGATGGCGCTGAACGATGCCATCACTGAAGAGTGAGAGTCAAGCTGAATCTCACCGGGCGCACCTTCTCAACTTCCTTCCCGCCGAGACGGTTTGGAACAAAGTTGGCCGTGGGCATCACGGCCGCGACGAGGAGCCCTGCCTCAGTCCAAGTGAGCCTGTGCCTGGACACGGCGAATGCTCCGCCTCCAGAACATCTGGAAGGCTCCTCCACCTGTGCCCGACAGAGGCCAGATGCGAGACTGTCTCTGTGGAGGAACAGCCCACCCCAGGACACCCCTATGCTTCCGGCGGTGGAGGCACCGTGCTCGAGCATCGATATGGTGCTGTCCTGCTCACCCACTTGCTGACGGGTGTCCCCTTGCCCGCTCTCGGCGCTGACGTGGCGTCGGTCGAGGTGACCTTCCAGGCGCCGGCGACTCACGTCGATGACTTCCGTATTCGCGGTTCAAACACGACCGGCTTCGAACGGGAACTCAATATTGCGATGCGGCGACGGCCAACGCTCAAGCTGGGCGACGAGGACTCGGTTAGGCTCTTCCGATCCTTCCTTGCCGAGATCGAACGGCATCGTGAGGACCTGGGTACAGGCCATTGGCGCCTGGCACTCGCGATGGAGGGGCCCGCCGGGCTTGCACATGATCTCGCTGAACTCACCGGTTGTGCGCGAAGTCAGCCCAACGCTCAGGAGTTCCGAGACCACGTCGCCAGCAGACGCTCTAAGTCGCTGCAAAGGCGCCTGCAGCAGCTCGACAAAATGGTCGCAACCGCCTCGCAGCAAGAGGGTGCGATCGACGACCTGACATGGCGTCTGCTCTCAGCCCTCTACATAGTCGAACTGCGACTCGATGACGGGCGAGACGCCGACCGCGCTGGTGCCGTCACGTGGCTGAGCAATCAGATCACCGACGGCAACCTGGACGCAGCAAGTCGATACTTCGACCGCATGCTCGACCTGGCAAGCAGCTACGCTCCGGTCGGAGCCCAAGTGGACCGGTCGACGCTCGCCGCTCGTCTCGGGCTGACCCCCCGCTCCCTTGCCGACACGGGTCTGGACGAGTTCGTGCAGCGATTCCTCTCCCACCGCTCCCCGGACCTGTCTGCGGCAGTGCCCGTGAGTATCAAAGCTTCTTCCGGTGCGGAGCTCGCTACGGATGCTCTCACCGTGCACCTGAAAGCCCAGCACCACATTCATATTGTTGGACCGTCTGGGTCAGGAAAGACCATCGCATTGGTACAAATTGCTTCACAGCTGGCGCAGACCGGTTGGCTCCCCGTCTGGATCTCGGCCCGCCTGTACGGACCTGGCGGCCTCCGGGCCCTCCTCGACGAGGCCGTCGCCACCTATTCCGCACGTGATGCGCAAGCCCTCATTCAGGGGGCAAAGGCCTGGCAGCGATCTGTGGCGCTGCTCGTCGACGGCATCAACGAGTGCCCTGCAGATCTGCAGACGCGCCTGCTCCACGAACTCAACGCCATGTGTCTCCGTGAACCCATCACCGTGATCACCACAGGCCAGGCACAACCCGACGCGCCCGAACCCCTGGGCGGAACCACCTGGTTGATGAAGTCACCCTCCCCGGAACAACGTAACCGCATCATCGAAGCCAACGGAGCGGATCCCTCCGATCCTGCATTTGCACCGTTCGAACAGCCGCTCGAGCTCGCCCTCGCCGCCAAGCTCCTTGGCGATCTCCCACCTCGAGCCGGCACCGGTACTCTGCTGGATGCCTACATCCGGGAGCGGGCGTCAGGTACGAACCGGCCAACTACGGTTCGAGCCGTCCTTCGAAGCTGGGCTCGTACCATGGACCAGCAACTGCGCGGCGCGATCACACTCGGCGAGGCCGAACGCTGCGCCGCAAGCGCAGGAGCCGACAGCTTCGATGACGTTTTGGCATCTGGGCTCATCCAGGTCCAAGGCCAGCATGTTGCCTTTACCCACGAGCAGTATCAGCGGCTGCTCGCAGCTGAGGCGCTTCTCCTTGACCACGGCACCGATACCACCGCAATGGTCAGTGACCTGAGCTCTCCCGATCATGCAGACCTCGTCAAGTTCGCACTTGCATTGGCCTCCGACTTCAAGACCATACAGGCGATCATGACGGCGATCCCACAATCGAGCGCGTTCTCCGATGCGCTGCGAGGCAGGCTGGGGACGCCGGCCGAGCAGGTCATGGACCGAGAAGCTCGACGCTTGCTCCAAAGAACGGCCAGCATCTTCGAGGCAGCGTCACTTCACTTCCAGCAGGAATATCAAGTCGAAATCAGCCCAAGCTTCGCTTGGAGCGCTTACGACCATGCAATCTTCGCCGCGATCGGCGAAGGGTTGCACGACGGCATCCTGTTCAGGGAGTGTCTTCAGCTTCTTGACGCAACCGACACCGCGTTCGCTTCGGCGACCGTCGCCAACTCGGCGCCTGCCAGGGTCACCCTGGCGAACCATATCGGCTATGCCCTGGCAGGACTTAGCCGCTCAGGATCGGAACGACTGCCGACCGGCCTGATCCTGGAGGCCTGCCGCCTCACATTCAATCGGTTTCACTCGGCCGTGACACTACAGCAATTCGAGCAGCTGACCCATGGACTCGAGCCGAACCGGTACAGCCGTATAGCCTTGGCGTGCTTGCTCGTGAGCCGCACCAGCCTTCCCGAAGCCGCCGAGCTAGCGCTCACCGTCGCCCGCTGCGCGTGGGACAGTGGCGCCTACCATCTCCAACTCGCGATATTCGACATGTTGATGTTCGTACGACTCACTGCCCAGGCGGACGAACGGCGTGCGTTGGAGGAGTTCCTTGAATGCCTTCAACCTGGCCATCTGTTCCTGAATGACGCACTCATCGAGTGCTTGCATGCCTATGGCCTCGTCGATTCACCGCACAGCCCGCAAGACATTGCCGATGACATCAGGCAACTACTCTCATCACCCGACAGCAACGACACCTTCGCGCAGGCATATCACATCTTCGTCTCTCAGTTCGAACCCGTCATCGGTCCTCCGTTTGTCGAGGCTATAGACGCACTCGAACCTGACCAGATCAACCGGCTGGCAGCCCTCGCAGGACGATGCACCGAGGCACTGGTCTGGAAGGACGTGATCCTTGAGGTGCTCCTTGACGCCAACGACCCCATCGCAATCCCAGCGTTCAGATTGTGGGCGGCATCCCTCGCAAAAGATACAATGCAGCCCCAGGATGATGTCGCAGCGTACGTCATCAGCGTGCTCGGACTCGCCAGCCACATGAGCCCACTGCCCCCACTCACCCATCTCAGCGGTTCGCTGGCCGAAGCATGGAGCTGTTATGGCCAGGTCCTCTGGTATCTCCACCATCCCAGCCTTACCAATAGAGAAGTCACCGAGCAATGCCGACCACTGTGGCAGCGACTGATACACGAACTGCACGAGGTTGCAGCCGAACCCCTCTTCTGGATCAGCCATACGTTCCGATCTCCGGTTAAAGGCGTACTCCGCAAACTGCTGATGCACTTCCCCGAACAGGTCCGCACCGTCCTTGAACACGGCATCACCCAATCAGACCGGCATCTCCACCTGACACGATGGCCGGAACAACTCGACCACCTCCGCAGGTACATCCAACTGCTCTCCAAGGTTGGCAATCAAGCCACCATGCGGCTCCTCGCTTCGATGGCGCACGATCCTGAACTGGGCAACGACGCTGCTACGGCCGCACGCCAACTCAGTTCCACGTCAACTCCAGAGCGCAACTGGGAGTCCGAGAGACGGTAAGCTCCAGCAACACCCGAGAGTCTGAAGTGACGCTCGATGCCAAACCCCGTCGATCCGGTCAACAGGTCCGAGCCATTCAGGATCGCGCTGCGGAGAGCTCCTCAGCCTGTCGCGCGCTCATTCTTTGGTGCGGTCCCGGTGTCTTCGCCGTCTGCTGGCATGCGCCCGTTCGCCCTGTCGCGTGGCGTGATCGCAAGCCCGGCAACGAAAATCGCGAATTTCGTTGTGGAACCTGCATTTCCTGCACGACCAATACGCTGGCTGCGGATCTTCGGCCCAAGCATCTCCCGGTCGGGCCGAAAGATCAGGATCGCGGCGTACGGCATTGGCCACCTCGCTGCTGGGGTCGAGTTGCGGCGCCGAGGCAACCGCGATCCATGCCGCGTAGCGGTGATCTGCGATCTCGGAGGCGACCGCTTGCCTGAGTACTGATTCGGCATCGGCTCCAGCTGAGAGGATCGCGACGGCATACAGCAGTCCCGCTCGTGCCCGTGACCAGTCCGACATGTCCTTGGCCATGAATTGTTGCGGATTCCACGGTGCGTTCCGAAGGTCGCTGAGCACGTTGGCTGCTGCCCAAGCCATCCACGAGGAGTCGGCTTCAAGACAGGCCAGGAGTAGTTGCTTCTGCCTGGCAGAAAGTGCATCGTCCATGTTGGCCTGCGGTGAGGGCGGCTCTTGGGATTCCACGAACACGACATACCAATCGTCGCTCGAGCTACACTGCTGATCAGCTGCCAAGTCCGTGCGTTGCAGGTGCCGTGCTTGTGCTGCGACGGTTGCCTTGTCAATCCCGTAGGCGTCGGCTATGGCAGCAAGCCAGGCGTGACGGAGCTGTGCGGAGTCGTGGACGAATGCTCGATCGACGGCATGAATGCCGGTGGCGGCGAGTTCGGTGGCCTGGGCAAGATCGCATACCTCGGAAAGTGACCACAGGTCCCCGGCATCTTGGTTCGTGTCAGGTTCGGCCAGGGAGGCGAGGTCGGCCAGGAGCATCTCTTCAGCGCGTCTGATGGTGGTCGTTTCCCCCTCCATGGAGGCCAGCTTCGCGTACCACGGGAGGATCTCGATGCCAGCACGGGCAAGGGTGATGTTGAGACGGTTGGCGATATGCCTTGGGGCGTCGACGGCGATCTGCTTCACTCGTTCTCCTACGCCGTCGGCGAGTTCGCCGAGGCGTGCTGCGGCCGCCAGTGCGACTTCCGCGAGCCCGTCGGGAATCGGCGCGTTCGCCAATGGGATTCGTATTTGGCCTTCTTCAGATAGGTGGGGGACGTCCGCTGGAACCGGCTGCTCCAGCACCGAGCTGACAAGGGCTGTGCCTTGCTCGGTCAGGAGGCGTGCGTCAGCGCTGGCGTCGGTGAGTTCGCAGAGTGCTGCTGCGATCTGACTCTCCTCACGGCCAAGCCGGGCGGCTGCCAGCGCTTCGTTACGTCTGCCGCGGTGGTCGATGCACACCGGCAGCATGCAGGCGGCTTGGACGAACGGCCACGGTCCAGGGCCACGTGTGCGGTCCTCGAACATCGGGAAATCATCCGAGGGCTCTCGCGGCCATCGTTCACGGGGCAGTTCTCCTTGCAGCGAGGCGTGCACACCGTCGGCGAGTTGCTCGAGGATTCGCGCCACGGCGGTCGGGCTGAGCGTGCCTAGATCTCGGGTGGCGAGTTCTGCAACCATGAGCGTGGCGTCTCGGTTCCCTCGCGCGCCGGCATCAAGCAGGGCGTCCATGATTCTGGGATTGAGGCCGCTGGCCAACGCGATGGCACCATCAGAATCGGTGTAAGCAAGGGCCTCAATCAGCCATGCGGTCAGCTCCTCCCATGAGCACGTGGTCGTCCACATTGCAGTAGCGATTTCGGCGAACACTTTGCTTCGAGCGGTGAGGACTCCAGCACCGTTCGCCACGAACACGGCGACGTGTTCGTCCCAGAAGCGAAGCACCCCACTCGCGGCCTCGCGAGCTCTTGCTGGCGGCATCGCCCACTGACCGGGATCGCGCAGCATCGTGATCAGGGCGTCAAGAACGTCCCTTTGAGAAGCATTCACTCCCCTGTCGAGAATCCGTCCGAGGACAATATAGCCGTCCAATAGCATGTCGGCGCTGAGCTCCGCCGACCACTGACGCGGCGGGGCTAGCTTCCGCAGATCCAGCTCCCATCGGTTGACGGATTCCCTGACGGCACGGTGAAGCAGCGCGGCACGTCCCTTGGGCAGGTCATCGTCTGCGGCGCTGGCGCAAACCAGCGCCAGCAGGATGGCAAGGAGGGGCACCTTGAGCAGCTCACTGTGTTCGACTCTGGCGTCTCTGATCCAGGAGCGGCGGGTCTGGAGCCATTGCTTCCGTTCGGATTCGGGGATGCGTGTCTCGGCGCAGGCGCCCAGGACGCGGCACACCGTTGCGTAGAGGAATTCGGGCGGTTCCAGTTCGACTGTAGGCAGACCCAGTCGCGCGGCGGCGGTTTGAGCACTTGCCCGCGTCGCGAGCACGAATCCGGTTTTTGGGTGTATCTCGTTGAGGACATCGCTCAGTTGCTGGGCAGCCCATGAGGCCCGTGCACCGCATTCATCGAGTCCGTCGCAGAGCAACAGGGCTCGGCCGTGACCTACCTCGTTCAACAGAAATGCAGCGAGTGCAGTGCGCTGGTCGGCGGTGACAGCATTGGCGGCGACAGTGTCGATGATCTTGGCAATGGACCAAATCTCGGGCACCTGTTCCATCAGGCGTGGCAGTGAAACCCGGATCGGGATGGGCGCATGGGGATGGTCCACGCAGTGTGCTGCGATTTCTCGCAGAGCCACCGATTTGCCGGAACCTGGTTGGCCGACGAGAAGCATCCGTCGCCAACGCCGCAGGCATGGTAGGAGGTGATCAGGTAGTCGTTCGTACTCACCGCTGATCCGCAAGCCGTCAACGAGGTTGTCGTCGACGATCGGCGGCAAGTCTTCTGCGAGCAAGGACAGGTCGATTCGACCGGCGTCGGCTCGCAGATGGTCGCGATAGGCACCGACGGCGTTCGCTCTCGCTGCAGCGTGCATCCCAGCTGGGCCGCCGTGCTTCGCGATCACGGAAAGACCGGTCCGGTGCAACTCGTCTATCCAATCATCGATACTGCTGCCCAAGGCCTCTCCGGCCTGGCGGTGAAAGAAGTCGGCGAGCACACGTACTGCCTGCAGGCCCTGATCGTTGGCTACGACGTGGTCCATGAGCGCTGCCAGGAGGTCACTCGCGATTCCCCTCCCGGATGTGTGCGGCAGATGCAGCACTCGCGCTCGCTTCAGCACACACTTACGGGCCGCTTCAGGGATCTGCGCTTCGAGTAGTTTGAAGGCGTCCTGTTCAGCCCGCGTCTCCATCGCTAGCGCTGCTGTATGGCGTCGCAATACGCGGTCCAAGTTCTTGGCGCGGCCGGTGAGGTCCTCTCCTGCAAGAACCAGGAGGTCGTCGGTCCTCAGTGTCGCAGTCTGGGCGACCCACCCTGCGACCGTCTCGACAAGTGGCCTTCCAATACTGATTCTACGTTTGGCTGAGATGAAGGCGCGGCGCCCGTCTGAGAACGTAACTCGGATATCGTCGGTTGGGTCGGACGTCTCGAAGTCGAGCCGGACAGGGTGGATGTTCTCCGGAAGATCGAGGCCGGAAACGGGTCGACCTCGGAGTCCATGCACTGCCAAATGGGTGGCGACGGCACAGCGGAAGACACTGCCGACCTCGTTTGCTTGCCCAGCCCTGCTCAAACCAGTTCCAATCTACTTCAGCTGCGACTAAATGGATCTCAACGCCATACCAGATGGTACCCCCTTGACGCTCGTCCGCAGTCTCTAGAAAAGCGACGCATCACAACAAGAACCGGTTACTCATTGTGGCAAGTCCTGATCGTCCGACCGCGGCAGGGACGATGGTCCTGGTCGCGGGGCACAGCTAACTGCCAGCCCGATGGCGATACGGCCCATTCCGATGACAGTTTCGAGTTTCGCGAATAGATCAGGCCTCAAGAGCAGATCCGAGCCTGTAACAGCAGGCCGAAGTACTCCATATCCTCCATCATGGATAGGGAAGCTTCGCCAGTTTCGACACACCATTCCTTGGCCTTCCGCATCGGCCATTTGGAGGCTGAGAGAACCAGGTACCGGACGCAGGTCGAGCAATACGGCCACTTCAATGCGAGGAGTCAGGACGAAGTCGTGGAGGCCGGGGCCCCGATCAGTGTCTGGGCTTCCGGGTTCATTGTCGAACCTTGCAATCGCGGCGAGTGGTAGCTGCCCTTGCCTCAAGCTTGTGGTCGCGCGAGTCCTGTCGAGCTGCGGGAACAGCTCATCGTAGGGATGGGCCCAAAGACTTGGGGGCGATTGTGAGAGCGGGAGTGAGTTAGCGGGCGGTGGGTCTTCGCAGGCTTCAAGGCCCGTAGCGATGAAGATTTGCCTGCTCGGCCGTTTCGGATGTTCGGATGGCAGCGAGGCTTGGCGCTCGACAAGGGCAATCTGAATCCAGTCCTTGTAGGGAGATTCCAATACCCGTACCGGCCGGGCCTCTGCTCCTTCGAGCTGCCTGATAGTGCTGGCCTCCAACACACATGTTGGTGGCCAGGCGGCGTCCTTGTCGTCTGCCCATGGTGCGGGGGCCAGTGACCACTTCAGGACCCTCGGTCTCGTGTTCGGACGCGGGTAGCGGGATGCTTCGGTTCGTAGTCCCCAGGTCGAGGTGGGAGACAACGATCTTGCGAGGCGTCGTTCGAAGTGCCGTGGTTCTACAATCACTCCCCCGATGGCCATCGCCGATCGGATACCAGCGGCGGCTTCTTGAAGCGCGCCTTCGGTTGCTTCTTCATCAGCGAGGTAGGCATCGGGAAGAGTGCGGCTGCTTGGTGTTGAGAGGTGGTCGACTTGGGCTCGCCACCTCTGCGCGATCGCTTCGGTCTGGGCGGCGACACGTTTGACTACGGTGTCCCGGAGACCGGGTGGATTGCCTGCTCTCTCCAGGCGATCTTCGAGGAAAATGCCGACCAGTTCGTCGGCGTGTTCGTTCTCCTCGCTGGTCATTCTGGCCCTCCAAGGAAAGTACTTACAGCGAGACGAAGTTCGATATCGGGTGCCGTTGCAGGTGGATTCGGTGCCTCTAGCCCGTGGGCCTCGAGGATATCGGCTGCGAGTACACGGACTGCGAGCAAGTCGCATCGGGCCAATTCGGTCAACGCGTGCCCCATCGGTGGAGTTAGCGCGGAGTCCGGCATGAAGCCCCGTGCGGTTTCGAGCAGCCAGATGAGCCGGCCGGGATCCAGTTGCCCGTTCAAAGCCGCCAGCAGTGCCGATTCCGCTAGTTTCGGCCGACTGATGATCAGCAAGGACGTTGCCAGGAGTGCTCGCCTGATACCAGAGCGGTCCGGCTGAGCGATGGTTGATACTGCGAGCGTCGCTAGTGCGCCATTGATCAGATCCTGATGATCCGGGCTGGTCGTGGGCGTGTATCGGTGGTTGTCCTGCTGTACTTCTCCAGGGAGTCGGTAATCGAGGATGGCGAACGCGGCGTTCCAGCATTCGATCGCGGTTCCGCCAGGCCCGGATGTTGGTTGCGTAGCGAAGGCGGCTATCACGGACTCGGTGACTCCGTAGGTGCGGTAGGCCGGACCGGCGGCAATATCTGCTATGGCGCTGGCCAGGACTTCTTCGGCAACCGACGGATTCAGGGCCATCGCCGTCTGCCATAGTCTGTTGTGCTCGCGTCCAGCAAACGTGCGCCAACCTCCGCTACCGCGGATCCGAGTGAAGGCGAGTGCAGAAGCATAACTGGCGACGGTTGCAAGCGGTTCGGATGCAGCTACGCACCGCGCAACAACGCCGTCAGCCACCATAGCCAGCACTTCGGCGTCGGAGTAGAGCGGCAGTTCCCTGGCCACGTCCGCCAGCAGCTGCCTCCCGGCCTGTTCACCCTCGTCTAGAGTGACTTCCATGAGCCTCCACCCGATTGCGTTGGTCAATGCCTCGAGGTTCCACCTCGGAGCAGTGGAGTCGTCGCTGTAGTCCTTGCGGGCGTATTCGCGAGCCGCAACGACGGCTCCATTCGCGCCGCTCGGGAGTTCGGGCCGAATCCTCGCCTCGATTCGCTTCAGTGCCGCATCGGTCCGAACGTGAGGGCCATCGAACGATGATTTCCTCGATTCTCTTGGTCGAACTGTCCGTACGTCAAAGGTGCCGCCGCCGAGGCGCTGAACGGCACCTATCAAGTCGCGGGTAGCGGCAGCTTTGCTCATGTCACTTGTGTGCATGAGTGGTTGATCATCATATGAGGCGGCAACATTGTTGGCGACCGCGGCGACGGCCGCTTTGGTCGCCGGGCTAGGGTCCGTCTCTTCCGCGAGCCGATTGAGGATCGCCAGGTCAGTATCGGGTCTCCGCCACGATTGCGAAACCGTCAGTCGCAATGCGGCGAGGACGATTGGGTCAGCGGCGTGGACCTGCGTCGTCAGGAGCGTTTCGTGTGCTGCGTGGGCTCTGGCGTCCTCGAATCCTGGTTCGGTCAGCAGAAGGTTTGCCGCATCACGCGCAGCGGCAGCTGGATCGACTCGTGCGACGGCGTTCCACCAGGATTGAGGGAAGTGCGATGTGTCTCGACCGTCGGTGTGTTGTCGAACCAGATAGGCCAAGTCACGCACCTTTACAAGCGAGCTGAGTGCGGCATCGATATCGGCTGATGCCAGATCGTCAATGCTGTCAATCAGTTCGCCGATGGTTGGATCCTTGTGTCCTCCGTAAGCTCCGAGGTACAGCGATGCGGTGGCCCAGCAGTCCTCGGCTTGTTCGATGTCGCCGGCGGCGACGCATATTCGCGCGATGCTGAGCTCGAAGTCTGCAGTCTCCGAGTACATGGCGGACGCATCCGTACGGCGTTCTCGGATTGTTTCCGCTAGCGAGTGGATGGCTACCTGGCCAACGTGGGGGGAAACTCGGATCAGGATTGCAAGCATGTCGTTGAGTACGAGCGGCCCAGTTCCGGCCATGCCCATCAGCGAGGTTGTTGTGCCGTCACCGATGGCGATGAGGGAATCGAGGATCGCATCAAGATCGACATGCTCCACGACCACCAGCGCTCGCTCGATCACATCGTGGATGAGAGCGTGAATTGACCAGAGGTCACAGGCGCGAGGTGTGCCGGTGAACGGTGTCGCTTCGCCAGCCAGCGCCTCCAGGGCTGCTCGAGCTGCGGTGGATGCTTCCGGTTTCGTGGAGACACCCCGTGCCACATCGTCAGCGAGTCCTACTGTCGCTACCGCGAATCGAAGCCATGCGCGGTAAAACCCTGCTCCAGCGAGCGTGCCCTGAAGGGTCATGAGCATTGACGGATCGAGTGCGTGTGTGAGGCGGAGCAGGTGCAGCCAGTGGTCGACGAGCTTCGCGTCCGCGGAGTTTCCCTCAAGCAGGCTCCGAGTCACTCCGTCAAGTTCGGTCATGAGGTCACCGATCGCGAGTCCGCGGAGCACCTCCTCAGGCGCGATCCCGTACTTGAGATAAGCGCTTGGATCCGCAGCTGGCGCCCACTCCTGCGCCATCCCGACGAGCGCGCCGGCCGGTGGCAATCCGGCTACGCCTCTTGACACTAGATCGGCCAAGGCGACCAGCACCCTTGCTGCCTTGCTGGTGTCGCTCATGGCGTTGGCCGCATCTAGTACATCCCCGGGCTCAAGCCCCATGACGAAGACTTCGACCAGGCTCGCCAAGTCTGCTGTGTGATCTTGCTCAAGGTTCTCAGCAACTCGTTGCGCGACATCCGGAGCTACGGTTCCGCGCTGGCTTCGCAGGCGTAGGTGGCCGAGCTGGATGGCGAGGTGTAGGGCTGCGTCTTGGTCGGCTCCGTACTGAACTCGTTCGCGGTCGCCCTGGCGTTTCCATTCGGCGAGGTAGGCATGCCACGGGGCTGATTCGCCTGCACGATCGACTGCTGCGCAGAGCTGAAGTCCCCATCTGGTCGGGAAGGTCGTCCTTCCTTCATAGAGCAGGCGCTCGGTGACTACCTCGGCACCCAGGATTGAAACGACAACATCTGCGTACCTGATGAGGGTGTCCGGGAGCGATTCAGTCTCGTATTTGTCGACGGCCCTGCGCAGTTCCACGCAGGCGATCAGCGAAGGCCAGTCACGCCGCCGTGCGCTCTCATGGGCGAATACTTCCAGCGCGCTCAAGAGGGCTCCCGGTGGTTGGAGAGCTTGAATTGCCGCGGTTACGAACTTTGAGGAGAAGAGGTTCTTGAGTTCGTCGAATCGTCCGAGACTGACGAGCAGTCCCGGTAGGTGACGGAAGGCCCGCGAGTCGGTGAAGAAGCCGCGTGCGGAGAGCCACTCTGTGGCGCTGCTGCGGATTGATGTGATCCACTCTTTGGTGTGATCGCGGAGCACGTAGCGGCTGAAGCTTTCATGGTGGACCTTCAGACCACCGAGTCCGGGTTGTGAGTGCAGGACTGGCCCAAGCGTTGCGAGCGCTTTGGCAAGGAAGGGCTGCACTGGGGGTACGACTTGGCCAAGCTCTTCTATAGTCAGGGCGAAGTCGCAGACTGCCAGGACGCCAACTGCGAGCTGCTGTGTCTCGGTCATCCCGGCGACGAGGTGCGCGTAGTAGGCGTCGAGGTCGGTGGCGGTATCCGGTATCTGTCGGAGGCGGTCGATGATCTCGACACTCGTCCAAGGTTGCCCTGACGTGTCGTCGAGCGATGAGATGCGGGTCGCGTCGCGGCAGAGATAGGTGGCGTAGAGCGGGTTACCCGCTGAGCGGTCGAACAACAGCTTGACGATGTCGTCTCGGATGTCGGAGTCAGCGGGTCGCCCTTCAGTTTCGAAGCCGTCGAACAGCCGGTGCTTTCCGGCGAGCGCGTGGATCTCTTCCCAGGACATGGGTGAGACGGGCAGGGGTTGCCCGGTTACTGGGTGGGCGTGATCCAGGTGCTCCCCAGGCTGGCTCGCGATCAGCATGCAGACACCTGCCGGCAGGGCGATGGCTGCAAGTTGATCAATAAGTAGGCGTGATGGGTCATGTCGGGGGATAATTCCCGACATTTGCCGGCCCTTGACTCGGTCAACGTGGTCGAGGCCATCGACGATCAAGAGCACGTTGCGGTCCGGTTGTTCGTTGCGGCAGACTTTCAACGCTGTGGCCAGCGACTGGATGGTTGCCGCATACCTTGGCCTGAGGTCTATGGTCGCTTGGGGGACCGTTTCTTCGAGCTGATGGAGAAGGCTGCCGAGAACGACCTCGGATAGGACCCGTGCGTCGCGGTCAGTGTCGGACGCACCGAGCCAGCAGTGGTGACGAGCGACGATCCAGTCGCGGGAGCGGTAGGCATCGGCCAACTGTTCGCAGAGCCAGGACTTGCCGACTCCGGGCCCACCTGCGATGACGACGCGTCCTCCTGTGGTGGCGGCCTGGCTTATAGCCTCTCCGATGGCCATGATGGCGTCTGGTCGTTCGATGGCGACGGCTGGTTCTACGGGGTGCCCTTCTCGAACTGCTCCGAAGTCCGTATCAAGTCCAAGTCGAGGCGCCAGGACTTCTTTTGTAACGTTGCCGTCGCGTGAGCGTGAGGCGGTCGCGGCGATGATGAGAGCCTGAGCAACGTCTTCGGGCGATCTGTGGGTATTCGGCGGTCGGCCCGCACCAAGTTCCTCTGTAGCTCGGCGCAGCAGCACTAGTTCTGCTGGCCCTGCAGCATAGAGCTCCTGACTGGAGTCGGGAGCTGCAGTGTCGACGGTGAGATGCGAGCATACGGTACGAAGCTCAGCGTTTGACAGGTCGGCGACGAGCCTGCACCATGGGGTGCTCTCGCGAAGGTGTTGCGGGTCGAACCTGTATCTGGTCGTAGTAAAGCCAGGGAAGGGGTCGCCCGGATCCTTTGCGTCTGTGATAGGGCGGAGCACCTTCGCAAGGTCGCCGTCTGGGCGCCCGTCTCGAACGACGATTCTGTAAGTAGTTTGGGGATGGTCAGCGAGGTCCTTGAGCGCTGAGGTGAAGACTCGATCGAGCCGCAGGCTGCGACGGTCTCCTGAGAACGTGGCCTTCGTCAGTTCGCGGTCATCGGCGGTGTGTTTTACCTGCAGCCGTGTGCGCCTACCAGTGCGGGAGAGGATCGTGAGGTCGTCGAAGCGGTCATCATCGAAGCCCTTTGTGTCGACGGTAACGGTGGACGCCGTACCGAGCATGAGGTCGACGAGCGCGATACCGGTTACAAGGTCCTGGTATGCATACCCCCGGTGGGTAGCTCGAAGACTCATACACACTCCTCAACGAACGCGCCGAATTACCCCTGGTCCTCGCAGCAATCAACTCCCAATCTCAGGAGTCAGCCTGCTCAGTCCACCTCGCACGGGGATGAATCACACGCGACCGCCAGATCGGACCGCCAACCATCCTGATGTTACCTAGAACCACCGACAGCGGAGGAGGCTCTGAATCCGATAAACGGTCGGAATCAGATCAGTTATATTGAATTATCACAATCAGTACAGACGCCCCTGTGGGGCGGGTATCGCCGGTCGATTGCCAATTGCGAGCTGGCGGTGAACTTCACCGCCGACCTCGACACCTGGCTGCGGCTCTTGAACCTGCGCCCCAGGATCACCTCGCCGACACCGAGGTCACCGCGATGCGCCACTGTCGCTACGCGGTCTCCACACTGCTCAGCCACCACGCCTGCAGATGCACCCTCCACCTCGCGGCCGAGACTGACCCTGGAGGCCGAAGTAATCGCCCTATGCTGGACGCGGATCGGCGCTATCGCCCCGCTCGCTGTCTTATCTTGCCCTGCCCCGCAAGCTCGCCACAGAGAGAAAGAACCGCACTCGCTATCAGGCCGGCGACACCGCCCGGCATCACCGGCGCGACACCCCAGCCCGGGACCACCGCACGCCACGAGAAAACGGGGGCAGCTGCTGCGTTGTGCCAGCCAAGTCGATTCAATCTAATAATCAGGATGAACTGACTGATTGATGGATGTATTATGACATTTCTTGATAATTTAGGCCTGTCAAGAGTGCCCAGGACTGGCAGTCAGCAAGTGCGCTAGCAGATCTAACACTGAAGCTTGAAAAGTAACTACTTGGTGATACAATCCAAGCATGAAATCGATCGAAGCGCTGCGCATCCTTGCCGAACTGTCGGTGTCGCAGTGGGGGCTGTTCACGACCGCCCAGGCCGCAGCGAGAGGCGTCTCCAGACTCACCCTGACTCGCCTGGCCGAGTCTGGGCAGCTCGAGAGGCTCACCCACGGCGTGTATAGGGATGCCGGGGCTCCAGGAGACGAGTTCGAAGGACTTCGGGCCGCATGGCTGAGCCTCGACCCGGCGCATCTCGCTGAGGAGCGACTCGGGCTAGGCGGGACCGCCGTCATTTCCGGTGCAACGGCTGCGTGGCTCCATGGGGTAGGGGATCTGCTTCCCGAGCCGTACGAATTCAGCACTCCGCGGCGACGGCAGACGCAACGCTCGGAAATTCGATTCAAGGTCCGGGACCTCGACGATTCGAAGATCACCGTCGAGAGCGGACTTCCTGTAACCATCCTTGAGCAGACGATCAGCGATCTCGTTGCAGCACGTACTGATCTCAGCCTCGTCGCCAAGGTCGTCGCAGACTCGGCAGCGAAAACCTCGCTTGACCTTGAGCTGCTTTCCGATCTCCTCGATCCACTAGCCGCGCGAAACGGCATCACTTACGGTAGTGGCGAGGCACTACTCGAACATCTGATGAGAACGGCCGGTATCGACAAAGATTCACTCGCCGAACATCTCGCGTCGAGCTCTCTAGGCCGGCTGGTGGCCGCAGACTATCTTGCCAAGTTCTCGGAGCAGATCCAGGGAATGCTGACCATTCCGGATCTGGATGAGAGCATACGGTCGATATCGGCATCGATAGCGGAAAATGAGGTCCTCAACACCGAAGATATGATCCTGGCAATAGGAGTCTCGCAGATCCTCCGAGAGGGGATGACCGAGGAATTCTCCCACGCAGTAAGCACAAGCCTACCCGAACAGGTGTGGAGCAAGGAGGTTCTCGGTCGCCTAGCCCGGATTGGCTCGATGGAATCCAGCGCACATCGGGCGAGTAATGAGATGCGAGATGAAGAATGAGCGGAAAGTCTGGATACACGACGGCGGCGGCCGTGCTAATGGCCATCAAAGACGCTGCGAAGCGGGCGAACCGCGACGATAAGTCCGTTTCCGTCGATGCCCGTATACGCCAGGCGTATTTCGACAGATTTCTATGTCGAGTATTCTCGGAAGGGGATAGATCGGAGTGGGTGCTGAAGGGTGGTACTGGGATGCTGGCTCGGATACCCAACGCCCGCGTCACACTGGATATCGATCTCTGCAGGTCCGGGTTCAGTCTTGATCAGGCGCTCGAGGATCTAAAGCGTCTGGCCGCCATCGATCTCGGGGATCACTTTCGATTCGTGTACCGCGATCACAATCCGATAGCCGCCGGAGAATCACAGCCGTACACCGACGGATATCGAGTAATCTTCGAGACCTACATCGGTGTCAAGAAGTCGACGCCTATCAGAGTTGATCTGGTGACTGGAGTGCGTCTTACGGGAGCCGTGACGATCGCTCCGCCCTCCAACCGAGTGATGGTCCGGGATCTGATAGAGCACGATTACCGACTCTATCCGATAGCCGATCAGATCGCTGACAAGGTCTGCGCCACGATGGCAACCTACCGAGGCGATCCCTCGAGCCGAGAGAAAGACCTGATCGATCTTGTGGTGATTGCCAAGACTCAGGCCCCGGACGCCGTAGAGCTTCGCGACGCGATCGAACTTGAGCGGCGACGGCGCAGACTTGATCCATTCGACCGGTTCGGCGTCCCTGAAAACTGGGGGCCGGTCTACGCAAAGCTCGCAAAAGGCATCCCTCACTGCGCAGCGCAAAAAGACCTACCGCAAGCGATGGAACTCATGCATGCGTTCCTCGACCCGGTGATCACCGGAACAGTCGACGGACGCTGGAACCAAACTGCCCAGTACTGGGAGGGGTCGGAACAGTGAGTCCTTCCGTGCACCTGGTCGCTATGCTCCCGCGGGCGAGACACGGCGCGTCCGTGCGGAGCGGCAGATCAAGTTAGCCTTGGGGGTTCCCCGCCGGGTCTGCTGGAAGGAGCCGTGAATGGAACGCACTGGTCCTTTGAACGATCGCCAGCTCGAGACGCTGCAGCTCATAGGTTCTGGTGACGATCTGAGCAGTGACGAGCATACGGGACTGAGGATTACCGCGCGGGCGTTGGCCTCGCGCGGCCTGGTGACCATCAGCAAGCGCACCGGGCAGTGGCGGGCCGCCATCACCGACGCCGGACGACACTATCTTGAACACGGCCGTCACCCGGACGCCCGCAGCACTCCTGCAGCAGGTTCACGCCGGAAGGTCCAGCGGCCTCGTGCCACCTCGGCCGATGGGGTTTCGGCGAAGACTCCGACGCCGCGCCACACGCCCGCTGGGATTTCGCGGGACCGGCATGCCGACGCGGCTGCGTTGGTCGAGCGCCTGGTCGCCGAGCACACCGTCCGCCTGCCTTCGATGAGCGAGTCCGAGTACGGCCGGTGGCGCAAGACCATCGACTACGCCAAACGCAACGGACTCGTCCCCGAAGGGCACTTCATCGAATCCATCGGCAGCGCAGAGACGAGCACGACGATCAGGCTGGTCGCAGGCGTCCATCCCAATGCCGCTCGAAAGCACGCCCAGGGACTCGAACCCGTACCGGTACCTGACCGGTTGCGCCGTCCTCATCCGGTGGTGGCCCGATTGCGAGACGACAGCGACCGGCTCATGATGCCCAAGGAGCTGCGTCGTCGGAGCTTGCTGATCTTCCAAGCCCTCGCTGGAGCCGCCCTCGAACGCGGTTGGAAGGTCAGCGATCGACCGGTGACCGATCGCCACCAGTATGGGTCTTACGGCAGCCGCAAGTACCGTCGCCGTGATGGTGCAATCGAAATCAGGATCGATGGCTTCACCTACGCGGTCACCGTCGACCAGGAATTCCCGCAGTCCGTGCATCCGGTCAAGTCCCAGAGCCTCAAACTGGAACTGCCGCACTCCGGATCGAGCGGGCAGTCGAAATGGGCCGACCGGAAGACGATGACCTTGGAGGAGCGGCTTCCCGAGGTCGTCGCGGGCTTGGCGAAGCGCGCGGTCGACGATCGCAAGAGCGCTATTGCCGCAGAGAAGGCTAAAGTCGAGCGGCAGCGACGCTGGGAGAGCGCGATGGCCCGTGCCAAGGAAGAGGCACTGGAGCACCACTATGGAACAGTGCTCGACCAGCAGGCTCAAGCGCTCGAGCGGTTCCGCGTCCTCTCGGTCTTCTGCGATCAGCTAGAAGCGAAGATCCGGTCCGCGGCCCCCGATACCACCGGACTCGAGTCGTCCAAGCAGTGGCTGCGGTGGGCGCGCGCCTACACCGCCTCGATCGATCCGCTCCAGGTGTTGCCGGCGATGCCGTCCGCACCCGACTTCAAGCTCGAAGACCTCAAACCGTTCCTTGGCAATTGGAGCCCCTACGGCCCCGAAAGCCACTACGGCCGGAGGTGAGCTGGCAGCCGGCGCCGCAGACCCATCTCCGTGTGCCAATCACCCGTATCTGGTTGTCAGCGGTGCGATTTGGCAGGGAACCCGTCGATGCAGTTCAGGAGGTGGCGTGCTCGTCGGGATTCGGCGGCTCAGTGCCGGCGGCCATCTGTCCGAGCATGGCCTGGAGCTCGGCCATTCGGTCCATGACGGCCTGCATCGAAGTCGGTTCGGCCAAGGTGGCCGCATCGTCGCAGGCGTTGGCGGAAGGTTGGACTCGCGGCCCGCGGACTTTGTCGAGCGCGGCGAGGGCGGTGTCGTCGGCGTTGTCGAGCGTGTGGAGGTAGCGCTCCGTGGTCTGGATGCTGGCGTGGCCCAGGCGTTCCTTGACGACCATGAGATCTGCGCCGCCGCCCAGGAGCCAGGACGCGTGCGCGTGGCGGAGCCGGTGCATCTTGACATCGAGCGGCAACGCCGCCTTTGCCAAGGCAGGCTTGATGATGGTATCGGCGAACCAACGGCCGGGGATGTGGCCGTCGGAGTCGATAGTCCGGCGTCGGCGAGGCGAGTCTTTGCCGAGCGCACGACGCTTCCGCCGGTAAGCGGCGACCGCGGCCCTGCAGTACAGGCATCGGCATTTGCCGTTGGTGTAGGCGGTGGTGGTGCCGTGTGCGTAGATGCGTCCCTGCTCGTTGGGCCCGGTGTAGCCCCGATCGCCCGGTTCAAATTCCAGGTCGTCCTCGAGGGGTTCTTGGTTGTCCGGCTGGTACCAGAACAACAGGTCCTCAGCTGCAAGCCGGTGGCGGTCGATGTGGTCACCGACCTTCTCGGCGAATGCCCGGTCGACTCTGATCAGGCGGTACTCCTTGTCTTTGGGGTAGTCCTTGACCTGGAAGGGGTTGCCGTCACTGCGGAAGTCGGGAGCCAGTCGGACAACGGCGCGGGCGACGGTGAAGACACCGGTGGGTCGGTCGAAATCCTTAGGGCGCAACTCGGTCAACTCGCCCCAACGCATGCCGGTCTCGATCGCGGTCTCGACCAGGATCCGGGGCATCGCGCCCGGGATAGCGGCAAGGAACTGCTCGAACTGGGTCGGGGAAATAGTCGCCAGCGGCTTGGTCGGGACCGGGTCGGTCTTGACCAGCCGACAGGGGTTGCTCGGGATGAGTTCATCGTGCACGGCGCTGGTGAGCACGGCGCTCAGGATCATCTTGAGGTTCTTGCGGTTCGACGCCGAGAGTCCCGCAGCATTGAGCGCGGTCAACCACTGCTTGATCGTCGTCGCTCGGATGTCGACCAGTCTCCGGTGGCCGAAGAAGGGCATGAGATGCGCATAGAGCGAGTAGGTGTAGCCCTCGCGCGTGGAGGCCTCGACGATGAGGTTGGGCAGCCACTGCCGTTCGGCGTACACGTCGAAACGCACCGTGCCGCAGGTCGACGGCGGCGCCGCCTCGTTCCTGGCACCGGTGTCGTCGGACACGTCCTCGCCGCCACGAACCGTCCTCGTGGCTGGCCCAAGGCTCGCGGTGTCGCCGCCGAGGAAGACCATGGTGTAACGGCTTCCGCGCTTCCCTCGATGTGATCGCTGAGCGCCCATGCGAGCAGTCCTCTTTTCCTGTTACCGATCCACGCATTCGCGGGGACTTGATCAGGGATCATCCACCACCTCAAGTGGACTTGGCACACATCGACACGCCAGCGCCTTGACGATTCCCATACCCAACAACATGCTCTTGCCTCGCATTTCGGCTGGCAGTAGCGCCTTGAGCTGGATCCGCCTCCCGTGCAGGTGACAAGTGCTCGGTGGCGCAGACGCTCACAACGAGTGCATCTGCATTTCCACTGTTCAGGCGGTCGCTGCTCGGATGTCGGCACTGGGACCTGCTGTCTCTTGAATCGACGCCCAGCGGAGAATGCATCCGCAATCAACGACCCCAGATCAGAGAACTAGCCCCTGAACTGGTCAAACGTCGGTTTGGCAGCCACGCCGACAGGTCCGAGACGACTACGATCTCCGAACGCAGACCTGTCAAGTGCTCTGAGAGAAATCCTCGCGACGAGCGATCATGCGTTTCCTCAGCTCAGGACCGTGTCGGTGGAATCCTGGAACTTGAACCTGCCGCCCCTTGACCTGGCGCTCAGGCGTGAAAACGTTCACATAAAACGAAACACAGGCCAGAGATTTGGTCTCTGACCTGCGAAAACGTCGGGCTGACAGGACTTGAACCTGCGACCCCTTGACCCCCAGTCAAGTGCGCTACCAAGCTGCGCCACAGCCCGCTTCCGACCGCTTCGGGCGGCCGGAGACAACTTTAACCCATCGGCTCCGGGGCGACCAGGCGAGGTCCCCCGATGTGGCCCCGGTCGGTCATCTCCGGGCCTTTTTGCGCGGTTCGCGGGGCTTGACGGCCAAATCGATCGGCGAGCCCCGGAACCCGAAGTCCTCGCGCAGGCGGCGCTGGACGTACTTCAGGTACTGCTTGTCGAACCTGCCGGAGGTGAAGAGCACGAAGCGGGGCGGCTCGATGTCGGCCTGGGTGGCGAACAGGACCTTCGGTGCCTTCCCGCCGCGGACCGGGTGCGGGCGGGCCTGCTGGAGGGCGCTGATCCACTGGTTGAGCTCGCCGGTGGCGATGCGCTGGTCCCAGCCGTCGAGGGCCTCCCGGAGGGCCGGGGCGAGCTTCGAGACCGACCGGCCGGTCACGGCCGAGACGTTCACGCGGGGCGCCCACGACACCTGGGCGAGCTCGCGGTCGATCTCCTTCTCCAGGAAGTACCGCCGGTCGTCGTCGACCAGGTCCCATTTGTTGAACGCCAGGACCAGGGCGCGGCCGGACTCCACCACCTGCGTCAGGACGCGCTGGTCCTGCTCGGAGATGGGTTCGGAGGCGTCGAGCAGCACGATCGCCACCTCGGCGGCCTCGACGGCCGCGCCGGTGCGGAGGCTGGCGTAGTACTCAGTGCCGGCGGCGAACTTGACGCGCTTGCGCAGACCCGCGGTGTCGACGAACACCCACGTCTCGCCGTCCAGCTCGACCTGGGAGTCCACCGGGTCGACGGTCGTGCCGGCGACCTCGTCGACCACCGCCCGCGCCTGGCCGGCGATCCGGTTCAGCAGGCTCGACTTGCCCACGTTCGGGCGGCCGATCAGGGCCACGCGGCGCGGGCCGCTCTCCTTGAGCCGACCGGTCGGCTGCTCGGGGAAGGACCAGACGATCTCGTCGAGCAGATCGCCCGCCCCCCGGCCGTGCAGCGCCGACACCGGGTGCGGCTCGCCCAGGCCCAAGCGCCACAGGTCGGCCACGTCGGCCTCCTGGCGGGTGCTGTCGACCTTGTTCGCCACCAGGAGCACCGGTTTCTTCGCCCGGTGCAGGATCCGGACTGCCGCCGCGTCGGCATCGGTCGCGCCCACGGTGCCGTCCACGACGAAGACCACCACATCGGCCGTGCTCATCGCCAGCTCGGCCTGGGTCGCGACCGCGGCGGCCATGCCCTCGGCGTCGGGGGCCCAGCCGCCGGTGTCGACCAGACTGAAGTCCCGGCCGGCCCACTCGGCGTCGTAGGCGACCCGGTCGCGCGTCACGCCCGGCTCGTCCTGGACGACGGCGGCCCTGCGGCCGAGGATGCGGTTGACCAGGGTCGACTTGCCCACGTTCGGGCGGCCGACGACGGCAACCGTCGGGACCGGGCCTCGTTCGACCTCGTCGAGTTCGGCCCAGGTCGCTTCGTCAGTCATTGATGTCCCTGTTGTTCAGCAAAGCCAGGATCTTCGCGACGACCTCCACGACCGGCAGCTCGGTGGAATCGATAACCGTGGCGCCCTCGGGCGGATCCATCGGTTTCGTCGTCTCCGAGTCCGCCCCGTCGCGCCGCGCGATGTCCTGCTCGGTGGCCGACTCGTCGGCCCCGACCTCGGCGGCGCGGCGCTTCGCCCGCTCTCCCGGGTCGGCGGTCAGGTAGACCTTGATGTCCGCCTCTGGGGCGACCACTTCGCAGATGTCGCGCCCCTCCACGACGATGCCCTTCTTGGCCTCGCCGATGAGCCGCTGCTGCTCGGCGACCAGATGCTTGCGGACGGTCTTGTTCGCGGCCACGGTCGAGACGGCCTTGGTCACGTCGTCGCCGCGGATTTCCAGAGTGGCGTCCTCGCCGTCGACACGGGCGAAGGGATCTTCGGGGCTGGTGCCGAACTCGAGCTTGGCGTTCTTGACCGCCTTGGTCACCTGCGCGGTCTGCGAGGGGTCGACTTCGGCCCGGAGGACCGCAAGAGTGGCGGCGCGGTACATCGCACCGGTGTCGAGGTAGGCGGCGTCAATGGCGGTCGCGAGGGTCTTGGAGACGGTGGACTTCCCCGCCCCCGACGGGCCGTCGACGGCGACGACCGGTGCGCTCTTCTTGTTCTCAGGCACTGTCTCGCTCCGTTCTTCAACTGCAAACCACGCAAACCTACATCATGCCTGGATGGACCGGTAGGGGTGTGGTTTGTCCCCAAGGGTGGCACGGAGCGCGAACCCGACCCGATCCGGGATAGGGATTCCGACCGTCCGGAACGCCGGAGGCCGCCCTACGGGACCTCCACGACCCGGGCGCCGAGCGGCCACAGCGCAAGCGGGATCATCTTCCAGTTCGCGACCGCCAGCGGGATGCCGATGACGGTGATCGCCAGCGCCGCCCCGGTGACGAGGTGCTCCAAGGCCAGCCACCAGCCGAACAGCACCAGCCAGAGGACGTTGCCCAGGAGAGTGAGGCAGCCCGAGGCCGGGTCGCGCACCACCGTCCGCCCGAACGGCCACAGCGCGTACCCGGCCATCCGGAACGAGGCGATCCCGAACGGGATGGTGACGATCAGGACGCACGCCAGCACGCCCGCCAGGAAGTAGCCGATCGCCAGCCAGAGGCCCGAGAGCACCAACCAGATGACGTTGAGGATGAACCGCACCCTGCCAGGATAACCGCCGCTCGCCTACATGCCGACGTCCCGATAGAGCCGGCCGATCTCGTCGGGGCTGAGCCGCCGGACGGTGCCGGGCTTGAGGTTGCGCAACCGCACCGGGCCGATCTCGGTGCGCACCAGCCGCGAGACCCGGTGCCCGGCCTGATCCATCAGCCGCCTCACGATGTGCTTGCGGCCCTCGTGGATGGTGATCTCGATCAGGGACTGGCCAGCGTGCTCGTCGATGATCTTGAGCTTGTCGGCCTTGGCGGGCCCGTCGTCGAGTTCGACGCCGGCGAGCAGGCGCCGGTAGGTGGGTTTGTCGAGGATGCCGGCGATCTGGGCCCGGTAGGTCTTGGGCAGGCCGTGGGAGGGGTGCATGATGCGGTTGGCCAGGTCCCCGTCGTTGGTCAGCAGCAGCAGCCCCTCGGAGTCGGTGTCGAGACGGCCGACGTGGAAGACCCGCTGGTCGATGCCCTTGGCGAATTCGGCGAGGGAGAGGCGGCCCTCCTCGTCGTCCATCGTCGAGATGACGCCGCGGGGCTTGTTGAGCGCGTAGTGGACCGTCTCGACGTCGGTGATCACCCGCTTGCCCGAGACGTGGATGACGTCCTCGGCGGGGTCGACGCGACGGCCCAGCCGCGCCGGTTCGCCGTTGACCTTCACCTTCCCTCTGGCGATGAGGTCCTCGGCGGCTCGCCTGGAGGCGACCCCGGCCTGGGAGAGCACCTTCTGGAGGCGCACGCCCGCTGTCTCAGCTTTGTTCATCTTCCTCGATATCCGTCATGTCGTCCGGCAGGAACGGCGCCAGCTCGGGGAGCTGGGCGACCGAGTCCAGACCGAGTTTTTCCAGGAACAGGGTGGTGGTGCGGTACAGCGTCGCCGTCGAATCGGGGTCGGAGCCGCACTCTTCGACCATGCCGCGGGCGGTCAACGTCCGCATCACGCCGTCGCAGTTGACCCCGCGGATCGCCGAGATGCGGCCGCGGGTGACCGGCTGCCGGTAGGCGACGACCGCAAGCGTCTCCAGGGCCGCCTTGGTCAGGCGGGCGGAGGCGCCGTCGGTCACGAATCGCTCCACGTAGCGGGCGTAGTCGGCCCTGGTGTAGAACCGCCATCCGCCGGCTTGGCGGCGCAGATCGAATCCGCGGCCGTCGCCAGTGTATTCGGCGCTCAGGCGGCCGAGGGTCTCGCGCACCTGTGAGAGTGGCCGCTCCAATACCGAGGCCAGGAACTGCTCGGACAGGGGCTCCTCCGCGATCATGAGGATCGCCTCGAGCACCGCGCCGAGGTCGACGTCCTCGGGCACCGGCACGGGGCGGTCTTCGCCCTCCGGTTCGGGTTCGGCCTCGGGTCCGGTGTCGGTCTGGGCCGGGACGGCGGCCACCGCCTCGGCGTACTCGTCGCTCTCGTCGGCCGGTTCGTCGGCCGGGGTGTCCGACCGGGCCGGCGCCGGGCCGTCGTCGCGCTGCCAGGGCGGGCGCCATTCGGCCACCGCGTCCGCCATGGATTCGGGCTGCTCACTCACCTTTCGGTTCCTCCCCCGTCTGCTGTGCACCTGCGTACTCGTCGACTTCGATCTCGGTGGGTCCCGACCCTCCGTGCCAGCGCACGGTCAGGTCGCCGAGCGCCTGCATCTGCTCGAAACCGACCAGCGCCTCCCGGTACAGCTCCAGCAGGGCCAGGAACCGGGCCACGACCTCGAGGCGGTTCTCGCAGTCGGAGACCAGGGCCCTGAAGGTGGCGGTCTCGACGCGCTGGAGCCGGCGGGACAGGATCACGGCGTGCTCGCGTACCGAGACGCGCTGGCCGTGGACGTGTTCGGTGCCGACCTGCGGCGGCGGTTTGGGTTTCATCGCCTTGCCGGCCAGTCGGGCGAATTCCTCGGGGGTGAGGTCGAGGTTCAGTTCGGGCAGCAGTCCCCGGTAGCGGTCCTCGAGGCCGGTGGAGCGGGCCACGCGGGTCGATGCGGTCTCGGCCAGGCGGGAGAGGTGTCCGGCCGCCTCCTTGTAGGCACGGTACTGGAGCAGTCGCGCGAACAGGAGGTCGCGGGCCTCCAGGAGCGCGAGGTCCTCTTCGTCGTCGACGACGGTGTTCGGCAGCAGGCGGGCGGTCTTGAGGTCGAGGAGGGTGGCGGCGACCAGGAGGAATTCGCTGGTCTCCTCGAGGTTCCAGGCCTCGTCGAGGGCGGTGACGTAGGCGATGAACTCGGAGGCGACCTGGTGGAGGGCGACCTCGGTGACGTCGAGCTTGTGCTTGCCGATCAGTTGCAGCAGCAGGTCGAACGGGCCTTCGAAGTTCTCGAGTCGGACGTGGAAGCCGGGCTCGGTCCCCTCGGTCTCGGCGTCCCGCTGGTCGGGTGCGCGCGGTGGCTGCTGCTCGGTCACGCAGGCAAGCTTAGACCGGCCGTGCGGCCACGTCCGGGTGAACGTCCGGTTTCGTGGCCCGCAGGTCGGTGGGTCGCTACTTGTCGGTGGAGGCGATGAGCTCTCGGGCGAGCTGGCGGTAGGCGCGGGCGCCCGAGGAGGCGGGGGCCCAGGTGGTGATGGGCTCGCCGGCGACGGTGGTCTCGGGGAACCGCACCGTGCGGGTGATGACGGTGGAGAAGACCTTCTCGCCGAAGGCCTCCACGACGCGCTGGAGCACCTGCCGGGAGTGGGTGGTGCGCGAGTCGTACATGGTGGCCAGGATGCCTTCGAGTTCGAGGTCGTAGTTGAGCCGCTCGCGGACCTTGTCGATGGTGTCGAGCAGCAGCGCCACGCCCCGCAGGGAGAAGAATTCGCATTCCAGGGGGACCAGGACGCTGTGGGCGGCGGTGAGCGCGTTGACCGTCAGCAGGCCCAGCGAGGGCTGGCAGTCGACGAGGACGAAGTCGAAGTCGGGGATCACAGGCCGCAGCACCCGGGCGAGGGTCTGCTCGCGGGCGACCTCGTTGACCAGTTGGATCTCCGCGGCGGACAGATCGATGTTGGCGGGCATGAGGCGCAGGCCCGCCACGTTGGTCTTCATCATGACGTCGTCGATGTCGACGTCCTCTTGCATCAGGAGGTTGTAGACGGTCAGGTCGAGCGTGTGCGGGTTGGTGCCGAAGCCGACCGACAGGGCCCCTTGCGGGTCGAAGTCCACCAGCAGCACCTTGCGTCCGTACTCGGCCAGCGCGGCGCCGAGGTTGATCGTGGTGGTGGTCTTGCCGACCCCGCCTTTCTGATTGGCCATGGCGATGACGCGGGCCGGACCGTGGCGCTCGAGCGGCTGGGGCTGGGGGATGTCGCGTTTGCCCGTGTAGCTCTCCGGGTCCGGCGAGGAGAAGTCGCCCTCGGAGTCAGCGGGTGGCACTTGCGCCGCGCGCAAAGCCGCCCACTTGTCGTTGCTGTCCACACTGCTCATTTCTTCGCGCCTCCGGGTGCGAGGACGGCACCGTGTGCCGGGCGTCTCACCGATTTGCCTGTCATTGCGACTCTACGTCAGTGTATCGAGGCTGTCGACGGCTTGCGAGACGCCGCGGCGGCCGGCGTGAGTTGCCCCGCCCGGGCGTTGCGGGCGGCCGGTGTCACCGGATTTCTCCGGGGAGGTCCCGTCCTTGAGGGCGGGGAGGGATCGGGGGTGATCGCCTTCTCTGGGTCCTGCGGAGCAGGACTGGGAGCCGGGAAGCGGACGCCGGGTGCGATACGGGTATAATGTTCGCGTGCATCTGCGGTACTCCTATCGTGTCTACCCGACAGGCCCGCAGCGGCGGGCGCTGGCTCGGACGTTCGGGTGCGTGCGTGTGGTGTACAACGACGCCGTGGCCGCGCGGCAGGCCGCGTACCGGCACCGTCTGCCCTATCCGTCGACGGCGGCGCTGGACCGGGCGCTGATCACGGCGGCGAAGCGGACGCCGGAGCGGGCGTGGCTGGGCGAGGTGTCGACCGTGCCGTTGCAGCAGGCCCTGCGGGACTGCCACGCCGCCTACCGGCACTTCTTCGACTCGCTCCAGGGGAAGCGGCACGGGGCCCGGGTGGGGCCGCCGCGTTTCAAGCGCCGCGCGGGCACGCAGACCGCCCGGTACACCCGGCGCGGGTTCAGCCTCAAACCCAATGGCCGCCTGTACGTGGCGAAGGTCGGTGCCCTCAAGGTCGCCTGGTCGCGGGACCTGCCCGCCGCGCCCTCGAGCGTGACGGTGACCAAGACGGCGACCGGCAGGTACTACGCGAGTTTCGTGGTCGCGGTCGACGACGGCGCGGACCTGGCCGAACCGATCCCGGACGAGGACGCTGAGACCGGGATCGATCTCGGGCTGAAGTCGTTCGCGGTGCTGCGCGGCGGCAAGACCATCGAGAACCCGAAGGTCTTCACCACTGAGACGGTATCCCCCGCCATGCGCCGCCGCTAGGGCGGCGGCGAACGCGTCGGCGGGATCGTTCTTGTTGCGCCCGCCGCGACGGGCCAGGCGCTGGGCCTGGACTTCCTTGGCGGTGACATCGACCAGGTCGAAGCCCTGCGAATTCAGCCAGGCGCCGAGATGGCAGCCCAGGCCGCGGAGGTTCTCTATGGCGACCAGGTCGGTGCCGAGGTCGCGGCACCATGTGCCGAGTTCCCCGTAGCCCTCCGTGGTGGCCGTGATGGTCAGCTCGCCCAGCGCCTCACCGGTGATGGTGTCGAGCACGGCGGCGGTATGGGTGGATTTGTGGGGGTCGACGCCGACGATTAGCATGAAGGGATCCTGCTCTGATGCCGAGGGTTGAGGATGGCGTCTCGGTCGGCAATCCGATTACCAGCTCAGACGCTCGCGTCGAGCATTCCTTTATCGAGCCAGACCGAGGCGAATATCGGCCAGGCGGCAGACCTCACGCAGAGCCAGCGCGAACGCGGCAGGATGTCAACGAGCCAGCCTGGCCGATATCCTCACGAGCGGCTGCGGGGAGCTACCCCGACCACCACATCGCTGGCACCAACACTAATCGGATGTCAAAGTCCGGCGAGGACCTGTTCGGCCGGGGTGACCGGCAGGTGGTGGGTGAGCGCGACCGGCTCGTTGGTCAGGTGGCCGTCGTGGGTGTTCAGGCCGCCGGCGAGCGCGGGGTCGGATTTGAGGGCGTCGGTCCATCCGCGGTCGGCGAGCTTCATGACATAAGGGAGGGTCGCATTCGTGAGCGCGGAGGTGGAGGTGTCGGGCACGGCGCCGGGCATGTTGGCGACGCAGTAGAACACTTTCCCCTCGTGGGTGAATGACGGATCGTCGTGGGTGGTCGGCCGGGAGTGGGCGAAGCAGCCGCCTTGGTCGATGGCGATGTCGACCAGGACCGCGCCGTCCTTCATGTCCGCGAGCGCTTCGTCGTCGACCACGGTGGGGGCCTTGGCGCCGGGCACGAGGACGGCGCCGATGACGAGGTCGGCGCCGCGGCAGGCGCGCCTGACCTCGTAGCGGTTGGAGACGACGGTGCGCAGGCGGCCCTGGTAGAGGTCGTCGGCGGCGTGGAGCTTGTCGATGTCGAGGTCGAGCAGTTCGATCTCGGACCGCATGCCGACGGCGATGGCGGCGGCGTTCATGCCGGAGACGCCGGCGCCGATGATGACGACCTTGGCCGGCCTGGTCCCCGGCACCCCGCCCATGAGGGTGCCGCGGCCGCCTTCGGGGCGCTGGAGGTGGTAGGCGCCGGCCTGGACCGACAGGCGCCCGGCGACCTCGCTCATGGGTGCCAGCAGCGGCAGGCGGCCGTCGGCGTTCTGGACGGTCTCGTAGGCGATGGCGGTGACGCGCCGCTCCAGGAGCGCGTCGGTGCACTCGGCGCTCGCGGCGAGGTGGAGGTAGGTGAACAGGGTCTGGCCGGACCGCATGCGGTGGTATTCGGGGGCGACGGGCTCTTTGACCTTGAGGACGAGGTCGCCCGCCTCCCAGGTGGCGTCGGCGTCGGGGCGGATGGCGGCTCCGGCGTCGCGGTAGTCGTCGTCGGTGATGGCCGAGCCGAGGCCGGCGCCGGTCTCGACGGCGACGTCGTGGCCGGCGGCGACCAGTTCGTGGACGCCGCCGGGGGTGAGTGCGACGCGGTACTCGTTGTTCTTGATCTCGCGGGGGACGGCGACTTTCACGGCACGGGTTCCTTCCGAAGCGTCGGTCCGGCATCCGGCCGGTTCGCGGCCGGTGCGGGCAGTCTATGACGCGCCGAGCCCGATTTCCCGGCTTTCCCTTGTGGGGACGGCCGACCGGGTCGACGCCTTCGCCGATGATAGTAGCGGTGCGCGGCTCGTTTCGACTACGAGACCAACGACTCCGATGCGACAGACCTTTACTTCGAAGCCTCCAGGTGGAGTCTGGTCAGGTTGAGCGCGAGCGCGCAGACGCCGTTGCGGATCTGCCCGTCGGCCACGGCGGCGAGCGCCTTGTCCAGCTCCCACCACACCAGCTCGATGTGGGCCTCCTCCTCGACGCGCCGGTGCAGGTCCGCTTCGGCGACCGGGCTCAGCTCGGTGGCCAGGTAGTAGTGGATCAGCTCGTTGGATATGCCCGGCGAGGTGTAGAACTCACCGAGTTTGTGGAGCCGGTCGCTGCGGAGGTCGGCCTCCTCGGCCAGTTCGCGGCGGGCGGTGACGGCGGGGTCCTCGCCCTCGACGTCGCGGAGGCCGGCCGGGAGCTCCCACAGGTACTCCCCCGTCGGCACCCGGTACTGGCGGATCATGCCGACGCGGCCCTGCGCGTCGACCGGGACGGCCACGACGGCGCCGGAGTGGTCGGTGAACTCGCGGCGCGCGGTGCCGCCTCCGGGCATCTCGACGGTCTCGGCGACCAGTTCGTAGATCCAGCCGCGGTAGATGAGCTCTCGGTCCAGGACACGGTATTCATGCACGCCGACCACACTAGTGCGCGTGCGGCACAGGCGGTGCGTCCGGACTTGAGAGGCCGCTCACCGGTTCGCGCGCGCTCAGACCAACTGATCGGCGGCCTGCCGCTTCAGTGCGGCGGCCACCAGGCCGGCGAACAGCGGGTGCGGACGGGTCGGGCGCGACTTCAGCTCCGGGTGGGCCTGGGTCGCCACGTAGTACGGGTGCAGCTCGCGGTCGAGCTCGATGAACTCGACCAGGCGCCCGTCCGGGGACAGCCCCGAGATCACGAACCCGGACTTGGTGAGCTGCTCGCGGTAGGCGTTGTTGATCTCGTAGCGGTGCCGGTGCCGCTCGGAGACCTCGAGGGTGCCGTAGGCCTCGGCGGCCAGGGTGCCCTCGGCCAGCTCCGCCGGGTAGGCGCCCAAACGCATCGTGCCGCCCATGTCGCCGCGGCCGGCGACGATGTCGGTCTGGTCGGCCATCGTCGAGACCACCGGGTGCTCGGCGCCCGCGTCGAACTCCTCGGAGTCGGCCCCGGCCAGGCCGGCGATCTCGCGCAGGCCCTCGACCGCCATGCACTGCAGGCCCAGGCACAGCCCCAGCGTCGGGACCATGCGGGTGCGGGCGTAGGTGATCGCCCGGAGCTTCCCCGACACCCCCCGCTCGCCGAACCCGCCGGGGATGACCAGCGCGTCGACTCCGCTCAGGGCCTTCGCGGTGGAGTCGGCGGTGGCGCAGGTGTCGGAGACGACCCAGCGGACGTTCACCTTGGCGCGGTGGGCGAACCCGGCCGCGCTGAGCGCCTCGACCACCGACTTGTAGGCGTCGGGCAGCTCGACGTACTTGCCGACGATGGCGACCTCGATGGCCGACTCGGGCCGGTGGACGCGGTCGAGCAGGTCGTCCCAGGCGGTCCAGTCGACGTCCTTGAACGGCAGGCCGAGCTTGCGGACCACGTAGGCGTCCAGGCCCTCGGAGTGGAGGGTCTTGGGGATGTCGTAGATCGACTTGGAGTCGGGCGCCGAGACCACCGCCGCGTCGTCGACGTCGCAGAACCCGGCGATCTTCTGCTTGAGGCCTTCGGGAACGACCCGGTCGGAGCGGCACACGATCGCGTCGGGCTGGATGCCGATGCTGCGCAACTGCGCCACCGAGTGCTGGGTGGGCTTGGTCTTCATCTCCGAGGAGGCCGCCAGGTACGGGACCAGCGAGACGTGCACGAAGAAGCAGTTGTCGCGGCCGATGTCGTGCCGGTACTGGCGGATCGCCTCCAGGAACGGGAGCGACTCGATGTCGCCGACGGTGCCGCCGGCCTCGGTGATGACCACGTCCGGGACGCGGCCGGTCTCGGGGTCGGGGTCGGCCATCGACGCCAGGCGGGACTTGATCTCGTTGGTGATGTGCGGGATCACCTGGACGGTGGCCCCCAGGTAGTCGCCGCGGCGCTCCTTGGCGATGACGTCGGAGTAGATCTGGCCGGTGGTGACGTTCGCCCGCTTGGACAGGTTCCGGTCGAGGAACCGCTCGTAGTTGCCGATGTCCAGGTCGGTCTCGCCGCCGTCGTCGGTGACGAAGACCTCGCCGTGCTCGTACGGGTTCATCGTGCCGGGGTCGATGTTGATGTAGGGGTCGATCTTCTGCATCACCACGTACAGCCCGCGCGCGGTCAGCAGGTTGCCGAGGCTGGAGGCGGTGAGGCCCTTGCCTAGAGCGGAGGTGACCCCGCCGGTGACGAAGAGGTGTTTCGTGGAACGGACCTGACCGTTGGCGGCGCCTGCCAAAGCGAACTCCCGTGGTTATTCGTGTCGATCGAGCGGCCGGTCGAGACTGCCCCGCCGCCGGTGGATCGCATCATCCACGGGATTCCACACTAACACTTTCGGCGCTGTTCTCCTCGTCGACCCAGGAGGGCGCGTCGACGATCATGGCCGAGTACTGGCCGTATTTGACGTGCGCACGCGCGAGCACCCTGTGGCTCATGATGACCGCGAGCGGAACCATCACCGCCAGGGCCGAGCCCAGACTCATCAGGCCCTTGCCCGCCAGGAGCCCGGCGATGGCCGAGCCGACCACCGCGGCCGAGAACGCGGCGCGCAGCGGCGGATAGAGCCCGAAGGCGCGCCGCAGTCCCCCGCCGGGGCGCAGCAGCACCAGCCAGCAGTACAGGCCAGCGATCGCGGTCAGCACCGTCAGCGGCGAACTGAAGACCGCGACGATGTTCGATCCGACCCCGGCGCCGATGACGCCGTTGGTCTGCCCGAGCACGTCGGACAGGAAGTCGCCGAGGGCGCCGCGCTCGGGCGCCGGGCGCTGGTAGTCGATCCACGACACCGCGAGCATGACCGCGACGCCGGCGAGTCCGGACCAGACCAGGCGCGCGAAGGTCACCCATCCGCCGGTGGTGATGGCGGCGGCCAGGCAGGTGCCGACCGTGATGGCCACGGCCGCCGGGAGGGAGTCGCCGAGGAAGCCCACCGAGACGACCATGACGCCTATGCATCCGATGCCGGCGATGCCCGGCGCCTGGAAGCGGCGCGGCAGCCGCCAGACCGCGGCGGCGGCCAGCAGCCACAGGGAGGCGATGAACATGCCGGTGGCGACCGGGCCGAGCTCGCCCGAGGCGGAGTCGGCGACGGTGTAGTCCCCCAGCAGCGTGCCCAGCGGAGCCGAGGCGTGGATGACCATCGCCAGGACGGTCACGATGAGGCCGAAGGACGAGACGGTGACCATGAGCCCGGCGGGGCTGTGCCGCCGCGGCAGGATGATGGCGGCGATCGCGCACACCGCTGCGATGCCCAGCGCGATGGCCGGGCCCACCAGGGCAGGTTTGGAGGCGTTCCACCAGCCGAAGAAGTCGGCGAGGATGGCGGCGCCGACGAACAGCGCGCACACCAGGGCGGTGACGATGTTGGCGCGCATGAGCCACAGCGGCGGCGGTCTGACGCCGGGTTGGCCGGCCCGGCGCAGCAGTTGCAGCAGCGGCCAGGCCACGATCGTCAGCGCCAGCAGCAGCAGCACTTGGAGCCACTGGGCGGCGGGCGCGGCGGTGTCGGCGGCGAGCAGCCGGGTGTCGGTGTCGTCGAAGACCGCCTGCCGCTCCTCGAAGGGGAGGGAGTCGGGGACCGCTCCGGCCGAGAGCCCGGTGACCGTCTCGGGTGGAGGCGCCTCCAGCAGCGACAGGATCGTGGCGGTCAGGTCGGTCAACCGCAGGTAGCCGGGTCGTTCGGCGGTGAGGTCGAGCAGGTTGTGGCCGGAGTCGTCGCCGAAGTCGGCGATGGTGGCCAGCAGCCGGTTGGGCTCGACGGTCTGGCTGATGCCGGTCACGATCAGGGCCGACCCGGCGGGGCGGGCGTCGGCGAGGCGGCCGACGACCGCGTCGAGGGCGGTCAGTGCCGTCTCGCGCACGTCCCGGTCGATCGGGAGCACCCCGCCGTCGACGACGGTGAGGGGGCATTCGGCCAGATCGGATCCGAGCTGCTCGCCGCCGGGCAGGCCGGGGCGGTAGTCGGCGACACGGCCGACGGAGTTGGCGGCGGCGTAGGCGGCGCCGGGCCCGATCGCGGTGGTGCAGGAGGTGCCGGCGGCGAGCATGCCGACTTCGGGACCCTGGTCGAGTTCGCGGTTGAGTTCGACGATCTGGGGCAGGTCGTTGAGGGTGGCGTCGTCGCCGTCGACGGTGACTCGGTCGGGTTCGACCTCGCCGCAGTCGGGGGAGTCGCCGAAGGAGGTGCTGACGGCGGGCGAACCGGCCGAGAGCGTCAGCCAGCCGTCGAGGGTGCAGGTGAAGTTGCGGGCGGAGTCGGTGTTGAGTTCGGCCAGGGAGGCGTCCTCGGCCAGCGCGTAGAGTTCCGGGGTGGTCTCGGCGTCGATGTCGGTCCAGGTCAGGCCCCCGACGCCGAGGACGATCACCGAGGAGGCGGAGGAGGGGACGCGGTCGGTCTCGGGGGCGGGCAGGATCTGCCAGGCGGCGACGAGGGCCAGGACGGCGACGGCGGCCCAGGCGGCGACGACGGCTCTGTGGCGGGCCAGGGAGCGGCGGAACCGGCGCAGGAGTCGCCGGGGTTGGAACTTCTCTAGCACGTGCGGATTATCTTCCCGTCAGTTCCAGGTAGAGCGCGTCGAGCGAGTCGAGCATCTGCTCCTCGTCGGGCCAGGTGGCGGCCTTGGCGCGGCCGGCTTCGCCGAGTTCGGCGAGTCCGCCGCGGTCGGCCAGGAGGCCGGCGACGGCGGTGTCGAGGGCGTCGACGTCGCCGACGTCGATCAGGGCGGCGGCGTCGCCGACCAGTTCGGGGATGCCGCCGGTGCGGGTGGCGACGAGGGGGGTGCCGGCCTGGAGGGTCTCCTGGGCGAACAGTTGCCGGCCCTCCCATTTGCTGGTGACGACGGCGAGGTCGGCGGCGGCCAGCAGGTCGGCGACGTCGGTGCGGTGGCCGAGCAGGCGCACGTCGGCGCCGGTGGCGTCGACCAGGTCCCGCAGGCGGGCGTGTTCGGGGCCGTCGCCGGCGATGGCGACGACCGGCGACGGGTCCAGCTTGGTCCAGCGGCCGGCGGCGGCGATGAGGGTGTCGTAGTCCTTCTGCGGGTGCAGGCGGCCGACCGAGACGATCAGCGGCCGGTCGCCGACGTCCAGTTCGGTGCGGACGGTCTCGGGGCTGCCGCCGCCGCGGCGCGGCGGGGCGGCGACCGGGGAGAGGCGGGCGTCGGCGGCGCCGAGGGCGACCAGGTGGGCGTGCAGGTCGGAGGAGACGCCGAGGGCGACGTCGACGCCGCGGGCCAGGCGCTTCTCGAGCTGGTCGGAGACGCGGCGTTTGAGCCCGGCGGTGAGCAGTTGGTTGTGCCAGGTGGTGACGAGCGCAGCGCCGGAGGGGCGGGCGGTGAGCGCGGTGAGGCCGGCGGTGAGGCCGTGGGCGTGGACGAGGTCGACGCCGCGTCCGGTGGCGCCGCGGAGGGCGCGGCGGGCCGCCCGCCAGGCGGCGGGGAGTTCGGGCGAGGGCCGGGCGGTGATCGGGGCGGGCGCGAAGCGGGCGCCCTTGTCGCGGAAGCCGAATCGCTCCTCGGTCTCGGGCGGCCCTACGACGAGGACGGCATCGCCGCGCTCGACCAGGCCGCCGGCCAGGGAGGCGACATGGGTGCCGATGCCGCCGGTCGAGGGTCCCAGCACCAGTGCGATGCGTCGGTGGCTCACGGGTTGTCTCCGCTCTCTGTCTCCGTTGGTCCGTTCGGTATTGTGCCAGTGCGGCGCCGCACGGCGCGCAGGATGTCGCGCCGGTCGACGAGGGCCGCCACCCCAACGTAGACCAGCGCGGCGATCAGTCCGGCGACGACGCCCTCGGTCAGCGCCGCCAGGACCGACGCGGTCTCGCCCCACCAGGCGATGAACGCCCGGGCGGCCGCCACCGCGGCGGCGGTGGCGGCGAGGGTGGCGGCGGCGGCCCGGCCCATGCCGCGGAGGCTGGCCGCGCCGGTGCGGACGCCCACGACCGCGAGCAGGGCCACGCCGGTGACGGTCATGCCGATCGACCAGGCCGCCGCCAGGGCGACGGTGCGGTGTTCCTCGTCGATGACCGCCGACAGCGCGAACGCCGACGCGGCTGCGGCGGCCCAGCCGGCGGCGACGGCCACGGCGGCCGCGTAGGCGCGGTCGACCGCGTACAGCCCGCGGGAGAGCACCGCGAACAGGGAGTACCCGAACAGGCCGAAGGCGAGTCCGGCGAGGGTGCCGCTGATCTGGGATTCGGGGGCGGTCTGCTGGACCCGGCCCAGCACGGTCGCGATCGGTTCGGACACCCCGGCCAGGGCGGTGACGCCGAGGCCGGACAGGACCAGCACCGCGCGGGTGGTGGAGGCGAGCGTCCGCTGGTAGTCGGCGGTCCGCCCGAGCGAGTGGGACTCGGACATGCCGGGGTAGGCGGCGATCGCCAGCGGGACGGCCAGGACGGCCCACGGCAGCAGGAAGAACGTCTGGGCGACGGTGAAGACGACCACCGGGCCGTCGTCGCCGGCGTCGTTGGCGAGCCGCAGCAGCACCACTTGGCAGATCTGCTGCGCCCCGAGGGTGACCGCCCCGGCGATGGTGAGGGCCCTGACGCTGGCCGAGACCGAGGCGTCGAACCGCCAGGTGGGGCGCAGGTGGAGCCCGAGCCGACTCATGGGGATCAGCAGGCATCCGGCGAGTACGGCGACGCCGGCGGTGGTGCCGAGCGCCAGCAGCCACAACTGGCCCTGGGTGACGCCGGCGGCGTCGTCCTGGCGGCCGGAGACGGCGGCGTAGAGGACGTAGACGCCGATCATGGTGACACTGGAGAGCAGGGGCGCCAGCGCGGGCCAGGCGAAGCGCCGGTGGGCCTGGAGGACGCCGGTGAGGACCACGGCGATCCCGTACAGCGGCAACTGGGGGGCGAACAGGACGAGCATCTCGGTGCCCGCCTCCACGGTGGCGGGCTTGACGTTGTCGGTGGTGACCAGTTCGACCAGCGGCCGGGCCAGCAGGGCGACGCCTACCCCGATCGGGATCAGCGCGGTGAGCGCCCAGGTCAGCAGGGCCGAGGCGGTCCGGTCGACCTGGGCCTGGTCGCCCCGGGCGAGCGGTGCCGCCAGCAGCGGGATGGCCAGCGCCGCCAGCGCTCCCCCGGCGACCAGTTCGAAGATCAGGTTGGGGATGGCGTTGGCGCTCTGGTAGGCGGCGCCGAGGGAGAGGTAGCCGACCGCCCAGGTGAACACCAGCATCCGCCCGAATCCGGCCAGGCGGGAGCCGATGGTGATCGCACCGATCAGGGTGGCGGCACGACCGACTTCTCGTCGGGTGTCGGTCACGCCTGATTCCGGCCCAGCTCGTCCAGTTCGCGAAGTCCGGGCGTGTCGGCGATGACACGGGTGAACGAGACGCGCTCGCTGGCGCCGATGAGCGCGGCGAGGCCGGCGAGCGCCAGGTGGCGTCCGACCGGGCCGGTGCGGGCGATGAAGGCCAGGCCGAGGAGCGCGCCGAGCGCGTTGGCGCCGCAGTCGCCGAGCATGGTCTTGCCTTCGAGGTCGTCGCTCATGGCCGCGGCGGCGGCCGAGGAGACGGCGATGGCGGTGCCGGCCCCGCCGGCGGCGGTTTTGCGGGCCTTCGGGCCGGGCGGGCGGGTCAGGGGCGCGGCCAGGGCGCTGACGACCTTGAGAGCGCGCCCCGGGCGCAGGTCGAACAGGTTGATGAGGTTGGCGGTGCCGGCGACGACGCCGCCGGCGACGCCGATGTTCCACAGCCGCGACGACCGGCTGCGGTGCCGCTCGGCGTTCGCGGCGTCGACCAGGGCGGCGCCGGCCAGCCCGGCCGAGGAGATGCCGAGCAGTTTGGCCAGCCCGGCCGAGATCCGGCCCTTGCGCAGCGCCGCGACGTGGCCCTTGAAGCCCTTGGCCTTTTCGCCTCGGGCGTCGGCGATGTCGTCGTAGAGCCCGAGGGCGCCGCCGGTCAGGCCGACGGTGGCCGCGGCGGCGGCGTAGGCCGGCGAACTCGCGCCGACCACGGAGGCCGCGGTCGCGCCGACGGTGACGCCGGGTCCCTCGGCCAGGCTCACCGTTTCGCCGCGGTGGTTGACGCGGTCGAGGTCGGTGGCCCATTTGGAGCGGCGGACGGCGCCGATGGCGGCGATGGTGCCGCCTGCGGCCAGGCCGCCCAGGAACGCCCGGCCGGCTGCGCGGGATAGCTGGCTCATGGCCGAATCCTAAGCCGCTTCAGGGAGTCGCCCTTCGGCGCCCTCCCCGGTGCCGAGGTGGTGGGCCCGGCCGGTGGCGATCAGCTCGGACAGGGCGGCGACGGCGGCTATCTGCCCTTGCGGGCTGCCGGCGTTGTCGACGGTGGCGACGGTGACCTCGCGGTCCTCCTCGCGCAGGGTGCCCACGGGGTTGTCGTCGCCGACCGAGGAGGTCGCGGCGTACACCGAGGCTTCATTGGCGGCGAAGGCGGTCGTGACGGCGACCACGCCGGCGTTGCGGGCCTCGGCCTCGGAGTCGGTCGCGGCGGCGGCGCCGACCAGGACGATGCCGTCGGCCTCGCCGGTGGGCTCGGACTCGACGGTGAGCATGCCGAGCTCTTCGAGCCCGGTGGTGACGGTGGTGATGTCGCCCGATTCGATCTCGACCGGTTCGCCTTCGAAGCTGCCGGTGGCGACCGCGGCGAGGACGGCGCTCATGGCGGCCACGCCGTCGTAGGTGACCGGCGCTTCGATGGTGTCGGGGGTGACCCCGTCGACCAGGTCGGCGAGCTGGTCGGTGTTGGCCGGGTCGAGGAAGTCGTCGAGCACCGAGATCCGCCCGGCGACCTCGGCGTCGGCGTAACCGAGCATCTGCTCGACGCTGTCGGCGGCGGCCGAGTCGACCCCGGGCATGGAGACGATGAGCACCTGCCGCTCGGCGAGTTCGCCGGCGAGGTAGGAGGGGGCGATCTCGGAGGCGAACGACTGGTCGTCGTTGAGTTCCTCCTCCAGTTCGGTGATCTCGGCGCGGTAGGCGGCGTTGCTGTCGCGCAGGTTCTGCGTGGTCGCCTCGAGCGCGTCGATGGCCGGGCCGTTGAGGGCGGCGGTGCCGAGGATGAGGCCGACGGTGAGCGCCAGGAACACGGCGGTGAGGCTGACCAGGTGGTAGCGGAAGTTGATCACGAGAAGAGCCTTTGGATTTGGTAGAGCAGTCCGTCCCACCAGTCGGCGATGACGTCGATGAAGGAGCGGCCCACGGTGGAGATCGCGACGGCGGTGGCCATGGCGGCGAGGGCGGAGACGATGAGCAGCAGCAGTGCCGACACGGACATGTCCTGCCGGTAGAGGCGCGACACGCCCTTGGCGTCGACCAGTTTGCCGCCGACGCGCAGGCGCGTGAGGAAGGTCGAGGCCATGCCGCCCCGGCCCTTGTCGAGGAACTCGACCATGGTCACGTGGGTGCCCACCGCGCAGATCAGGGACGCGCCCTTCTCGTCGGCCAGCAGCATCGCGATGTCCTCGGAGGTGGCGGCGGCCGGGAAGGGCGTGGCCGGGACGCCGAGCTTGTCCATGCGTTCCATGCCGGGCGCGCGGCCGTCGGCGTAGGCGTGGACCACGATCTCGGCGCCGCAGCGCAGGGCGTCGTCGGAGACCGAGTCCATGTCGCCGACGATCATGTCGGGCGAGTAGCCGGCCTCCAGGAGGGCGTCGGCGCCGCCGTCGACGCCGACCAGGACGGGCTTGAACTCGCGGATGTAGGGCCGCAGGACGTCGATGTCCTCTTTGTAGTTGTAGCCGCGGATGACCACCAGGGCGTGGCGGCCGTTGAAGTCGGTCTTGACCTCGGGGACCCCGACGCCGTCGAGCAGCAGCTCCCGCTCGCGCTTGAGGTACTCCATGGTGTTGGCCGCGAAGGCCTCGAGCTGGACCGACAGGCCCTCGCGCGCGGCCTCCATGTCGGCGGCGACGCTCTGCTCGCTCTGCAGCGTCCCGGAGGCGACCTCCTCGCCGCCCAGCAGTACCCGGTCGCCCTCGATGGAGGCGGTCTTGCCTTCGCGGACGACGTCGAAGATGCCCTCGCCGACCTCGTCGATCAGCACCACCCCGGCCTTCACCAGCACTTCGGGGCCGAGGTTCGGGTAGCGGCCGGAAATGGACTTGGCCGCGTTGACGACGGCGGCCACGCCGGTGGCGACGAGCGAGTCGGCCGCCACGCGGTCGAGGTCGACGTGGTCGATCACGGCGATGTCGCCGGGTTCGAGGCGGCCGCAGAGCCGCTTCGTCCGGCGATCGAGCCGGGCGGGACCGACCAGCCGGTCGTCCCCGGAGTCGCCCTCCGGGTTACGGCCGGGCAAACGCAAGCTAGGTACACGCATCGTGCATCATCATGCCATTCGTCCACCGGTGCGGGGCGGCGGCGCGCCGCCGGCCCGGTGGGAGGCTATCCTTTCAGTTTGGCGGCTTCGGCCAGCAGTTCCTCGGCGTGGGCCACCCCGAGGTGGGAATCAGGCATCCCGGCCAGCATGCGAGCGAGCTCACGGGCCCGCTCGGCGTCGTCGACCACCCGCAGCCCGGAGACGGTGACCGAACCCGAGGTGTCCTTGCTCACCACCAGGTGGCGGTCGGCGAACGCGGCGACCTGCGGCAGGTGGGTGACGACCAGGACCTGGTAGCGGCGGGCCAGCTTCGCCAGGCAGCGGCCGATCTCGACCGCGGCCCTGCCGCCGACGCCGGCGTCCACCTCGTCGAACACCAGCACCGGCGGGCCGCCGATCCCGGCGAAGACGACCTCGATGGCGAGCATGACGCGGGACAGCTCCCCGCCGGAGGCGCCCTTGTGCAGGGCCGCCGGCCTCGCGCCCGGGTGGGGCCGCAGCAGCAGCTCGACCTCGTCGGCGCCGTCCTCGGTGGCGCCGGAGACGGCCTCGTCCACCGCCAGATCAATCCCGCCGCGGCCGGCCGGGCGCGGTTCGACCGCGGCGGTGACCTCGGCGTGCGGCATGGCCAGGCCCTTGAGCTCGGCCGAGACGGTCTCGGAGAGCCGTTCGGCGGCCGACCTGCGGGAGGCGCGGAGCCGGGAGGCCAGCTCGCCGGCGCGGGCCTGGAGCTCGCCGTGGCGGGCCTCCAATTCGGCGACGCGCTCATCGGACACGTCCAGCTCGCCCAGGCGCTTGCGGGCGTTCTCGGCCCATTCCAGGACTCCGGTCAGGTCCTCGGCGTACTTGCGCAGCAGCGTCTTCAGGGCGGCCTGGCGCTGGTAGATCTCCTCGAGGCGGGCCGGGTCGGCGTCGAGCTCGTCGAGGTAGCCGGACAGGTCGACCGCGGTCTCCGACAGCAGCGCCCCGGCCTCGGACAGTCGCGAGGCGAACTCGCCGATCTTGGGGTCGGCGGCGGCCTCGTTCTCGAGGGCGCGGGCGGCGGAGCCGACGACGTCGGCCGCCCCGCCGTCGCCGGTGGACGGGTCCCCGGTCAGCGTCCCGTGGGCGGTCGCGGCGGCCTGCCGGAGCGTCTCGGCGTTCTCCAGGCGGCGGGCCTCCTCGGCCAGCTCGGTCTCCTCGCCGGCCTGCGGTTCGACCGCGGCGATCTCCTCCAGGCCCAGGCGCAGCGTGTCGGCCTCGCGGGCCATGTCGCGGGCACTCGTGCGCAGGCGCGCCAGCTCGGCGGCGCAGGCGCCCAGTTCGGCGTGGGCCGCCCGGTAGTCGTCCAGGATCTTGCCGTGGTCGGGCCCGGCGAAGCGGTCGAGGGCGGCGCGCTGCTCGGCCGGCTGCAGCAGCCGCATCTGATCGGACTGGCCGTGCACGGAGATGGCCAGCGCCCCCAGCTCGCCGAGCACGCCGACGGGGGCGGCGCGGCCGCCGACCCAGGCCTTGGAGCGGCCCTCGGGTGAGACGGTGCGGGACAGCAGCAGCTCGCCCTCGTCGAGTTCGGCCCCGGCCTCTACCGCGCGTTCGCGCAGTTCGAGGGCGCCCTCGCCGATGAGGAATCGTCCTTCCACAAGGGCCTTCTCGGTGCCGATGGGGGCGCGGGACGCCCGGCCGCCGAAGAGCAGGCCGAGACCGGCGACCACCATCGTCTTCCCGGCGCCGGTCTCGCCGGTGATGCAGGTGAGACCGGGGGCGAGCGGAAGCGTGGCGTCGGCGATCACGCCCAGGTTCTGGATGCGAAGCTCGTCCAACACGACTCCGAGCCTATCGGTTCGTTCCGACACCCGTCGCCTAGATGCGGCCGTGGCGCCAACCGTCAACGGGCAGCGAGAGTTTCGTGACCAGGCGGGAGGCGAACGACCGGCCCGACATGCGCACCAGCTTGACCGGCAGATCGGAGCGGCGGACGGCGACGGTGGATCCGGCGGTCAGCTCGGCGATCGGTTTGCCGTCGGCGATGAGCGCCCCGGCGGTGCCGGCCGATTCGACGCCGATACGGATCCGCGAGGAGGAGTGGACGACCATCGGCTTGGCGAACAGCGCGTGCGCGTTCATCGGGACCACCACCAGTGCGTCCACATCGGGCCAGACGACCGGCCCGCCGGCCGACATCGCGTGCGCGGTCGATCCGGTCGGCGAGGCGCACAGGATGCCGTCGCAGCCGTAGCGGGAGATCCGGGCGCCGTCGATCTCGACGAACACCTCGAGCATGCGGGCCGGTTCGGCCTTCTCGACGGCGATGTCGTTGAACGCCCACGAGGCGGTGATCTCCCCGTCGGCGCTCTCCGACTCCACCGCGAGCGTGGTGCGCTGCTCGACGTTGTAGTCGCCTTCGAGCAGGCGGGCCACGACCGTCTCCAGCTCGCCGGTCTCGGCCTCGGCCAGGAAGCCGACGCGGCCGAAGTTGACCCCGAGCAGCGGGACGCCGGCCTCGGCGGCGAGCCGGGCCGACCGCAGGACGGTGCCGTCGCCGCCGAGGGCGAGCACCAGGTCGGCCGGTTCGGCGGCGCCTCGGTCGTCTACCAGGATCGCCTCGGCGCGGCCCAGGGAGGCGACCCGGCCGGTGAGGATCCGTGCGGCGACGCCGGCCCCGCGGAGCGCGGCGGCGATCTTCTCGGCCAGCTCGGCCACGTCCTCGCGGAGCGGGTGGGTGACGACCAGGACCCGGCTCGGCTTCGGCTGCACTCGGCTCAACCGCCCTTCTTCATCAGGCGCCCACCGCCGCGAACACGTCCTCGCGGGTCAACGTATCGGTGCGATGGCGCATGAGGCAGAAGAACTCTACATTCCCCTTGGGGCCGGGCAGCGGGCTCGGCACCACGCCGGTGGTGCCCCAGCCGAGCTTCTCGGCGACCTGGACCACCTTCCAGACCGCCTCGCCGCGCCGGACCGGGTCGGTGACGACGCCGCCCTCGCCGACCCGTCCCTTCCCGACCTCGAACTGCGGCTTGACCATCGGCAGCATCGTGCCCTCGGGGCGGGTGCAGGCGGCCAGCGCCGGGAGCACCAGTTCGAGTGAGATGAACGACAGGTCGCCGACGGTCAGGTCGACCGGGCCGCCGAGCGTTTCGGGGGTGAGGCGGCGGACGTTGGTGCGGTCGTGGACGGTCACGCGCTCGTCGGTCCGGAGCCTCCAGGCCAACTGGCCGTAGCCGACGTCGACCGCCAGCACTGCGGCGGCGCCGCGGCGCAGCAGGACGTCGGTGAAGCCGCCGGTGGAGGCGCCGGCGTCGAGGCAGCGGAGGCCGGCCGGGTCGAGGCCGAAGGCGTCGAGCGCGCCGATGAGCTTGTGGGCGCCGCGGGAGGCGTGGTCGTCGGTCTCCCCCACCAGGCGGATGGAGTCGTCGCCGGTGACGCCGGTGGCGGCCTTGGTGGCCGGGATGCCGCGCAGCCGGATCCGGCCGTCCGCGATCAGTTCGCGGGCGTGGTCCCGGGAGCGGGCGATCCTGCGGCGGACCAGTTCGGCGTCGAGGCGTTTTCGCGCTGGCATGCGGCGGGCCGGTTTCCGGTCGGGCTCAGGCGTCGTCGACGTTGCCGAGGATGTCCGACAGGCGCTGCTGGACGCCTTCGAAGACGGCTACGTGATCGGTCACGGCCAGGTCCGGCAGGGCCTCGAGGCGCCCGAGGGCGGCCTCGATCTCGCCGCCGATCTCGTCGGCGTCGGCGTGCCCGCGGAGCCGGTCGGCGATGCTTCCCGGTGTCGGTTCGTCGGTCATGCCTGCTCTTCGTCGTTCGGTGCCTCGGCCGCCGGTTCGGCGGGACCGACCGCGGCGTGCTCGGTCTCGAGGCGCAGCCGCAGTTCGCGCAGCTCGTCCTCGGTGTGCTCGAGGCGGAGGTTGAGGTCGTCGAGGTCGGACTGGGTCGCCAGTCCCAGGCGCGAGAGTCCGGCGTCGACCTCGGCGCGGACGAGGCGGCCGATGTCGGTGACGGTGCGCGAGCCGTGGCTGCGGACCTGCTCGGCTCCGCCGCGGAGGTCCTCGCGGACCTTGCCGGCGAAGTCGCGGGCGCGCCGACCGGGTTCCCCGGCGAGGCTGAAGACGGTGTCGAAGTAGGCGCGGGCGGTGTCGGCCATGGCCTTACTCCTTCCTGCTCGGCGGTCGAGGGGCGCGGCTGGTGGCTACCTCAACGGTACTGCCACGGTACCCGGGGCGGGTCGCGCCCGCCGGGCTCTACCGGGCGGTAACCTTCTGAGGGGGCGCACCGCCGCCGCTACACCGAACGAACAGGAGGGCACCATGGCCACCGCCGACGAATGCCGGACCGCTCTGGAGCAGTTCGCCGCCGATCTCGCCGCGAATCCCAAGACCGTGCGCAAGCTGACCGGGTTCGAGCGCGCGCTCGCCTGCGACATCACCGACCTGGAGACGTCGTTCCACGGGAGGTTCGAGGGGGGCAAGCTCGTCGACATCACCGAGGGGGACGAGCCGGACGCGCAGATCCGGATGGTCGTCTCCTCGGACGATCTGGTGAAGCTCGTCGCCGGCGAGCTGGACTTCAAGAAGGCGTTCATGTCCAAGCAGGTCAAGATCAAGGCCAACATGATGGACATGATGAAGCTGCAGGGCGTTCTCTGACGACTTCGGACACGGTCCGTGGGGCCCGCCGGGCCGCGCTCCGATATCACGGACCGTGACCGTTTCGTTGGCTCCCGGTCGGACGCAAAGGCTTTCGACGCACGTTGTACCCTTCTGGCCAGTCGAGCCCATCGCGCTCAACCCGCAACTCACTGGGAGGACCATAATATGGCCACTGTGGACGAATGCCGCAACGTACTCGAGAAGATGGCGGGCAAGGTCGCCAAGAAGTCCGGCGACTTCGAAGGGCTTGAGGACTTCGAACGCACGCTGGCCTGCGAGATCACCGACCTCGACACCTCCTTCAGCGCCAAGCTCTCCAACGGCAGCCTGACCGACCTGATCGACGGCGACGACTCCGACGCCGAGGTGCGCATCTCGATCGCCTCCGACGACCTGATCAAGCTGTCCAAGAAGCAGCTCAAGCCCGCCAAGGCGTTCCTGACCGGCAAGGTCAAGGTCAAGGCCAGCGTCAAGGACCTCGCCAAGCTCCGCAAGGCCCTCAAGGTCGACTGACCGCGGCAGCGAGCGAACAGGCCCGGAACCGCCCCGCGGTCCGGGCTTTCGTGCTATCGGAAAAGCTTCTCGGCCGCCGGACCGCGCGCCCGCGGCTCCCGGTCCGGATCGAGACCGGCCATGTCCATCGCGGCCCACGACAGCTCGCACAGCGCCCGCCAGCCGTCCAGGTCGGCCCCTTCGCCGCCGAGCACGATCCGCCCGCGCTCGAGCACGGCGGTCCAGCCGCCGCACTCGACGCGGTCGACCGCCTCGTTCCAGTGCAGTCGCGGGTGCGTCTCGGTGAGCGCGCCGATGCTCCACCCCAGGTGGGTAGGCCGACGCTCGGGCGGCAGGCGGAGCGCCTCGCGCGGCGATACGACCCCGGTGAAGACCAGCAGCGAGTCGATCCCGGCGCGGTTGGCGCCCTCGATGTCGGAGTCCGGGCGGTCGCCGACCATGATCGCCCGCCCGCCGGGCCGGCGGGCCAGCGCGGCCTCGTAGATCGGCGGCCGGGGCTTGCCGGCCACGAGGTCGGGGCCGCGGCCGAGCGCGGTGCTCACGGCGTCGGCCAGCGCGCCGCTCCCCGGCAGGGGCCCGTCGGGCGTCGGCAGGGTGGCATCGAGGTTGGCCACGGCCCAGAGCGCCCCGGACCGGGCCGCGACGGTGACCGCGGTCAGGTCGCGCCAGGTGAGGTCGAACGTCATGCCGAAGGCCACGGCCTGCGCCTCACGAGGCTCGTCCGCCAGGGCGAGCCCGGCGGACTCGAGCGCTTCGCGCAGGGCCGCCGATCCGATCGACAGCACCTTCGCACCCGACCCCACTCGATCAACGATCCCGGAGGCGACGACCTGGGCCGAGGTGAGGATCTGGTCGGCTCGGGCCGGGATGTCCATGCCGTGGAGGGCCTCGGCGACGGTCTCGGGGCTGCGGGAGGCGTTGTTGGTGACGAACACCGGCTCGCAGTCGTGGACCGGGAGGTCGCCGATGGTCGCGGCGGATTCGGGGATGGGCTGCCCGAGCAGGTACACGACCCCGTCGAGGTCGAGCAGCGCCAGGTCGTAGGCGGAGGCGAGCGGCTCAGTCGCGGCGGTCAGCCGTGTCATCGGATTCCTCCGGTGCCGGGGGCCGGTCGGCCCCGATCTCATCGTCGGGCTCGTATTCGAGTTCTTCGAAGTCGACGCCTTCGAGTTCGAGGAGGCGCTCGGCGGCGCCGCTCAGGCCCGCCTCGTCGGCGGCGACGGCCTTGGACAGCCATTCGCGGGCCTCCTCGTCGCGGCCGTCGGCCAGCAGGTGCTCGGCGTAGGCGAAGCGGAGCCGGGCGACCCACGGTTCGGCCCTCGGCGAGTTCAGCGCGCCGACCTTGAGCATGGCGGTGGCGGCCTCGTCCATGCCCATGTCGCGGCGGGCGCCCGCCGCGACGATGAGCAGCTCGACCCGGGTCTCGGGGTCGATGCTCTCGTCATCGCCGAATTCGCGGTACAGGTCGATGGCGCGCTCGGGGTGGCCGGTGGCGCGCTCGCAGTCGGCGATCATGGCCACGTGGTCGCGGTTGCCGCCGAGCCGCTGGGCGGCGCGCAGCTCGTTCATGGACAACTGCCACTGTCCGGCGCCGTAGGCGGCCACGCCGGTGACCTCGCGGACGCTGGCGACGCGGGAGGCCTTGCGCCGGGCGTAGCGGGCCTGTTCGAGGGCGCCTTCGACGTCGTCGGCGGCCATGAGCGCGGCGGCGGCGATGAGCCGGTTGCCGACCGCCTCGGCGAGCTGCTTGTTCAGGCTGCGCAGCCCCGCCTTGGTGGCCTTGTCGAGCTGGTCGAAACCGTACTCGAGGCCTTCGGGGAGGTCGGGCGCCCGGTCGGACTCGCCGATGCGGACCGGGCCCTCGTGCCCGGCCTCGCGCTCGTCGAGGGGGCGCAGGCCGTCCTTGCCGCGGCGGGGCTTGCCGTCGCGCCCGTACCGGTCGTCGTCGCGCTCGCGCCGCGGGCGGTCCTCGCGGCGGCCGCGGTGCCCGTCGCGGAAGCCGCCTCGGCCGCGGTCGTCGCGGTCGCGGCGCCGCCCGCCGCGGTCCTCGAACCGGCGCGGCCGGTCGTCGCGGTCACGCCGGGGACGGTCGTCGCGATCGTCGTACCGGCGGCGCGGCCGGTCGTCGGAACCGAAACCGCCCCGGCCGCCGCGATCGGCGTCGCGGTCGCGGCGCGGCCGACCGCCGCGGTCGTAGCCGCCCCGGTCCCGCCGTCCGTAGCCTCCTCGGCCGCCTCGCCGGTCGTCGTCGCCCCTTCGGGCACGGCCGCTGTCAGCCACGTGATCCTCCCCCTATGCGTTCACCGCGACAAAACCAACCAAGCATACGCCTCAGGCGAACACTTCCGCCCCGGCCACGGTCTTCTTCCCGCGCCGGATCACCGCGTAACGACCGTGCAGCAGGTCGGCGCGGTCGACCACGGCGTTCGGATCGGTCACCCGGACGTTGTTCAGGTACGCCCCGCCCTCCTTGGCGGCCCGGCGCGCCTCCCCCAGGCTCGCGACCACGCCGGCCTCCTTCATGAGTTCGGCGACGCTGACCTCGGGCTTGTGGATCTCGGCCAGACCGGCCTCGACCAGGGCGGCCCGCAGCGTCGCCTCCGGCAGCTCGGCCAGCTCCCCGCGCCCGAACAGCGCTCGAGAGGCCGAGACGGCGTGCGCGGTCTCCTCCTCGCCGTGCAGCAGGGCCGTCAGCTCCTCGGCGAGCGCGCGCTGCGCCGACCGCGCCGCCGGCTTCTCCGCGGTGGCCCGCTCCAGCTCCTCGATCTCCTCGCGGGACCTGAACGAGAAGTACCGCAGGTACCGCACCACGTCGGCGTCGTCGACGTTGAACCAGAACTGGTAGAACGCGTACGGGCTGGTCAGTTCGGCGTCGAGCCAGGGCCCCTTGCCGTCGCTCTTGCCGATCTTGGAGCCGTCGGCGCTGGTCACCAGCGGGGTCACGAAGGCGTGCACGTGCCTGCCGGTCTTGCGGCGGATGTAGTCGACCCCGGCGGTGATGTTGCCCCACTGGTCGGAGCCGCCGATCTGCAGAGTGCAGCCGTGGCGGCGGTGAAGCTCGTAGAAGTCGTTCGACTGCAGCAATTGGTAGGCGAACTCGGTGAACGAGATCCCGGACTCCAGGCGTGCCTTCACGATCTCGCGGGAGAGCATCTTGGAGACCGGGAAGTGCTTGCCGACGTCCCGCAGGAACTCGACGATGCCCATCTCGCCGGTCCAGTCGAGGTTGTTGACGGCGATAGCGGCGTTGTCCCCGTCGTAGGTGACGAACGGGGCCAACTGCTCCCGGATCTTCTCGACCCATCCGGCGACGACCTCGGGCGGGTTGAGGGTGCGCTCTCCGGCCTCCTTGGGATCGCCGATCTGCCCGGTGGCGCCGCCGACCAGCAGCAGCGGGCGCAGCCCGGCCCGCTGGAGGCGGCGGGCGGTCAGCACCAGCATCAAGTGGCCCACGTGCAGACTCTCCGCGGTCGGGTCGAAGCCGACGTAGAAGGTCACGAGCCCCGAGTCCAGGTCCTTCCGGAACGCTTCGAGGTCGGTCGAGTCTTGGATCAGCCCGCGCCAGGCCAGGTCATCGAGAATATGCACGTGACCATTCTGCCTTAGCGGGTATTGCGCGCTTCACGCCTCGGGCCGGCCTGTTTCCCGCATCATTCTGACCGCGGCCTCGATGTGGACCCGCAGGCCCTCGGCGGCGGCGTTCTTGGCGGCCTGCTTGCTCGCCCCTTCGCCCACGGAGCCGATGTCGACACCGCTGCTGTGGAGGACCGCCCCGCACTCGCAGGTGTAAACGCGCTCGTGCGGCGGGCCCTCGTGATCGAAGTTCCAGAACAGGTCGTCGACCACCCCGCGCGCGAAGTAGATCTGGACGGCCTCGACCGGGTTCAGCTCCGGGGCGACCAGGGCCGGGGGCCGCGGTCGGCCGGGGTCGATCTGGCGCGGATCGACGTCGTCGGACAGGTCGGGCAGGTCCGCGAGCGAGGCCGCCAGCGACAGGGCCGCCTGGTTGCGGGCGTCCTTCTTGGTGCGCTGGGTGCGCACGGCCGAGCTGCGGCGCTCGCCGTTGAAACGCAGCTCCAGCCGCGCCCGGAACGCCGCGATGCGCAGGCCCGGCACGGACTCGACCTCCCAGACCATGTCGCCGGCGCCCACCGGACCGCCGACCTGGTCCTGCAGGTACTTGTTGATCAGCGAGACCGCGAAATGCGGCTCGGTGCACAGCCGGTGGTTCAGTCTGACCCGCAGATCCGCGAACTCGGGGGCCTTGGCGTCGAAGTAGACCGCGGCGAACTCCCGGAGCTGCAGCTCCCCCGCCTCGAGTCGGCGCTCGGTGTCGGCGACGAGCCCCTCCGGGGCCTCGTCGCGCTCCACCGCGACGCGCAGGACCTTTGCGAACTGGTGGTAGGGCAGGTTCCCGAACTCGGCCTCGTCGAGGCGGCGTTCGGCGGCCTCCTTGGCCCGCTTCCGGAAGTGCTCGGCGGTGCGCTCGCGCTCCTCGGCGATGCGGTGGTTGATCTCGTCGGCCAGCTCGGTGAGGGCCTCGGGCGAATAGGGTGCGGGATCGCCGGCCACGGCTGCCAGGAGGATCCGCTGGGTCACCAGGTCCGGGTAGCGGCGGATCGGGCTGGTGGCGTGGGTGTACACCGGCAGGCGGAGGCCGCTGTGCCCGCCGACGGTCGGGCCGTACGTCGCCTGGCGGGAGACCATCCTGGTGCGCCGGCGCAGCATCTCGAACGCCTCGGCGTCGCCGGCGGCGGCCACCTCGTCGAGCTCGTCGCGCAGCTCGGCCGGATCGCCGGCGACGGCGGCCATGCGGTGGTTGCGGAACAGGATCGGCAGATCATGCTCGACCGCCCACGCCGCTATGTGGGCGTTCGCGGCGATCATGAACTCCTGCACGATCACGTACCCGGAGTTGCGTTCGGAGGCGTCCAGCCGCACCAGCCGGCCCTCCTCGTCGGTGGCGAAGCCGCTGAGCAGGTCGTAGAACGCCATCGCGCCCGAAGCCCGGCGGGCCGCGAGCATGCTCTGGGCGAAGCGCAGCGCCGTCGCGAGCGTGCCGTGCAGCTCGTGGCCCGGGTCGGAGGCGGCCGCGGCCGCCTCGCCGTGGCTGATCGCCCAGGAGCGGGTCAGGCGCCCGGGCCCAAGGTCGAAGTCGAGCGGGTGGCCTTCGGAGTCCACCCGGAGGTGGACGGCGAAGGTCTCGCGCGGCCCGCCCGGTTCGAGGCTCGCGGCCTGCTCGACCGGCTGCGGGAGCATCCGGCGGTTCCGCTCGGGGCGGTAGAGGGTGTGGACGCGGCGCCGCGCCTCCAGGTCGGCGCGGTGCCCGGCCGGGACGTGGTCGGCGACGCGGGCGATGTGGACCCAGACGTCGTAGCCGTCGTCGCGCGGTTCGATCCAGATGGCGTCGTCACGGTCCACGGTGGTCTCGGCGTCGATCATGACGCCGCTCTCGGCTGGATTGCAGTCGGCCAACTGCGCTCCTTCGGTGTCCAGCGACGATGGTAGTCGCCGCCGGACACCGAAGGTCACCACGTCCGGACGGTCACTCCCGCGGGCGCAGGTCCCATGCCTCGAGGCGGCCGCACATGCCCCAGCGGTGGGCCGGACCGCCGCCGTCGGAGACGTGCGAGTCGCCCAAGTGCGCCGGGTCGGCCGCGGCGAGCGCCGTGAGGTGGCCGCCGGTGGCCTCGACCTGGGCGCGGGGGCCGGCCTCCCAGAGCCCCCGCCAGGTCTCGACCCGGCCGGAGACGATCCGGGCGGCGGCGTCCCACAGCGGCTCCATGGCGCTCGCGCCCTCGGACTCGACGCGTTCGCGCAGCGCCAGGTAGCCCTCGACGGCGAGGTCGCGGCGGGCCCGGGCCGCCTCGGCGCGCTCGTCCTCGGTGAGGTCCGGCGCGGCGGGCGCGCGGGTGACCGCGGCGTAGGCCTCGGGATCGTCGAGGGTGTCGGGCGGGTAGGTGAGGACGGCGTCGCCGGCCTCGGGGAGCCCGGCGTTCTGCATCACGACGGTGAGCTCGAGGTCGCCCGAGCCGTTGATGAGCCGGTGGACCGTCCCGGGCGTGAACCACAGGACCGTGCCGCGCTCAAGGGCATGACGCCGGTAGCCGTCGCCGGAGAGCGTCTCGACCGCGCCGGTGCCGCGAGAGACGACGTAGCCCTCGGTGGAGGCGGTGTGGAGATGCGGCGAGCCGCCGGCCTGTCCGTCGGCGGTCGGCCAGTCGTAGACCGAGACGATGGAGACGGCGGTGCCGCCGGGGAAGCCACTCATCGCTATCCCAGTCGGGCCAGTTCGGCTGCGGCGAGCTCGGCGGTCTTGCCCGCTCCCTCGGCGCCGGTGTCGCCGTTGCAGACGGCGACCGCGTGGCGCAGGGTGACCGTCCGGCCCGGTTCCATCGGCAGCTCGGCGTCGAAGAACGGGGCGGGGCAGACCGCCGCGAACGGGGTCGTCCGCACGAACCACTTGATCGGCGCGCCGGGGTTCTCCGGATGGTCGGTGAAGACCAGTGTGGACTCGGCGTCGTTCGAGTCGTGCTTGCCGTGGAAACCCATCCAGTCCCCGCGCACGCCCATCATCTCGTCGCCGCCGGTGCCGGCGGCGGTGTAGACCCGCCCTTCGGTGAACGACCGGGGCCCGCGCCAGAAGAAGCCGCCGTACCCGGCGTTCTCGCGGCCCTCGGTGGTGGGGCTGCCCATGACCACGACCTGGTCGGTGTCGTTGGTGACCGCCGTGGAGAACGACAGGACCCAGGTGTCGTCGCCGGTGACGGTGGCGGCGAAGGCGCGCTTCTCGCTGAAGAAGTGGTCCCCGTCCTGGGTGACCCACTCGAGCTCCTCGGCGACCTTGACGCCCTGGTCGCCGGATTCGAGCTCGGTGAAGGAGCGGTGCTCCATCGAGCCGTCGTTCTTCTCGTCGACGTAGCCCTGGCCGCGCCGGAAGGTGCGCCCGCCCCAGAAGTTGTGGGGGCCGCAGTTGGGCAGCGAGAGCGCGATGCCCTTGTGCCACACGTGGTCGTGCGGCCGGTACAGGCTGACCTGCTGGCCGGCGAGGTCGCGGATCGGTTCGAAGTAGGGGCGGGGCGATTCGAACTGGTCGTTGTCCGGCCGGTAGACGTAGCGGAGGAGCTCCAAGTCCCCGTGCCGGATCGAGAGTTCTCTGTCCTCGATTTGGTCGAGCTGCAGCGTCATCGGTTGTTAACTCCGGTTCTCTGGTGAGGGTCGCGGGGATCGTCACTTGCGGTCCGGCCAGGGCGTCCCGGCCCCGTCCATCCGCTGATAGTACGGGGAGGTCGGGTCGATGTCCCCGGCTCGGACCGGCTTGCCGGTGAAGGCCGAGGCGTAGATCGCCGAGATCAGCTCCAGGGTGCGGCGGGCGTCCTCGGCGGTCACCGGTGGCTTGGCCCCGGCGTCGAGGGCGTCGGCGAGGACGGCGAACTGGGCGCCGTGGCCGGACCGCCGGCCGCGGGGCTCGGCGCCCCAGGCGCCCATGACCTCCTCGGCGTGGGCCTCGATGGGGGTGACCGTCCAGTCGGCGTCGCCGTATCCGTAGAGGTGGTCGAGTTCGACCGTGGCGTGGTCGTAGTCGAGGCGGATGTGGGAGGTCTCGCGGGGGCTCAGCAGGGAGTTCGTGATCGACACGCTGGCGCCGCTTTCGAGGGTCACGATGGCGTGGGAGACGTCCTCGGTGTTGGTGGCGCGGCGGTGCCGGTGGGCGGTGGCGACCACCTCCGCCCAGGGGCCGACGATCGACAGCAGCGTGTCGATCTGGTGGATGCCGTGGCCCATGGTCGGTCCGCCGCCCTCGGTCTCCCAGCGGCCGCGCCACTCGACGGCGAAGTAATCCTCGGGCCGGAACCACAGGGTGTCGCACTTGGCGATCGCGAGCGGGCCGAGCACACCGGAGGTCATCATGTTGCGCACGCGCTCGGCGGCCGATCCGAAGCGGTGCTGCGAGATCACCGCGAAATCGCCCTTGGAGGAGGCCGAGGCGGCGGCGATGCGGTCGAAGTCGGCCAGGCTCAGCGCCGGTGGCTTCTCGCAGACGACGCCGACGTCGGCCCCCAGCGCGGCGACGGCCCCGTCGGCGTGGGCGCCGGGCGGGGTGCACAGGTCGACCAGGTCCGGTTCCTCGGCGGCGAGGAGCTCCTCGATGGAGGCGTAGCCGCGCTCGACACCGAAGGCGGATCGGAAGTCCTCGAGCCGGTCGGCGGCGGGGTCGACCGCGGCCACGATCTCGAACCGGCCGGGGACGTGCTCCCGGATGCTCTTGGCGTGCAAATGGGCGATGCCCCCGGTGCCGACGATGGCAAGGCGGTAGGTGGAGGACACGGTGGCTCCTATGAATGCGCGAGTTGTAAGCGTTTTCTTGCCGTGGTCTGCATACTAGCCGACTGTGGCGCGGGTCTCCAAGCGCCGGGTCCCCGGTTCCAGGCGGCGCGAGTCGGTCACCCCGACCTCGACCGTGCCCGCGATGTCGCCGGCCGAGCGGGCCAGCCGCAGTTCCAGGGTCCCGGCCTCGACCACCCAGTCGCCGTCGGCGCCGATGAAGGCGGCCAGGTCGGCCGGCATCGCGAAGCGGGCCTCGGCCGCTTCGCCCGGGGCTAGGCGGAGCTTGGCGAAGCCCACCAGGCGCTGGACGGGGCGCACGGTGGAGGCGATCGGATCGTGGAGGTAGAGCTGGACGACCTCGACGCCCGCGCGGGAACCGGTGTTGCGCACCTCGACGGCGACCTCGACCGTCCCGTCCGGGGCGACTTCGGCACCCGAGTGCAGTCGGGGCTCGCCCCATTGGAACTCGGTGTAGGACAGGCCGTGGCCGAAGGAGAAGCGGGCGGTCGGGTCGACGGTGGAGACCTCGCTGCGCTGGGCCAGTTCGGGACCGAGGTAGGTCGCCGGCGGGGAGTCGGCGCGGGCCGGTACGCCCACCGGCAGGCGCCCCTCGGGCTCCACGGCGCCGGTGAGGACCTCGCTGACGGCGCGGGCACCCTCCTGGCCCGGCAGGAAGGCCTGGACGATCGCGGCGGCCCGGTCGGCGGCGTCGCCGAGGGCGTAGGGGCGGCCCGAGATCACCACGACCACGGTCGGGGTGCCGGTGGCGAGCACGGCGTCGAGCAGCTCGGCCTGGCGTCCGGGCAGAGCGTGCGAGTCCGCGTCGCAGCCCTCGCCGGAGGTACCGCGGCCGAACAGGCCAGAGCGGTCGCCGACGGCCACGACCGCCAGCTCGGCGCCGGAGGCGGCGGTGACGGCCGCCTCGATCTCGGCGTCGGTCGCCTCCAGGACCGAGCCGCCGGCGGCGTGCTCGATCCGTGCGCCGGGCAGGTCGGCGGTGAGCCGCTCGCGCAGGGTGGGGATGTCGACGCCCATCTCCGCGGCGTCGAGGCGGCCGTGGTGGTTCGGGAAGGCGTAGCAGCCCAGCATGACCGCCTTGTCGTCGGCGACCGGTCCGACCAGTGCCAGGTTCTCGGGGCCGGCGAGCGGGAGCGTGCCGTCGTTGTCCAGCAGCACGATCGAGCGCCTGGCGCACTCGGCCGACAGCGCGCGGGCCTCGGGCGGGTCGAGGTCGATCCGGGTGGGCGGGTCGGGCGGCTCGTCGAGCAGGCCGAGGCGGACCTTCTGGGTCAGGACCCGCTCGGCGGCGCGGTCGACCAGGTCCTCTCCGATGCGACCCGAGTCGACGGCCTGGAGCAGCGGATCGCCGTAGCAGTCGGCGTTGGGCAGTTCGACGTCGATGCCGGCCGACAGCGCGAGCTCGGCGGCTGCCGAGCGGTCGGCGGCCACGTGGTGCAGCGAGTTCAGGAAGTTGATCGCGAAGTAGTCGCTGACGACGACGCCCTCGAAGCCCCACTGGTCGCGCAGGACCCCGGTGAACATGTCGGCGTCGGCCGCGACCGGGACGCCGTCGTTGGCCGCGTAGGAGTTCATGACCGAACCGGCGCGGCCGATGCGCACCGCCATCTCGAACGGGGTCAGGTAGGTCTCGGCCAGTTGCTTCGGTCCCATGTAGACCGGGCCGAAGTTCCGGCCGGCCAGAGAGGCCGAGTAGGCGACGAAGTGCTTGAGGGTGGCCACGATGCCGGCGGACTGGAGGCCGGTCACATAGGCGGTGCCGACGGCGCCGGTGAGGTAGGGGTCCTCGCCTACGGTCTCCTCGGTGCGGCCCCAGCGGGAGTCGGCCACGACGTCGAGCACGGGGGCCAGGCCCTGGTGGACGCCCAGGCCGCGCATGGAGGAACCGATCTGATGCGCGGCGGCGTGGACGAGGTCGGGGTCGAAGGTGGCGCCCAGGGCCAGCGGGGTGGGGAAGATGGTGGCGCCTTCGGTCATCAGGCCGGTGAGGCATTCCTCGTGGACCTGGGCGGCGATCCCGAAACGGCTGGTGTCGCGGATCTGCTTCTGGACGGCCGCCAGGCGGGCCGCCCCCTCGACGGGGTCGACCGGCGCCGAGCCGAACGGACGGGTCAACTGGCCGAGGCCGTGGGCCATGGCCTCTTCCTCGCTGAGACCGCCGGTCTGCTCGCTCTGGTGGGGCGCCATGTCCCCTGCGTCGGCGTCCACGTCTCGCCAGAGGCCCACAAGCTGCGCGCACTTCTCAGCAAGCGTCATCTGCTTGACCAGACCGGCCGCGCGCTCGGCCGCCTCTGCGGGGGTGTCGGTGTCCATGCCACTCCACTCAACGGCCCGAGACTTGCTACCTGGGGGGCTATCTGGGCCGATAGTTTCTGAAACTTTTCTGATCGGTTCCGATACAGGTTTGGACACCATAACATTGATTACGCGGGAGTTCTAGCGCTCAACAACCACCGAAAACGGGGTTTATGACGTCGAATCGATCAGGATTTGACCGAAACTTTCGGACACGCGGTGTGAGGGTCCGTACCTGGCTATAGGATGTCGGCGGCTACCTTGGAACGTACCGACCACGGGAGGACCCTTGACCGAAGCCGAACAGGGACGCGTCACGATACGCGCCATCGCCGACGAGGCCGGCGTCAGCGTGCCCACGGTCTCCCGGGTCATCAACGGCCGCTCCGATGTCGCACCGGAGACTCGCAAGCGCGTTGAGACCCTGCTGACCGAGCGGGGCTACCAGCGCCGCCGTTCCACTCGGACGCCCAGCCGCAACGCCCGCCTGGTGGACCTGGTGTTCAACGAGCTCGACAGCCCCTGGGCCGTCGAGATCATCCGCGGCGTCGAAGACGCCTGCCACGCCCAAGGGGTGGGCACGGTCGTCTCGGCCATCCACCGGCGCCGGGCGGCCAGCGAGCAGTGGCTCGACAACCTGCGCACCCGCGCCTCCGACGGGGTCATCCTGGTCGTCTCCACCCTCTCCTCCCCCATCCTCGAGCAGTTGCGGCACCTGCGGGTCCCGATGGTCGTCCTCGACCCGGCCGGCGGACCGGTGATGGACGCCCCCGCGATCGGGGCCACCAACTGGGCCGGGGGCATGGCCGCCACCGACCACCTCATCGAGCTGGGGCACAGTCGGATCGGATTCATCCACGGCCCCAAGCAGGTGCTGGCCTCCCGGGCCCGCTTCGACGGCTACCGGGCCGCCCTGGACGCCGCCGGGCTCACCTACGACCCCGCGATGGTCTACGACGGCGACTTCTACCACCAGTCGGGCTTCGACGCGGCCAAAGAGGTCCTGGCCCTCGCCAACCCGCCCACGGCGATCTTCGCCTCCTCGGACCAGATGGCCTTCGGCGCCTACGAGGCGATCCGCCAGCGCGGGCTGCTCATCCCCGAGCACGTCAGCGTGGTGGGCTTCGACGACCTGCCCGAGTCGCGCTGGACGTCGCCGCCGCTGACGACCGTGCGGCAGCCGCTCTCGGAGATGGGAGCGCTAGCTGCCCGGACGGTGCTGGAGCTGGCCTCCGGCAACGACGTCGAATCGCCCCGGCTGGAGCTGGCCACCGAGATGGTGGTGCGGGAGTCGACCACCCGGCACCAGGGCCGCTGATCAGGCGTTGGGCGCCTGCTCGGTGCCCGCGCCGCGGCGGCGGACCCGGACCGCCTCGCGCACCGGCTCCGGGGCGCGGTCCAGGCCGAGCGGGACCATGCCCGCGTCGGCGATGAGCTCCAGGTCCTCCCGCGCCGCCTGGCCCTCGCTGGTCAGGTAGTCCCCCAGGAAGATCGAGTTGACCACCTGCAGGGCCATCGCCTGGAGGTGCCGCAGGTGCGCTTCGCGGCCGGCCGCGAGGCGGACCTCGGCCGACGGATTCGCCAGCCGCACCATCGCCAGGATCCGCAGGCACCGGCGGGGGTCGAGTTCCCAGCGCCCCTCCATCGGGGTGCCGTCGAACGGCAGCAGGAAGTTGACCGGGATCGAGTCCGAACCCAGTCCCCGCAGCCGGAGGGCGACCGAGGCGAGGTCGGCGTCGGACTCCCCCATACCGGCGATCAGACCCGAGCACGGCGACATGCCGGCGTCGCGGGCGGCGCCCACGGTCTCGACCCGGTCGTCGAAGGTGTGGGTCGAGCAGATCTCGGCGTACTGGTCGGCCGAGGTGTTGAGGTTGTGGTTGTAGGCGTCGGCGCCGAGGGCGGCGAGCCGTTCGGCCTGCTCGCCCTGGAGGAGCCCGAGGCAGGCGCAGACCTCGACGCCCGGGCTGGCGTTCTTGACCGCCGCGATGGTCTTGCCGACGCGCTCGACGTCCATATCGGTCGGTCCGCGGCCGCTGGCGACCAGGCATACCCGCGAGGCGCCGCCGGCGACGCCGGCCCCGGCCTGACGGGCGGCCTCCTCCGGGGACAGCCACGTGTACTTCAGTACCTCCGCCTCCGACCCGAGGCGCTGCGAGCAGTAACCGCAGTCCTCGGGGCACAGTCCGCTCTTGAGGTTGACCAGATAGTTCAACTTGACGCGGTTCCCGAAGTGGCGGAAGCGGAGTCGGGCCGCCGCTGACACCACGTCCATCAACTCGGAGTCGCCGCTCGCCAGCACCGCCTCCAGGTCGGCGGCGTCGGGCGTCCGCCCCGCGTCGGCGTCGGCGGACAGGTGTGCGAGGGCGTCGTTCACATCCGGCATGGCAAGATCCTGCCACAGGTTCGGGACCGGTTATGTTCCGGTTACCTCCCCGCTCGATAGGTGGAACCGACCGTCCTGTGCCCGTGAGGGCCACGCCGTCCCGACCACGGTGCTCTTGCTACAGTGAGTGATCGGTGCTGCGTGGAACGCGGCGGGCCGGTGGAGGATCCCCCTGCTCGCGTCATGAATACCGAACCAGCCGAACACTCGGAGAGAACCAACCGTGCCGATCGCACCAGGACAACCGGCCTTGATCGCCGTGGCAGTCGCCACCCTCTGGGCCTCACCTTCGGCGCCGGGATCTGAAGACCGGCTCGCTCTCGGCGTTCCGTCCGCCGTCCGGGACTGGGTCGCCCGCCTCACCAGCGACGTGCGCGCGCACGGGCTCAAGGGCCGGGCGCGCACCCAGTGTCTGCTGGGGACCGAGGTGGCCGTGGAGCGGATCGAGGACCTCTGGGCGGAGGTGACCTGCCCGCGGCAGGAGACCTCGGGCTGGGTGCCGCTCGATCAACTGGTGAATCCGGCCGACGACGGCCACGCCGGTGCCGAGCATCAGGTCGTCGCCACCGCCACCGCCGTCCGGGACGAGCCCGGCGGCGACGTCCTCATCCCCGGCGTCACCCTCGGGACCCGGCTGCGCGTGGTCGGCGAGGACTACCGGGGCTGGGTGCCGGTCTCATTGCCCGGGCCGCAGCAGCCCGGCTGGGTGCCGGGGCGGGACCTGTCGGCCGAGCCGCTCGACGCCGGCCGGGACGAGGCGCCCGCGACGTCGATGATCGCCTGCGGCCTGGACGCGGTCAAGCTCGCCCAGCAGATGCTGGAGATCCCCTACCTCCACGGCGGCATCAGCGCCTACGGCATCGACGCGCCGGGCCTGGTGTGGATCGTCTACCGGCAGCTCGGGATCGACGTCCCGCGGTTCAACGAGCCGCTGGCCGGGACCGGCGACGAGGTCGAATTCGACGACGTGCTCCCCGGCGACCTCGTGTTCTTCGAACACGGCGGCGACTCGTTCCTGCCGGCGATCGTCGCCGAGCGCGGCCAGGCCGACCTGCCCGAGGTGATCTTCGCGTCGCCGGTCTACGGCAAGGTCGTGATCGAGTCGATCAAGGACTCCGAGCTGGGGACGATCACTGCTTGCCGGCGGCTGCGGTCGCGGGGGTAGCGGTCGACTCGGCGAACAGGTCGGCCCAGGTGCGGCCCTGCCGACGCAGCATCACCCAGTTCGCCAGCACCACCGCCGACAGCACCGCGGCGATGAAGCCCAGCGACAACCAGGTCGGGATGTGCGGGATGTGCAGCGGCCGACCGGCGTTGATGAACGACAACTGGTTCGCCGCCAGGCCGTTGATGATGAGCTTGACGCCGATCCACCCCAGGATCGCCGCCAGGCCGAGCGCCAGGAAGTGCAGGTGGCGCAGCAGCGCCGCCAGGAGGAAGTAGAGCTGGCGCAGCCCGAACAGGGCGAAGATCGTGGCCGTCCACACCAGGTAGGGCTCCTGGGTGAGCCCGAAGATGGCCGGGATCGAGTCGAGCGCGAACAGGATGTCGGTCGAGCCGATCGCGAGCATCGCCAGGAACAGCGGGGTCACGTACCGCTTCCCGTCGAACCGGGCCATCAGGCGCCCGCCGTGGTAGTCGGGAAGGACCCGCAACCGCCGCTGCGCCCACCTCATGAACCGGTTGGGTTCATAGCTCTCCTCCTCGCCGCTGCCGCGCAGCAGGCCCCAGGCGGTCCAGATCAGGATCGCGCCGAAGATGAGGAAGACCCAACTGAACCGCTCGATCATGATCGCCCCGATGGCGATGAAGACGCTCCGCAGCACGATCGAGAGCACGATGCCGACCAGCAGCACCCGCGACTGGAGCGGATCGGGCACGCGGAACGCCTGGATGATGAGCAGGAAAACGAAGAGGTTGTCGACCGACAGGGCCTTCTCGGTGAGGAAGCCGGCCAGGAACTCGCCCCCATAGGTCGACCCCTGGGTCAGGAACATGACGCCGCCGAACACGAGCGCGGCGGCGATGTAGACGCTGGACCAGAGGGCGGCCTCGTGCATACCGGGACGGTGGGGATTCCGGATGGCGAGCGTCAGATCCACGACGACGACGGCCGCCAGGGCCGCGATGGTGAGGACCCAGACCCATGCTGGGAGTTCCAATGTGTTGCCTTCCTTATCGGTGGAGGGTCACATGGTCTCTCCCGATCCGCCTGGATCAGCGCCACCGGAGACCGTCTGCGGTCTCGTGTGTTGACGACGACGCTAACAACGCAGTGCGCGCTGCGGGATACTCCCCATATACCGGATTTTGTTTTGCCGGGCCCTATTATGCACGCGGTTATCCGACATGGCATCAGTCGGATATGTGACTTGGCTCTCCGAGCATAAGTGTGATGCGATTCGAGGTCAAGCGCCTGTGGAAGGCTCCGAGCGTGGTTCTCGAAGTAGCCGAAATCAACGTCGTCCCGGGCCGCGAGGCCGACTTCACCGAGGCGTACCGGCGCGCCCGCGGGCTCGTGGCCGCCTCCCCCGGGCTGCGCTCGATGCGCATGACCCGCGGAGTCGAGTCGCCGAGCCGGTTCGTCCTCCTCATCGAATGGGACTCGGTCGAGGCCCACGATCAGGGCTTCCGCCGGACCGACCGCTTCGGCGCCTGGCGCGAGGCCCTCGGCCCGCACTTCGCCGAGGCCCCGCGCGTCGAGCACTTCGAGGACGTCGAATAGCACTGCGGCCGACCAGCGGTCAGGCGCTCCCCTCGTCGATCTCGCGGAGCTCCCGCTTCAGGTCGCCGATCTCGTCGCGGAGGGCCGCGGCCAGTTCGAAGCGAAGTTCCCTTGCCGCGGCGAGCATCTGCTCGTTCCGCTCGTCGATCTGCTGCACGATCTCGGCGCGCACCTTCGCCGCGCCCTTCTCGCGCACCGCCCCCTCCCGCGACGGCCGGGCGTCCTTGACCAGCTCCTCGGTATCGGCCGCGGTGTCGTAGAGGTCCTCCATGATGTCGCCGATGCGCTTGCGCAGCGGCGTGGGGTCGATGCCGTGCTCGGTGTTGTACGCGATCTGCTTGGCGCGCCGCCGCTCGGTCTCGTCGATCGCGGCCTTCATCGAGTCGGTCAGGTCGTCGGCGTACATCAGCACCGTGCCCGAGACGTTCCGCGCGGCCCGGCCGATCGTCTGGATCAGCGAGGTCGACGAGCGCAGGAAGCCCTCCTTGTCGGCGTCGAGGATCGCCACCAGCGAGACCTCCGGCAGATCCAGGCCCTCCCGCAGCAGGTTGATGCCGACCAGGACGTCGAAGTCGCCCCGCCGCAGCTCGCCCAGCAGCTCCACGCGGCGCAGGGTCTCGACCTCGGAGTGCAGGTACTGCACCCGGACGCCGTGGTCGAGGAAGTAGTCGGTGAGGTCCTCGGCCATCTTCTTGGTCAGCGTCGTCACCAGCACCCGCTCGTGCTGGGAAGCGCGAGTGCCGATCTCGTGCATCAGGTCGTCGATCTGGCCCCGGGTGGGCCGGACCTCGACCCGCGGGTCGACCAGGCCGGTGGGGCGGATGACCTGCTCGACGAATTCGCCGCCGGCCCGCTCCAGCTCCCACGGTGCGGGCGTCGCCGACAGGTAGACCGTCTGGCCCACTCGCTCGCGGAACTCCCCGAACCGAAGCGGCCGGTTGTCCTCGGCGCTCGGCAGCCGGAAGCCGTGCTCGACCAGGTTGCGCTTCCGCGACGCGTCGCCCTCGGACATGGCGCCGATCTGCGGCACCGTCTGGTGCGACTCGTCGAGGATGGTCACGAAGTCCGACGGGAAGTAGTCCAGCAGCGTGTGGGGCGGCTCCCCCGCGGCCCGCCCGTCGATGTGGCGGGAGTAGTTCTCGATCCCGTTGCAGGAGCCGGTCTGCTTCATGTTCTCCAGATCGAACACCGTGCGCATGCGCAGCCGCTGGGCCTCCAGGAGCTTGCCCTGCGATTCGAGCTCGCCCAGGCGCTGCTCGAGCTCGTCCTCGATCGTGCCGATCGCGCGGGCCATCGTCTCGTCGCCGGTGGCGTAGTGCGACCCGGGGAAGATCAGCACCCGGTCCACCTCGCGCACCACCTCACCGGTGAGCGGATGCAGGTAGTAGAGCCGGTCGATCTCGTCGCCGAACATCTCGATCCGGATCGCCAGCTCCTCGTAGGCCGGGATGATCTCGATCGTGTCGCCCCGCACCCGGAAAGTGCCGCGGGTGAAGGCGATGTCGTTGCGGGAGTACTGGACGTCCACCAGCCGCCGCAGGAGCTTGTCGCGGTCCCACTCCTGGCCGACCTCGACCTCGGTGGCCTGCTGGAGGTACTCGACCGGGGTGGCCAGGCCGTAGATGGCCGAGACCGTCGCCACCACGACCACGTCGCGGCGGGTCAGCAGCGAATAGGTGGCGCGGTGCCGCAGCCGCTCGACCTCCTCGTTGACCGAGGCGTCCTTCTCGATGTAGGTGTCGCTCTGCGCCACGTACGCCTCGGGCTGGTAGTAGTCGTAGTAGGAGACGTAGTACTCCACCGCGTTGTTCGGCAGCAGCTCCCGGAACTCCTTGGCCAACTGCGCGGCCAGGGTCTTGTTGTGGGCCATGACCAGCGCGGGCCGCTGGAGCTTTTCGATCAGCCACGCCGCGGTCGCCGACTTGCCGGTGCCGGTGGCGCCCAGCAGCACCACATCGCGCTGGCCGGCCTCCACCCGCTCGGCCAGTTCGGCGATGGCCGTCGGCTGGTCGCCGGCCGGATCGTACTCGCTGACGACTTCGAAGCGCCCCTCGGCGCGCGGGATATCGAATGCCACGCGCCAACGGTAGCCCGGACCCCCGACAGGCCACAGGCCGGTGACTTTTCCGGGCCCCGATCGTTGGTCCCTCTGTGAGCACCGATACCACCAAGCCCGTGAAATCCGCCCTGCTTTGGACCCTGGCCGTCCTCCTCGCCATCGGAGCGGGCGGCTGGCTGGCCCTCTCCCGCGGGGGCGACCAGGCCGAGGCCGAACGGCCCGTCACCGACCAGGAGGCGCAGATGCTGGCCGGCCTGCGCCAGCGCAACCACGAAGGCGATCCGGTCGCCGTCCGGCTCCGGTTCCCGGTGGAGGGCGAGGAGGTCGTCGTCGACGGCTATCTCGACTGGGAGCACCCGCTGCTGTACGCCCGCACCGCCGGCGCCGACGGTGAGGACCGGCTGGTCCAGGCCATGCCGGGCCTGGTGGCCACCCGTGCCGACCACGAGAAGTTCGACCGGGCGCAGGTCCCGGGAGGGGACTGGTCGCCGCGGCAGATGCTGGCCGGCGGGGCCACGCCCGACGAGTCGATGTTCGACATCCTGGTCTCGTCACTGTTCACGGTGTCCGGCGAGCGGGAGGACGACCCGGCCTACCTCGCCGAACACGCCACCTGGCGGGAGGAGGGGCTGGTCGACGGCGTGCCCGTCGACACCTTCCGGGCGCCGATCCTGGTCGAGTCCGACGGGGCCGACACGGCCGCGGGCACCCGGCCGGACGCGCTCTATTCGCTCGACGAGGACGGCCGGATCCGCCGCTTCCAGGTCAACACCGGCGGCGACGAACTGGCGTCGGTCGAGTTCCTGCGGCAGGTCGAATTCGACGCCGCCGGACTGGAGCCGATCGACCTGCTCGGCGGACCGGCGATCGACCCCGGCGAGGTCGACGCCGAGCTCGCCTCGGCGATCGTGGAGGCCCGACAGGCGAACTGGGCGGCCTCGGCGACGGTGGAGATGCGGGTGCCGGTCGGGGACGGCGAGGTCGCCGACGGGCACGGCTTCATCGACTGGCGGACCATGACCGCCTACCTCAACGTGCACGACGCCGACGGCCACCACCTGCTGCTGGCCCGGCCCGGCGGCGTGGCGCACCTGGAGGTGGACTCGGACGAGCTGCCGCGGCCGCTGCCGACCGAGGGCTGGGAGGCCCGCGCGCTCGGCGACGACGAGGCATCGGAGCTGTTCGGCCCGGTGGAGACGATGACGTACCGGCTGCTGGAGACGGCCTCCGAGGACCCGGGCGAGGCCGGGGCGGTCGCCGAGGAGGCGTCGCTGCTGCGGGTCGACGGGGACGCCGAGCCGGCGACCTATGTGGTCGAGTTCCCGGTGGCCGGCGACGCGGAGGCCGAGGCCGGGGAGTCGGCCTTCCGGTACCACGTGGCCGACGGCAGGCTGGCAGAGGTGGAGCTCATGACGTTCTGGGGTGTGGGCGGCGCCGAGCTGGCCTACGAGGACTACCCGGTGATGGCGATTCCCTGGACGGTCAGCGACACCATCGGCTGAGCGCCGAGGGACGCCGCGGGATCCGGTCGGGTGGCCGGATCCGCCGTCCGTCGCCGGTCAGCAGACGGGGGGTTTCCAGCCGGTCGTCTCGGCCCACCGGCCCGCACGCGGCCAGGCCTCGCGCAGGAACCAGGGCTCCTTGGCCTCGGCGTAGGCGGTGGCGGAGTCGACCTTGGCGGCCAGTTCTCCCTTGGCCTCGGCGTAGTCGGCGCAAGCCTCCGGGTCGGCGCGCAGCCAGTCGCGGAACAGCAGCGCGAACCGCTGCCCGGGACTGTCGATCCGGCGGAAGTGGACGTGTGCGATGTTGCCGGGGTCGGCGTAGCCGTAGAGGCGCTTCTCCCACTCGGCGACGTCCGGCCGTTCGGGTTTGGGTTCGTCGTGGGCGACACCGCCGAAGAACCCGGCTTCCCCGAGGCGCTGTTCCAGCATGTCGACCGCCCGGAGCGTCACGACCGTGACCTGGATGTCGATGATGTCCTCGGCGGGCAGTCCGGCCACGGCGGTGGACCCGACGTGGTCGATGCGGACGGCGATGGGCCCCATGATGCGGCGGAGCCGGGCGGCGAGGTGCTCGAAGCGGCGCGGCCAGGCCGGGTCGGACTCTACGAACTGGAGTTTCTCAGGCCGCCGTTCGGCGCGTCCGGCACGGAGGTTGTCGGCGAAGGGGACGATCCGTTCGTCCCACAGCATGGTGACGCGCCGTTCGAGCTGTTCGATGCCGTCGCGGTTCTGGAGGACGACGTCGCAGGAGTCGCGGCGCTCGGCGTCGCTGGCCTGGGACCGGATGCGCCGATCGGCGTCGGTGCGGTCGAGGCCGCGGGCGACGAGCCGTTCGAGCCGCAGCTCCGCCGGCGCTTCCACGTCGATGGCCAGGTGGAAGCCGGCCGCCTGACCGGTTTCGGCCAGCAGCGGGATGTCTTGGACGACGATGGCGTCGTCGGATCGGGTATCGGTGAGCTCTCGGGCCCGTTCGCGGACTCGCGGGTGGATGATGGCTTCGAGTTCGGCCCTGGCGTGCGGGTCGTCGAAGACGATCTTCGCGAGCCGGGCACGGTCGAGCGCCCCTTCGGCGTCGAGGATCTTCGGGCCGAAGCGGGTGACCACCGCGGCGAGACCCTCGGTGTCAGGGGCGACGACCTCTCTGGCGAGGACGTCCGCGTCGATGACGTAGGCTCCCAGCTTCTCGAGCTTCGCCGCGACCGTGCTTTTACCGGCTCCGATGCCACCGGTCAATGCGACTTTAAGCACATCTCAAACACTACCCGCCCCAGGCGAACAACCTGGGACGGGTAGTGGTCTGTCGGCTTAACGAGCGGCTAGCTCCCGGCCAGCTTCTCGCGCAGGGCGGCGAGAGCCTCGTCGGTGGCCAGCGTGCCGGACGGCTCCGCGGGGGAGGCCGCCGCCTTCTTCTCGGTGGCCTTCGGCTGCTTCGGGCTCTTCTCCGGCTTTTCGCCCTCGGCGGGCTTGGCCGGCGGCTCGGTGATGGTGCGCTCGGCGATCTGGCGGCCGTGCTCCTCCCAGCGGGCACGGGCCTCGGCGTACTGGCGCTCCCACTCTTCGCGGGCCTCGTCGTAGCCCTCCATCCACTCGCCGGTCTCCGAGTCGAAGCCCTCCGGGTAGATGTAGTTGCCCTGGTCGTCGTACTGCGCGGCCATGCCGTACAGGGTCGGGTCGAACTGCTCCTCGTTCTCCACGTAGGCCTCGTTGGCCTGCTTGAGGGAGAGCGAGATGCGGCGGCGGTCCAGGTCAATGTCGATGACCTTGACCATCGCGTCGGAGCCGACCTTGACGACCTGCTCGGGCACCTCGACGTGGCGCTCGGCGAGCTCGGAGATGTGGACCAGGCCCTCGATGCCGTCCTCGACGCGGACGAACGCGCCGAACGGGACGAGCTTGGTGACCTTGCCCGGCACGATCTGGCCGATGGCGTGGGTGCGGGCGAACTGGCGCCACGGGTCTTCCTGAGTGGCCTTGAGCGAGAGGGAGACGCGCTCGCGGTCCAGGTCGACCTCGAGCACCTCGACCTCGACCGGCTGGCCGACCTCGACGACCTCGCTGGGGTGGTCGATGTGCTTCCAGGACAGCTCGGAGACGTGGACCAGGCCGTCGACCCCGCCGAGGTCGACGAAGGCGCCGAAGTTGACGATCGAGGAGACCGTGCCCTTGCGGACCTGGCCCTTGGCGAGCTGGTGCAGGAACTCGGTGCGGACCTCGGACTGGGTCTGCTCCAGCCAGGCGCGGCGGGACAGGACCACGTTGTTGCGGTTCTTGTCCAGCTCGATGATCTTGGCTTCGAGCTCGCGGCCGACGTACGGCTGCAGGTCGCGGACGCGGCGCATCTCGACCAGCGAGGCCGGCAGGAAGCCGCGCAGTCCGATGTCGAGGATGAGGCCGCCCTTGACCACCTCGATGACCGAGCCGCGGACGACGCCGTCCTCTTCCTTGATCTTCTCGATCGTGCCCCAGGCGCGCTCGTACTGGGCGCGCTTCTTGGAGAGGATCAGGCGGCCTTCCTTGTCCTCCTTCTGGAGGACGAGGGCCTCAACGTGATCGCCCACAGCGACGACGTCTTCGGGGTCCACGTCGTGTTTGATCGACAGCTCTCGCGAGGGGATGACGCCCTCGGTCTTGTAGCCGATGTCGAGCAGGACTTCATCCCGATCGACCTTGACGACGGTACCTTCGACGATATCGCCGTCGTTGAAGTATTTGATGGTCGCGTCGATCGCGGCAAGGAGATCCTCGTCAGAGGCGAATTCGTCGACCGTGGTGCTGTTCTCAGCGTTGCTCGAGGTGGCCTCGATGCTGCTCGTCATGTGGGCTGGTGCTCCGGATACGTTTCAGATTCGTCAGTTCGCGTCCGCGTCTTCGACAGGCGCGAATGCTCGCAATTGCCAATTCCCGGGCCGTCCCGCCGTTCGACCGGCGCGTGCCCTGCTCCCTTCTGAGGGCACAGACGTGCCTAGGCTCATCCAGGTTACCGTGCGCGATAATGCCGCGCCACCTCGGGCCGCAGGTGGTGTCGACAGCCACCGTCAGTGGGCCGCGGCCTCCCAAGAATCGCCGAAGCCGGCCGAGACGGTGAGCGGGACGGCCAGCTCGGCGGCGCCGGCCATCTGCTCGCGCACCAGCTCCTCGAGCCGGTCGGCCTCCCCGGGCGCGACCTCGCACACCAGCTCGTCGTGGACCTGGAGCAGCACCCGGGAATCGAACCGGTCGCGGCGCAGCTCCCGGTCGACCCGGAGCATCGCGGTCTTCATGATGTCGGCGGCGCTGCCCTGGATGGGGGCGTTGAGCGCGGCCCGCTCGGCCATCTCCCGGCGCTGCCGGTTGTCGCTGGTCAGGTCCGGGAAGTAGCGGCGCCGGCCCATCATCGTCTCGGTGTAGCCGGTCTTGCGGGCCTCCTCGACCGTCCGGTGCAGGAAGTCGCGGACCTTCCCGAACCGGTCGAAGTACTCGTCCGACAACTGCTGGGCCTCTTCGGTGGAGACACCGAGCTGCTGGCTGAGCCCGTAGGTCGACAGGCCGTAGGCCAGCCCGTACGACATCGCCTTGATCTTGCGGCGGTGCTCGGCGGTGACCTCGCCGGGCGCGACGCCGAAGACCTTCGCCGCCACGGCCCGGTGGACGTCCTCACCCGACTTGAACGCGTCGATCAGGCCCTCGTCGCCGGTCAGGCTGGCCATGATGCGCATCTCGATCTGGCTGTAGTCCATTGTCATCAGCGACTCGTAGCCGTCGCCGACGACGAACCCGGCGCGGATGTCGCGCCCGGCCTCGGAGCGGACCGGGATGTTCTGCAGGTTCGGGTCCGAGGACGACAGGCGGCCGGTGGCGGCCACGGTCTGGTGGAAGGTGGTGTGGATGCGCCCGTCCGGCTGGATGGTGGCGCGCAGCGAGGCGACGATCTGCTTGAGCTTCTCGACGTCGCGGAAGCGGAGCAACTGCTCCAGCAGCGGGTGCTGCGTCTTCACGTAGAGCTGCTGCAGGGCCTCGGCGTTGGTGGTGTAGCCGGTCTTGGTGCGCTTGGTCTTGGGCATCTCCAGCTCGTCGAACAGGATCTCCTGGAGCTGCTTGGGCGAGCCGACGTTGAACCGGCGCCCGACGATCCGGTGGGCCTCGTCCGTGGCCTCCTTGGACTTGGCCGCGAAGCTCGCCTCGATGCCGGCGAAGTGGCCCTCGTCGGCGGCGATGCCGGCGATCTCCATGCGTGCGAGCAGCCCGGTGACCGGGTACTCCAGCTCCTCGGCCAGGCGGGTCTGCTGCCGCTCGTCCAGGCGCCTGCGCTGCTCGACGGCCAGGTCGGCAATCGTGGCGGCCGCGGCGCAGTCGGCCTCGAACCGGGAGTCGCCGTCGGCCATCGCCGCGTCCAGGCCCTCCAGGGCTCCCTGCCCGGCCGGCTGCGCGGCCTCCTCCAGCTCCCGGCCGAGGTACTGCATCGCCAGGTCGCCGAGCGCATAGCTGCGCTGCTCGGGCTTGAGCAGGTAGGCGGCGATGACGGTGTCGGCCCGCAGCCCGGCCGGCTCGGGCCAACCGGCGGCCCCGGCGCCCCAGTTGAACGCCTTGGCATCGTGCACGACCTTGCCGCGCTCGCCGTCGCGCAGCCACTCCACCCAGACCCGGTCGTCCTCGGCGTCGAGTTGAGAGGGGTCGAACCAGAGCGCCTCACCGCCCTCGGCGAGCGCGATCGAGTCGAACGAGCCGGTCCCGGATTCGAACCGGCCGGTGTAGGCGACCGCGACCTCGCCCTCGCGCGCGCCGAGCCATTCGCCGAGCCCGCCCGGTTCGAGCCGCCGAGCGTGGAGGTCCTTGGTCTCGGTCTCCTTGGAGGCGATCTCGCCGACGGCCTTGTCGCGGAGGCTGTTGTTGAGGCGGTCGCCGAGGGTGCGGAACTGGAGCGCGTCGAACAGGTCGCCGGTGTCCTGGACCGACCAGCCCTCCCAGGCGAGGTCGTCGAATCCGGCGGGCAGGTCGAGGTCGGCGACCAGGTAGTTGAGACGGTAGTTGCGCAGGACCTGGTCGAGGTGGTCGCGGAGGCTCTGGCCGGCTTTGCCGCCGATCTCGTCGGCCTTGGCGACCAGGTCGTCGAGCGAACCGTATTTGGCGATCCATTTGGCGGCGGTCTTGGGACCGACGCCGGGCACGCCGGGGAGGTTGTCGGCCTTCTCCCCCACCAGGGCCGCCAGGTCCCGGTACCGGCCGGGGGGAACGCCGTACTTCTCCTCGATCGCCTCGGGGGTGTAGTGGGCGAGGTCGGTGACGCCCTTGACCGGGTACAGGACGGTGACCTCGTCGTTGACCAACTGGATGGCGTCCCGGTCTCCGGAGGAGATGAGGGTCTTGGCTCCGGCGGCCTCGCCTCGGTTCGCCAGGGTGGCGATGATGTCGTCGGCTTCGTAGTTGTCCTTGGTGAGCCACTTGATGCCGAACGCCTCGAGCAGGTCCTGGATGATGGGGATCTGGCTCTTGAACTCCGCGGGGGCCTGGTCGCGGCCGTCCTTGTACTCGGCGTACTCCTCGGTGCGGAACGTGCGCCGGGAGACGTCGAAGGCGACGGCGATGTGGGTGGGCTCGTGGTCCCGCAGCAGGTTGATGAGCATCGAGGCGAAGCCGTAGACGGCGTTGGTGACTTGGCCGTCGTCGGTGGAGAACTTCTCGGCGGGCAGCGCGAAGAAGGCTCGGAAGGCCATCGAATGGCCGTCGATCAGCAGCAGGCGGGTTTGCGAAGCGGTCACGCCTCAGAGCCTATCGACCGACTCCGACATCCCCCGGACAAGTCCGGTAACGGCGCGCCCCGTGGGGGCTACTCCTGGGACTCCTTCTCCTTGGCCTCGTCGACGACGCGTTCGGCGACGGCCCGCATCGACAGGCGGTGGTCCATCGCGGCGCGCTGGATCCAGCGGAAGGCGTCCGGTTCGGCCATGCCGTACTGGGTCATGAGCAGGCCCTTGGCGCGGTCGACCAGCTTGCGGACCTCGAGGCGCTCGTTGAGGTTCTCCACTTCCTTCTCGAGCGCGGTCATTTCGGCGAAGCGGGTGATGGACAGCTCGATCGCCGGCACCAGATCGGATTTCTGGAAGGGCTTGACGAGGTAGGCCATGGCTCCGGCGGACTGGGCGCGGTTGATCAGATCGCGCTGGCTGAAGGCGGTGAGAATGACCACTGGAGCGATGCGCGCGGACACGATCTTCTCGGCGGCCTGGAGGCCGTCCATGATCGGCATCTGGATATCGCAGATCACCAGGTCGGGCCGGTGCTCCTGGGCGAGCCGGACGGCGGCCTCGCCGTCGGCGGCCTCGGCTGCGACCTCGTAGCCTTCCTCGGTGAGCATCTCGGCCAGGTCGAGGCGGATGAGCCCCTCGTCTTCGGCGATGAGCACGCGCTTCCGCGGCTCCTCGGCGGCCTTGCTCGTCATGCGTGTCCGTACCTTTCATGCGCGTCTGGTCGGTAGGGCGGCGGTGCTGCGGGCGCACCGGGAAGTCAGCTTATCCGGCTACAGGTCTGGCCGCATCCGCCTATGTCGAGCGTTTCGTGCAGCCGGGCCCTACTGTTGACCGCTCCGCCCCAGGAGTATCATATGCTGCGGCCCGGGCCCAGCGGCTCGGTGCCCGGGGCGGTATTCCAATTGGCAGAGAAAACGGATTCAAAACCCGTACAGTGTGGGTTCGAGTCCCACCCGCCCTACGTCACAGACCCACACGTCACCGGCGGTACGTGTGGGTCTTTCGTCTTCTGGGCGTTTTGCCTGCTCAGCCAGCAACCCCCGTAGCGTCGGGATGAGCGCCCGGGACACCGCCGCCCGGCACGTCAGCGTCCGCCTCGCCGGATCGTAGGCCAGCTCCACCCGGAACGCCTCGAGCAGCCGCCTGACCAGCTCGTCGGGAAGGCGACCGAGCTCGAGGTCGACCACCGGTACCGCCTCGATGACCTCCTGGTCGGGTACCTGCTCCAAGTCCCGCTCCAGCCGCGCCAACCGATCGGCCAGCTCGCGCCGCTCCACCCCCAACTGCCGCTGACGGTCGGCGACCCCCGCGATCAACTCGCTGTCGACCTCGTCGGCGATCTCCAACACCCGCACCAGCTTCGACCGCCGCTCATCGACCTCGGTCAGCGCGGCGGCTACAGCATCGCGCTCGCGGCGGTGTCGTTCCGGACCTTCGGCCCGGGCGCGGCGCATCAGCGCCTCGAGGTTCCCGCTGCGGGCCGCGCCGGTGAGGTAGGCGCGGAAGAACCGCTCCAGCGCGCCGGTGACCAGCTCCTCGCGCAGGTAGGTCGCCGCTGGATGCCCCGTCGGCCTGGAGTGCCGCTTGGGGTGGCAAGAGTAGTAGGTGCGGGTCTGTCGGCGCTTGCCGTACATCAGCAGGCCGCACTGGCCGCAGCGCACCATCGACCGGTACCGGTAGGTCGCCGCTCCGGTCGAATTGGGTTGCTTGCTGCGGCGGCGCTGGGTGTGGGTGCCGATCTGCTGGGCGGCCGTGAACAGCTCCGGGTCGACGATCGCCTCGTGGACCGGCTCGGCCGACCACACCCATTCGCTGACCGGGTTGAGTCGGTTGCCGCCGGTGGTGGTGGCGTGGCGGTTCCAGACCATGTAGCCGGTGTACTTCGGGTTCCGCAGGATTTCGCGGATCGAGGAGCCGCACCAGTTGCCGCGGGTCCGGCTCGGGTCGCCCGGTTCCGGCGGCGGGTTGACCACCAGGTCCTGGTTGAGCCGTTCGGCGATGGCCACGTAGCCCAGCCGCTGCCCGACGCGCATCTCGAAGATCCGCTTGACCACCGCGGCTTTCGGCGGGTCGGTCACCAGGGTCGTCTTCGAGCGGCCGGCGGCGCGTTTCTCGGGTACCGGATGCGGCACGCGCTTGGCCCGGTACCCGTAGAGGGGCTTGCCGACGTTGAAGCCCGACTGGGTGTGCGTCTCGAACCCGCCCCAGGACTTCTCCAGCAGGTCCAGGACGTACCACTCGCTGATGCCCTGTTTGACCCGCCTGGTCAGCACCGTCGTGGCGTTCTTGAGCTTGCGGCGGGCGACCATGATCGGTTCGTCGGCCGCCAGCAGCGCCACCCCCTCTTCCTCGAGGAGGTATTCCAGCCGGGTCGAGTAGTAGGTCTTCCGGGCGATGCGGTCAATGGACTCGCACATGACCACGTCGAAGAGGCGGTCGCGTTTGGCGGCCTCCTGCAGCAGGTCGTTGATGCCGCCGTTTCGCGGCACTGGGATGTCGAACCGCTCGTGAGCGTTCCCGGTCCCCCGCTTGCTGAGCTCGGTCCGGCCGCTTTCGACGTCGTAGTAGTGGGCGACCACCTGTGCCCGGTCGGGCAGGCTCTTTCGGACCGAGCTCAACTGCCGCGGAATCGATATCGTCGGGTCCTGCAGGTCGTCGGTCGAGGTGCGCCCCATGAACGCCACGCGCAACGTCCCATCCGAATGGGTCTCCGACGGGCCGGGAAGGACTCCTTCCACCAGCCAGGGCGGCGCTACTGCTTCAACCATTCGATCACTTCCATGAGAACTCGTGCTTGCTCCGCCTCCAGAACGGGCCTCTCATGGTCTTCAAGTTCGGCCAGCTCCCAGTCCAGGACCACTGGTGGCTCAGATCCGTTCTGGCGCTCGGAGCTGTCACCGCCACTGGCCATGATATGCCCATTTTGGAGTTTCGGTGTGTGACCGTATGCCGACTCCAGGGCCGTGCCAAGCGGCCTGGCCAGCGTGACTCCCCCGATTCATGAGGCCCTACCGAAAACGAGCACGTCCTCATGCACCCGCAAGAACGAGGGTTCTCCTGCCTGGTGCAGGGCGCGGACGCGGTTCTTGTGGAAGAACGTCGCGTGGACTCGCAGCAGTCCCCCGGTCCACCGGCCCAGCAGTGCGGCGTGCCGCTCGCTCAACGCGAACCCCGCGTTCGCGGCGGTTTGGACGATCAGCGACGGGAAGTCGATGGTGACCCCGGCTTCGGTGAACGGGCGGGCAGTCACCACCAGCACACCGTCGGGCTTGAGCACCGCAGCACACTCGGCCCAGACCCGTTCCAGCCCGGCGGTGAGTTTCCGGACCGACGAGGTAGCGAGCTGAGCCGGATGCGCCGCTCCGCCGGTGAAATACCGTTTGTCCCGGCTCTGGACGCCGCCGGCGGTCTCGCGGTAGGTCTTCGGCCTGCCGTGGGTGACCGAGCCGTAGGGCGGGCTGGTCACGATCAGGTCGACCGGCCGACGCAGCCGCTTCTCCTTCAGCAGGGTCGCCAGGTCGGCGGCGTCGCCGCTGAACACCTTGCCCCAGGAGCCAGTGCGTGATGCGGTCGCGTCGGCCACCTGGCGGCGGGCGAGTTCGACCCATTCTCGTTCGCAGTCGACGCCGACAGCACTTCGCCCGAGTCGGACGGCCTCGATCAGAACCGTCCCGATCCCGCACATCGGATCGAGCACGACTTGGGCGGGACGGCTGTACCGGTCGATGGCGGCTCGGGCGATGGACGGCCACATCTTCGCCGGATGCTGCAGCACTTCGGGTGCGTACAGGTCATCGCGTTGCCAGCGCGGATGCCGCTGGCCGCTGGCCCAGATCGACGATTCCTCAGTTCCGCTCAAGGTCACCGTCCGAGGTCGCGGGCCGCTTGCGCCAAACGGCGATGTCGAAATGGCGGGTCAACGGCTCACTGGGCCGGAGCGGTCGCCTCTCACGATGCACCGCAGCAGCGACAGAGGCATCGAACACCCTCTTCGGGGCGGCCACCAGGTAGCCGATGAACTCCAATCCCAGCGCCGCCGCGCTCGCCTCGCTCCGGCCACGGCGGCTCGGACGACTGAAATCGGACAACTCAGCCGCTTCGATATCAGTGCGTCCGAGCAGCACCACCAGACCACCAGGGCGCATCGCGCCGACCAGGGCCGCCATCGCACCCGGCCATGTCAGGACCTCAGCCGAGCACAGGGCCAGGGCACACGATCCATGGAGTTTCGCCATCCTGACGGCTGCGCTCTCGTAGTCGATCGCTTGGAAGATGGCGAGGCCCTGCTTGGAGGCCGGGAGCGTCGCCTGGGCTCGAGCGAAGGCGCCGCGGTCGGCGCCGAAGACAAGTGCCCGGCGTCCCGCCCGGCAGATTGACGCCCAGCCGGGCAAACTCACGGCCATGATCGGGCCCCGAGCGGGCTTGAGTTCGGCGAACAGATGCGCGGTCAAGTCGGCGACATCGCTGACGGTCCAGACGGTCAACGGCACGTCGAGCGCGCCGTAACGCTCAGGCGGGTGCGCGCGACCGTGGCGGCGGTGGTGTTGCTGGGGCAAGGCGGTGCCTCGCCGGGTACCGAATCGGCCTGGGCACCCCAATTAAGACACGTGGTTAGTACTCCAGTGAGAGTTCAGGTTGTGAGCTGCGGGGATGCCGTCGCTGGGCGCGGGACGGCCGCCGTGATCATTGTTGTTGTGAGGCAACTGAAGAGCACGACGGCCGCTTTGGCGAGTGTAGACGTGGGCCGCTGGCGGTCTGACCTGGACGCGCTGTGGGCGCGCCTGGCTTCGGCGTTCCGGCGGATCGAGACCAGGCAGAACGCGAAGCGCCTGACGCAGGCGATGATGGCGCATCTGGAACGGCGCAACTGCTGGACCCTGGCCGAGCATGCAGGCGAGGCCGGGCCCTGGCGGTTCCAGCACCTCCTCTCCCGTGCGAGCTGGGACGATGCACAGGTCCGGTCCGAGATCCGCGCCTGGGCGTCCGAGCAGCTGAGCACCGGAGCGGGCCTGCGGGTCCTGGCCGTGGACGAAACCGGCGATGTCAAGAAAGGCGATCGGACGGTTGGGGTGCAGCGGCAGTACTCGGGGACGGCGGGCCGGATCGAGAACTGCCAGTTGGGGGTCTACCTCACCCTGGCGACCGCGGCCGGGCACGCGCCGGTCGATGTCCGCCTCTACCTGCCGAAGTCCTGGACCGACGATCCCGGGCGGTGTGCGGCGGCGGGTGTGCCCGAACAGGTCGGCTTCGCCACCAAGCCCGAACTGGCCGGCGATATGATCGAGGCCGCGCTCGATGCCGGAATCGGCGCCGACTTCGCTGTCGGCGACGAGGCCTACGGCGTCAACCCCGACCTGCGCGCCCGGCTCGAAGCCCGCGGCCTGCCCTATGTCCTGGCCGTCGCCTGCACTACCCCGGTCGCTGTCGAAGCGGGTAAGACCACCGCCGCCGAAGCCATCGAACAGGCAGGAGTCGCCTGGCAGCCCCGATCGGCCGGAGACGGCGCGAAGGGCCTGCGGTGTTATGACTGGGCCTGGATCGATCTCGTACCCGAACGCGGCGGGCACGCGCATCTGCTGGCCCGCCGGAACCGGCGCACCGGCGAACTCGCCTACTACCTGGCCTGGACCCTCACAGCAGTCCCGCTCCAGACACTGGTCACGGTCGCCGGGATGCGCTGGAGGATCGAGGAGACCTTCCAGGGCGCCAAGGAACTCGCCGGACTCGATGAGCACCAAGTCCGGACCTGGACCTCGTGGCACCGGTGGGTCACCCTCGCGATGCTCGCCTACGCCTTCCTCGCCGCGACCCGCGCCCGCGAATCCGACCCGGACGAGTCCGACATGATCCCGTTGACCTGCAACGAAATCCGCCACCTGATAGTCAGTGCAGCCGCGCCCGACCTCAACTGGCAACACCGGCTCCGCTGGTCGACCTGGCGACGCCGCCACCAAGCCACCGCGAAACAGCTCCACTACCAGCGACAACTCACCCTCGCCGCATGAAACCCGAACCTACAACTGGAGTA